>DATGFC010000059.1:0-93491 GCA_035309485.1 Candidatus Sulfotelmatobacter sp.
TGTGATCTTTCAACACGTTGTTCCTTAGAAGTGAATAGTCCATTCAACTCAAACCGGAGAAGCTGAAGGTGCGAACCAATCCGCTTCTTGGGGAGAGAGACGAATGGACCTCCATCAGAATGCCCGACTTACGCTCTGGAGTCGAGAAGTTCTCGCCAGAAAAGTTCTCTTTGAGAAAGTGACGTTGAAGGCGGCTGCAGCCGCCTTCAACGTCAGCGCCAAAACCGCTGCCAAGTGGGTCGCCCGTTACCGTAGCTCCGGACAGGCGGGAATGCACGACCGCAGTTCCCGCCCGCATCATCTGCGTCGCCCTACTCCCGCCGCCCAGGTCCAACAGGTCGAACTTCTCCGGCGTCAGCGCTGGGCCGCCTGTCGCATTGCTTCTCACCTGAGGTTGAGTCCGGCCACCGTAGGCCGTATCCTGCGTCGCCTGAAACTCAACCGCATCCGCGATCTCAGTCCCGCCCCGCCCATCCATCGCTACGAACATGCCGCTCCCGGAGATCTGCTCCATCTCGATATCAAGAAACTCGGCCGCTTCGCTGCCGTCGGCCCCCGCATCCACGGCGATCTGACCCGTCGTAGCCGCGGCGCGGGATGGGACTTCGTGCACGTCGGGGTCGACGACCATTCCCGTATCGCCTTCGCTCAGATCTATCCCGACGAGAAAGGTCCTTCTGCGGCTGCAGCTCTGTCCTCCGCCGTTGCTTACTACCAGCGACTCGGCATCCGCATCCGCCGCGTGCTCACCGATAATGGCCCCTGCTATCAATCCCTCGCCTTTCGCGCCGTCTGCCGTCAGCATGACATTCGCCACTGCCGCACTCGCCCCTACACCCCCCGCACCAACGGCAAAGCCGAGCGCTTTATCCAAACCGCTCTCCGAGAGTGGGCTTACGCGCGCGCTTATCAGACCTCGGACCAACGCTGTTCTCACCTACTCCCCTGGCTCCATCAGTACAACTGGCATCGCCCCCATGCTAGTCTGAACCACGCTCCACCCATCAGCCGATCCGGTCTCGACCGGAACAACCTGTTGATACACCACAGCTAGGGACCAGTGGTCAGTGGCCAGTGGTCAGCGGTCAGTGGGCAGTGGTCAGTTAGCAGGCACACGCAGGAATATGTGCCTTCGCAACTTTGCGGCAGCATGCTAAGGTGCATGCTTCCGAACAAATTTCTCAGTCGGTTATTTCAGGCGCTGGTCGTTTTTGCCGTCGCAGTTTGGGGTAGCGGTTCGGCCACCGGGGGCTGGTTGATCACCAGCCAGTAGAGACCTAAAGTTTTCACGGTCTCCCGGAACTTGTCGAAGTCCACCGGCTTCTGAATGTAACTGTTCGCCCCCAGGTTATAGCTGCTGACCAAGTCGCGTTCCTCTTTGGATGAGGTCAGGATCACCGCCGGAATGGTCTTTGTCCGTGCATCTGCTTTCAGCCGCTTCAAGACTTCCATGCCGTCTACCTTCGGCAGTTTCAGGTCCAGCAAGATGAGCTTGGGCGGGCACTCGAAAGAGCGGTCGGAGTGAGCGCCACTGCAGAACAGGAACTCGAGCGCTTCCTCGCCGTCGCGAGCGACGTGGATGTTGTTGGCCAGGTTTTCCTTGCGCAGAGCGTGCATCGTGAGCTCCACGTCGTCAGGATTATCTTCCACCAGCAGAATTTCTACTTGTCGACTCGTCATGCTTGATCTCCCGCCGTTGCGGCTTTGGTTTGGAGTTCGGTTTTCTCGGAGGCTCCGAGGGTGAAATAAAAAGTTGCGCCTTTGTCCAGTTCGGCTTCCGCCCAGATGCGCCCGCCGTGTTTCTGAATAATGCGTTGCACGGTGGCCAGACCTACTCCAGTGCCTTCAAAATCTTCCGGGCGGTGCAGCCGCTGAAAGACACCGAAGAGTTTGTCGGCATATTTCATGCTGAAGCCGACGCCATTGTCGCGCACGAAGACCACGGCAGTTCCGCCCTGATCCTTCTGTCCCACTTCAATCACCGCTTGGCTGCGGGGGCGAGTGAACTTCACCGCATTCGACAACAGGTTCTGAAAGACCTGCTTCATCAGGGCGGCATCGCACTCGACGAAGGGGAGGGTCCCAATCTTCCACTCCAGATGTCGTCCTTCACATTCTGCTTTCAGATCGGACAGGCATTCATTGATTACCGAGTTCAGGCCGGTGACTTGAAGGCGCACTTCATGGCGGCCGATGCGGCCCAGATTTAACAGGTCATCCACCAGCAGGCCCATCTGACGCGTACCTGCCTGGATTCTCTGCAAGTGGTGTTGCGCCTCGGGGGCGAGGGTGGAAGCGTATTCCTCCGTCAAAAGCTTTGAGAAACCGCTGATGTGCCGCAGTGGGGCGCGCAGGTCGTGAGAGACCGAGTAGGTGAAGGCTTCGAGTTCTTTATTGGCGGCTTCCAGTTGCGCGGTACGCTGAATCACACGCTGTTCCAGTTCCTGATTGAGACGGCGCACTTCCTCCTCGGCACGCTTGCGCTCGGTCACATCCATGTTGAGGCCGAGCATGCGTTGAGGCTGCCCCGCTTCATCGAGAATCACTTTTGCGCGGGCGGTGATCCAGCGGATTTCCCCGTCATTGCGGCGGCGTATACGCCACTCCGAAGCGAACTCCCCCGTCTTCAGCGATTCCTCGATAGCCTTTCGTGCTGTGGCCAGGTCTTCAGGGGCTACCAGAGCTTCCCAATCCTCGTAGGTCCCGCCAAACGCTCCTGGGGCGATCCCATACACTTCTTCGACCTCGGTGGACCACTGATTGATATTGTTTTGCATATCCCAATCAAAAGTGCCCGAGTGCCCTGCCTTGAGCGCCAGGGCCAACCGTTCGCGGCTAAGGCGCAATTCGTCTTCGACTTGCTTGCGACGGGTGATATCGCGAGCCGCCGCGAAGACTCCTTCAATTTCTCCCGCCTCGTTCTTGAAGACGCTGGCGTTGTAGAGGACTTCCGTCAGCTGTCCCGACGCGTGCCGAATGGCGAGCCCATAATCCATTACCCTGCCCTCGGCAAATACCTGCTCATACCCTTGTCTCGCCTTTTCGGGTTGGGTGAAATAGTTGGAAAAATCACTGCCAACCAAGCTGTCCCGTGAGACCCCAGTCACCGCCTCGGTAGCCTGGTTCACGTCGGTGATCTTGCCATCTTTACTAATAGTGACCAGAGGGTCGAGGCTGGCCTCAATGAGGCTGCGGGCGTAGAGCGAAGCTTGACGAAGTTTCTCCTCCGCACGTTTGCGTTCGGTAATGTCGCGAGTAATGGTGGAGATTCCCACCACGTTCCCTGCTTTGTCCCGCACGGGACTGACCGACAGGGAAACAGAAACGATTTGCCCATCCTTGCGCACCCGTTCCGTCTCGTAGTGGCTGATGCGCTGGTTTCGCCGGATTCTGTCGAGAATCGCGTCGAACTCTTTCTGGCGATCTGGTGGAATGATTTTGGAAATAGGCCGGCCAATGACTTCTTGGGCGGAGTAGCCGTAGATCGCTTCGGCCGCCGGATTCCAGCTGGTGACAATACCTTCCGTGGTCTTTCCGATAATCGCGTCGTTGGAGCATTCGACGATGGATGCAAGCCGGTCGGCGTTTTCCTTGCCCTGGCGGCGTTCCCGGTCGCTGCGATCCACGGTGAACCCGGTCCAGACGGTGAGGCCGGATAACAGAACGATCAAAAGTCCCGTCATCGAAGCCACACCGGCCCAATCCGAAAACAGGCCGGCATTTTGTCCCTTCCAGCGCAGCCATCCGATGGCCAGGGGAATGAAGATCGCCGCCGGGAGCAACCGGCGCGTCAATGCGCCGCCCAGGGTCACTCCGGCGACCAAAGTCCCCAAGCCCCATTGCGGGCGCGCAAACATCACCCCAAAAGCGAATAGAAACAAGAGGCAGGCCGTGATTGGAGAGATGTGGGTATGGGTCGTCGTCGGGTCGAGAACGAAGTCCAGAACACCGAAGATGGCGGCGATGGACACACCGCAGGGCAACAACTGCGACGACCAACGCCGCAGCCTGGACGCGGAGTCCTGCAGAAGGAGCCCGAGCCCGAGCGCGAAGAAACCAAGAGCTGAGAGAGGGGACATCAAGCCGGGACGCACGCTGCCTGGAATGTCCTCCACTCCTGCCGTGAACAATAACTGATCAATGCCCAGGTCCCAGCCCCAGATGCACTCCAGAAGAGAGAGCAACCCCACGAGGGCGGCCAGCCCAGCCGCAAGCTTAGCTGCCGCTTTCCAAGCGGCGGCGAGGGGCAAGGATTCCTTCCGAAGGATCCACAGCGCAAACCCAATCAGTAGAAAGCACGCAGCTGTGTTCGCCTTCACGGCAACCTGGCCCGAAAGAATGCTCTTCATCCGGGGGATGTGAAACATCCATCCAGCCAGAGCCCACAGCCCGAATGCCACCGCGAGCCCGCTGCACAGCGAGACAAACTGATTCAATCTCCGCAAAATACCGGGGTCGAACTCACCCGTCGTTGAGTCTTCCCGGGAAAGCGGCGATCGGTTCACATCGCCTCCTCTGCCGTGATTTTCTGTTCCGCGGCGGCCGGGGCCGCGCCGCAGGTGAAATAGAAAGTCGCGCCTTTATCCGGTGCGGCCTCTGCCCAGATTCTTGCTCCATGTTTCTGCAAGATGCGTGGCGCGGTTGCCAGCCCGACGCCGGTTCCTTCGAAGTCTTCCGCCCGATGCAACCGCTGAAATACGCCGAACAGCCTGCCGGCATGGCGCATGTCAAAGCCGGCCCCATTGTCCCGGACAAAGAGCACTGGTTCGCCCTGGCGAGTCGTCTGACCGACTTCAATCGTGGCGGTGGGACGCGGTCGAGTGAACTTGACGGCATTCGATAAAAGGTTAGCGAAGACGATCTTCATCAATGCGGGATCGCAGTTGGCCACCGGAAGTTCGCGAATGATCCATTCGATCTGGCGGTCCTTGGTGTCGGGTGCGAGATCATCCATCACCTCACGAACCAATGTTTTTAAATCGACTTCTCGCCGATGAAGCGACTGCCTGCCGAACCGACTGAGGTTCAGCAGATCCTCGAGCAGCTTTTCCATGCGCAGGGTTCCTTTGCGGACGCAGTCGAGGGAGTGCCGGCCATCCACGCTCAACACCGATTCGGAGTCCTGCTGAAGCAGGTCGGAGAAGCCATGAATGTGGCGCAGGGGAGCGCGCAGATCGTGGGCCACCGCGTACGTGAAGGCCTCGAGTTCCTGGTTGGCGGCTTCCAACTCGGCGGTGCGGCGGAGCACTTGCTGTTCCAAGCCAGCATTCAGGCGGCGCACTTCGTCGTGCGCCGCTTTCTGCTCCGTCAGGTCGGTGGCCACCATGCAGATGCCCTGCCCCGATTCTTCGACCGGAATCTGGCTGAGCGATAACTGCACCGGCAAGGTCGTGCCGTCACTTCGCGAAAACCGGCGCTCGGCGCGGACATCACGGGTCGACGCCATCCGCATCAACTCCGGCACGCCCGGGCGCTCATCTTCGGGCAGAATGCACATCAGCGAAGAACCCAGGAGCCGTTCGGCCGGGATTCCCACCATGTCGGCCAGATGCTGATTACAGAAGAGAATAGTGCCGTCGGCCGTGAGCGTTGCGGCGCCTTCATTCATGCGTTCCGCCAGAATCCGGTACGGCTCTTCTGCGCTCTGCAGGGAAAAGATCCGGCTGCCCCTGGGCCCCTCCACCACGATGGCATCCACGTTCCCGGAACGGATGGCCTTCATGGTCGCTTCCGACTCGGCGAGGCGAATCTGCAGCCGCTTCAGTTTCGCTTGCAGCTGCCGCTCACTCCGATTCTTTGCGCATGGCATGTTCCACCTACGCTTTGGCCTTCAAGTCCAGCCCGAACAGCACGCTGTCACGATCGGACAAGTCGCCGATGATCCGCCGTAACGGCAAGGGCAACTGTTTGATCAAGGTGGGTGCGGCTACAATCTGCTCGTCCTTGGCCAACGTTGGCTTCTGGTGGATGTCGATGACCTCGAGATCGTACTTTCCTTGCAGGTGCTCCGAGCAAATTGAAGTGATGTTCAGAATGGCGCGCCGCGAAGAAGAAGTGGCCCCGGTCACGTAGAGTCGAAGCACATATTTCCTGGTGTGATTTGCCGAAGTAGTGGCCGTGGCGAGGGCCTTCTTCAGGGGCTGCGCTTTCATATAGAAACCTTTCCCGGACGCAAATCGAGCCCGACGAGCACCTGCTCGGAGTTCGACAGATCCCCGATGATCCTTTTCAGCGGCGGCGGCAAACGGCGCACCAGCGTGGGTACGGCAACGATCTGGTCGCCCGCCGCGAGTTGCGGACTTTTGGACAAGTCCACGACGTCCACGTAGTACTGGCCCGGCACGTACTGGTCGCAGATTTTCTGTAAGTTTGTAAGCGCCGCGATCGACCGCGAGGTGTCGCCGGCTATATAGAGCCGAAGGTTCCAGGCTTTTCGGGGCGCCCGCTCATGCTTGCCTCTGGTTTTGTGTATGTTCATCTTTTTCATTTCAGACTCTTTTCTTTTCGAACTTAGGGGTTGCGTCAGCCAATCAAGCGTGGCCATTCCGGTGCGTGGAGACCGCGTCCGCATTGCGGATTCGGCCCATTTCTACCCGGTCGAGGGCGACTTGCTTTTCCCGAGACTCCATGTCGCGGGAGTCGCGCAGCGCACCCTGTTCCAGGAGTGCAAATTTGGCCCGCATCGTTGCGATTTCTGCCTCCAATTGCGCCCGCTTTTGCCTAAGTTCGAACTCCTTGCGCAGCGCCTGTTGTTTGCGCTCGGATGCATCCGCACGTTCTTTGGCCTCCTGTGCGTCTCGCGCCGAGCCGGTGAGCAGTCCGGAGGGTCCCACATAGACATCGCGCAACTGCACTCCATGGTCGGTCAGAAGGAATTCGCGAATCTGGTTGGAGTGCGCCATGCCCCGCGACTTCAGCACGTAGAGCCCGCGATTGCGCTCTCCGTTCGATTCCAGGTTGCGCAGCAAAAGCCACGCATCCATTTGTGAGGAAACGCCGACCTCGCTTAATTCGGGAGCAGAACTGTCGCCCGACGTAAGACTCGTGAACATCGCGGTAATCTCGCGCGACTTGAACATGTCGATGAGGCGAGTGACCATCGACTTCACTTCCGAATAAGTTCCGACCGAGCCGAAATTGGTGATGGGATCGATGACCACGACTTTCGGATTGAACTCCGCTGTCAGATCGTGAATGGTGACCAGATGCTTCTCCAGGCCGTACGTTCCAGGCCGCGCCGCATAGAAGCGCAGGAGACCCCGTTTCACCCAGGGCTCGAGGTCGATGCCGATGGAGCGCATGTTGCGAATCACTTCGTTCGTAGACTGTTCAGAAGCCATGTAGAGGGCGCGTTCGCCCCGTCGGCAAGCTGCCTGCACAAAGTGCGCCGCCAGGCTGCTCTTGCCCGTGCCCGCCACACCCGAAAGCAGGATGCTGGTCCCGCGGTAAAAGCCCTTTCCGCCCAGCATCGTGTCAAGGCGCGGAACACCAGTCGAAACTCGCTCGACGGGCGCGTTGTGTTCCAGCTTCAAGGAACTCAGGGGAAGCACGGAAAAACCGGTTTTTCCGATCAGGAAGGGATACTCGTTGGTGCCGTGCATGGTGCCGCGATACTTCAAGACCCGCAAGCGCCGAATCGAACTTTGCTCCTCCACCCGGTGGTCGAGCAGTATCACGCAATCGGCGACGTACTCTTCGATCCCGTTGCGGGTGATGGTTCCGTCTCCCGTCTCAGCGGTAATGACCGCGCTCACCCCCTTTGCCTTCAACCATCCGAACAGGCGGCGGAGTTCCGCGCGCAGAATGTTCGTGTTGCTGAAGCCGGAGAACAGAGATTCGATGGTGTCGAGCACCACGCGTTTGGCCCCGACGGCCCGGATCGCGCTGTCCAGGCGGATGAATAAGCCTTCCAAGTCGTATTCGCCGGTCTCTTCGATTTCGCTGCGTTCAATGCGCACGTAATCCATGACCAATTTCTTTTGGGCGACCAGCGCGGGCAGGTCAAAGCCCATGGAGGCGACATTCTGGGTCAACTCCTG
Organism: Candidatus Sulfotelmatobacter sp.; assembly: GCA_035309485.1. Classification (GTDB taxonomy): domain Bacteria; phylum Acidobacteriota; class Terriglobia; order Terriglobales; family Acidobacteriaceae; genus Sulfotelmatobacter. The sequence continues at coordinate 8,040 of DATGFC010000059.1, forward strand.
GCTTGTCTCCTCGAAGGCCATGAACACGCCGGGCTCGTCGAACTCGTTGGCTCCACGCACCAGAAACTCCATGCCCAGGATGGTTTTGCCGCATCCCGCTGTGCCGCAGATGAGAGTGGGACGGCCCTTGGGCAGGCCGCCGTCTGTGATCTGGTCTAATCCGAAAATGCCGGTGGGACATTTCGCGATTCCATTTCTGAGGGTGGGCTTTACTTGTCTAGCTCTGGGCATCTAAAACCTCCACCATGACGACCGCGCTGGGGGATACACCAGACGCGAAACTGAATTGGTATTCTGTCGGCAACGTAAATTTACGATCGCCAAAACAGACGAAGCTAACTAGCCCAGTATCGGACAGGGGGATGGTTGCGGAGCGTGATAGCTCACACACGAAAGGCGCAGGCGCCCCAAAATGGAACCGGAATGCCTGCCGTACCAAAACCGCTCATCTGAATCATGCGCCGCCAGCGACGCTCGTGATGTGTAACCGCTCCTCGGGGGTCAGTCCCACGAATTCGAATCCCGAACTGAGGTCCGAGGTGTGACGGACGATGGCAATCGCGCTCAACATCCGCTCCGCCAAAGGCAGATCAAGGGCTACAGTGTCTCCCACTTGCAAACTGCCCTGCACAAGCGCGCCCAGTCCGCTCTCGCTGATATCGAGGCTAATGCCATGGGAGGTGCGTACTCCGCCTGCAGCAAGGTGGTGAAAGCGAACCGGCACGCTGAACAGGGCGCGCCGGTGCCGTCTCGCAATTCCATGCTCGGGAGTAACTGGCGTGAGCGAAAAATTGAGATTCATGGCAGGCCCTCATTCGCCGTAGTGGAGAACGTTTTACCGCGCTGCTGCGCAAGGCTGCGTCCTTTACGCCGCCGGCGTACGCTTGTTCGCGACAGCGCACGGTTTTCTGCGAGCGCCCGCCTCAGGAAGGCAGCCTGTTGGCTGAGCCGCTCTGGGACAGGGTCGTGCGAATCACTTCCAGCAATTCCCCGTTATCGGCGGGCTTCTGGAAGAATGCGGCCGCGCCCGCCTGCAGCGCCCGCCGCTCATTGGTTTGCGGATCGCGAGCCGTCAGCACGACCACCGGGATGGCCGATAGCTTGTCATCCTTCTGCAGCCGGTCGAGAACTACAAAGCCGTCGCCCGCGGGCAAGCCGAGATCAAGGATGATGAGATCGGGGGTGCTCCTTGTAAGCGAGCGCAATGGCCGAATAACCATCGGCCGCGTTGACGGTGTCATACCGGTTGGCGCGCAGACGCAGTCGCAGCGCCTGCCTGAGATCGGGATCATCATCCACGATCATGATTTTTGAATTTGCCATGTGCTCTCCTCCATTCCAAAATTCACGTGGGATTTTCCGCGCATGTCTCACGGTTGTTCGGTGGAATCCTGCTTGCCTGCCAAAAGCTTTCCAACGATGTCGCTAACCCAGTCGGCAATTTCCTGGACTTGATCCTGCAAAGTTGCGCACGCGCCAGCCTCGGGAAGCGGTACTGCCTGGGCGGACACTTCCAGTTCGCCCGCGCCTTTCAGGTCAGCCACCTTCCCCAGTTGCTCACGGATACGCGTCATCATGATCTCGGAGCGCTGCAGGTCGGTAGACGCAACCACCAGAAAGATCTCTTCCGCGGCGGCCGACGTCATCGGTGGCAATACCAGATCCTTATCCAGATAGACACAGCGCTGCAGAATCTCCAGGCAACGCTGGCAGATGTCTTTCCAGTTGGCGCGAACCGGCGTTTTCAACGGACGCAGGACAACCTTGACCAGAACAATGTTTTCCCGCAGCTTCTCCCCGTAGGTGAGAACAGGCAACAGCAGCTTGGCCAGGGAATATCGCGGCAACGTGAAGGAGAACGTGCTGCCGTGCCCTGGCTCGCTGGCAACCCAGATGCGCCCGCCATGAAGTGTGATCAGTTCTTTCGCGATGAATAACCCGAGACCCAGGCCCTTGCGGCTGTTGTCCACGGCGTTGGGATCCTGATACAGCCGCTCGAAGATCAGGGCTCTGGCTTCCGGAGCGATGCCACAGCCGGTGTCGGCCACGGAGATGTAGACAAAGTCAGGATCGGTCTGCACCAGGCACGCCCGTACCGTGACCGCTCCGCCCTGCGGGGTGAACTTGATGCCATTATCGATGAGGTTGATCAGCACCTCGAGAATCCGGCCAGGATCGCCGTGCACGAAGGGAATCCTGGTGTCTACGCCGACTTCCAGGCCTACTTCCTTTTGCTCAGCGACGGGTTGCATCATGGCGACTGCCTGGCGGATCAGATCTTCGATCGCGACGCAGCGCGGTTCGATGCGAATCTTGCCCGACTCCGCCCGGCTCGCCTCCAGCAGATCGCGAACCATCGCTCCCAGCTGATTCACGCTTTTAAGAATCGTCTTGAGATGGCCGCGCTGTTCGGGGCGGACTTCGCCGGCCAAGCCATCCAGCAGGATGGTGACAAACTGGTGAATACAGGTCAGCGGGGTGCGCAGTTCGTGCGATACATGGGAAAGAAACTGGTTTTTGAACTCCAGCTGCTGCTTGCGGCTCATCTCGAGAGAGCGCAGCAGGGCTTGCCGTTCGACGGCGTAACGCATGGCCCGATCCAGGCTACCGCTGGAAAAGGCGCCCTTTACCAGATAATCCTGGACTCCCTGGTGGAGGGCCTTCATCGCCAGTTCTTCATCGTCCTGCCCGGAGAGAATGACAACCGGCACATTGGGCGCATTCTCCAGCACCTTGCGGAAGGTTTCCGCGCCCTGGCTGTCGGGCAGGTTCAGGTCGAGCAAAATGACCGAAGGCGAACTTTCTTTGAGCGAGTCGAGCGCGTCGGATAATCGTTTGACGCAATTCACATCGACCGCTGCCTTGCCTTCCACCAGCCGCAAGCGCACCAGATCCGCATCTCCCGGATTGTCTTCGATCAGTAAGACGTGGGTTGATTGCTCATTCATCGCTTTTCCCTTTGGGGCAGGCTGGCGAACCCCAGCCAGAACTCAGCCATCGATTGGACGACCGCCACGAATTCCGGAAGATTTCCGGGCTTTCTCAGGTAACAGTTCGCTCCGAGTTGGTAGCTGCGCGTAATGTCCGAGTTCGCTTGCGAGGTGGTGAAAATGACGACCGGAATCTTCGCCAGCGCGGGATCGGCCTTTATGTTTTGCAGCACCTCGCAGCCATCCTTGCGCGGCAGGTTGAGATCGAGCACAACCAGGTCCGGCACTGGCGCCTTATCATATTTGCCCTGCCGTCTCAGAAATGAAATTGCCTCCACCCCATCGTTAACGGCATTCACATGAAAATGCGCTTTGCTTTGAGCCAGCACTTCGCTGGTCAAGTCAACGTCCGCCGAATTGTCATCGACCATAAGGATTTCAGGAATTTTCATTGGTGTGTCCGTACCCCTCCCGGGCGTTCCTTTCCAGAGGAAGTGTGAACCGGAAGGTGGAGCCGTGACCGGGCTCGGATTCCACCCAGATCCTGCCGCCGTGCCGTTCCACGATCTTCTTGCAGATAGAGAGTCCAATTCCGTTTCCCGGATACTCAGTGCGGGTGTGCAGGCGCCGGAACAGGACGAACACACTGTCGGCGTGCTCGGCTGCGATGCCAATGCCGTTGTCGCCTACCGAGAAGACCCATTCCTTCCCCTTGGCTTCCGCACTCACGCGAATCCGCAGAGGCTCGGAACCGCGGAATTTGATGGCATTTCCGATCAAGTTTTGAAATACCTGCGCCAGTTGGGAACTATCGGCGATTACCACGGGAAGTTGAATGTGCTCGATGACCGCGCCGCTCTCCTGAATCGCGGCCTGCAGGTTTGTCAGGGCCAGTTGCAGTACGGCATCGCTGTCGGTGCTCTGGAGATCCAGACCTTGCCTTCCGACCCGTGAAAAAGCCAGCAGGTCTTGCACCAGTTTCTGCATCCGCAGGGCGCCGTCCACCGCGTAGTGGATATACTTGTCCGCGTTCTCGTCGAGTCTTCCCTGATAGCGCTCGGCCAGCAACTGCGTGTAAGTCGCGACCATCCGCAGCGGTTCCTGAAGATCGTGCGAGGCCACGTAGGCAAACTGTTCCAGGTCGCGATTGGAACGGGCCAGCTCGTCCAGTGACCGTCTGTGATCCTCGCGCAGCTTTTTCTCGCGTATCGCTCGCCTCACCGATTCGGGCAGGCGAGCCAGCTGATCCTTCAGAACGTAATCGGAAGCACCCTGCTTGATGCACTCCACCGCGGTCAATTCGCCGAGCGCTCCCGTCAGTAGGATTACGGGACAATCCAATCCCTCCGCCCGCAGGACGTCGAGCGATTCCATGCCATTCCAATTCGGCAGCTTGTAGTCAGCCAGAATCACGTCGTAAGAGTTCTTGCGAACCAAGTTTGTAAATTCCTCTCTGGTCTGCGCAATGTCCGCGCTGGCCTCGAAGCCTGCCTGCCGCAGGGCACGCAATGCCAGCTCAACGTCGGCTGGCTCATCTTCGACTAACAAAACCCGCAAGCCGCTACTCTGGCCGGGTCGCGTGTTCCCGGTTGCAACACTCGCGAAGGTTGTTGTGGTCGTCGTTCAGAGCCTCCATCTTTCAATGTGCGGAACTGAGGCATGCTGGCGCGGGAACGACCCCTGCGATTCGCAGCATCGCTTAAATTCCCCATCGGCCTGCCGTCGTCTGGAGTTGAGTCGAGAGAGGCGAGTCGATACTCAAACGACCAAGAGAGCAATTGGCCGAGCGCATGTCGGAACATGCTTTTGGGGCCTGTCCTTTAAGGCGCTGCCTTGAGAATGCAGCGAAAGGCAACACTTCCTTAAGACGGAAGAAGTCAGGTGGGCCGGAGTTGTTAGAAGGAATAAGTAGTTACTGGCTTGCGGTCTTCAGACGCGTTAGAGTCGGCTCATTACAATCGTCTAGCATCTCGTGATGGCCAACCCTTCGGCAAACGCCCGCGACAATATGCGCGGCCGAAAACTCGTCTCACATAAATGTCGTGACACGATATAACTGTGGCGCTAGACAACCTTTCCTCCAGTAACCCCTGAATGGAAATAGCGGATTGCCGTTGACACGGGCCGACTGGTACTCGCCGCGAAAATCCACTTAATTTCGAAGCGGCTGTTTCCTGCTGCTCATTTTTTTGACTGACCCTGCTTGCCCGACTCCTTTGCGGGAGTGTCGCCGGACGCAGGGCGATACTTGAAGAACGTATCGTCTTCCGCACTTTGGTGCCGGACCAAAAGCATCACCTTCGCATTCGCCCTCATGGAAAAATGTTGCGCCATCCAAATATTGTCGGCAACGGGTTGCTTTTCGAGTTCAAAACTAGTGCCGGGTTCCACCTCAGCAAGGAAGCCCTCAATTCTCACGGGATGGGTGACGTGGGCCTCCACCTTGACCCACTGATACGTATCGTGGTCAATCCAAAGCATGCCCTGCATTCCTGTGAGCACCTGGCTATCGCGATTGGGAGGCTTATACCCCTTCCGGGGCGTGGCTTTCAAGACATAGACTTTGTGACCTTTGAGGATTCGATTGCCGATCAGGTGGAAGTCGAAAGCGCTGGTCATTTGATCGAGCATCGTCTGGTCGCGCTTGCGATCTTCGTTGTACTTGGCAATGCGCTTCGATCTCTCCTCGGGTGATTCGTGTTCCCGTTTGCTTACTTCGTTCTCATACTTCTTCTGTTCCTCTTTTTGCTTGGCAGCGCTCAAAGGATGGCCGTTGATGGCCACCAGACGCTGGTATGGCGTTCCATAGAGCATCGTGTCCGAATAGGTTCTGTCGCCGTCTTTGTCGCGGTCGCGTTCGTAGTTGTCATACTGAGGAACGGCTTCCCAATCGCGCTTGTTGGCTTCGGCCGATTTCTGAATGATCGTGGAGACGTCCTGCGCGTAGGTGAGGGCCGGCCACAACAGGGCGAGCAGGAGCGGCCGGAGTATGTTTTTTAGCAACGTGCCTGGAATGAGCAAGACCTCCCGACTGCGATCATTAAGCCACCCCGCGCAATATTCGACGCCAGCTTCCAGAACGTCTGGACATTTTGCTTTTATCTCGCCACAAGGCGACCAGAAATCCGGCAGCCATGGCAGCTGCCACTCCAGCGCCAATCCACACGCGTTCCAGATCCGCGCGCAGTTCCCAGCTGGTTTTATGCGCCTGCGCGTCAAAGCTGCCGTGCGCCCCATGATCGCCCGGCACTGGATGCCATAAATTATCGGGACGATTCGGATCCTCCGGTTCAGAAGTTTGCTGGGAGTCAAAACCGGTCCGCGCGAGATAGTGATCGAGTGCACCGGGGGCGATTTTGTTGCCTACAATGGCCTCCACCGTGGGCCAGCCTACGTAGATCTCGCGACGATCATGATGGGCAGCCCAGTAGAGGGCTCTGGCGCCGACCTCTGGTTCAAAAATCGGAGGTACAGGCTGGGCTTTGTGCTTCAACCGGCTTTTCACCCAGCCAAATTGGGGGGTGTTGAGCGCGGGCATCTGCACCATGGTTAAGCGGACGCTGCTCTTATCGTGAATCAGTTCACAACGCAACGAATCGGTAAATCCCGCAATGGCATGCTTGGCGGCGCAGTAGGCTGACTGGAGCGGAATACTGCGGTATGCAAGTGCGGAGCCCACCTGTACGATCGCCCCCTGATTGCGCGGCAACATGCGTTTCAGGGCCGACAGAGTGCCGTACACGACACCGAGGTACGTGACTTCAGTGACGCGCTTGTATTCTTCCGGTTTCATCTCTTTCACCGGCGAAAAGACGGAAGCCATGGCGTTATTAATCCAGATGTCGATGGGGCCGAGTTGCGCTTCCACTTGTTCAGCGGCGCGCTCTACCGCCTCCGGGTCGGCCACATCGGTGGGCAGGACGAGTGCTGTACCGCCGAAGGCCTCAATTTCTCGCTTGGCGCCCTCCAGGCCGTCGACGCCTCGCGCCAGCAATGCGACTTTAGCGCCGTTCCTTCCAAACTCGTGCGCGGTCGCCCGCCCCAACCCGGCCGATGCTCCGGTAATCACGACTACCTCTTGCTTCCCAACCACAGCTTCACTCCTTGCGAGAAAACTTCCAGAAGTTTCTGGAGCGCTGGCCCTTTCTGAATTTGCAAGCTACCCCTGGTTGCAAAAACGTCATCTCTATTTCAAGAGCACTACTTAAGCTTCAAATGCCGCCAGGAGCGAAGCAATCAGGTCTTCACTGCATTGCGGCAGCTGGATACAGGAGGAGTCACACGTCCACAGGCGGCATACCAATCGAACGGATCGAAGTGTCGATGTATCGTATCCCGACAGATTTTCCGGAATCGGACGGCACGCTCGAATGGAACAGCACCACATTGGTAATTGTCCAGGCGCATGCCGGCAATGACATCGGGTTGGGTTACACCTATGCGGATGAGGCGACCGCCGCACTGGTTCGGGACGTGCTCGCAAAGGTCGTCGAGCGCCGCGATGCCATGGCAACCAGCGCCTGCTGGAACGCGATGGTACGCCGTATCCGTAATCTTGGCCGCCCCGGCATAGCTTCCATGGCTATCTCGGCCGTGGACACAGCACTCTGGGATTTGAAAGCCCGGCTGCTCAACCTTCCTCTCGTTGCGCTGCTGGGCGCAGTGCGAATCGCAGTGCCCGTCTATGGCAGCGGCGGGTTCACTTCTTATTCGGACCGGCAGCTGCAAGCTCAATTGCGAGGCTGGGTGCAGCAGGGAATCTCCCGCGTGAAGATGAAGATTGGCCGAGACGCGCAGGCGGACATTGGCAGAGTCCGCTCAGCCCGGCGAGCGATTGGCCGCGATGCCGAACTGTTTGTGGACGCCAATGGAGCGTATAGCCGGAAGCAAGCGCTACAGCAGGCTGTGATCTTCACGGATTTCGGGGTCCGCTGGTTCGAAGAGCCGGTTTCTTCCGACGACCTTGCGGGACTCCGCCTGTTACGTGACCGGGCACCCGCCGGTATGGAAATCGCCGCGGGGGAATATGGGTACGATCTCGATTATTTTCGCCGCATGCTGGCGGCTGAGGCCGTGGATGTCTTGCAAGCCGATGCAACACGCTGTGGCGGCATCACTGGATTTCTGCAAGTCGCGGCACTGTGCCAGGCCTACCACGTGCCTCTTTCCGCGCACACGGCCCCGGCGCTGCATACGCACGTCTGCTGCGCTGCCACGCCGGTGCGGAATATTGAGTATTTTCACGATCACGTCCGCATTGAACGCATGTTTTTCGATGGAGTGCGCCCGCCGGTGAATGGTGAGTTGCACCCCGATTTGTCCCGCCCAGGAATGGGCCTTGAGCTGAAGCGCGCAGATGCTCAGCGTTTTGCCGCTTGAAGGAGGAGAGATGTCGGCCAATCGGGTTCCGCTCGTTATGCCAGAGGAATTGAAGCAATCGTGGCGGAACCAGAAATTGAGCGTGGACGCCGCCGGATTGGAAGCGGAACTGCGAAACAACGTCGCCGGCGAGGTCCGGTTTGACGCGGGCAGCAAAGCCCTGTACGCCACGGACGGTTCGAATTACCGGCAGGTTCCGATCGGCGTAGTCATTCCAAAATCTAAAGAGGATGTGATCGCTACTGTCGCGGCGTGCCGCCGTTTCGGGGCGCCGCTGCTTTCGCGGGGCGGCGGCACCAGCCTGGCCGGACAATGCTGCAACGTCGCCGTGGTCATCGACTGGTCGAAATATCTTCACCACATCCTTGAACTGAATGTCGAAAATAAGTTCGCCCGCGTGCAGCCCGGCACCATCTGTGACACGCTCCGCAACGCTGCCAAGCCACATACCCTGACCTGGGGGCCAGATCCCGCCACCCACAATCACTGCACTTTTGGGGGAATGCTGGGTAATAACTCGTGCGGCGTCCACGCCCAGATGGCGGGAAAGGCTGCCGACAACGTACTCGCGATGGATATCGTTCTATATGACGGCACGCAGATGACCGTGGGCTGGATGGACGATCAAGAGCTTGAGCAGAAAATTGCCCAGGGTGGGCGGATCGGCGGGATCTATGCGCAACTCAAATCCCTGCGCAACCGATACGCTGAACTGATCAATACAAAATATCCGCACATTCCACGACGGGTCTCTGGTTACAACCTCGATCAACTGATCCCCGGCGAAGACGGCCGGTTCAACGTGGCGCGTGCACTGGTAGGGAGCGAGAGCACGTGCGTCACCATCCTGGAGGCAAAAGTCCGGCTGGTTTACAGCAATCCGAAACGCGTTTTGCTGGTGCTCGGCTATCCAAACATTTACGAAGCGGGCGATCACATTCCTGAAATTCTCAAACACAAGCCCATCGGGTTTGAGGGGCTGGACGAATTTCTGATTCAGAACGTGAAAAAGAAAGGCATGCCACAGAAGAATGATCTCTCGGTGCTGCCGGAAGGCAAGGGTTGGCTGGTAGTCGAGTTCGGCGCGGGCACAACGGAAGAAGCCGAGCAACAGGCGCGGGAGACCATGAAAGAACTGGAAGGCATGGGCGCCCCTCACATGAAGCTTTGCGTCTCCGATGAAAAGCAGGAGGAGATCTGGCAAGTGCGCGAGGCCGGGTTGGGCGCGACGGCTTTCGTTCCCGGCGAGCCGCTTACCTGGGAAGGATGGGAAGATTCCGCGGTCGCTCCAGATAAAGTTGGAGGCTATTTACGTGACTTGTGCAAGCTATACGAGAAATATAACTACCGCTCGGCTCTTTACGGGCATTTTGGGCAAGGCTGCATTCATTGCCGAATCAACTTCGACCTGATGAGTGCGCCGGGCATCCGCAAGTGGCGCTCATTCATGGAGGAGGCGACCGACCTCGTCACCAGCTACGGCGGTTCGATTTCTGGCGAGCACGGCGACGGGCAGTCCAAGGCCGAATTTCTGTACAAGATGTTCGGCACCGAGTTGATCGAAGCATTCCGCGAATTCAAATCCATCTGGGATCCGGATTGGAAAATGAATCCGGGAAAAGTTGTCGACCCCTACCGCATTGACGAGAACTTGCGTTTGGGTGCCGATTATCACCCATGGGATCCAGCCACTTATTTCAAATACCCAAACGATCATGGCAGCTTTGCGCATGCTGCCCTGCGCTGCGTGGGAGTTGGGAAGTGCCGCCGGGAAAATGGTGAAGGCGAGCAGGACACGATGTGCCCCAGTTACATGGTAACGCACGAAGAGATGCACTCGACCCGCGGCCGCACCCACCTGCTCTGGGAAATGCTGCACGGCGATGTGATCCGAGAACGCTGGCGCGATGAGCATGTTAAAGAAGCGCTGGACTTGTGCCTGTCGTGTAAAGGCTGCAAGGGGGATTGCCCGGTCAATGTGGATATGGCGACGTACAAAGCCGAGTTCCTCGCCCACTATTGGGAAGGGCGCATTCGCCCGGTGTACGCCTACGCCTTCGGATGGATCGACAAGTGGGCGCGTTTGGCATCGATCGCGCCAGGATTCGTCAATCTGTTTACTCAACTGCCGGGCCTGAGGAACATCTCGAAGAGGATTGCCGGAGTCCCACAGAAAAGGCAGATTCCAGCCTTTGCCGCCGAGACATTTCAAGCATGGTTTCAAAAACGGCCATCTCGACGGAACGCTGACCGGAAAGTGCTTCTCTGGGCCGACACCTTCAACAATTACTTCATGCCGGAAACCGCGCGCGCGGCAGTGGAAGTTCTGGAGGATGCGGGTTGCGAAGTCGAAGTCCTGAATCAGCATCTCTGCTGCGGTCGTCCGCTGTACGACTACGGGTTTCTCGACATGGCGAAATCTTACCTACACCGGAACCTGCGGGCGCTGGCGTCGCATATCGCCGCCGGTACGCCCATGGTTGTGCTGGAGCCGAGTTGCTGTTCGGTGTTTCGCGATGAGATGAATGGACTGCTTCCTGACTCGCCCGAGGCGCGGCACCTGGCGGAGAACACATTCACGCTGTCGGAATTCCTGGAGCAGAAAGTTCCGGCATATCAGCCTCCGCAAGTGAAGGGCCGTGCCATCGTGCAAGGACACTGCCATCACAAAGCCATTATGCGCATGAAGGACGAAAAGTCCCTCATGAAGAAGATGGAACTGGAGGCGGAAGTTCTGGAATCCGGATGTTGTGGAATGGCCGGATCGTTCGGCTACGAAGAAGGGAAGTATGACGTCTCCATTGCGTGCGGCGAACGATCTCTATTGCCCCAAGTCCGGAAGGCGGGGCTTTCGACGATGGTCATGGCCGACGGGTTCAGTTGCAAAGAGCAAATCGCGCAAGAAACCGATCGGCATGCGCTGCATCTAGCCGAGGTGCTCCAGATAGGTCTGCGCAACAGATCGAACGAGCGGGTGTCGGTCATGTACCCGGAAAGTGCGTTTGTGCGGGAGCGAGAGGCGGCCCAGAACCGATCGATGGCACGGGCCGGATTGATCGCGTTGGGCACGATCGCATTCGCCACCGCGGGATTTCTGTGGGGCAGGAACAGAAGACGATGAGCCCTGCGACGGCGCAACAGTTGCTTGGAGGATATGGAGAAGTATCAGCAAAGATCGCTTGCGAAAATTAGTCCTCGCCCCAGAACGATCTACTGCAGTCAGGGTCGTGCTGTGCTGGCGACGAATCTGGATGGAACCATCGGCGAGTTTCCCCGTCATGGCCTGTTCGTAGGCGAAACGCGCATGTTGTCGCGATATCGCTACTTTGCGCAGGGGAAGTTGCCGCAGACCGTAGCCGTCTCCAATGTGGAGCAACACTCCTGGCTGGGCTATTACATCTTTCCTCCTCCGGGACTTAAGTGGGAAGAAGATACCGGCTCGGGAGAGATGGAGGCGGCCTCGGAGGAGACGGTCGAATTGAAGGTGTCGCGCACCATCGGCCTGGGCGTGCACGAGGACATTGATCTCACAAATTTTTCCTCCGACGCGACGCGCTTCGTTTTCGAAATCGAACTGGATAGTGATTTCTCGGATCAGGCCGAAACATCTGAGCGCAAGCAGCACGGCAAACTGACTCGCAAGTGGAAGCACTCTTCCTCGAGCCGGGCTGAACTGGTTTGGGATTACCGTGCTTCCCATCGCTACTCGCACCAGGGAAATCGTGGCGTTGCTCGCATTCACCGCGGACTGATCGTTCAGGTGGAGAAGGCGGACTCTCCGGCTACCTACCGCAGTTCCCGGCTGCGGTTCGAGATTCGCCTGAAGCCTCACGAATCCTGGCACACCTGTATCAAGTTCATCCCGGTATTCGAAGGAAAAAAGCAGCAGCCACTCTACGATTGCCGGCAATTTTTCGGAACTCGCAACGAACTGGACCGCAAGCGCCAGCTCTTCATCCAGGAGGCTACTCATTTCGAAACCAAGGAACAGCCGAATTTGTCTACGACTGTCGAATCGGCGCTGAATCAGGCCACGCATGATCTGGCGGACTTGCGGCTGCCCGATATAGACCACGGCGACAGGGCCTGGGTGATGGCCGCAGGGCTTCCGATTTACATCGCACTTTTCGGGCGCGATACTCTCACCGCGAGTTGGCAGGCTGCTTGTCTATCTCCTGCGATGATGCGCGGCACCCTTCTGGAATTGCCGCGGTGGCAAGGAAAGGTCGTCAACGATTGGCGCGACGAGCAGCCCGGACGCATGCTGCATGAAGCTCACACTGGGCCATTGGCCGCTCTTTATTACAACCCGCGTTCAAGATATTACGGGGCAGCCACCACGTCTTCTTTCTATCCAGTCGTGGTATCCGAGCTATGGCACTGGACGGGGGACCGCAGCTTTGTCCAACCGCTCTTGAAGCCCGCTCTCCTTGGTTTGCAATGGAAGGATAAGTATACGGACCGGTATGGGGATGGACTGTACGATTACGAGTCACACTCTTCGCAAGGGAATAAAAATCAAGGTTGGAAGGATTCGGGGGACGCGATCGTTTATGAAGATGGACGCCAGGTTGATCCGCCGATTTCCACTTGTGAGGAGCAGGCTTTCGTCTATGTTGCCAAGCTCCGCATGGCAGAGATGCATTGGTTCATGGGGGACCGCGATCTGGCGGGGCGCATGTTCCACGAAGCCACAGAATTGAAGAAGCGATTCAACGACCGCTTTTGGATGCCCGATAAGAACTATTTCGCGCTCGGCCTCGATTCAAAGCGACAGCAAATCAAATCCATCAGTTCGAATCCGGGGCATCTGCTGGCATGTGGCATTCTTTACAACGAGCTCGCAGCGCCGGTGGTCCGCCGCCTGATGCAACCTGACATGTTCAGCGGCTGGGGAGTGCGCACGCTATCTGCAGATCATCCCGCTTTCGATCCCTACAGCTATCACCGCGGTTCGGTTTGGCCGGTAGAGCATGGAAGCTTTGCCATGGGCATGATGCGCTTCGGCCTCATCAAGGAACTTCATACCATGGCGCGCGCCATCTTTGAAGCTAGCGCGCTTTTTGATTTCAACCGGCTGCCGGAGTGCTTCAGCGGACACCAGCGCGACGCCGACCATCCCTTTCCGGCGTTCTATCCCAAGGCCAATTCTCCGCAAGCATGGTCTGCTGCCAGTGTTTTTTCTATTGTGCAGGCGATGCTGGGGCTATATCCGTTCGCTCCGTCCAACACTCTTTTGCTCGATCCTCAGCTGCCAGACTGGCTTCCCGAACTCACGGTCAGGAATTTGCACGTTGGCAAGGCCGTCATCAGCATCCGTTTCTATCGCAAAGGGAAGAACACGCACTTCGATGTGCTGGAAAAACGCGGCCGGTTACACGTTTTACGGCAGCCAAGTCCCTGGTCTCTGTCAGCGGGTGTTGGCGAACGTATTAAAGATGTGATGGAAAGTTTGATTCCCTAAAGATTACGAGGTGCAATCATGAAGAATCCTATAGGCAAAACAAGTTGGGCAATTGCTGAAGGCTACATTCCAGAATCGAGCCACGGCCCTGAACCGGAGATGCTGAGCCACGAGACTGCCTGCATCCTAAATACGAGCGAGCAGGAAGCGCACGTGCAAATCACGATCTATTTTTCGGATCGAGATCCGGCAGGCCCCTACCGGCTCACGGTTCCGGCCAAGCGCACCAAGCATGTTCGATTTAACGATCTGAAGGATCCGGAGCCGATTCCGCGAGGAACCGATTATTCCAGCACCATTGAATCGGACGTCCCGATCGTGGTGCAGCACACCCGATTGGATTCTCGGCAGGCGGCGAACGCGTTGCTGAGCACGATCGCGTTCGCGGCATGAGGGCTCTGCGGCGGTGATGGGTCACGGCACGATTTCTCAGCTTGCGGCCGCTTTTCGGGTGAACATCACTCCCTCAAATGGCATCTCTAATAGGAACTCAGACTCGTGGAAGGTGGTTTGTTTATGACGGCATCGGATGTACTTGTCGAAAAACTGATCGACTGGGGTGTGGAGGTGATCTTCGGCCTTCCCGGCGATGGCATTAATGGCGTGATGGAGGCCCTGCGAACCCGGCAGGACAAGATTAAATTTATTCAAGTCCGGCACGAAGAAGCCGCAGCTTTTATGGCCTGCGGCTATGCGAAATTTACGGGAAAATTGGGCGTGTGCCTCGCCACGTCGGGTCCCGGCGGCATTCATCTGCTCAACGGCCTTTATGACGCCAAACTCGACGCTCAGCCCGTACTGGCCATCACCGGCCTGCAGTTTCACGACCTGATCGGAAGCCATACCCAGCAGGACGTGGCACTGGACAAACTTTTCATGGATGTAGCGGTGTTCAACGAGCGCATCATGGGCGCGACGCACGTGGAGAACATGACCGACCTGGCTTGCCGCACCGCGCTTGCCTATCACGGGGTAGCGCACCTCACCATTCCCGTCGATTTTCAGGACCAGGAGGTCAAATCCAGCGATCGTTCGAAGCGCAACATTGCTCATCACAGCTCCGATGTCTACGCGCGCAGCGCCCGGCTCCCCAATCGCATGGACATTCAGAGAGCAGCCGACATCCTGAATGGCGGCAAGAAGGTGGCCATCCTCGCCGGCCGAGGCGCGCTCCAGGCCACGGATGAACTCGAAAAGACCGCGGAATTGCTGGGGGCTCCAATCATTAAGGCCCTGCTCGGCAAAGGCGCAGTGCCGGATGACAGCCCGTACACCACGGGCGGAATTGGTCTTCTCGGAACCAAGCCTTCGCAAGAGGCGATGGAAGATTGTGACACCCTGTTCATTGTGGGAAGTTCGTTCCCGTACATCGAATTCATGCCCAAGCCCGGCCAGGCCAAAGGCGTGCAGATCGAACTGGATCCCAAACGGATCGGTCTGCGGTATCCGGTGGAAGTTGGCTTGGTCGGTGACAGCGCAAGTTGCCTGCAGGAACTGATCCCACTGCTTCGCCGCAAGGAAGACCGCGGCTTTCTCAATGCCGCTCAGGCTGGAATGAAAGATTGGTGGGAGTTGATGGAGAAACGCGGCACACGCACCGACAAGCCGATGAAGCCGCAGGTGGTAGCGTGGGAATTGGGAAAGGCGCTGCGCAGCGATGCGATTGTCAGTTGCGACAGCGGCACGATCGCCACTTGGTGGGCCCGCCAAGTGGTGGCCAAGCGTGGCCAGATGCACACGCTTTCCGGGAACCTCGCGACCATGGCTCCCGGACTGCCCTACACCATCGCGGCGCAGGTAGCCTATCCCAATCGGCAGTGCGTGGCCTTCGTCGGGGACGGCGGCTTTTCCATGTTGATGGCCGACTTTGTTACCGCGGTCAAATACAAGCTGCCCATCAAAGTCGTCATCATCAAGAACAACACGCTGGGACAGATCAAGTGGGAGCAAATGGTGTTTCTGGGAAATCCGGAATACGCAGTGGATTTGCACCCGATCGATTTCGCCGAATTCGCGCATGCCTGCGGAGGCATCGGCTTTGCGATAGAAGACCCAGCTGACTGCGCTCGGACGATGACGGAGTTCCTCAATGCGCCCGGCCCGGCAGTTCTGCAGGCAGTCGTCGATCCATTCGAACCGCCATTGCCGGCAAAGGTGAAAGCCGAACAGGCGCTGCACTTTGCCGAATCGCTGGCGCGGGGCGAGCCAAACCGCAAGAAGATCGCGCTGACTACCCTCTCGGATCGCGTGCGCGAACTGATCTAATCAATTCCCAGCAGCACTTCGGCCACAGCCGTTGTGCTGCTGGTCATGTTTCGCTGAGCGACAATCGTTTGAGGGCGACCTTTGCCGCATGGTAGCCGCACATGCCATGGACGCCGCCGCCCGGTGGCGTTGATGACGAGCAGATGAATACATTTGTCGCGGACGTCGCATAGTGCCGCCATGTCGGCCTGAACAGAAATTGCCGGATATCCATGGCGCCGCCCCCGATGTCTCCCCCTACAAGGTTCGCATCCATCTTCTCCAGATCCGCAGGCTTCAACACGCTTCGGGCCAGAACAGTATCGCGAAATCCCGGAGCGAAGCGTTCCACCTGCCGCTCGACCTTATCCAGCATGTCGATATTCGATCCGTGCGGGACATGGCAGTATGCCCAGGCAGTGTGCTTGCCCGCCGGGGCACGCGAAGGATCAAACAAAGTAGGCTGCACAAACAGAACGAATGGAAGTTCTGAGATCTGTCCGTTGCGGGCAGCTTTTTCTGAGGCTGCAATCTCTTCGAAGCTGCCTCCCAAGTGCACGGTGGCCGCCCCCGAGCACTCAGGCGCTGTCCACGGAACCGGACGATTCAACGCATAGTCCACCTTGAAAACTCCCGGCCCATACCGAAATTGCTGCAAACTGCGCTTGTAGCTTTCGGTGAAGCTTTTCCCACCGATCTTCAAAAGCTGCTGCGGAGTTACGTCACACAAAATGACGGAATAATCCGACAGGTCCTCCAGAGACTCAACTCGTGACGATGTGCGGACGCTGCCACCGAGCGTTGTCAGATAACTGCAGAGGGCTTTCGTGAGCGACTGCGATCCGCCGCGCGGAATCGGCCAACCTACCGCGTGAATGCTGATCGCCATCAGCAGGCCGAACACTCCACTTAGAGGCTCATCGAGGGCCAAAAAAGAGTGCGCAGCCAAGCCGGCAAACAATGCCCGTATACGTTCACTGCGGAAGCGGCGCGCAATTCCTTTCGCCGTGCTGACCGCGTGGACGCCGAATTGCGCCATCAGCCAGGGATGCTTTGGAATGATGGGAACCGGGCCGAGGACCTCAGGAGCAAACTCGGTCCAATGCTGGACAAACGGCCGCATCAGCGCGCGCCACGCCGGCCCATCCGTCCCGAGGTCTTCCTCCGCCTGGTCGAGGTTGCGGTGCAACAAGGTTGCGGTAGTGTCGTCGTGCGGATGGGCGAGCGCTGCGGGGGAGTGAATCCATTCCAGCCCGTGCTCCTGTAATGGCAGCGATGAGAAAAAAGGTGAGCCGACCCCGAGTGGATATACGGCGGATCCGAAGTCATGCCGGAAGCCCGGCTGCGTCAGTTCGAGCGTGCGGACCGCTCCTCCAGGAATCGCCTCCGCTTCGAACACCTCAACCGCAAGCCCGGCCTGGGCAAGGACGATTGCCGCCGCCAAGCCATTCGGCCCGGAACCCACCACGCACGCTTTGCGAGTCGCTGACATCGGGAAAGATTGGGTAATTGGGGAATTGAGTAATTGGGTAATTTAAGGATCGCTACGCCCAGGAGTCGGGCTTTTCAATTACAAAATTACTCAATTTCTCAATTACCCAATTTCTCAATCTTCTCGTCCTCTCGGCTGTGCCGTCGGCCATTCGATTACGTGCACCTGGCCGTCCGGCATCTTCTCCAGGGTTGGCGCATACAGCCCTCGCAGTTCCCGGCGCCACCACATTCCAGTGTGCCGCCTTTCTTCCATCGTCGTAAACCAGTATTGCCATAACAGAACTCGAATCTCACGCGGAGGCTGGTTCGGAAAGGGATTACCCGCAAACAACTTCAGCACATCCTTATCGTTCGACAGTAGCTGCACCTCGGTATTCGGCACAATGGGATAGTCTCGCCACGACCCCAAAGATGCAAACCACAGGTTCCAATCAAAGCGCGGCTGATACGGTGCATAGATTCGCGGAGGCTGATTCAACGCTTGCGGCTTGTAGCGATACGGATACGGCACCCAATTCTGTACATCGTTCGATCCCTGAAACTCGATTTCATAGCGCCCGCGTGTCATGACAGCGAACAACCCGTATTGATTGGCGATGCGAAACGGTTCCAGAGCGACAACCGGGGAAGAGGGCAGGCGCGCGTTCGCCAGCATCTCGGCCGTGGTCGCGTAAAAGATCCAGAACAACATCACAGACGTTACCGCTACCCGCACGAATTTCCACGGACTGCTCAGCTTGTGCCACCATCGTTCGGGACTAGCAACGCTAGTAGCCGGGAGTGTAAATTGATTCCGCAGCCGAGTACTCCAACCTGCGGGTAAGATGCCCAGAACGAAGCGATCGTCTAATAGAAACACACCCAGCGCAAGGACGAGGTAGTTCAGAAACGTGTAGTTGGCCGTCAGGATCACGCCAATCTGCCACGGCGTCACGATGAAAAAACATGCGATCCGGAAACGCCGGGGAAGAAATAGCATCCATACAAACCCGAGTTCCAGCGATAGAGTCGCCCAAACAGTGGCCGCATGAAACCAGTGCGGGAGGTGCTGCACGTACCAGCCGATCCATGTCGGCAAAGGGCCGTTCTGGTAATACTCGTCCATGGCGGTGAAGTGACGCCATTCCGGATCGCCGCTCGTCAACTTCACCACTCCCGATTCGAAATAAATGCGGAACCACTCCCAAAGCAGCAGGAGCCAACTGGCGCGCGGGCCCGGATAGGAGCGCCCGAATCCAGGGCGCAAACCTTTCGGCGCGAGAAATAAGCAAAGGAAGCCGGCCTCGAGCAGCATGCCATCCGACTGGTAGCTGGAGAAATCCTGCGCTGCGGCAATGAACGACAAGAAGAGCACGAAGCAAATCGCCAGCATGCCGCGAGGCCAGAGATTCAGAACCAGCAGGACGGAAGCTGCCAATCCCACCCAGCACAACGCATCGAGGATTCCGTTCGCGCTCGACCACCACAGCAGCGTCGGTGCGTACCAGATCCGCAGCCAGGGCCCCAGCGATTGCGCTACAGCCTGAAGATAAGGACCGGCGGGCAGGATTCCATTTGGACCGATGAGACCGCGAATCTGAAACAGCAGCGAGTAGAAAGCGGAAAAATAGATGATGCCCAAGGCGCGAAGAAACAGCCAACGGGGAACGAGACGATCCTGCGCTCCCTGCTCCGCATCGAAAAGCCAGGAGATCGCGGAGGCTGCCGACCAGCGCATGATGGCCGCATTATACGGAGTAGGTACGCGTGTGGTAATACAGCAGTTTCTTCACTGCGGCCTCGGCGGTTCTTCTCCGCGAGCTCTGGTAAAAAGATCTTAACCGCCGAGGACGCCGAGGATTCGCAGAGTTCGCTGAGAATGTCGTGGGCAGAGAAGCAAGCTGAGCCATCAGGGAACTACTGCCTTGCTCTTGCTCATTGTTCCGCGCGCGGCGGCGACCGCCTCCACCAATTCCCGCGCCGAATCTGTAATCTTCTGCAGGTTGCCATCGCGCAAGGCGGCCGCGTCGACTAGATCGCTGCCAACTCCCAGGGCGAATGCCCCGGCCGCTATAAATTCGGCTGCATTGGCCGCATTCACGCCTCCGGTCGGAATGAGGGCAGCGTTCGGAAATGGACCCTTCAGTGCCTTCAGATATTTTGCTCCGCCAACGTTGCCGCAAGGAAAAATCTTGACCAACTTCGCTCCATGCTCCTGCGCATTCATCAGTTCCGTGGGGGTCAAGGCCCCGGGAATGGCCAACTTCTCAGAAACGCGAGCGACCGAAAGGACCGACAGCGCCAGCCCCGGACTCACCAGAAATTCTGCTCCGGCGCGAACGCAAGATTCTGCCTGCTCCGCCGAAGCCACCGTCCCCGCGCCCACCAGCACGCGGCTCCCATACTGCTGCACG
This sequence comes from Candidatus Sulfotelmatobacter sp., assembly GCA_035309485.1. GTDB lineage: Bacteria > Acidobacteriota > Terriglobia > Terriglobales > Acidobacteriaceae > Sulfotelmatobacter. Next base: position 27,944 of record DATGFC010000059.1, read on the forward strand.
ACTTCGCGAATCACCGTCACCGCGTTGGGCACGGTCATCGTGATCTCGACCACCGGGATGCCGCCGGCGCAAATCGCCTCCACCGCGCGCGTTGCCTCCGTCACCGAACTCGCCCGCACCACCGGTACGATGCCGATCTCTGCAATCCTGCGAACTACATCATCAATGCTCATGTCTTTCCTTCAGCGCAACCCGTCTTCAGCGCTCGATGCGCGCAGTCTTTGATGTCATTGCCTGCAATACTTCGGCCATCGTGGCCATAGTTGTGTCGCCCGGAGTGGTCATCGCTAGTGCGCCATGCGCTGCGCCGCATTCCACCGACCATTGCGGATCTTTCCCGGCTAACATTCCATAAATCAGGCCCGACGCAAAGGAATCTCCGCCGCCCACTCGATCGTAGATTTCCAGATTCTCCCGCACCGGAGCTTCGTAGAATTTGCCGTCACAGTAACACAACGCTCCCCAGTCGTTCACTGTCGCAGTTTTGGCATTGCGTAGTGTCGTGGCAATCACAGAAAGCCCGGGATATTCTTTCACTACCTTCTCGATCATGTGCTTGAACCCGGCGGATTCGACCTTGGAGTGATGCTCATCAAGCCCAGACACTGCAAAACCCAAGGACGCCGTGAAATCCTCTTCATTCCCAAGCATCACATCCACCAGCGGCGCGAGGAGGCGATTGACTTCCTGCGCCTTCGATTTGCCGCCAATCGCCTTCCACAGGGAGGCGCGGTAATTCAGGTCGTAAGAAACGATCGCGCCCGCTTGTTTTGCTGCCCGCATCGCTTCCTCTGCCACGAGTGGAGTCGTCTCTGACAGGGCGCAAAAGATTCCCCCGGTATGAAGCCAGCGCGCGCCATCTTTGGAAAAAATCTGGCCCCAGTCGATCTCGCCCGGCCTCATCTGCGAGATGGCGGTATGCCCACGGTCGGAGCAGCCCAACGCCGCGCGCATGCCGAATCCTCGTTCGGTGAAATTCAAGCCGTTGCGCACCGTGCGCCCTACTCCGTCGTAGGGCACCCACCGGACATACTTCTGGCTCACGCCACCTTGGAGCATCAGATCTTCCACCAGACGCCCCACCTGATTATCCGCAAGCGCCGTGACAATCGCAGTGTCCATCCCGAAGCAGCGGCGCAATCCGCGCGCAACGTTGTATTCCCCGCCGCCCTCCCAGGCGCGGAAATGCCGGGTCGTGGAGATCCGCCCGTCACCGGGATCCAGCCGCAGCATGACTTCACCCAGGCTGACCAGATCCCATACGCATCCTTCCTTCGGCCTGATCTTTAGCTTTCCCATAGATCACGAATAATGAATCATAATGGAACCGGGCTCAACCGAGTACGTAACCAGTGAGCGACACCCAAACCGCGGCCGGAGAGCCACCGTCCGACCTAAACGTTGCCCGGAATTTGTAGATTCCTTCATGCTGGTTGTATATATATTTCGCGGACTCTAACATCCATCAGCACTCACTGGGAAGAGTCCGCCAATCCTCGCCTTAGGAGACCCAATGCCACGAAAGACGCTGCACTTTTTGTTAATGATTTTCGGAGTGATGCTAATCGCTGTATTTGCCGGGCCGGCAAGCCAGGCGCAAGAGCACAAAGCCATCAACCTCGGTTCGGCCTCAGGCCTTCCCTTCAGCGACGGAATTGTTGCCGGGAACACGCTTTACATCGCCGGCCAGGAAGGCAGCGATGAAGGTGGCAAGTTGGCCTCCGGAGGCATCGCGGCAGAAACCAAGGCTGCTCTCGCCAACATCGAAAAAGTCGTAAAAGCAGCTGGTTTCGAAATGAAGGACATCGTTTCGGTCACGGTGTATCTATCCGACATCCACGATTTTCCGGAGATGAACAAGGTCTACAAAGGCGTTATGCCAGACCCTAAGCCGGCGCGGGCGACAATTCAGGCGGCTGCTCTGGTCAACAATGCGAAAGTCGAGATCGCGGCCATTGCCGTAAAGCAGAAGTAATGAAGACGCGGAATCACGCGGCAGAACGCGTGACTCCTAAGCCGGGCCCGTCGGGGAGGATGAGCTTGCCTTTTTCAACTCTAACGCCCCGGTAGGGATCGTTTGCGATCAGCAGATTTCCGTCGAGGTCGGCGTAATCCACGAGCGGGGACAGATGTGCCGCCGCGGTCACGCTGACTGAACTCGACACCATGCAGCCGAGCATGGTTTTCATGCCCAGCGATTTGGCCATATAGATCATGCGCAGCGATTGCTGAATGCCGCCGCATTTATCCAATTTCACGTTGACGCCGTCATAAGCGTCCACCAGCTTGGGAATGGCTTGGACGTTCACCGCGGCCTCATCTGCAATGATCGGCAGATGGACGCGCTGTCTCACCCAGCGCGTCTCTTCCAGCATCTCCGCCGGCATCGGCTGCTCGATGAATTCCACTCCCTGGGACTCCAGCCAGTTAATTTTGCGGACTGCTTCTTCTTTATCTTTCCAGCCCTCGTTGGCGTCGACGCGCAAAGGTTTTTTCGTTACAGCGCGCACCGCTGCCAGGGTCGCCTCGTCGGAATCCAGCCCAACTTTGATCTTGAGCACGGGAAAGGCCTCGGCTTCCTGCACCTTTTGTTTCGTGCTTTCCGGAGTATCAATTCCGATGGAGAACGTCGTGATGGGAGCGTCCGCCGGATCCAGCCCGAGAAGCCGGTACAACGGGACATTCATCTTCTTGCCGACCCAGTCGAGCAGAGCGATATCGAGCGCCGCCTTGGCCGCAAACTGCCCCGGCATCTGGTGCGCGACCTGTGCCATCACTTTTTCAAAATGCCAGGGATCGGCGCCTTGCAGCAATGGCATGATCGCGGCAATAGCCTTAGCGCCGTCCTCCGCATTTTCGTGATAGCGGACGATGGGCGCGCCTTCGCCGACTCCCGTCACGTCATCACTGCTCAAACGCACACTGATGGTGTCGCGAAATTCGCTCGACGACATGGTCGTCGTCCACGTGTGCCGGAGCTTCAGCCGAGTCACGCTCGTCTCCCACGTGCAAGATCCGCGCGCTGCCGCCGATGGAGGAAGGCTACCCAGCCTTACCAGGGCAAAACCTGCTCCTGCTGCTCCGGTACTCTTAAACCATTGGCGACGATTCATTGCCCCTCCGACCCTGAACTCCGGCGCCCCCGTCATTCCGCACAACGGATCCGAGCGCGCTGGCCAAACCAGCTAGTGTATCCGCACGCGGGTATGATGGCCACCTCGCGCCCGACGCTCCAAGTCGTGACTCTGTGCCTGTGATTGAGATACCTTATTGGGTTGGTGAGAGGTCGCAGGCGCTAGCGGATGGGAAATGCGGGCTATCGCCGCACTCGCTGGCACAAACTTGCAGGAGAGAATATGTCGGAGCTCGCATTACTCGGTGGCAGCAAAGCAAAGCATAAATCGTTCCCGCCTTGGCCCCAGTACGACGAAAGCGAGCGCCGCGCTCTGGAAGAAGTTCTGGAAAGCCGCGTCTGGTGGCGCACCCCGGGGACCAAGACACTTGAATTCGAGCAGGCCTTCGCCACGTATCACGGCGCCCGGCACGGAATCGCCGTCACCAACGGAACTGCCGCCCTTGAAGTCACAATGGCCGCTCTCGGCGTGGGGCAGGGCGATGAGGTCATCGTCCCCAATTTCACCTTCATCGCGACTGCTAGCGCCGTGCTCTTTGCCAACGCCTTGCCTGTGCTGGTCGACGTTGATCCCCATAGCTACTGCCTCGATCCAGCCCTGACCGAAGCGGCTATCACGCCGAGAACCAAAGCCATCATCGCGGTCCATATGGGAGGACATCCCGCCGATCTCGACCGCTTGCAGGAAATCGCCAAGCGTCACGGGATCGCTCTCGTGGAGGATTCCGCCCACGCGCACAGCAGCGAGTGGCGCGGGCGAAAGATCGGTACCTTCGGCACCGCTGCAAGCTTCAGTTTTCAGGCCAGCAAACTGATGACTGCCGGAGAAGGCGGGATGATCATCTCCAATGATGACGGCTTCGAGCGGTTGGCGCGCTCCGTTCACGATTGCGGCCGCATGCCCGGGGAGTGGTTTTATAGTCACTTCATTTATGGCTCGAACTACCGCCTGAGCGAATGGCAGGGCGCCGTCCTCAAGGTCCAGCTTGGCCGCCTCGAAGAGCAGACGATTCACCGCCATCGCAATGGCCGCCTGCTCGACGGACTGCTCGGCGATATTCCCGGAATCACACCGCAAATCTGCGATCCGCGCTGCACCCGTAATGGCCACTACGCCTACATCTTCCACGTGGATTCGAAGCAGTTCGCCGGCATCTCGACCGAGAACTTTATCGCCGCTTTGAATGCTGAGGGGATCCCGACGCAGGCCAGTTATCCGCCTCTCCACGAACTCGATTGCTTCCGCAATGGTGAATATCGCAAACGCCTGAGCGGAGCGCAGGCCACCGAGCCGCATGCGTTCCTGAAGCAGCCCTTCCCGCACACCCAGCGCGCGGCCTGGGAGACCGTGTGGATTCCGCAGTTCGCCTTGTTGGGCGACGAAGAAGATATGAAGGAAATCGCTAATGCGATCCGCAAGATTCAGAGCAATGCAAGTGAGATTGCCGCCAACGCGTCCAAGGCGACCGCGGAAAGCATCGCCCGCTGAATGTCAATGGCCGAGGATCGTATCGGGGTTGGAACAATCCCTGGCGATTGCCGAACGGCACGGTTCTACCTGATTGCTTTGGCTGCCGGACAAAGCATTATGGGCCACTGAACGAAGCTCAACAGCCGGGCAAGATATACTTTCTTTTTTGTAACTGAAATCCCCTCAGCCCAACTCAGGAGCTTTCTCATGCAAAGCCGCGTCACCGGCACGACCATGCCCGTCCTGGAATTCATGCTCGAACCCAATGAGTCCATCATCTCGGAAGCGGGAGAACTCTCCTGGATGGGCAGTTCGATTCAGATGACCACGCACACGCAATTCGCCGGTGGTGGAGGGCTGTTCGGGGTGATCAAGCGCGTGGCCGGCGGCGGTTCCATTTTCATGACCGAATACCGCGCCTTCGGCGCTGCCGGAGAACTCGCTTTTGCTACCAAGCTTCCCGGCCACATCGTGCCCGTGGAAGTCTCGCCGGCGCACGAATATATGATTCACCGCCACGGTTTCCTCTGTGCCACGCCGCAGATTCAGATTGGAGTCGCCTTCCAGCAATCGCTTGGCGCAGGCATCTTCGGCGGCGAGGGCTTCCTCCTGCAAAGACTGAGCGGACAGGGAACCGCCTGGCTCGAACTCTCGGGTGAACTTGTCGTGCGCGATCTTCAGCCGGGCGAAACTCTGCGGGTGCATCCCGGCCACGTCGGCGCGTTTCAGGCCAGTGTCTCCTTTCAGATCACGACTGTGCCCGGCATCAAGAATATGATCTTCGGCGGCGACGGAATCTTTCTCGCCTCCCTTACCGGCCCGGGAAGAATCTGGCTGCAGACTCTGCCCATCTCCAAACTCGCCCATGCCATCGAAAGGTACATTCCGCGCGAAGCCAGCCGTCAAACGGTGGAAGGTGGGGTCGTTGGAGGCATCGTCGGCTCAATCCTAGACAACATGAGGTAGATGAGGTTTTAAATCTTTGGTTCCCACAATTTAGGGGTTGGTTTCTCCGTGTCCTCCGCGAATTCCTCTGCGATCCCTGCGGTTCAAGGTTTGTAACCATGCAGGTCCTGAGAATTTAACGCCCTCAGGTAAACTGATACCAGCAACCCTCATGATTAACGCCAAGCGCATTGCGGTCGTCATGCCCGCCTACAATGCGGAAAAGACGCTCGAGGTGACGGTGAAGGAACTTCCCGACCTCGTGGATATCCGTATTCTCGTCGACGACCAGAGCCACGACGCGACCGTCGCCCTGGCCCGCCGCTTGGGCCTGCACGTGTTTCAGCATGACCGCAACTACGGCTACGGACGCAACCAGCAAACCTGCTACCGCGAAGCTTTGGCCGCCGGAGCCGACGTGGTCATCATGCTGCACCCCGATTACCAGTACACTCCCCTGCTGATTACCGCCATGGCCAGCATGGTGGCCTACGACGTTTACGATGTCGTGCTGGGATCGCGCATCATCGGCGGACGCGCGCTGCTCGGCGGCATGCCGCTTTACAAGTACATTTCCAATCGCTTGCTCACCGCGTTCGAGAACCTGTTTCTTGGCGTGAAGCTGTCCGAATATCACACCGGATACCGCGCCTTCAGCCGTAAAGTTCTCACCGAAGTGCCGCTGCTCGAAAACTCCGACGACTTCGTGTTCGATAACCAGATGCTCGCGCAGTGCGTGTACTTCGGCTTTCGCATCGGGGAAGTTTCCTGTCCCACGAAATATTTTGAGGAAGCCTCCTCCATCAACTTCCGCCGCAGCGTGAAGTATGGATTTGGCGTGCTGGCGACGACTCTGCAGTTTACGCTGCAGAAATTCGGCCTGATTCACCTGCCCCGCTTCAGCCACAAAGGCCGCAAGCTAGAAGCCGCCGACGAAACCTATTACGCCTCCCCCAACGAAAGTGCGCGTCCGGTTTAGCCCATTGAGCATGCGCCCCAGAATGAAGATCGTGGCCCTGCTGCTGTTGCTGACCGTCGGCGCCATTCTGGTGCAGGGATATCATCCCGGCCTCGAAGACGATGCCTATTATCTCGCCGCCATTAAGCACGACCTGAACCCGGCGCTGTTCCCGCACGACGCAGCCTTTTTTCAGGTGCTTTTTCAGGCAACTATATTCGACAAAATGATTGCGGGATCTCTGCGCCTGACTCACTTACCCTTGGGCTGGGGAATTTTCCTCTGGCAGTTCGTCGCCACGTTTCTGATTCTGTGGGGATGCTGGCGCATCGCTCGCCGCTGCTTCCAGGAAGAGTACGCGCAATGGGCCGCGGTCACGATGGTGGCCGCCCTACTGACGCTTCCGGTTTCGGGCTCCGGATTGCTTTTGACAGACCAACACTTGCAGCCGCGATCGCTGGCCACTGCGCTGATCTTGGCCGCTATCGTTGCGGTGCTCGACGGCCGAAAGTGGCTGGCGGCGATCTTGCTGGCAGTGGCCTTTCCGCTGCACCTCAACATGGCTCCCTTCGGAGTCTCTTATTGCGTTTTTCTGGGGTGGAGCCCGCAGAAAAAAATACAACCAAGTTACGCCGCTGTGGCGGCAGCCATGGCTTTTCCCCTGCAGTGGGTCTTCGAACCTGCCAACGATACCTGGCGCCGGGCGGAAGCTACCCGCAGTTTCTATTTTCTGCTGCACTGGCACTGGTACGAATGGCTGGGGATCATCGGCCCGCTGGTGATTGTTTGGTGGTATCGCCGCCTCGCGGTGGGCCGCGGCTCGACCGTTCTCGCGAAAGTTTCCGAGCGCACGGTCTATTTCGGCGTCTTTCAGTTCGCAGTCGCGCTCGTGTTGATGCTGCCATCACGTCTCGAGCGCCTTCGCTCGTTCGAGCCCATGCGCTTCTTGCATCTCCTGTATCTGTTATTCGTCTTACTCACGGGGGGCTTGCTGGCGCGCTATTTCTTGAAGCGCAGCGTCGTGCGTTGGCTGATTTTGTTCGTGCCCCTGAGCTTCGGAATGTTCTATGCGCAGCGTCAGCTCTATCCCGCAACCGCTCACCTGGAATTGCCGGGCGTGCCCACGCGTAACCCATGGATCGAGGCTTTTCAATGGATCAGCCACAACACTCCGGTGGATAGCTATTTCGCCCTGGACCCCGATTACATGGAAATGCCGGGCGAAGATGCCCACGGTTTTCGCGCTCTGGCTGAGCGCAGCGTTTTGGCAGACGCGATCAAAGATCCCTGTATCGTTGTTCGGGTTCCCAGCCTGGGCCCGCGCTGGCTGCACGAGATGAACGCACAACAAGGATGGCGAAATTTTCAGAGACAAGACTTCCAGCGTCTCAACGAAGAATTCGGAGTCAATTGGGTTCTGGTCCCAAGCCCGGGCGTCGAGGGAATGCAGTGCCCATATAACAACGGCAGTCTTGCGGTCTGTCGTGTGGAATGAATCGCGAAAACGTAGCGCCGGCGTCTCGCCGGCTGTCCGGCGCCACGCCGCCGGCCTAGCTTTCGATCCGAGCCCGAGTGGAGATCTCCCGCCCCAGCAACGACTCCTCCGAAGGCGAAAGCGGCTCGTCAAAGCCCAGCGTCTCCCGCACAAAATACAGTGGCCGCCGTTTGTTCTCCGCGTAGCTTCGTCCCAGATACTCGCCGAGAACTCCCAGGCACAATAACTGAGCTCCCCCAACCAGCAGAACGGCGAGCAATACCCAAGCCCAAGGCGAGATCCAGCGTCCTTGCGCCAGCCCGAAGGCGACCGCAATCAATGCAGCCAGAAGTGCCATAGAAGAACTCGTTACGCCCAGCACCGTCGCCAGCCGTAAAGGAGCAATCGAGAACGACAAGATGCCATCGGCCGCAAACTTAGCCATTCGCAGCAACGTGTATTTCGAATCGCCGGCGTGCCGCGCTGCCCGCTCATACGGCAGGGATACCTGCTTGAATCCTGTCCAACTCACCATGCCGCGCACAAATCGGTCGCGCTCGGGCATAGACACCAGGGCATCCACGACTTTACGATCAAGCAGCCGAAAGTCGCCCGAATCCAGCGGAATTTCAATCTCCGACAGCCGGTTGATGAAGCGATAGAACCATTTGGCAGTGAGGGTCTTGAAGGCGGTCTCGCCTTCCCGGCGGCTGCGTGTTCCGTACACCACATCGTTGCCCTGGCGCCAGAGGTCGACCATCTCCCCGATAACCTCAGGGGGGTCCTGCAGGTCGGCGTCAATCAGAACGACGGCGGCGCCACGCGCATATTCCAATCCCGCCGTGATGGCGATCTGATGGCCAAAATTTCTCGATAACCTGACAATGCGAAGGCGGGTATCCGCCGCGTGCAGACCGGTCAAAACCTGTGGCGTACCGTCCCGGCTGCCATCATCCACGAAAATTATTTCGAACGAACAGCCGATCTGCTCCAGGCTGGCAGTTAACCGTCGCGCAGTTTCCGGCAGCACCGCTTGCTCGTTGAAACAAGGAACAATAACAGTGATCTCGGGTTTAGGCCCGAACGACGCTAAGTGCATTCCTGGAAACTCCGTAAAAGGCCAAGAAGTTGAAGTATTTCCTTATGATACGCTAGCTTTTCGCGATTTCACCAGGCAAACCAGCCCGCTAGTAACCGCCTTGGGCCGAGATTCGGCTCTAAAATCTGCAGGTTTTATGAGTTGTAAGCGCGGATTACGGCCCCTATCTCTGCAGAAAAGCGGCCGTCCTGACGATGCAAACTTTGGAAAAAACGGAGATCAGTAAGGGGGCTGCATCGGTGTGGGCTCCGGCTGTGGTCGTGGGGCTCGCCATACGCCTTGCGGTCATTCCATTTCTCTACCACGAATGGATGGACCCGTTCGTAGTGGAGCATTGGGCGTTTGGCCGGGTGGCGAAGTCGATCCTTACTGGTCACGGCTTTGGAAACGTATTTTCAGACAGTGGCCCGACCGCCGTCCTGCCTCCGGTATATGCCTACTTGTTGGCGGGGATCTTTCGGATCTTCGGCGACCACACCGCGACCTCGGTTATCACGGCGCTCGCGATCAATAGCCTGTTTTCGGTGGCCACCTGCGTCCCCGTTTTTCTGCTGGCGCGGCAAGCATTCGGAGCGCGGGTCGCAAAATGGGCCTGCTGGGGCTGGGCGCTTTACCCGTACGGAATCTACTATGGCGCCGACTGGGCGTGGTCTACCTGCCTGGTTATACTCGAACTCGCCTGGTTGTTTCTGTGGGCGTGGCGTTTGGAAAATTCCACCCGCACGCGCGACTGGCTGCTCTTCGGCCTGTTTGGTGGATTTGCCGCTCTGACCGAGCCTATTGTCCTGGCGGTGGTTCCTCTGCTTGCCTTGTTGACGATCTATCTTCGTTATCGACGGCACCGGTCATGGAAAGCTCCGTTGCTGGCTGGAGCGGCCGGCGCGATCCTGATCATTTCCCCCTGGATCATTCGTAATTACGAGGTGTTTCACGAGTTCATCCCCATCCGCGGCGGATTCGGCCTGGAGTTGTATATCGGAAATAACGGGTACTCGAACCGCTGGGTGAACAGCGCGCTGCATCCCAACCACAACGATGAAGAACTGCGAGAGTACGAACGCGTGGGCGAGGTTGCCTACATGCATCACAAGGCCGAGCAGGCCAAGGCGTTCATCCGCAGCCATCCGGGATGGTATGCGTGGATGACTCTGCGCCGCATCGTCTACATGTGGACGGGGTATTGGAGTCTCGACCGCAATTATCTGAAAGACGAACCGCTCGACCCACCCAACATCTTTGTGGATACCACAATGTCTATTCTTGCGCTCCTTGGGCTTCGCCGCGTTTTCCAGCGCGATTCTGCATTAGCAATGCGCTTCGCTATCGTCCTCTTCTTCTTTCCTCTTGCCTACTATTTCTCTCATCCGGAAACCTACTACTTTCGTCCGGTGGATCCGCTGATCGTAGTTCTCGCAGCTGTAACCGTGGCCGGAGGACGTCGGCAGCCGGAAACATAAAGCCGCGTCCCGGAGGCCTCTGAAGGCGAGCAAGATGCCGCGGCGCTACCTCCAGCGCATTGCGGCTTCTTTAGAGTGGGGTTTAACATCTAACTATCCAGATGCCCACGGCAACCGCCTCTGCTATCAAAACCCAACGCTTCACCATCGGTCTCAGCGAGATCCTCAACTTCGCCTACGACGCTTTTTGCAGCAATAAGCTGCAGTTCTCTCTGACATCACTGGCCATGGCTGTGGGCACGGCCTCGGTGATCCTGGTAGTCACGATCGGCCTGACCGGAAAGCAATACATTCTGCGCCAGATTCAGTCCATCGGCGCGAATATGATCTACGCCAATTACCAGGGCGGAACGCAGCGCATCGATTCCACCCCTGATCCCATGACCGCCGAAGATGTCCGCGCGGTACGGGAGCAGGTTCCCAGTGTGGTCGCCGCCTCACCCACGGTTGCGCTGAATGATCGAATCAGCGTAGGAGACGGCAAGCAGCGCGACATTCTCGTTCTGGGAGTCGATCCTGAATACCAGCGGGTCCGCAATCTGGTTATTCTTGCGGGCCGATTCTTTGACGCGGAAGATTCCGCCGGCCACAACAAAGTAGGCGTGATTACCGAAAAACTGGCGCAGAGGCTTTTTGGCTCACCTCAGGGCGCGATTGGGCAAACCATTAAGCTGAGCGCAGGGCTTCCGTTCACAGTCATCGGCGTCTTCAAAGAAAGTGTGGACACCTTCGGCCAGTCGGAGATCCAGGAAGATACCATGCTGATTCCGTATACGGTCAGCCGATTCTTCACGCCCACGGCAGCGGTCTACCAGATTTATTTCTCCGCCGCGAGCCCGCAGGACGTCATCCCGGCAACTGCGGCGATCAAGCGCGTACTGCAATCGCGGCACCGTCCGGAATCGGTCTATAGCGTGGAGAACCTTACGCAACTGCTGGCTGTCGCGGGAAAAATTGCGGATGCCCTGACCGTGATTCTCATTCTGGTTGCGCTGGTCACCTTGTTGGTAAGCGGGATCGGCATCATGAACATCATGCTGGCCACGGTGACGTCGCGTATCCGCGAAATCGGTATTCGTAAAGCGATCGGCGCCACCAACCGGGAGATTCGTTTTCAATTCCTGGCCGAAGCTATCCTGATCTCCATCACTGGCGGCATTGTCGGCATCGTTACCGGTCTCGCTCTTCCCTACTCCGTCCGCTTCTTTACGGATTACCGCTTTCCCATCTCGGGACTGTCGGCGATCATCGCCATCATCGTGTCGTCGATTGTGGGGATCATCTTCGGCACCGTGCCCGCGAGCCGCGCCTCGCAACTAGATCCGGTGGAAAGCCTGCGCTACGAGTAGGCGCCCTTTCGAACTGTCCGATCACCAAACTGCACTGAAGCGGGCTGCCATCAGCCTCCAAAGACCACAAAAGCCGGGCTGGTTGGCCCGGCTTCTTACTGTGGAACTGGTTCGTTCGGTCTTGTTTCGATCGCCGAACACAGCATCTTCAAACTTACTGAACTGCGCGGCTTACAACCCACTCGGCTGGGGAATCTAGCACAGCCCTCTTACATCACCATCGCCAGATTTTCCAACTCGTGCTGGAGCACCGGCAACGCGCAACCGGCCATTTCGACGCGGCCTGCAGCGTCGATCGCCGCGTTCTTTGAAACTCCATACCCCCGGCCCATCAGGAATACCTGCAGTAGTTCTGCCGCTTCATGGGAATCAATCATTCCGCCCTGAAGCAGATCGTTTCTGAGCGCTGCCAATTCGGTCAGCGTGAACCTGTCTTTATCTGTCACCGTCTTCTCGTATGACATGGCCGTCATCACCTCCGACTCCGACCTTCACCCATTAGACTCATCGGCAGTTGTTGAAGTTGCATGCAATTGAACTGCCGCAATTACCCTAAGCATTCCCTGCTGTCTCCAAAATCCTCATATATGCGTTAACCCCTGTAGATATCGAAAGTTTCAGGTAGGCGGCCAATCAAGTCTCGGCTAGAGGAATGCCCTCCGTACCCACAAGTAATCTCGGAATTGACACAAAGTGTCGTTTTCTGGACACGGCTGGCGGTGCTACTGAGACACCGGCGGTGGTGGAAATCAGCCAGGGCCTGGGTCTATTTCGGCGGCTGCAAGACAGGATCATCGGGGCGAGCGGGGCGGTTCTCGATCGTGGCATGGATCGGTCCGCCCCCGTCCATGAGGAAGCTCCGAAAGCCAGTCTTGCGGTAGACCAGCGGTCGAGCGCGTAGCTGGAAGTTTCCTACTCCCGTGCAGCCTGAAGCCGTAGTCTTCGGTGCACCAGGTTCATATTCGAAGATGTATTCGCCACCCCACCCTCTGCTCTCAAAAGTGTCCGGATCGGATGGGCTGACCGCCAAGGACAACAAACCGGCTGCCGTGCAACTCGGCTTGTCATCTCCGGCGGAAGTCCCCAGCGCTGTCAGGTGGGCAGGATAGACGCCCCCGAATTCGGCCGCATACGCCGAGGCTGCTTGATGAATGGTCTGCAGCAGCCAGAGGGTTCCCTTCTCGTTCTCGGTGATACGGTTTGGCGCCTGTCTCAGGAAAAAAGTCAGCATGGTTAAAGCGATGAGGGCATAAGCGCCGTTCGCGACCAGGATCTGCCACTCTCGTTTCTGTGGCGCCACCCTTCGCAATGACCAATAGGCCGCCGCCCCCAAGGCAGCTTGAGCCGCGATGATGATGCCCAGCCCCGACTGAACCCACGCGTTAGCGTCCCAGGAACGGGAGTAGAGGAGCAGCCAGATGGCAGGCATGATCATGGCGCAGCTCATGGCAATGGCGAGGATGAGTGCGGACCGCGGCCGCTTCCTCACGCGAAGAATCACGAACAGGTAGGGCAGCCAAAACGGAGCGCTGAGCAGAGGGCCGCCCTTGGAATTCCCACCCGCGTAGAGATCGAGCCAAAAGATAGCGACCAGGGAGATCAGGGAGAGAGCCGATATGAAGAGGCGTTCGCGAACTGAAAGTGAATGTACCGAAGGGCCGGACGGCGTCACGGGGACGGTCGGAGTCGCCATGAAGTAGAGGATAGCTCAGGCGCAGGTGCGCGATTGCCGGAGCTTAGAGACTCTCGTCCCGACGCCTGTCAGTAGGCGCTACTAGCGGCCTTTACGCCGGCTCCAGGATCTTCTCTTGCGCCTGCTCGATCAGGCTGTCGAACTGTCCGTGATCGAGGCAGACGGCATGCTGGCCGTAGCGAGCCTCTTTCCCGGTGACATGCCAGTACGGCATCCAGCAGAACTGCTTGCCGTCGGCCGCTTGCAGGACCACGAGGAAAGGATAGTAGGTGACTTCCTGTTCGTCTTCCCCGAGCCACGACTCGAGTTTATCGGGCAGAAAGGCCGAGACCACCTTGAAATCGCCGTCTCCGGCGCCGAGCTGAAAATCGAGGTTGACGTGCAGATCCCGCGGCGCGCTGCAAAACGCGCAATTTTCCGGAGCGCTCTTGGAGAAATTGTAAAGAGTTTCGAACAGCTTCTGATGCGTTGGAGATTTTTTATGACATTGAGAGCAGTAAAAATATTGGGTAGCCACGGATCTTTCCTTTCCAGGAAGAATTGTCGACGATTGTGGATTTAGAACTTCAGCAACGGAGAATCTGAAATCTTCAATCTGCAATTCCTCGAACCGCGGACCTGCGGGACGCTTGGGCTAGGGCTCGATCGTCGCCTCATCAATCAACATGATGGGAATGTCATCTTTCACTGGATAGACCCGGTGGCACTGGGTACATTTCAGGCTTTCGGGATTCTGGCGATATTCAAGCGCCTGCTTGCAAGCCGGACAAAGTAGTATTTCCAGAAGGTCTTTGGCAATCATGACGTGTGCATTGTACGACAGGAATGGGGACCGGCATGTGACAGAAATCACAGGAGTGAATTGTTTATTGATAATTGTTTGTTGAAGACCCAACTTCCGTAAGCTCCGAACACAGACGTTCAATCAACATTCAACAATCAACATTCAACAATGCTTCCTCTCAGCGCCTCCGTGGTTGAGCACCGCCTGCCAGTGTAGAATTTTAGAAGCCGGAAGCCCGCAGCCGGGCGCCGGAAGCCCAAATCATGCCTGCCCTCATTCTTGACGGTACCAAGATCGCCCAGGAAATCCGCAGCGAGGTCGCGGCGGAAGTGAAAACCCTCGCTGCGGCTGGAGTCCGTCCCGGCCTCGCAGTCGTACTGGTCGGGCACAATCCCGCTTCGGAAATTTATGTTCGGGGCAAGGTCAAGGCCTGCGAGGAAGTGGGCATCTACAGCGAAAAGCTAACGCCGCCCGAGTCGGTCACCACGACAGAACTACTCTCCGTGATTGATGACTTGAACCGCCGGGACGAGATTGACGGCATTCTGGTGCAGTTGCCGCTGCCGAAACAGGTCGAGTCGAAGAAAGTTCTGCTCGCGGTCGATCCCACAAAAGATGTGGACGGATTCCACCCCATGAACGTGGGATTCCTCTCGACCCAGCGGCCTGGCCTGGTACCCTGCACGCCCGCAGGGGTCCTTGAGATTCTGACGCGGAGCCATATTCCGATCTCCGGGCGCGAGGCGGTGGTCGTGGGGCGCAGCGACATCGTGGGCAAGCCTGCGGCCATGCTGCTCATGAATGCCAACGCGACTGTGACTGTCTGCCACTCGAAGACCCATGATCTGGCGGGGGTCTGCCGGCGCGCTGAGATCCTGGTTGCAGCCATTGGCCGCGCCGGCATGATCACCCGGGACTTTGTGAAGCCCGGAGCGACCGTGATTGACGTGGGCATGAACACCGTGACCGATCCGGCGGAGTTTCAGCGATTCTTTGCCGGCAGCGCGAAGCGGGAAGAGAACTTCCGCAAGAAGGGTTCCGCCTTGATCGGCGACGTCCATCCCGAAGTAGCCGAAGTCGCCGGAGCGATTACGCCGGTACCCGGGGGCGTAGGCCCGCTGACCATCGCGATGTTGATGTTCAACACGGTCAAAGCCGCTAAAATGCGTCGCGGCAATCGCGTCCCCGAATTGTCGCGTGCATAAGATTCACCACGGAGTCGCGGAGGCTCGGAGCAGAATTGTCGATTGTGGATTTTTGATTGAAGAATCGCGAGCAGGTCTCTGTCTAATTCAACAATCAAAAATCGACAATATTTTCCGTGTCTCTGTGGTGAAATGCCTTGGGAGAATATGCTGAAAATCGGCCTCACCGGAGGCATTGCGTCCGGCAAGTCGGTGGTGGGAAAGATGCTTGTCGCTTTGGGGGCATACCTTGTGGAAGCCGACCATATCGCGCATTCGCTGATGCAGCCGGGCGAGGCTGTATACAACGAGGTGGTGCGGCGTTTTGGGCGCGAGATTCTGAATCCCGACGGAACTGTGAACCGCGCTAAGCTGGCAGAAGTTGCCTTTGGCGCAGGTTCCTCAGGCGAGCGTCAATCGCGCATCGAAGAACTCAACCGCATTGTGCATCCGGCAGTGCTTCGCAGCCAGGATGAATGGATGCAGGCCATGGGCTTGCAGGATCCTCATGCGGTTGCCATCGTGGAAGCGGCCCTGATTCTGGAAGCTGGAGCCGGCGACCGGTTTGACCGGCTGATCGTTGTGACCTGCGACCCGGAGCAGCGCGCCAGCCGCTTTGCCGCCCGACAGAAGATCGATGTGGAAACCGCGCGCAAAGAGGTCGCCCGCCGCATGGCAGCGCAACTTCCGGAGGAAGCGAAGATCAAGGCGGCCGACTACGTCATCGATAACTCCGGCTCGCTTGAAGATACTCGCGAACAAGTCCAAAACGTCTGGCAGAAATTGCAGGCCGAACTCGAAGAATCATAAGCCATGCATCCCCGGTATTGGACCTGTCTTGAATCTGCGCTGCCGGCAAGGTGTGCTTCACCCGCTTCATTGTTTAGAATTGTTTCGGGACTTTTCCCGCCCCAATTGTCGTACTTAACTCTTAAGCTCGAAGTCGGACGCTCGGACCGGATGGCTAAAAAATGAAAATTGTACGACCCCTGCTCCTCGCGCTGGTGATCGCCGGAGCATTCTTCTACTTCACGACATGGCGCTCCAATTCAGGGGGCGAACCGCATTCCACCAACTGGTTCGGCCGCCCCGCCCAGGTGGAGATTACTGAGGCCGCACCCGGAGAGTCGCTCGACGGCGAAGAACAGAACAATATCTCGGTCTACAAAAGAAACATCCCGTCGGTGGTAAACGTCACTTCGCGTGCCATGACCTTCGACTTCTTCTACGGCCTGGTGCCCCAGGAAGGCCAGGGCTCGGGATTCGTCATCGATCGGGAAGGGCACATTCTGACCAACTATCACGTGATCGCCGATGCCCGCCAGGTGGAAGTCACGATGCACAATCGCAAGAAATACAAGGCCACGATCGTGGGCACCGATCCGGCGCACGATCTCGCCGTCATACAGATCAAAGCTTCGGACCTGGTCCCGGCGGTGCTCGGAGACTCCCGAAACCTTCAAGTCGGGCAAAAAGTCTATGCCATCGGGAATCCCTTTGGACTTGCGGGAACCATGACCCGCGGCATCGTGAGCTCGATCCGCCCCGTGCGCGAACCGAATGGCGCAACCATCGATGAGGCCATCCAGACCGACGCAGCCATCAACCCCGGCAATTCCGGTGGACCGCTCATGAACTGGCATGGCGAAGTGATCGGCATCAACACCATGATTCTTTCCAACGTTGGCCAGAATGCCGGCATCGGATTTGCCATTCCGATTAACACCGCCAAGGCGGTATTGAACGATCTGGTGACGCTGGGGCGTGTGCGCCGGCCCGCTTTGGGCGTGCGTACGATCCCGATCAGCCCCGAGCTTGCGGACGAGATTGGCTTGCCCGCCGACTATGGATTGCTCATCGTGCAGGTTACTCCCGGCGGCTCCGCTGAGCAGGCGGGACTGCGAGGGGGCACCGAGCGCGCCTATCTCGGCAATATCCCGATCATGCTGGGAGGCGATCTGATCGTAGCCATTGACGGGCAGAAAGTTCAGGACGAGCAAGACCTCTCGCAGATCATGAACAATCACCGCGCGGGAGACACGGTCAAGATCACGATTTACCGGAATAAAAAAAGGATGGACGTAAACGTTTCGTTGGGTGAAGCACGTCAGCAAGTCTGAGGAGAGCAGGAGCCGGTGACCCGTGATCGGTGATTAACGCTGACCGCGATCGCAGCGGCTGACCATTGCCCCCCATTTTCAGAATTCGTAACGCATCGACAGCGTTGCCGAATTGCTCTGGAAGTCGCGAGCGAGCAGCGGCGCCGGCAGAAACTTCTCGTTATAGTCGTAATATCCCCAGGCCGTTCTCCAGGTCAGTCCTTTGGTCAGATTCACATCCATCGCAGCCGACGGCTTGTGATAGTTGAAGCCGAGCGAAGTCAGGATCGTGGGATCGGAAAGGGTGGGTGAAAAGCCGCTCATGCTGGTCAGGTTGTATCCCAGATTGAGGGTGACTCGAGGCCGGGGTTTGAACATGAAATTGGTGTAGCCGAAGTGAACTTTGTTGGTGTACAGCGAAATTGCCGAGAAGTATGGCGATCCTGCGTCGCAGGCCGTGGAGTTTACCGGCGGCGTGGAAGCCAGAATGTAGCAGATATTGGTGGTCGAAAAGACGTCGTCGTAGTTGTATCCAAACTCGAAGCCGAACCGCGGACGGGGGTTAAGGCTGGTCGCGAACCCGTAATTGCGGTTGTGCTCGCGGTGCAGGATCACGGGCACGTTGTCGCGGCTCTCCAGCACGTTGACGGTCCCGGAAATGTCGAGCCAGGACATCGGTTTGTAGCTTGCCCGCCCCTTATAGTGCTGCAAGTTGCGCGGCGAAATGCGGGTGGGGGCGTTGTCGGCCGAGAACAATTCCAGATCGAACGTGGTGCGGAGATTGTCGGTTGGCCGCGCCACGAAGCCCGCCAGCAGAGAATGGGCGTGCACCGCAATCGTTTCTGCGCCATTCGAGGTCGCGGTGGTGTAGCAAACGCCATCCACCAGGGTGACGGTGGCGCACGGCCCGCGGTTGGCCAGCGAGGGATAGTAAGTCAGGTTCTGGAAATCGTAGAAGTTGTTGTTCAGTTCGCGGGTCTCATAACGGTACCCGAGGTGCCCGGTGATGCGGTGGGTGAAATCGTATTCCAACCCGAAAGTATTGAGCTTCGAGTTTTGGCGGAGAAAATCGTAGCGCTGGTCCTGGGTGATGTCGGCGCCCGAACTGGTGGTGTGCTGCGGGCAGGTGGCCGCCGTGAACGGCGGTGGACACGTCGCCAGATCGAATAAGTTCGGCGTGCTGAGCAAGGTTGCGCCAAAAAGGTTGCCGCTCAGCAGGTTCCAGGTACCGGGAATGCGGAAGTTGGAGAATCGGAAGCCATCAACCAGGCGGAATTTGTCGGTGGCATGCACCGTGACGCCGAGGTCCGCGTTCGCCGCAATTCGCCGCGAACTAGAGGGACCGCTGACCACCCCTGCCCGCTCCCGCGTGCGCGTTGCCAGCCCCACGAACTCTTCATACCAATTGGACACGTTGCTGCCGGAGGCGCTGTAGGAAGCGCGCGCGGTAAGGTCCACCTTCGGGATGTAGCGTGACTGCAGACTCAATTGCTCGGTGGGATAGGAGACGCGCACCGGCGCCCAGCGGTTGTATGACTGAAAGCCATTGCACGCCGGATTCATGGTTGGGGGCGTGGTGGTCCCATCCAGCACCGGCGCAGCGCACGGCTGGTTAGCCAGCGGGTTGTAACTGATGCCCATGTCGACCGGGGAACCCCCAACTTGGAACAGCAGGTTCTGGTCCGTCCAGCTGCTATCGCCTTTGTAATATTGAAGGAACTGATCGTAACTGATGCTGGTGCGGGGAAGAACCTTAAAGTCAACGCCGAACTGGTAACCGTCGAGCAGAGTTCGGGTATTCTGCAGCAGTACTGCGTCGGTGCCCTGGTGCACGGTGCTGAAGGCTGGTCTCTCCATGTTGTTTCGAGTAAAGCCCAGCCGCACGCGTACCGGCGATTGCGGCGCCAGAGTCAGGTTGTAGTCGTACATCCGGCGCACGGTCGCAAATGCGTGGGGCGAATCGTTGACCTGGACGTAAGCATTGGCCGGATTCAGGGGATTGGCCAGCGTGTTGTAGTCAAAAAAGTTGTGGTCGCGCCGGAAGGTGCCGCTGAAGTCGTACCACTTGTTTTTCGACATGCGCAGGCGAGAGGCGTTTTCCGGATCGCTGCCCCATCCGAAGCTGGAGAGAAACAAAGTGTCGAACAATCCGCCCTCATGATTGAGGGAGCGGACGTTGAGCGTCTCGTCGAGCAAGCGCAGCCCTTGGCGCTGGTTGACGAAGGTGTCGTAAATCGCCTGGCTGCCGTGGGTATTAACGAAACGGTAACCGAACTCGAACGATCCCTGGTAGTGGTAGTTTCCATTGTCGACGCCTTCGACGGCTTGCTGGGCGAAAGCTCCCCCGAACAGGACCGGCAACAGCGCCAGCACCGCCAGCCAGGAGTTCCCTGAAGCGAGGCGGAGACTGCTCGGGCTTTCCTGCTTGCTGCTCATATCCGAAAAATTCTTCATCTCTGCTCCTATTTCAGGAAAAACGCGTCAAAATTTGAACCATGAATTGTGGGGTGGCACAGAGTGCACGCCGAGTATTTCTGGCTCTGGTTATGAAAACTGGGAACCGCCGGTGTGCCCGAGTCCTGCGCCAGGGTGTGACATTCCATGCACAGCAGGTTGATCTGGGCGCGCTTCAACAGCCGTGGGTTAGTTGAGCCATGAGGCGAGTGGCAGGCTTGGCAGCCTTCCGTCTTCACGGGTGCATGCTCGAAAGTAAACGGCCCGGCCTTGTCGGCGTGACACTTGAAGCAGACCTGGTCCTGCGCCGCCGTGGAGCGCAGTTGCTTGCTCAAGAAGCCGCCATGCTGGTTGTGGCAGTCGGTGCATTGCACCAGGCCCTGTTCGACGCGATGGCGGAACGGCCGGGCGAAATCCTGCTTGGTCTCGGTATGGCAACTGAAGCAAAGCTCCGGTTGCCGCTGGGCCAGCAGGTATTGCGGTTCCCGGGCATGGTGAGCCGAGTGGCACGCGACGCAGCCCACGCTGTTGACGTTGTGCTCGGAGCGCTCGAAGTTGGAGTGCTCCTCGCCAAACTCATGGCACGACAGACAGCGCTTGCTGGTCTCCTCCGCCGGCGCGCCGGCGAAGGTGAATATCTTCGCCTTGTCGCCGCCGCTCTCCAGGTGAGCCCGGCCCGGACCATGGCAAGCCTCGCAACCCTCCACTCCGCCTTCATGGCGCTTCAGGGTTGTCTTCCAGTGCGGCGTTGCCTCGAACTTCTTGTAGATCTCTTCATGGCAGGTCTTGCAGGTGTCAGACCCGAGGTAAGACGCGCTCTCAACCGGCAGCGTATTACCTCGCCCTTCTTTTTCTTTGTCTGCCCCAGCCGCATTGGCCAGAAGCACAGCGCTCGCAATCGTTAGCCACGCTGCAAACCGAATTCTTTCCCGTGTTCTCATAAGGACTGCTCCTCCCGCATTCTTTGGAGCCATGTATCGCCCGTGGGCGCGCAATAAGCGGATTATCGACAGCAGCAAGCGGTGAGCTTGTGATGAACGTCACAATGCGGGGTAACGAATGGACATACCGTGTCCCAATCTGGGAGCGGCGTCGCATGACGCGAATCGTTTGCTCTCCCACCGCGTCTGCGCTAAGCTGTTCCCCTGCCTATGACCGCCGTCCGCTAATCCCGGCTTGCAGTGTTGAGCGATGCGCGCGTAGAAGTGTGCGCGGCGCCCCTGTCTTATGCGGTTCCTAACCAGGAAAGGACTCTCCCATGCAATTTGTCGATAAGGCACTGGCTCGCCGACTGGAGTCATGCGAGGAGATGCCGCAAGTGCTGTATGCGCGGATTTTTAAGAAGACGCGTCCCGAACTAACGGCCGCGGAAGAAGAGATTTGTGGCGGCCACATGGTATTCGCTGGACTCGGATCACCCATCGGGCGCGCAACCGGCGTGGGCCTGGATCGCTTTCTCACAGTCGAAGACCTCGACCGCATCGAGCAGTTCTACCGCAATCACAAAGCCCCTTCACAGGTTGATCTCACACCTTTGCACGACCCGGCGGTGTTCGAGGTAGTGAAGCAACGAGGCTACGCCATTGCTGAGCTGAATAATGTCTTGTACCGCAGGCTGGAATCGAAAGAAGAAATCCCTATTGCCGCCGGGTGCAACATTCGCCGCAGTCATTCCGAAGAGGCGGACGTAACTGGAGCCATCGTCGAGAGCGCATTCTTTCCCGACGGAGCGCCGGAGGCCTTTCAAGGACTGATTGCGCCGCTCTACCAGATGGAAAGTGCCTTGGCGTTCGTCGCCACTGTGGATGAAAAACCGGTCGCCTGCGGGACCGGCCTCGTCATCGCCGAGCACAAGGTGTTCGCGTTGTGTGGCGCTGGTACGCTGGCCGCATATCGTGGACGCGGTTTGCAGACCGCGCTGCTGCGCGCCCGCATGGCGGCAGCCTTCGAGGCTGGATGCGAGTTCGCTGTCGTGGTGACCCAGGGAGGATCAACCTCCCAGCGCAACGCCGAACGGCTGGGATTTCAAGTCGCCTACAGCAAAGTAACCGTGATCAAGAATCTGTAACGCCGCCGTCCAGGCGGCTGTCCGGCGGGCGTCCGCGCCCGCCGGGCAACACCTAATAATGCAGGTCGGATTTTTGGAAAGGAGCCGTCGAGACCGTTCAGCGATTCCCGAATTGCGGCTTTCGCCATCCCATTGCATAGTGGAAGTGATGACTATGGACTCATTCACACTGCAAGGCAGGCACATCCGCCTGGAGCCGCTGGAACCTGGTCACGCCGATACCTTGGCAGCGGCAGCGGTTGGCGACCGCGAACTCTACCGCTGGAGTCCAATTCCCTGCGGCCGCGAACAGGCCGTCTCTTATATCAATACCGCCTTAGCCTGGAAAGATGCGGGCAGCGCCGTACCGTTCGCCATCGTTCGGCTGCAAGATGGCATCGTCATCGGATCGACGCGTTTTTGGAACATCGAACGTTGGGCGTGGCCTCAGGGACATCCACTCCATGCCCGTGGCTTACCAGATGCTTGCGAAATCGGCTACAGCTGGCTTGCGGCATCGGCCATTCGCACCGCGGCGAACAGCGAATCCAAGCTGCTCATGCTGCAGCACGCCTTTGAGGTCTGGCAGGTCCTGCGTGTCTGCTTTCACACGGCCGTGAGAAACCAGCGGTCCCGCGCCGCTCTCGAGCGCATTGGCGGGCAGTTTGAGGGTGTCCTCCGCGCCCACCGCATGGCCGCCGACTTCATTCCGCGCGATTCGGTGAGATTCTCAATCCTTGCGTCCGAATGGCCCACGGTAAAGCAACGGCTATTCACATTGCTTGATTGGTGAATTGCCCATCAGACGGTCGTCTCGGCGAAGAAGTCGTCTAAGGTGTGAAGCTCGCGGCTGTTAAGGCGCAAATTCCCGGCCCGCATCACCCCCTCAGCCTGCCGGGCATTGCGTGCTCCCACAATGGCCCCGGTTACTGCTGGATTTTGCAGCGTCCACGCGATCGCAACCTCGCCGGCAGAGCGGTTCTGCTGGCGGCCGATCTGCTGTAAACGTTCCACCAGTTCAAGATTGCGCGAGAGATTGGGCTCGTTGAAATCCGGGTGCCCCTTTCGCCAGTCGTCTTTCGGTAGATTCGCGATCCGCTCCCGAGTCATCGCCCCGGTCAAAAGTCCCGACGCCATCGGCGAGTAAACAATCACCCCGATGCCCTCGCGCCGGCAGTAGGGCAGAATTTCCGACTCAACTTCGCGATGCAGCAAAGAGTATGGCGGCTGCAGCGAGGTGACCGAAGCAATAGCGCGGGCACGCCGTAATTGCGGCACATTAAAGTTCGACACGCCAATCCAGCGCACTTTACCCTCGCGCTTCAAGTCCGCCAGCGTGCCCCAGCCTTCTTCAAGGACGGGCGAATCGGGATCGGGCGGCCAATGAATCTGATAAAGATCGATCGCATCTACGCCGAGCCGTCGCAGGCTGTCTTCGACTTCGCCGCGTATCGATTCAGCTTTTAATACCTTTTGTACCTGGCCCTGCGAATCCCAACGAAGTCCGCATTTGGTAAAAATGTAAGGGCGGGGGCCGTACCAGCTCTTCAAGGCACGGCTCACCACTTCTTCCGAGTGTCCCAGCCCGTAAACTGCCGCGGTATCGATCCAGTTCACGCCCAGTTCGAGCGCCCGGTGAATCGCCGCAATAGAATCGTTGTCGTCTTGCGAGCCCCACGCAAATTGCCAGCCCGAGCCGCCGATGGCCCAGGCCCCGTACCCAACAGGAGTAATATTCAGATCAGAGTTGCCAAGAGTGCGAGTCTGCATTTCCATCTCCTTGCAATTTTGGATTCAGCCAGAAATGAATGGATTCAGTTCCAGTGACGCCAAATTTTCTCTAACCGGACAGTTTTAGCCCTGCGGTTGCCAGGATTGTGACTTCGTCCCAAAATTTGACTCTGGCAGCGCCGCTCGGCTAGCCTCATGAATCTGGTGCATTTGCGGATTTCCACAACCCAAGCATGCGACCTCCCCACAAACTGCTGATTTTGCCGCTGCTGCTGGTCGCGGCCATCGCGACGCCCTGGGCTGCTGCCGCTGTACAGCCGGTCCATGCGCAACATGCCATGGTGGTCACGGTTCACCAGCTTGCAACCCAGGTGGGCGTCGAGATCCTGCAAGGCGGGGGCAATGCCGTTGATTCGGCGGTAGCGGTCGGGTTTGCACTGGCGGTGGTGCATTTTCCCGCGGGAAATATCGGCGGAGGAGGATTCATGCTCATCCGCATGGCCGACGGCAAGACGCATTTCCTCGATTACCGCGAGAAGGCCCCGGCCGCCGCCACTCGCGACATGTACCTTGATGAACACGGCAAAGTCATCGAGGGCGCCAGCGAAATCGGTTACAAATCCATTGCCGTCCCCGGTTCCGTCGCCGGCCTGGTTTATGCCGAACAAAAGTACGGCAAGCTCACTCTCAAAGAAGTGATGGCGCCCGCCATTAAGCTGGCCCGAGACGGTTTTCCGCTCACTTGGAACGAAGCCGAGGATCTGCACGATTCCTACCTCGCGAAGTTTCCGGAGTCGCATCGCGTTTTTCAACGTAACGGAGACTATTACAAGGCTGGGGATACGTTCCGGCAGCCCGATCTGGCTCGGACGCTGGAGCGGATCGCGGCCCATCCTGACGACTTTTATCACGGCGTGCTGGCCAAGGAAATAGCCGCAGCGATCCAGAAAGGCGGCGGCCTGATCACGGCCGAAGATTTGGCCAGCTACGAGGTCAAAGAGCGCGAACCGGTTCGCGGCACTTATCGCGGGTATCAAGTCATCAGCGCGCCCCCTCCGTCTTCGGGGGGAACCGTGCTGATCGAGTCGCTCAATATCCTGGAAGGCTACGATCTCAAGAATATGGAGAGCCGGTCGTCGCGCTCCATTCATTTCACTGTAGAAGCATTCCGGCGGGCTTTTTTTGATCGCGCCGAATTCCTGGGCGATCCCGATTTCTCCAGGATTCCGGTCGCACAATTAATCGACAAAAAGTATGCGGCAGCCTGGCGCGGGACTATCGATCCTGTTCATGCGAGTCCCAGCAAAGAGCTGAGGCGGCCGGCAATTTTCAGCCGCCTGGAGCAGGACGCCGCTCTGCATCCGCCCCTGCTTCCGGCCCACGAATCCAACCATACGACTCATTATTCTGTGGTCGACCCCGACGGTAACGCTGTCGCCGTCACCACCACCATCAACGACTGGTTTGGATCGCGCGTCACCGCCGACGGGCTCGGATTCTTGCTCAACGACGAGATGGACGATTTTTCCGCCAAGCCAGGTGCACCCAATGCAGACGGCCTCATTCAGGGCGCGGCCAACGCCATCGGACCGGGCAAACGCCCGCTCTCTTCCATGACCCCGACCATCGTCGTGCACGATGGAAAAACAGTGATGGTTTTGGGTTCGCCGGGAAGCTCCAAAATTATCACTACGGTCGCCAACGTTCTGATGGGCGTGGTCGACTACGGGATGAACATTCAGGAAGCAGTCAATGCCCCGCGCTTCCACAATCAGTGGCTGCCCGACGTGGTCAATGTGGAAAAATGGTTCTCCCCCGATACGTTGAATACGCTGCGAAAGATGGGATACAACGTTCAAATCGGCTTGCATGAGGGAGAAGAGGTGTCCCCCTACTGGAGCGACGCCGAGTGCATTGCCATCGACGAGAAGACCGGAGATCGCCTGGGCGCCACCGATATGCGCAACAGCAATGGAAAGGCCATGGGATACTGAAAAGCAATTGCAGATCGATGATGGTTGATTTCAGATTAGAAACTGGCTCTGAACGCGAATTGGGCTCAATCTAAAATCAGAAATCATCAATCTACAATCTTAGGACTTGCATGCAGAGAGCGGTCTCAACCTACTTATTCGTCAAAGAGCGGCTGCACCCCGGCATTCTCGATGGCTTGGTGCGCAGTGGCGTGCAGGCGGTTGAAATCTTCGCCGCGCGGCAGCATCTCGACTACGCCAACCGCAAGGCGCACGTGAAAGAAATCGCCGAATGGTTCCGCGGCAGCGGGATTCCATTGAACTCGGTGCACTCGCCGCTTTACGCCGACTACGAGTGGGGACGCGCGGGCGCCCCGCCGGTGAACGTCGCCTCGACCGATCGCGCCGCCAGGATCGAGGCCATGGACGAGATCAAGCGCGCCCTCGAGATTGCTGAGCAGATTCCGTTCCGCTTCCTGGTGCAGCATCTGGGCATGCCGAACGAGGACTTCAGCGAGAAAAAATTCGAGGCGGCGATGACCTCGGTCGAGCACTTGCGCGCTTTCGCCAAGCCGCTCGGTGTGCGCATCTTGCTGGAGAATATTCCCAACGAATTGTCTACGCCGGATCGTCTGGTTGAATTGATCCGCAGCGCGCATTTTGACGACGTCGGCGTCTGCTTCGACTTCGGTCATGCGCACATCATGAGTTCCGTCAGCGAGGGGTTCGAGATTCTGCGCAATCACATCCGTTCGACCCACGTCCACGACAACGCGAAAGACAAAGATTCGCACCTGTGGCCGGGACAGGGAACGATTAATTGGAAAGAAGCCATGGACCTGCTGCGCTCCGCCCCGCAAACTCCTCCTCTGCTGCTGGAACTGGGAGAAGATGAGAAGGTGAACGCGCTGGAGAAGCTGGGGGAAACGTTCGATAAGCTGGAGACAGCTTAGGAATTGAATCATTGAGTGATCGGGCCATCGGGTCATTGCGAAGGCGCGATTGGTGCGTTTGTTTCAATGACTCAATGAGCTGATGACTCAATAATTCAATCGCTTTTACTTATGTCTTCTCCCGTTACTACTATCGCCGAGATCGGCAAGCACGACGGCCAATCGGTCACGATTCGCGGCTGGCTTTATAACCTGCGCGAGAGCGGGAAGCTGCTGTTTCCGCAATTTCGCGACGGCTCCGGAATCATCCAGGGAGTCGTGCCCAAGAATGCGGTCACGCCGGAAGTATTCGAGGCCATCAAGACGCTGACGCAGGAGTCCAGCGTGGTTGTCGAGGGCAAGGTACGGGCCGACAAGCGCGCTCCCGGCGGCTATGAACTCGATGTTGCCAATGTCCAGGTGGTGCAGCGTGTCCCCGAGTCGGATCCTTACCCCATCACCCCCAAGGAACACGGCACAGATTTTCTGATGGAGCATCGCCATCTCTGGGTACGCTCGCAACGCCAGGCGGCGATCTTGCGCGTGCGCGCTGAAATCATCAAGGCAGCCCGCGACTTCTTCGACGAACGCGGCTTTACGTTGACCGATCCGCCGATCATCACGCCCGCCGCCTGCGAAGGCACCACTACGCTATTTCCGGTGGATTATTTCGAAGAGCAGGCGTATCTGACGCAGTCTGGCCAGCTTTATGTCGAAGCGACGGCGATGGCGCTGGGCAAGGTCTATTCCTTCGGCCCAACCTTTCGCGCGGAGAAATCCAAGACTCGCCGCCATCTCACCGAGTTCTGGATGGTCGAACCCGAGGTCGCATATGCCACCCTCGATGACGTAATGGAACTCGCCGAAGGCCTGATCAGTTTCATCGTGAAGCGCTGCCTGGAGCGGCGGCGCACCGACTTGCAGACGATCGGCCGTGATATTTCCAAGCTGGAGAAAATCGTCCCACCCTTCCCGCGCATCAGCTATGACGACGCGGTTAAGAATCTGCAGGAAGGCCATGCCAAAGGCGCCTTGGAATCCAAGTTCGAATGGGGCGGTGATCTCGGCTCCCCCGATGAAACTTACCTGTCGGCGCAGTTTGACAAGCCGGTGATGGTGCATCGTTATCCTGCAAAGGTGAAGGCTTTTTACATGGAGCCCGACCCCCAGCGGCCGGAGCTCGCGCTCTGCGTTGATGTGCTGGCCCCCGAAGGCTACGGAGAAATCATCGGCGGCTCGCAGCGCATGGCGTCGCACGAATTGCTGCTGCAACGCATTCACGAGCACGGCCTGCCCGAAGAAGCTTTCAAATGGTATCTCGATCTGCGCAAGTTCGGCAGCGTCCCGCATGGAGGCTTCGGCATGGGCATTGAGCGCGCCGTCGCCTGGATCTGCGGCCTCGAGCACGTTCGTGAGACAATTCCGTTCCCGAGAATGCTGTACCGGCTCTACCCGTAGTTTTGTGGAATGCACGCTAACCGCGATTGGGTAGGAGATCAAAACCCGTAACCACAGAGGACACCGAGGGACACAGAGGGTTCCCGTTTCCTCTGTGACCTCTGTGCCCTCTGTGGTTAAAGAAGAATCAACTGAGGAGAGCTTCATGAAGCAGCTGCTGTCTTTCGGTTTCTTCTTGTTACTGCTTTTTCCTCAGCTCATGCAGGCTCAGCGCCCGGTGGAGACGCCAGACGTCCCGGTCGAGAAGTGGACCGGCAAAACGATTATGCTCATCGGCGCCCATGCTGATGACGACGCTCTCTCTCATGGCACCTTGGCCTTACTGCAAGCGCATGGCAACGAGGTATATATCGGCACGCTCACCACGGGGAACGTTGGAACCCAGGACCCCAATCTCTCTCGCACGCAACTGGCGCAGATTCGACGGCAGGAGGAATTGGCCGCTCTGGGGGAACTCGGCATCCCCGCCGACCACTACATCAATCTAGGCTACGACGACGGGCTTCTGGAATTTGAAGACCGCAAGGCCGTGGTTGAAAATCTGGTGCGCTGGATTCGGAAACTGCGCCCCACGGTGCTGATGGCTTGGGATCCCGGCAAGAATTATCAGCGATGGCACAAGTCCGATCATCGTGCCGCCTCCTACCTCGCGGCTGACGCGGCCCGCGCCGCCATGTGGCGTCTGCTCTTCGAGGGCCAGATCACGCAGGAGGGACTGAAGGAATACATGATCCCTGAATATCTTTTTTATAACGATTACGACCACGAGGATGAGAACACCTGGGTCGACATCAGCGGCTTTGTGGACAAGAAAGTGAATGCCTTCGCGAAATACATTAGTCAGTATGGGCCCGGCTGGAAGAACTATAAAGCGAATCCCACCGAGTCAGAGATCAAGCAGATGAAAGATGATTCTCGGGCTCGCGTCCGAATGAAAGATGGAAAGCCAGTGGAGGGATTCCGCTACTATAAGGGCCTGCCGGACGCATTGGGAAAATAGCAAGACTCTATGATGATGACTACTGCAACTGCCAGCAACATCACTCCTAAGAAAATTCGCGTGATCGGCGTTCCCCTCGACCTCGGCCAATCGAGGCGTGGCGTCGATATGGGCCCTTCCGCGGTGCGCGTCGCCGGACTCGAGGCCCGGCTCGAAGCCCTCGGCCATGAAGTCGAAGATGGCGGCAACGTTGCCGTTGCTATTCCCGAACAGAAGAAAGAAGGCGCTGCGAATGCTAAGTACCTGAAAGAGATTACTGCCACGTGCACCAAACATGCGGAGTTGGTGCTGAAGACCCTCGAGGCGGGAAAGATCCCATTGGCGCTGGGAGGAGATCATTCCATGGCAGCCGGTACGGTCTCAGGCGTTGCCGAGTTCTATCGCCGCCAGAACCAGCGCGTCGGACTGATCTGGATCGACGCCCACACCGACATCAACACTCCCGACTCTTCGCCCAGCGGCAACGTGCATGGGATGCCGCTCGCCGCGCTGATGGGATTGTGGCCCTCCGACCTCGGCAACATTTTCGACTTCTCTCCCAAAGTGAAGCCGGAGAATTGCGTGCTCGTCGGCGTACGCGACATCGACGCCGTTGAAAAAGAAAATGTGCGGCGCGCCGGCATCGGCGTCTTCACCATGCGCGACATCGACGAGCGCGGCATGCGTACCGTCATGGAAGAGGCTCTCCGCATGGCCGGACGCGGCACCGCCGGCTACCACATCTCGCTCGACATGGATTGGGTCGATCCGGAAGATGCGCCCGGCGTGGGCACCCCCGTGCGCGGCGGTGCCACCTACCGCGAAGCGCACCTGGCCATGGAAATCATCGCCGATCACGGCCGCATGCTGAGCTTTGAAATCGTCGAAGTAAATCCCGTCATCGATGAGCACAACCAGACGGCGGACCTGGCGGTGGAATTGGCGCTCTCGGCCTTCGGAAAAAAGATTCTGTAGTCGCTAAGAATTTCTCTGCGTCCTCTGCGCATTCTCTGGGTCCTCTGTGGTTATGATTTTCCTAACCGCAGAGAACGCCGAGAAGACTCGCGGAGAACGCAGAGCAAAGACGAACCTTCCCTGAGATTGACTGAAAACTCTGCCGCGTCCAAACTGGAACGTCATGGAAAAGCTCAGGGTCGGTATTTTATTTGGCGGGCGCAGCGGCGAGCACGAGGTCTCGCTGCTCTCGGCCGCCTCCGTTCTCAACGCCATTGATAGAGACAAATACGAAGTCGTCCCCATCGGCATCACCAAAGACGGCCGGTGGCTCACGGCCGAGCACGCCGAGAATCTACTGACCGGCAAGCTCATGCTCGAGCCTCGCAATCTCCGTGCCGGCGATCCAGAGAATACCGAGCCAGCCGCCGTTCTCGCGCGGGGCGAGGCCGTCGTCGTGCCGCCCGAACCGGTTCACCGGCAGAGCGGGCTGGTTCCCTTCCAGACTGATGCCGGTCCTCTCCGCCGTGCCAGCGATCGCGCCATCAACGTCGATGTAATCTTTCCGGTGCTTCATGGCACATTCGGCGAAGATGGCACCATCCAGGGCCTGCTGGAGCTCGCGGACATTCCCTACGTCGGTGCAGGAGTTCTCGGCTCCGCCGCCGGGATGGACAAAGACATCATGAAATCCTTGTTCATCGCCGCCGGTATTCCCATCGTGAAGCACGTCACCATCCTGCGCAGCGCATGGGAGAAGGACCCGAACAAAGTCGAGAAGCTGGTTTCGCGCAAGATCAAATATCCGGTATTCGTGAAGCCCGCGAACCTGGGGTCCTCCGTCGGCATCAGCAAGGCGCATGATCGCAAAGAACTCGGTCCCGCCATTGAAGAGGCCGCAAAGTATGATCGCAAAATCGTGGTCGAAGAGGGCGTCGGCGGCAAGAAAGAAAAAGCCCGCGAGATCGAATGCTCCGTACTCGGCAACGACGATCCGATCGCGTCCATCCCCGGAGAGATCGTCCCGGTCAAAGAATTCTACGACTACAACGCCAAGTATCTCGACGAAGGGTCGGAACTCATCATCCCTGCCAAGCTCACCAAAACGCAGATTAAGAAAGTCCAGGAACTGGCGGTCAAGGCGTTCAAAGCGGTGGACTGTTCCGGACTGGCGCGCGTGGATTTCCTGATGGACCCGAGGACCCAGAAGATCTATCTGAACGAGATCAATACCATGCCTGGCTTCACCGCCATCAGCATGTACCCCAAGCTTTGGGCCGCGTCAGGCCTTGAGTATTCCGATCTGATCGACCGGCTGATCCAACTAGGCGTTGAGCGCCACGAAGACAAAAAGAAGAATCAATACAGCCGCTGAACCGTAGCGCCGGCATCTTGCCGTCGCGGGGGCGTCACGCCCCGCAACCGACCCCGGATCACAACGAGAAAAAATCATGAGCGATGCTTCGAAACAGCCGTCTGACGCAAATGGCTACCGCAGGGGCAGGTCCGCGACTCTAAGAAAACTATTGACTGTAGGTTGTGTCGCCTCTTTGCTGATGTTGCCTCTGAGCCTCCACACCCAGTCACCTGATACTGCGATCTATCTCGATCCCAAGCAGCCCATTGATGTACGGGTCGACGATCTCATGAGCCGGATGACTCTCAAGGAGAAAGTCGGTCAACTGAACCTGCCTTGTGTTTATGTCGATCAACTGGGCAAGAGCATTCCAGAGAAAATGGCGGCGTGCAAACGATTCGCTGCCGGAACCTACACGGACGAAATCGGACCGGGCAGCGGCTTTTTTACCCTGGCCGACACAATCCTGCATGAAGGAACCGAGCAGCAAGTCGAATATTTTAATGCCCTGCAGAAAATCGCGCTGACCCAAACCCGCCTCAAGATTCCGCTACTGCAAGACGAAGAAGGCACTCACGGAGCCATGTTTTCCGGCGCAACGATTTTCCCGGAGGGCTTGGCTCTCGGCAGCACCTTTGACATGCCCCTCGTCCAGTCGGTGTACGCGGCCTCGGCCCAGGAGGCGCGCGCCGTCGGTATCCATGTTCTTTCTACCTTGGTTCTAGAACTCGACCGGGATCCGCGACTGGGGCGCAATGAGGAGGGTTATACCGAGGATCCCTATCTCGGGTCGCGCATCGCGGAGGCCATCGTGGTCGGCGCGCAAGGTTCCAACATTGATGCCCCCGATCGCGTGGTCGCCCTCATGACAGACTTCCCTACTCAGAGTGAGCCCTTCGCGGGCCTGGACCGTGGCGCTGTAGGTTTGTCAGAGCGTACCTTACGGCGCGACGTGCTTCCTCCGTGGATTTCAGCCATCACGAAGCACGGCGCGCTCGGCGTCATGGCCGGCTATCCCGACATCGAAGACATTCCCGCCCATGCGTCTGAGAAGTGGCTCAACGATGTCTTGCGAGAAGAGCTCGGATTTAAAGGAATCGTCACCAGTGAAGGCGAAGGCTTCGGAACGCTGATCTATGAGGGAATCGTTCCCACGCAGAAAGAAGCGGGGGCTCTGGCGCTGCGCGCAGGAGTTGATCTGAACATCACTTATGAACCAGCTTACATGGGTCCATTGATCGAGAGCGTTCAGGAAGGCCGAATTCCGATGTCGCTCGTCGATCGGGCTGTGCGGCGGGTGCTGGAACTAAAATTCCGCCTCGGGCTCTTCGAGCACCCCTATGTCGACCCTGATCATGCCAGGCAAGTGATGCATTCGTCTGAACATCAGAGGCTCGCGCTCGAAGCCGCCCGGGAAGGCATTGTCCTATTGAGAAATGAAGGAGCTCTTCTGCCGCTCAAGAAGAATGCAAAAACGATTGCCGTCATTGGTCCGAACGCCGACAACGCGGCGAACCTTTTTGGAGACTACTCTCCCATGGTCGTTCCCCAACATGTGTCCACCATTCTGGACGGCATCAAGGCCAAAGTCTCCCCTGCGACGCATATTGTGTACGCCAAGGGATGCAATGTGAACGATCAGGACAAATCCGGCTTCCAAAGCGCTGTTCAGGCTGCGAAAGGCGCCGACGCCGCCATCGTCATCCTAGGCGAGCAATCCAGACGGGAAGGGGCCGAGGGCCAACCGCCTCCTACGGATGGTGAAGGATACGATGTCGCCAGTTTGGATTTGACGGGTGTGCAGGAAGATTTGATCAAGGCCGTTCAGGCCACCGGCACTCCTACTATTCTCGTCTTGATTAATGGCCGGCCTCTCTCCACGCGCTGGGAAGCCGCGCACATTCCCGCCATCGTGGAAGCTTGGGAACCGGGTGAGCAAGGTGCTGCGGCCGTCGCTGATGTGCTCTTTGGTGATTACAACCCTAGTGGCCGATTAGCCATTACCATCCCACGTGGCGTAGGGCAGTTGCCCGCTTATTACAACTATCCACCTTCCAAGGCTTACTGGGTGAAGGGCGGCTGGACGCACACTGAAGGGTATGTGGACATGCCCGGGACACCTTTGTATCCCTTTGGACATGGCCTCAGCTACACGCAGTTTAATTACAGCAATCTGCATGTCCAACCGGCGGAGATTTTCAACCAGGGCAATTTTGAAGTGACTGTGGATGTCGAAAACACAGGAAACCGTCCTGGAATAGAGACCGCTCAGCTTTACATCCATCAACGCTTCACGCCGGTGGCAACTCCGGTCAAGCAACTGCGAGGCTTTGAGCGGATCGCACTCGCGCCGGGCGAAAAGAAGAACGTGAAGTTCACCCTCGGACCCGAAGATTTGCAATTGCTGAACCGCGACATGCGCTG
Organism: Candidatus Sulfotelmatobacter sp.; assembly: GCA_035309485.1. GTDB lineage: Bacteria > Acidobacteriota > Terriglobia > Terriglobales > Acidobacteriaceae > Sulfotelmatobacter. Next base: position 61,899 of record DATGFC010000059.1, read on the forward strand.
GGTCGTCGTCCCCGGTACTTTTGACATTCTGGTTGGGAGATCTTCAGAAGACATCCCCGTCAAGGGAACGTTGCAAGTAAAAGCAAGCGCGTTAAGAATGAGTCACGAATAGGGCTGATTTTGCGTGGTGCCGGGAGGGGGAGTCGAACCCCCAAGGTACCAAGTACCGGCGGATTTTGAGTCCGCTGCGTCTGCCAGTTCCGCCATCCCGGCTTGGAAGCTTGCTTCGTGGAAGAGGCTTTCTTATTGTACGGCACGCTCTCCAATTTGAGTACTTACGCCGGCACTGGGTTCGGCACTGGGGTGGCGATGCGCGGCAGTTCCACGCGAAAGGTAGCGCCCTCGCCGGGACGACTCTCCACAGAAATTGAGCCGTGGTGCTGCGCGACGATCCATTGAGCGATAGCAAGGCCGAGTCCGGTACCGCCTTGCGCCCGGCTGCGCGCTTTATCGACGCGGTAAAAGCGTTCGAAGATCTTATTCTGGTCTTCTTCGGCGATTCCTACCCCGGAATCCTGAACCGTCATCACGGCTCTATCTTCGTTCCGCTCCAGCGCTAAACGCACTGACCCGGGAGAGGGAGTGTACTTGAACGCATTGTCGAGGAGAATATCAGCCAGACGTCGCAGCAACGGTTGGTCGCCCATCACGAACACGGACGGCTCATGAATGGTCGCCGAGAGTTGCATGGAACGCATCGTCGCAACCTGCTGCCATCCATCGACCACGCCATTCAGCATCTGCGCCAGATTGAGCGGTTGCAGGTTGACGATTTCACGCCCTGAATCGGCCCGCGCCAGAGACAATAACTGCTCAATCAACCCAGTCGTTCGCTCCGCTTCCAAAAGAATGTGCCGAAGAGCTTCCTTGTACTCGGCCTCTCCTCGGGATCGCCTTAGGGCCAGTTCCGCCTCAGTGCGGATCAGGGAAACCGGCGTTCTCAATTCGTGCGACGCATCCGCCGTAAATTGAGTAACCCGAAGAAACGCTGTTTCGATCCGGTCGAGCATTTCGTTCAGGGTATCGGAGAGCCGCTGCAGTTCGTCTCCAGTATTCAGCTTCTGCAAACGGCTACTCAGATTCGTGCCCTCCACCTGTCGTGCGGTGCGCACGAGCGCGTCTACGGGTGCGAGAGCCCTGCGGCTCATCCAGTATCCGACTCCCGCTGCGATCAGAAGCAGCAGCGGGGCGAACATCAGCAAGTACGAACGGAACAACTGGAGGGTCTCAAACGCATCGTCGGCGGGAATTCCCATTTCTACCGTGTAGACGTGGTTGTTGACGTAAAGCCTCTCATAGATGAAACGAAACGGATGTCCTTCCATCTTGATACTTTTGGAGATGGGGCGATTGATCTTCTGCGGAAGGATGAGCTGAGCCGGATGTGACTGCATGAAATTCGAACGAAAAATGATCGAGCCGCCCTCGTCATAGAGCGCCAGGTAATCTCCTGAGTGCTCGATTGAATACACCTCTCTGACTTGCGCTTGCAAGTCCGAGGGTGTGGCGTCGTTTTTCTGCGCCCTAAGAAATTTTTGCAGATCTTCGACCTGATTCTCCAGATCGTCATCCACCATGTCATAGATGTTGTGGCGCAGAATCAGCCACATTCCGAGGCCGAAAACAACTTCTCCGAGCGCGAAAATTGCCAGATACCAGACCGTGAGCCGCACGCCAATGGACAGTCTCTTCATGCCTGGCCATCCTGGCGGATCATATAGCCTACGCCGCGCACCGTGTGGATCAACTTCGGACGGCCCGGCGGATCAATCTTGTTCCGTAACAGATGCATGAAGGCGTCCAACGTATTCTCTTCAATGTCGCGGTCGAATCCCCATACCGCTTCTATCAGAGAGCGCCGGGAAACCACCTTGCCCGCGCGGTACATCAGCCGTTCCAGCAGGTTGTATTCGGTGCGGGTCAATGACACTCGTTCATCGCCGCGCAACACTTCCCTGCTCGCCGGATCGAGCACGAGATCTGAAACTGTCAAGTTCGTATCTTGTGCGGCCAATGCCCGCCGCTTCACCGACCGAAGGCGCGCAACTAACTCGTCGAATGAAAACGGCTTGGTCATGTAGTCATCCGCGCCTAAATCGAGACCTCGAACGATGTCAGGGACGGAGTCGCGTGCCGTGAGCATCAGGATCGGGGTGCGAACTTTCTCCGCGCGCAGACGCTTGGCAAGCTCATATCCGCTGAGCTTTGGCATCATTACATCCAGAATGATGACGTCGAATTCATACGCCGTCGCCAGCGCAAAACCCTCCGCCCCATCTGAGGCACACATCGCGGTGTGGCCTTCCTCGGTCAATCCCTTGCGAAGAAGGTCGACCATGCGCGCTTCGTCTTCGACAATGAGAAGCTTCATCGTCCCTGGGCCTGATATCCGCTGGTATCGCGATCGTCCATTCTCTGCATAGTTTAGGGTGAATACCTTGCGGTAATCTGAAAAAATTACTGCGGGTTCCCGCGTCATCGAAGGCACGGTCAGCGCCCCTTCCGGAGGCGTGATTGTCGGCGCAGCCGGAAAGGTTGTGGCGGGCGCGGTCTAGGATGCTCAAGCCCTTTAAATTGCAGGCTACCCGGCGAGTTTTGGAAACCGCCGCTTTTCATTTATCCTGAAAAGTTGCCCGTAGCACTCTGAAACCGCCTGTTGTCCCTGTCCTAATTCATCGCAATGCTAGAAGGAGCTAGAAGCTGGAAGCTTTCTTATGAAAACCGGCATCATTGGCCTGCCTCAGGTGGGCAAAACCTCGTTGTTTCAGATCCTCACCAAGGCGCATCTTTCCGCCCAGGCCCACGCCAACCCGCGCGAGGCTCACATCGGCGTTGCGAAAGTTCCCGACGATCGACTGGATCGGCTGGCCGCGCTCTACAATCCCAAAAAGCTCACCCACACCTCGGTCGAATATGTGGACGTAGGAGCCATCGGGCAAGATGCTTTGAAAGAAACCGCCTATATCGGCCACCTGCGCCAGGTCGACGCTCTCGCTCACGTGGTGCGCGTATTCGAAGATCCGGCGGTTCCGCTGGTGGCGGAGATCGATCCGCTGCGCGATATCAAGAACGTTGAGTTCGACCTGATGGTCAGCGATCTGGGACAAATCGAGAAACGGCTCGAGCGCCTCGAAAAAGATTTAAAGAAGATGAAGACGCCCGACCTCGAGAAAGAGTTCGAACTGCTGAAACGCGCCAATGCGCATCTGGGCACGGAGAAGCCGCTACGGGAAATGGCCATGACTCCGGAAGACAAGAAACGCCTGCGGGGTTTCATGTTCCTCAGCGAGAAACCGATTTTCTACGTCCTCAATATCGGCGAGTCCACCGAACTGGGCAAAGAACTCGGTCAGGCGGTGAGCCAATACAAGCTCACGGAAATCGCCGCACGCCCGAACGCCGCCGCCACCGCGATCTGCGGCAAAGTCGAAGCCGAGTTGTCGGAGATGAGCGACACCGATGCCGCCGAATTTCTTTCCAGCTACGGTCTCAAAGAGAGCGGCCTGGTCCGCCTCATCCGCACGACTTACCAACTGCTTGGCCTGATTTCTTTTTTCACCGCCGGCGAGGACGAATGCCGCGCCTGGCAAATTCCTGCCAACACCCGCGCCCAGGAGGCCGCGGGCGCAATTCACTCCGACCTGGAAAAGCATTTCATCCGCGCCGAAACCATTCGCTGGGACCAGTTGCTGGAAGCTGGCTCTGAAGCCAACGCCCGCGCGAAAGGCACGTTGCGCCTCGAAGGCAAGGACTACATCGTGCAGGATGGCGACGTCATGCACATCCGCCACTCGGGATAAATCCCTGTACCACAGGCTCACAGAGAAGAAGTCACTCCTGATCATCTCTGTGACTCGGTGTCTCTGTGGTGAATTGCTCTGCCGGCTGATATGATCCGCTGCTCGAATGAATCCAATTCTGACCAGCGTATTCTTAGGTCTAACCGCTGCTGCCGCGAATATTTTTGGCGGAGCGATCATCGTGCAGCGGCACTGGGAGCGGCGCTACCTTCGCTACTTTGTGGCGCTGGGCGCGGGATTCATGCTGGCCACCGCGCTGGTCGAGATGGTTCCTGAGAGTCTCGAAATGCGAGGCCGCTCGGCCGCGGTTCTTGTAATTCTCGGGTATCTCATCATTCACTTCTTCGAGCACACGGTCACGCCGCACTTCCACTTCGGCGAAGAAACGCACCAGGACGAGTTCCTTCACTCGCACAAATCCTACTCGGTGCTGCTCGGGCTGGTGATTCACACGTTCTTTGACGGCATCGCGATTGCATCGGGATTTCTGGTCTCCAATGCGCTCGGCTGGCTGATCTTTCTCGCCATCTTCCTGCATAAGATTCCCGAGGGATTTACCGTGAGTTCGGTCATGCTCGCAGGCGGCCAAAGCCGGCGGATCGCCTGGGGCGCGTCGATGGTGCTTGGGGGGTCCACTCTGGCGGGCGTATTAATTATGGCTATCTTCCGCCATCATGTGGGAGCGGGCCTACCGTTGGCCGCGGGTGTGACGATCTATGTTGCGGCTTCCGACTTAATCCCGGAAGTAAACAAAGAACCAGCCATGAAAATGGCGCTGCTGGTCTTCGTGGGCGCTGCGATCTTCTTCCTGCTCGATCACTTATTCCACGTCCACTGAATAAGCTGGAGTTTGCTCTCGAACAGCATAAAACTTTCACCACGGAGACCTGGAGGACACAGATAAAATGAACTGCATCTCTCCGTGCCTCTGTGGCTCCGTGGTGAAATAAGGACGTGAGCTAGTATTGAAATGCTACTGGACACAGTCACTGCTGAACACTGGCCACTGATCGTTCAGTCTACCGTGTGTTTCGCGGTGTACCCTTCACGCGCCACTACCTCGATCTTCACGTCTTTGCCCTTCTGATCTTTCACCTTGAGCGGGCCTCCATTGGGCGCTACCACTTGCACCTTCAGCTTGCGGTAGGTTCCATCGAGTTTGGTGTTCGTAGGGGCGTAAGACAACGTGTACTGGTTGCGAATGTCCTCTGAGATATCGCCGAACATCTCGGGCAGCTCGCCCTGAAAGCGCGGGAAGTAAGCTCGGCCTCCGGTCATTGCGGCAAAAGTCCTCATCTCGTTGTCGCCCTGCAGATAATCCATCTCGCCCACCGGAATGCCCATGCCATGCGCCATGTTACGGCAGTAATAACTCGGATTAGTCTCACAATATTCGCGCATCATGAATCCCACGCTGATGGGGAAGATCGTTACATCCTTCGTGTCTTTTACCTTCTTCAGGATCTTGTCGTAGGTGATCTTGCTGAACGTATCGACCCCCGTGGTGACCAGAACGATGTACTTTTTTCCTTCCACCCGATCCAGGCGGTCCAGCGTGTCATAGAGCGCATCAAAGATGTTCGTCTCGGAGAATCCGGGAATGCGCATCTCGTTCAGCGCGCCATACACGGCTTTTTTGTCCTGCGTGAAATCGACCAGGATGTGCGGCTGCATGTCGAAATACGAGACTGCAATCCAATCGTCCTTCTGCATCGAGTTGGCGAACGCGTAAGAAGCCCGCAGCGCCTCGATCATGAACGAGTAGTTGGTCGAGGCGAATTCCACCAGCAGAACCGCCGTGATGGGCGCCTTCGAAACGTTGAAGTGAGTGATCGTCTGCGGCACTCCATCTTCCAGGACGCGAAAATTATCCTGCTTCAGGCCTGGGACGAACTGGCCGTTTTTCGTCAGCACCGATACGTCCACATTGACCAGAGGAACGTTCACCTTCAGGGAATAATCCGGCATGTCCGCGGCTTTTTTGGGCGGCGGTGGCGGAGGGGGCGGAGTATCGTCGGCCTTTTTCCTGGGAATGGCATAGGGCCCCATGGTATCGGTGGGCCCACCCGCTTCCGCGGGGACCTCTTGCTTCGGTTTGCCATTATCCGTTGTCTGAGAAGGCGACTGTGCGGGCGGCTGGCTCTGCTGATCCTGAGCCTCCACCACCAGCGAACCACATATGAGTACGAAACAGGCCAGGCTGGCAAAAATTGGCAAAAACCAGCCCCGCTGAACCCGGAGGTTCCTGCCCTTCTGACAATTAAACATGATGATCCCTGAAATCCTCTGTGCTAGTATAGACGCACGGATTCGCAATTGGGATGTTTTGCCTGGTCCCAGAAAGTCCCCTCCTGGCAACGTTGTCGCAGTTGGTCTGGATCTAAGTACAATGGGGCCCGTTTGCGGGTCCTGTCGGGGCTTTAAATGAAAAAAGTTGGTCTGGCGCTTCTCGTCTTAGGTCTATCCCTATCCGGTTTCCTCCTCCACGCCCAAACTTCGCAGCCGACCATTGCCGTAAGTCAGATCCATGCTGGCATGCGTGGCGTGGCTTACACCGTATTCCAAGGTGTTAAACCCGAGCCCATGGATGTCGAGGTTCTGGGCGTTCTGCGCAACGTGAACGGACCCAAGGGCGACATCATTCTTATCCGCTTGCATGGTCAGAAGGTGGAATACACCGGCGTAGTCGCGGGCATGAGCGGCAGCCCGGTTTACATCGACGGCAAGCTGGCTGGCGCGCTGGCCTTCCGCATTGGTGAATTCTCAAAGGAGCCAATCGCGGGAGTGACGCCAATCGCCGACATGCTGGAAATCAATGCACTCGACAAATCTCCAGCCGAGGAAGCCTCTGCCGCGAAACCGGCTGTCTCCAACGTGGCCGGAAAGACTGCGGCTCCGGGAGATGGTGGAACCCTGCCAGGCTCGGTGCAGGATTTTAAGGATTATCTGAAACCGATCGACGCACCCCTGGTCTTCAACGGATTTTCGGAAGATGCGGTTCGCGCCTTCGCTCCCCAGTTCAGTTCGGCGGGTATCGTGCCTGTAATGGGCGCTGGTTCGGTCAGCGAAGACAAGCAGCCGGAACCGCTCGAAGCCGGCTCGGCGGTGAGCGCGATCCTGGTCCGCGGCGACATGGATATTGCCGCCACATGCACCGTCACCTACATCGATCCGCAGCGCCTGCTGGCGTGCGGGCACCCGCTGCTCCAATTCGGTTCTGTCGACCTGCCCATGAACAAGGCCGAGGTCCTGGCCACCCTGCCGTCGCCGCTTAACGCCTTCAAGATCGTCAACACCACCGAGCGCGCGGGCGTCTTCGTGCAGGATCGCCACACCGGCATTCTCGGCGTCTTCGGCAAGCAACCAGACATGATCCCGGTGACGCTGACCATCCATGGCGGCAATGGCGTCAAGGAATTTCATTACGAAGTCCTGAATAATCCGCGCCTCAGCCCGGTGGCCATGATGGCCACGGTTTTCAATGCGCTGCACGGAGTGAACGAGTTTGGGGAAGAGATCACTTATCGCCTGAATGGCACCATTGATGTGAAGGGATTCCCCCAGGTCGGCTTGCGGAACATGTTCGTACCCGCGGAGAACGGTCAACCCGCAGCCATGGCTGCGGCCGTGTCGCTGGGCGAGCGCTTCGGGCGTATCTACGACAACCCCTACAACGCGCCTGCCGTAAAGAGCGTGAATCTCGATTTCGATCTGGTGCGCGAGCGCCGCTGGGCCCGTCTGGAGAGCGCCCGTACCGATGTGACTGAGGCGCGCCCCGGCGATGAGATCATGGTTGAAACCGTGCTCGCGCCCTATCGTGGCGATCGCGTGGTGCGCCAGATTCCCGTGAAGATTCCAACCTCCGCCAGCAAAGGGATCCTCCGGATTCTGGTCAGCGACGGGGAAACGCTGGACCGCGTCAACCACTCCAACCCGGCTTTCGGACGCAAACTTGACCTGGCTTCGACCATCGCACTCCTCAACAAAGAGCACTCCAATAATCGGCTTTATGTTTCCCTGCTGGAAAACGATCCGGAAGCCCGCGTGGCCGACAAAGTCATGCCCACGCTGCCGATCTCGGTCATGAATGTGATGGACGGGATGCGCGGCAACCAGGAAATGATCGTCAGCGGCGAGTCGAATGTGGATGAAACAGCAACGCCATCACTCGATTACGTAGTGTCAGGCGCGCAACTTCTGACGGTCACCGTAAAATAGCCCTCCGCACTAGCGGTTCTCAGCGATCTCTGCGCCAGTCCTCAGCGTCCTCTGCGGTTAAATAAAACAACTTAACCGCAGAGAACGCCGAGGATTCGCAGAGCCCGTCGAGAAAACCTCGACATCAATTGTGCGCCGAGCCGAGGGATTTCTGATTCTGGATTGAAAACCTCTCAGCGCCGAAGCTCTTCATGAGGGGAAGTAACGATCGACATATCTCTAACTTTTCAGCGACCTCTGCGGCGGTTCTCAGCGTCCTCTGCGGTTAAATAAAACAACTTAACCGCAGAGAACGCCGGGAATTCGCAGAGCGCGCCGAGAAAATTCCGACTCACCCGCACCCGGAGCCGGAATCAAAGACTCCTTGATTGTTGTTCAGAGAGAACTTTCGGAATTATTCCAGAGCCGCATCGACCGTCTTCAGCAGCGATGCCCGGGTGAAGGGCTTCTCCAGCAAACGAATGCCGCCGTCCAATCCCTGATGTGCAACCAATTCGCCGGTGTATCCCGACATGTAGACGACTTTCATCTGCGGGTAGGAATCAATCAGCCGCAAAACCAGTTCCGGCCCGGTCATGCCCTTCATCACCACATCCGTGAGTGTGAGATTGATGGGCGTATCGCTGGACTCTATGATCTTCAACGCGGCATTGCCATCCTCCGCCTCCAGCACTTTGTAGCCGTGCTCCTCGAGCATCTTCCGCGTAAGTCGGCGCATGAGTGCGTCATCTTCCGCCAGCAGGATGCTCGTTCCCTCCCGCCGCGGCGGAAGAGCCTCTTCCTGGCTCTCTGCAGTGGACTGCACTTTGTGTTCTGCGCTGGGGAGATAGACTTTGAACGTAGTTCCCTGTCCTACTTCGCTGTAGACCCAGACGTGCCCTCCACTCTGCTTGATGATTCCATAGACGGTGGCGAGACCGAGCCCGGTCCCCTTGCCGACTTCTTTGGTCGTGAAAAACGGCTCGAAAATGCGGGATCGCGTGGTCTCGTCCATACCGATGCCGTTGTCGCTGATGGCCAGCATCACATACCGGCCGGCCTTCATCGGTGGATGCTCGCGCACAAACGACTCATCAAAGTCGAAGAGCGCGGTCTCAATGATCAGCCTGCCTCCACGCGGCATAGCGTCTCGCGCATTCACTGCCAGGTTGACGACAACCTGGTCCATTTGCCCGGGATCGGCTTCCACGATTGCGGCCCCCACCCTGGGCAAGAGCGAAATCTCGACATCGTCACCCATCAGGGGCTTCAGGAGCTTGCTGACGTCTTTGAGCCGGTCGTTCAGATCGAGAACCTGGGTCTGAACCGGCTGCCGCCGGCTGAATGAGAGCAACTGCCGGGTCAACGCGGCGCCGCGCTTCGACGCCTCGTGGATGTTGTCAATGTACTCGACCGCGTCGGGTTCCACCCTGCTGCGCAGCAGTTCCGAGCAAGCGCTGACGATTCCGAGAAGGTTGTTGAAGTCATGCGCCACTCCACCCGCGAGCCGGCCCACCGCTTCCATCTTCTGCGACTGGCGCAGCTGGTCTTCGACTCTTTTCTGCGCGGTGATATTGCGCGCGATCGTCGACGCCCCCACCACATGCCCTTCCTCATCGTGAATGGGCGAAACGGAAATCGAGACATTCAGCTTCCGCTTATCCTTTGTAACCCTCACCGACTCGAAATATTCAACGCGCTGGCCTTTGCGGATTTTCTGCAAGATCTCCGAAATCTCGTCGGACTTCTCCGGCGGAGCGAGCCTCGAGATCGGCTGCCCGATCATCTCCTGCGCCGTGTAGCCGTAAATTTCTTCCGCTCCTTTGTTCCAGTGCGTGACGATGCCATCGAGATTCTTGCCGATGATCGCGTCCTGGGAAGAGTCGACGATCAGCGCCAGCCGGTTCTGTGACTCTCGCACCTCGCGGCTTTTGCGCCGGTCCAACTCCTCGTTTGCCTGCCGCAGTTGTTCCTCAATGCGTTTGCGGTCGCTGATGTCGCGGATAACGCTAAGCACTACCGAGCCATTGCCCGTGGCCACAGGACTGAGACTGATCTCCACCGGAAATTCCGCGCCGTCACGGCGGCGGCCATAAAGATCCAAGCCCGAACCCATGCGGCGAATCTTGGGTTGTTGATGGAAGTGCTCGCGGTGGGTGTTGTGCTGCCCCCGATGACGCTCCGGCACCAGCGTTTCGACCCTCTGGCCAATCAATTCATCGCGGGTGTAGCCGAACATGGCTTCGGCCTGAGCATTGACCTGAATGATGACGCCCTGCTGGTTGACGGCCGCAACCGCATCGGGAATGGCCTCAAGAATCGAGGACGACAACAGCGTCTCAGCTACAATCTTCTGGTCGGACTGTGCGTCTCTTCCGGAATCGGACAACGGCCACCCCACACGTCTACACCACCCACCAGGACCGACAGGTAAGCCATGATACCGAGGGCGTTCGTGGTGGAGCAAGCGGCGGAAAAAACCAACTTACGCTATCGCTTTTTACACAATGAAAGTACGACACCCCGGCCCGGACCTTTGACCTCAGCGCATTTCCAGCGAGACGAGGTCCCCTTCAGGGCCTTTGCTGGGCTTATAGTTCGCGGTGACCTGGCGATTGCGCCAGTCACAGGAGAAGCCGTCGGCGCCGATCAGCAGCAGGGACTTATAGTCGCCGGTTCGGAGCTTCAGCGTTCCTGTTTCAGAAGAGATGGTGAGGACCGCCACCGGAGACTTCGAGCAGTCCACGGCGACCAGGCGGCCTTTGACGAATCTGGTGGAGCGCTCGTCGGCGGGCGTTTCCTGTGGCGCATTCTCGGCAGCTTCGCGTTTGGCTGCGTCTTCTTCCAGCACATCAAATGGCGTCTTCTGTGGTTCCAACTTGGACTGCACAGCCCCGGTGGAGGTCAGCGCGATGCCGTATTTGCGCTCGGCTCCGGCTTGCGAGACGAGGTCGCGCGCCTGCGATGCGATTTGCGGATTATCGCTGGCCTTAAGCCGATCGAGCAGGAGGTTGGCGGCCTCCCACTTCTTGCTCGCCATGTAGATCTCGGCGAGATGCAAAGCGTACCGTTCGTCACGAGGGCTTAAATTCATGGCCGCACGTTCGGCTTGCATCGCCGGGGTGAAGGTGCCGCCGGCATTGCGGGCTACGGCAAGCAGGTCGTAGGCGTCGGCCATTTCAGGACTCCACTCGAGCACCGCCTTCAGGTCAAGCATCATGTTGGAAAGACCCATCATCTCGGTGTGCTTGGCCTGCGCCATGCGGTACTTGCCAAGGGAAAAATAATATCGGGCCCACATGTCCTGGGGATTTAAAGCTGTGGCATCGGCGATCTCGGTAAAGGCCTGTTCAAAGTCGCCGTGCTGAATATAGTCGTAGGCCAGGATGCGGTGGGCGAGCTCGTCGCCTATAGCATTGGTCGGCAGTTGGTCGGACTCTTCGCCGACGCGCTTGGTGCTTTTGATCTCTGCTTTCTTATCGGCTTCGGTGGGAGTTGTGGCGAGGGTCTGCAGCGTCTTGAGTCCGGCTTCTCGGCGTTCAGGAATGCGAATTTGAATGCCCGCGTAGAGGGCCTGAGCGTCCGCTTCGGGAACCGGCTTTGAGGTGAAGACGGAGTCTTCGGCGCTCACGGGAACGGGAAAGCGCTCGATGCCTGCAGGCGCAGCCGGATTGCTTGGAGCGCCCGAGCGGGCGGCATCGAGAGCGTCAGACAGCGCAGTTTGCGAGTGGAAATAATCCTTCACAGCCTGTTCCATCTGCGCGGAATCCATGCCGTAGGCTTGTTTGATGGCATCTTCCACCGGCACATGCTTCGCCAGAACGAGTCCCATGTACGTGCCCGTCTCTTCCATTTTCTTTTCGTGAATCAGGTAATGCATCACGATCCACGACTCCGCATAGTAAAGGACATGGTGCGAGCCTTCGTTGCGGGTGGAAGGATCGTGCTTCATCGTGAAAAGGTCGGGAAGCGAGAGCCAGACCTGCGCGCCCAGCAGTTCGGTAAGCGATTTGGCAGGATGCGCGTTCCTTTGATTGCCGACGAGATCTTCCTTCACCGAAGGCTGGAGTTCGGGATCGGCTCCGAGTTCGACCGTCTTGTTGGCAATGCGGATCGAACTGAAATATTCGCAAAGGCCTTCGTCGAACCATCCCTGGGCAGGCGGATAGTTAAAAGTGAGCAGGTAGTAAGCAAAATCATGGGCGACGGCGCGCCAGGGGTCTTCTTCCGACATGTTCAGGACGATAAAGTCTTGATCGTCGCCGGGAAGAAAGAATCCGGGGACATCGATGGGCTGACCTTGCCGAAGCGGCGCAGCCTGGTAGTAAGACTTATCGTTCCTGAGAGCAAGAATCGTCAGAGGGCGCGACTGCTGCAGGCGGTCGCGGGAGAGCAAGCCTGCGAAGACGGTACGCATTTGCTCGAAGCGCAGGGCAATTTCGCGTCCTCTCTTATCACCGGCGTCAGTGATAACGATGAAATGAGGAGAGTGAATCTCGAGCCATGCAGGTTCGTTAGCGGCCTGAGTTGGAATCCAGGAGAACGCCACCAGGACTGCCAGCAACAGCGGTATGGAACGCATGCGAAGCATGGGCCGCGGGAAGGAAGAGGCGTCAAGGAAATGCTACCACGGTTCGGGCGGACGCCCGTGGCCGACATGCGCCACAACAGAAAAGCCCCGCCGAGGCGGGGCTTTCATAACTCTCAGTGCCAAAACCAGGCACGCTCGCGAAGCAGTTCTAGGCTAAGGTCCGGCTAACCACCGAGTCACTGAGTCACGGAGAAGAACTGAAATTAATAACCAAAAAGGAAAAATTTGGGAATAGCCCACCGCCGGTTCCCTCCGTGTCTTTGTGCCTCCGTGGTGAGGGACTGAATTAGGACACCACTAGTGCGCATGTGGTGACACTGGATTTGAGAGCCGGACCGTTATAATTCCCGGTTCATGTTTTTCCGCCTCCAAAATCGATTTTGTTTGATTTGCCTGGTTCTAATTCTGCTCACGGTGGGTACTGCGGCTGCTCTTGCTGGCGCTTCCTGGGTCGGCGTATTGACCGATAGCGTTGGCAAGCCGGCCGCTGGAGCCGTCGTCAAACTCCATTCCGCAGAGCACGAATACAGTGCTACCGCGGCAGCCACGGGCAAGTTCGAATTTGCTGAGATCGCTGCGGGGAACTACGAACTTTCGGTGGAAACCGCTGACCGGGAATTAAAGGCGACCTCTCCCTTCGTCGTCAAAGACGCCGCTGTCTTGACAATGTCCTTGCAGCTGACTTCTTCAGGACAGGTGGTGCAAGGGCAAAGCCCGCAAAGCGACGAACTCGGTCGTTCATCGTCGAGTGCTCAGGTGTCGGTGCAAGCCAGCGGGGGTGAGCGGCTTTCGAGTTCGGAAGTTTCGAGCCTTCCACTGAACGCGCGCGACTTCAGCAAGTTGCTGCTGCTCGCTGCCGGGACGATGACCGACAGCAACGGCGCTGCCAATTTCACGCAGCAGTTTGCCGTCAATGGGCAGCGAGGTGTGACGACGGTCTTCGCGTTGGACGGGTTCGATACCACCGATCCCGAGATGGGCGGGGCGACATTTTCGAATTTCAACGTGGATGCGATTCAGGAGGTACAGTCCAACTCCGGGGTCATGCCTGCCGAGATTGGGCATGGGGCCGCGAGCTTCACCAATGTCGTTACCAAGTCAGGCGCCAATCAAATCCATGGAAGTGTGTTCGAGTTTCTGCGCAATGCGGCGCTGGATGCGCGCAACTACTTCGACCCGTCCCCGCAGATTACGGGCCGGCGAATTCCCGGTTTCGCGCGGAATGAGTTTGGGTTTACGAACGGCGGCCCCGTGGTGATTCCCGGAATTTATGACGGCCGCAATCGGACCTTTTATTTCGGCGAATACCAGGGCTTTCGGCAGGTGTTGGGGACCACGCAAGTGGTTCCGGTACCGACTGCGGCGGAGCGCCAGGGAATTGACACGACTACTTTCCCGGGGGACACATTGACCGTCCCGGTGAACCCGGCGGTGCTTCCGGTGCTCAATGGCTATCCCCTGCCCAATACAGCGACGGGAGCGTTTGGCGATCGGACGTATGCGGCTTCGTCAAAAGTGGTCACGGTGACCGACCAGTTCTCAATCCGCCTGGACCACCAGATTTCCAACAAGGCAGCGCTGCTGACGCGCTTCAGCCTGAACCAGGTCACCGGGCCTCTGACCAATCCCGATCAGACAGTGCTGGATCCGAGCTTCGGGATTCAGTTTTACGATCATCAGCGGAACGCGGGCGTGAAGTACACCCGAACGATTTCTCCGCACATGACCTCGGATACATCGCTGAGTTACATCCGCAGTACGCCGTTTTTTCCGACGCCGAATCACACCCAGCCCGCCATTGGATTCGCGGATGGACTTTTCCAGGCCTACAACCAGCCGGCAGGATCCATCTTTGGTTCTTACAGCAATCTTTATCAGCTGAAACAGGACATGGCTTTCACGCATGGCGCTCACGCCTTCAAGTGGGGCGTGGAGATCCGGGTCAACCGCGATTCGACAATTTTTGGCATCAATCCCAATGGATATTACGTTTTCGGCGGCGGCACCGCGTATTCACCCGTCAATATTGCGTCGGCGAGCGGGACTCACGACATCCATGTGGGCGATCCGCTGCCTGATTCGCTCACCGGATTGCTCACTGCGACGCCGTACTCCTACAACATCACGGCGGCCGCGAGCATTACTCCGGTCGGCGGAAAATTCAACGAGGCAGGAGTCCGGCGTGAAGCCTACAACTTCTATTTTCAGGATGCGTGGAAGGTAACGTCGCAACTCACCGTGAATTACGGATTGCGCTATGAAGTCAACAGCCGCATTCACGAGGCCACAAAGCGGACCTCCCTGCCCGTGTTTACCGGGGCTAACGGCCAGACTGTGCCTTATTGGGATCGCACCGCCACGCAGACGCTGCTGATCAATCCGCAGCCGCCCTACAACCAGGATTGGAACGGCTGGGGACCACGGCTCGCTCTCGACTACGCTGTGGGCAAGCACACCGTGCTGCACGCGGGCGGCTCCATCGCGACATTGATACCGAACCTGTGGCAAGACAATTTTCTGACCGCCGCGATCCCTTACGTTTTTGCTCCCACCGTTTCTGCCGAGCCCGGGTTTCCCGTGCCCTTTCAGGATGCGTTTGTCCCGGTGAATCTGCCGACCGCCTACAACATCCAGGGACAACCGATTTTTGCGACCGGGCGAACCCAGACGTCCCCCCGAACACGGTGTTTGACTATGCGCGCTTCCAGGCGGATCTGGACGCGCTCACGCCTGGAAACGTGCAGTTGCTCAGCATCACAGGCATCGCGAAGAATTTTGCCAATGGATATATCGGAAGCTGGACTGCCGGCGTGGATCACGATTTCGCCGATTTCAAATTCAATGCGTCGTATGTCGCCACCGCAGGCATTCATCTGGCGCGAGTCTATTCGCCGAACAGTTACACCGGAGCAGGCCCGGGCTTCGCTCCATTCACGCAGTTCGACGCGAACGGGCATGCCACCGGAGGATTCGGGCCCGAAGTCATCATGACGAGCGGCTCGCACTCGAGCTATCACGCGCTGCAGACCAGCCTGACCAAGAACTCGGCGCGCCTCGGGTTGGGCCTGCAGGCCAGCTATACCTATTCGAAGGCGTTGGACGACACCAGCGCCGTGCTTGGCGGCCTGCTGGGCACTGCCGGGACGATCCTGCAGACCGGGCCGCAGGATCCGTGGGATCCCTCGGCGGAGAAGGGGCCGTCGACGTTCGATGTGACGCACGTGTTTGCGGCGAGCGTGATTCAGTTGCTGCCACTCGATCGCATCGGATTCTTGCGGCCGCTGGGACGGACATTCACGAAAGGCTGGCAGATCCTGAATATCACTACCATCACCACCGGGTCGCCGTTTACGGTCTACTCCGGGATCCAGCAAACGGGAGCCGGCAACGGCGGCTCGGACCGCCCGGACCTGGTGTCGAGGCCGCACTTCTCAACTTCGCGGACGGTACGCGACGACTACTTCGGGCTGGGTGCGAATAATGCATCGTTCTTCTCGATTCCGATCAATGTGCCGGGGGGAACGGGCCCGAATCAAGGACGCTTCGGTACCTTGGGACGCAATACATTTCGCGGACCCGCCTACCACGATTATGACGTGGCCCTGGTCAAGGACACTCCGTTCGGGCATCGCGGCAACGCGGAACTGGGCACGCTGGAATTTCGCGCTGAGTTCTTCAACGTGTTCAATGTGGTGAACTTCGGATTGCCTTCGAACATCCTGCGCGGCAGCGGCTTCGGAATCATCAGCAAGACAGCCGGAACTTCGCGCCAGGTTCAGTTCTCGCTGAAGGTGATCTACTAGCGCGCGTAGCCGGCCTTTGTAGCGCCGTTTTATGTAGCGCCGGCGTCCCGCCGGCTGTCCGGCGGGCGTCCGCGCCCGCCGTGCCGGGAGCGAGGTCCGTCTCAAAAGTTTTAAGACGTATAGATTTTGACGGGGCGAGCGCGGGACGCGCTCGCGACAGCCGGCGAGACGCCGGCGCTGCGCTCAGTCGCCGCTGGCGTGATTCTGCGTGGGTACTAAAACCAGGCGCGGGCGGGCTGGAGGTTCAGGCCGGGCGCTGCGACCAAAGGTCGAAAGAATTCCAAAGATTGCCGCGTACGCGGCCAGGATGCCGAAACCGACTGAGGCAACTACCGTGAAGCAGAGAATAAAGGGCATCAAAAGCGAATTCACGAGTTCCCAACCTTAGCGACGTGGCTTTAATCAGATGCGCAGTCCGGAAATCCGTATACTCAGGTTTTTCGTCTCCCCGCAGCGCGACTTTCCAATCTACCTTCGTTGACGCTCCGCGCTATTGACGACTAAGATACGGAGTAGAGCTGTGCATACTTACTTTCGGACAATTCTGATTCCCTGTCGACGTTACGGAAGGGGCTAGTACTCCGGCGAGTCATGGCGATTACCAAGATTTCTGTCCGGGGCGCCCGGCAACACAATCTAAAGAACATAAGCGTCGAGATCCCCCGGAACACGCTCACGGTAGTAACCGGTCTGAGCGGGTCTGGGAAGTCTTCCCTTGCCTTTGACACCATTTATGCCGAGGGCCAGCGCCGCTACGTAGAGACCCTATCGGCCTACGCGCGGCAGTTCCTCGATCAGATGGAACGCCCGGATGTAGACGCGATTGATGGCCTCAGCCCCTCGGTCTCAATCGAGCAGAAAACTGCCAGTCGCAGTCCCCGTTCTACCGTCGGGACGATCACCGAGATTTACGATTATCTTCGCCTCTTATTCGCTTCGATCGGGGTTCCGCATTGTCCCAAGTGTGGACGGGCGATCAGCCGTCAGTCCGCCGACCAGATCGTGCAGCGGGTGATGGCGCTGACTCCGGAAGACCGCGTCATGGTGATGGCGCCAATCGTCCGCGGGCGCAAGGGCGAATTCAAAAAAGAGATGGAGACGCTGGTCAAGCACGGCTACACCCGAGCGCGCATTGACGGCGAGTTGGTGAACCTGGATGACGATGTCGCCATCAATCTCGACAAACGCAAGAATCACACGATTGAAGTTGTGATCGACCGTTTACTGGTCAAACCCGGCATCGAGCATCGCCTCGAGATGTCGGTCGGCTTGGCAATGAAGCTGGCGGGCGGGCTGGTGCAGGTGGCGGTGGTCGGCGGCGACGAGCACCTTTATTCCGAGAAGCTGGCGTGCCCGGATTGCGGGATCAACGTGCCGCAGCTGGAGCCGCGTTCCTTTTCGTTCAACAGCATGTATGGAGCTTGCCCGGAGTGCCACGGCCTGGGCAGCAAGTATGATTTCGATCCGGCCAAGGTGATCACCGACTGGTCGAAGCCGCTGCTGGATGGCGGGCTGGGTCCGGGGTCGGCGTCGCAGAACTTGATTCACCAGTTGCAGATTGTGGCAACGACTTGCGGCATCGATCTCAGCACGCCGTTTGAGAAATTTCCGGAGAAGACGCAGGACTTTCTGCTCAATGGCGAGCCGGGACGCGGCGGACGGACTGGCTTTCACGGCATCTTCGGATATCTCAAGCAGAATCTGGAAGAGTCGACCTCCGAAGGTTATCGCGATTGGCTGATGGACCACATGTCGGCGACCGAGTGTCCCGTATGTCACGGGAAGCGGCTGCGGCAGGAGAGCCTGGCGGTCAAAGTCAATGGGATGTCGATTGCCGAGTTCACGGCGATGCCGGTGTCGCGGGCGCTGGAAGTCGCGCGAGGGATCAAACTGACCGGGCGCGAGGCGGCCATTGCCGGGCGCGTCATGTACGAAATCGTCGAGCGGCTGCAATTTTTGGATGGCGTCGGCCTGGGATACATCTCGCTCGACCGCTCGGCGGCAAGTTTGTCTGGCGGCGAGGGTCAGCGCATTCGTCTGGCAACCCAGATCGGGTCGCGGCTCCGCGGCGTCTTGTATGTGCTCGATGAGCCGTCCATTGGACTGCACCACCGCGATAACGGCCGGCTACTGAACGCGCTGGAGAATCTGCGCGACCTGGGTAATACCGTGCTGGTCGTGGAGCACGATGAGGAGACGATCCGGCGCGCAGATTATGTGGTCGATCTCGGGCCGGGCGCGGGACGCCACGGCGGAAACCTGGTGGCGCACGGTACGCCCGAAGAGATCATGCGCGACCCGAATTCTTTGACCGGCGCGTACATCTCCGGGCGGACTTCGATCGAAATGCGCCCCGAGCGCCGGCAGAAAAACGGCGCGGCGATCACTATTCTCGGCGCCAAGGAAAACAATCTCAAAAATCTCGATATAACGTTTCCTTTGAGCGTGATGACGGTCGTGACGGGCGTGTCTGGATCGGGGAAGTCAACCCTGGTGAACGACATTCTGTACCGCGCGCTGGCGCGGCAGCTTTACCGGTCGCGCGAGAAGGCGGGCGAGCACAAAGCGATTTCCGGCGCGGAGAATATTGATAAAGTCATCCGCATCGACCAGTCCCCTATCGGGCGTACGCCGCGATCGAATCCGGCGACCTATACTGGAGTGTTCACCGCGATTCGCGATCTGTACGCCATGCTGCCGGAATCGCGCGAGCGCGGCTACAAGGCCGGGCGTTTTTCGTTCAACGTATCGGGTGGGCGCTGCGAGGCCTGCCAGGGCGAAGGCCAGCGCCGCATCGAAATGAATTTCCTGCCCGATGTGTATGTGCTGTGCGAGGTCTGCGGCGGGCGGCGCTACAACCATGAAACTCTGGCAGTGAAGTACAACGGATATTCGATTGCCGACCTGCTGGAGATGCCGGTTTCCGACGCGCTGCCGATTCTCGAGAACATTCCGCAAGTCAAGCAGAAGCTGCAAACGCTGGTGGACGTCGGGCTCGGATACATTCATCTTGGACAATCCGCAGTCACGCTCTCCGGAGGCGAGGCACAACGCATCAAGCTGGCCCGCGAGTTGAGTAAGCGGCAAACGGGAAAGACGCTGTACCTGCTCGACGAGCCGACCACCGGACTGCATTTCGATGATGTGAAAAAGTTGCTCGACGTGCTGCACCGGTTGACCGATCTGGGGAACTCGATCATCATCATCGAACACAATCTCGATGTGATCCGCAATGCCGACTGGATCATCGATCTGGGCCCGGAGGGCGGGGAAGATGGAGGCCGGTTGGTGGCGCAGGGTACGCCAGAGCAAGTGGCGCGGGTAAAAAAATCGTATACGGGGCAGGCTCTTGCCGCTTATTTTGGGAAGACAGTTCCCACTTCCCCAAAAACAGTTCTCAGCTCCCAGATCTCAGTTCTCAGTTAAGGAACGTTCTTGTCATCTCCTGATAATCCGCAGTTTGATCCGCTGCAGCCCGGAAGTTCAGAGCCGCAGAGTACTGTTCCGGAACGTGGCGATCCATTTGCTTCAACCTCCCTCCTGGCGCCTAGCGTTCCAGCGCAACCCCATGGTCCGCCGGCCGTAGAAAATCCCGTGTGGAATGCGTGGGATGTGCTGCTCATCGCGGCTCTGACATTCGTCCTAGTTTCTTTGCTCCAGTTCGCGTCGGCCAAGGCTGCTCAATGGTTGTGGTATCCCCGACTGAGCTTTTATGATGTGGCGCAGAAGATTGAGCAGCAGAGGCCGATTCTCCTGATCATTTTGCAATTCCTGATTTATATCCCTGTAGCTTTGCTAATGATCGCGTTAGTGGAAGGAAAATATCATGTCCCATTCTGGCGCTCAATACGATGGAATTGGCCGCGAGCGATCTGGAAATTCGTCGGGTTGGGAGCTGTTCTCCTGATCGGGCTAGCCACGTTGGAGAGTCTGCTACCAATGCCCAAAGACACACCGTTTGAGCATCTTTTCGATCGACCTCTGGATGCCTACCTGCTTGCACTAATTGCCATCACTCTGGCTCCGTTAATGGAGGAGCTGTTTTTTCGAGGGTTCCTCTATCCCGTGCTGGCGCGGCCTATGGGGCCGATGTGGGGGATAATGCTGAGCGCGCTGCCTTTTGCACTGCTTCACTTGCCGCAATACGGATATGCATTGACCGCAGGACTGGTGATTTTTATCGTGGGCGTCGTCTGTGGGATCGTGCGAGCCGCGACTAAGTCCGTGGGAGCCAGTTTCCTGGTGCACGTGGGCTATAACGGAACCCAGATGCTCATTGCGGTGGTTGCCACCCACGGTTTTCGGCACATGGAGAAAGCCATCGTTTTGGTGCAGTGAGTCTTTCCTCCCCCCGGGCACGGCCTTACATTGACCTCCGGCATCTTGCCGTCTAAGATTGCACCCCAGACCGCAGGCCTATGATTCGCCAGACTATCTCGCTTTATCGAATGTGGAGTGTCCAGACGATCGCCATTACCTGGTCGCGATGCCCCCGTCGTCATGTTCAATGGAGAGCCTTAAGCACCTGTTCGCGAATTCGAAAGGAGTCCCGCTCATGCCTTTAACGATTCAAACCAGGCACATGGAACCCGACATCGTCGTGCTGGAGATGATGGGCAAGATCACCATGGGCAACGACTGCCGCCAGGTGGAGTGGACCACGAAAAAGCTCGTGGACGAGAGCCGCAAGAAAATCATCTTCGACCTCAGCGGCATCACCCATCTCGACAGCACCGGTATCGGCATCATCGTCGCCGTGGCCGGCCAAATGAAAAAAGCAGGCGGCGAGCTGCGTGTAGCCGGCGCCAACGAACATGTCGAGCAGATTTTACGGGTAACGGCCGTGAATCAGATCGTACACTTGCACGCCACGACCGACGCCGCTGCCGTGGGTTTTTGACCATTCAACTCGCGTAGCCACGAGCTCATTCTTCAGCGCGTCTTTTCTGAAGATGGTCCTTTATCCGTCCTTCAGCTGCCGATACTCGAAGGCCAACGCAATCCGCAAGTTCCCAAGATTTTCGTCACACCTCTAGGCTGCGCAGATACGGCACGCTGGCCTTCATCATCTCGTAATTCATCTCCACGAAATAGTTCTTGATGCCGCCTACTTTGGCGGCGCTGAAGATCTTCTTCCAGTCCAGGCTGTCCTGGCCCACCGGCGCGATCTTCTTGGTAGCCGCCGACCAGCCTTGCACGTGCATGGAAATGAAACGTCCCGGATATTTGGTGAAGTATTCCGCCGCATCGAATCCCTTGTTGATGGTCGAGACCTGAAACTGAAACTTCACCAACTTGGGATCAAGCAATCCGAACAGCACATCATAGGTGCGCTTCCCGTCGACGTTCGAAAGCTCGAAGCCCTCATTGTGCAAGCCCTGCTGGATGCCTGCCGCAGCCGCTTTCTCGCCCATCTTGTTGTATTCGTCGGCGGCCCGCTTTACGTCGTCCATCGTCGGATGCTCCCCTCCGCCCAGGCTGGCGACGAGCATCTGCGTGAGCCCCACATCTTTGGCCCAGGCGATGCTTTCGTCCTGGTTCTTGCGGAGTTCCTCGATGCCGAAGTGCGAACTCACGCAGGTCAGGCCGGCATCGTTGAGAATCTTCTTCAGTTCGGATCCTTTGTACTTCGCCAGTCCGCCAAAACCCTCATCCGCATAGCCGGCCGGAGAACACAGTTCCACGCTCTGAAATCCGGCATCGGCCAGTTGCTTGAGCGTGCCGGGGAAATCTTTGGCAATGCTCTGGCGCACCGGCCAGGTCTGGCACCCGATTGGCAAGCCCAGCGGATTGGCGTGCAGTTTCATCCCTGCCGCAGAAAGCACTCCCAGCGCGGCCGCCTGCGTGGCGGCAACTTTGCAAAATTCTCTCCTCGAAAATTCCATGATGCCCTCCTAGAGTTCCCAACCTGTGCGGCGTTCCGGCCGAATGATATTCTGCGCGAAATCGGAGTTGTTCGCTTTCATCGTGCCCCGGTCCCAGGTCATCTTGTTTCCCGTGCGGATTGCCACATTACCGAGCAGCAGGGTTTCAGTGACCATGCCCTCGAACTCAAAGTTCCCACCCGGCTTCACCTTGCCGCCTTTGCAGGCATCGAGCCACTCGCGCTCATTGCCCGGTGACCGCGGCAATGTCTTCGGCGGCTGCTTATAGGCGTCCATCTTGCTCTGCGGAATCAATGCCGGATGCGACCCGCTGAACCCGCAGAGAATTTTGCCGCTATCGCCGACGAACAGCAGCCCTTCGCTATCCTCGCCCTGCCCGCCCCACGGACGATTTCCCTCCAATTCCTCCGGCCTCGGAGGCCTGAGTCCACCGTCGTACCAAGTAAACTTCACCGCCGGCATTTCGCCGCGCGCGCCAAAGTCGTAACGAATGATTGACGCTGCCGGATACGTTTCCGGGAAACGCTCGGTGGAAGTCGCTTCCACCGTCGTCGGCGCCTCCAGCTTTAATACGCGGAAGATCGTGTCGAAGCTGTACGAGCCCATATCCCCCAGCGCGCCGCAGCCAAAATCGCCCCATCCCCGCCACGAAAATGGAGTGTACACGTGGTTGAACGGCCTCTCCGGCGCAGGCCCCAACCATAGATTCCAGTCCAAGCCGTCGGGTACAGGTTGTGATTCCTTCGGACGATCGATGCCCTGCGGCCAGAAGGGGCGGCTCGACCAGTTGTGCACTTCCCGCACCGGCCCAATCGCTCCCGCCCAGATCCATTCGCAAAGCTGTCGCGTCGCCTCGGATGCCTGGTTCCCCACCGCAATCTGCGTTGCTACTCCCGACTCGCGCGCGATCTCGGCAATGCGTCGCGCCTCATAGATCGTGTGCGTCAACGGCTTCTGGCAGAACACGTTCTTCCGCTTCATCATCGCCGCCGCCGACACCGCGGCATGCAGGTTGTCGGTCGTGCACACCACCACCGCGTCCAGATCGTTCTGCTTTTCCAGCAGTTCGCGGAAATCGTTGTATGCCGCGCAGCCTTTGTATTGCCCGGACCGCTGCTTTGTCGCGTAGTATCCCTCGACGATCTTCTGCGCCGGCTCTCTTCCCGCCACCCCGCCCGTGACGTGCAGCGCGTGCGTCAACTCGATGGGCTGGTCCGGGCTCAGCCAGTCCCATCCCGAACTTACGCCCAGCAATTTGCGCACGGAGTCGCAGAATTCGTGCACCTCCCATTGCGGATAATCCGAGCCGCTCTTGTTGACATCGCAGACCGCCACGCCTTGCACGTCCGCCTCGTTCAGGAAGTGCAGCATGACTCGCAAGCCCTGCGCGCCCACGCCGATAAATGCGATGTTGACTTTATCGCTGGGCGGAACAAATCCTCTGCCTAATACGCTCCGCGGAACAATGGAGAATCCCAGGGCCGCCGTCGTGCTCTGCGCCAAGAATTCTCGTCTCGATACTCCGGTCTCTGAATCGCCACCAGCCAAATCCGCATTTTTCATTGCCCCTCCCGGAACGCCGCCAAAGCAGCCCACGATTCTACCCCCACCGATGAAGCGGTGGCGAACTCTCCAGTTTCATCCTGCAAGAATGGATTTCGTCGGAAAGGATTTCCTCCGCGTTCTCCGCGGCATTTCTCAGCGAACTCTGCGGTAAAGCTTGAACCACGGAGTTCGCAGAGAACACAGAGGAAAAATTAGCGTCTAACGCGCAGCAAAAAACCCTCCCCCTGGGAAGCGGGAGGGTTCTGGAATGGTTCGCGGGTTACGCGCGGACGACGTTCGCCGCCTGAAAGCCTTTCGGGCCCTTGAGCAGGTCAAACTCGACGGTCTCCCCCTCGTTCAGGGTTCGGTAGCCGTTCTCCTGGATGGCGGAGAAGTGCACGAACACATCTTCCCCCGTGGAGCGTTGGATAAATCCATATCCCTTCGCCCCGTTGAACCACTTCACTGTACCTTTCTCTCTCACGGATAAAACTCCTTTCACTCATCGCGAAGAATATGTTCCCCAGTCTCTTGGATTCTGCTTCGATTCGACCGAAGCCCCCCTCAAAGAAAGCCGGCGAACGGTGGGTTGCGTCTCGATGTGCGGAGGGAAGTTAATTCCAAAAAGAAAAAGACCCCGATGCTCCCGAGGGCAATCAATGCCAGCCGCGGGAACTTCTGGAGTCCGACAATTTGGCGCTCTTTTCCACTACACCCAACAAACGTCAACCACTATTGGTCTCACCACCGGACCTTTGTCCGGTATCGAGCAACAGATAATAAGCAGTATTAAAACGTTTCGCAACATAAATTAGAAGCAAACCGTAATATGACCCTTGGTCATAACACGCGGTAAGCGATAACTTTAACAAAGATAAAGAAATAGCTCGGTAACCAACCCGAAAACTGCGGTGCCGCGCTCTGTACGCCAGCGGTCATTTTCGTCTGATAGGATTTGTGTTTGCCATGGCCGGCCCGCCCATTCAGACCATCCCTCGCACCCCGGCTCCGCCGCCTCGGCTGAACCGTCGCCCACCCCAACGCTCCTCCGGGCTGTTGCTGTCCACGATCAAATACCTGACCCGCACCGACGTCCACACCTTCGCATTCTCCGTCGCGGCCAATTCAATTTTGTCTTTCTTTCCGTTCGTCGTGCTGCTGATGACCATCATCCGCCGCGTCTTTCACTCCACCGTCATGGTGGGCGTGGTGGAGAATTTGCTGCGCGATTACCTTCCCACCGGGCAAGGATTCGTCATTCGCAATGTTGAAGCCATGGTCAATGCGCGCCAGCGCGTGCAAGTCTTCTCCCTGATCATCCTGCTGGTGACTTCGTCGGGTGTTTTCCTGCCCCTCGAGGTAGCCCTCAACCGCGTCTGGCGCTTCGAGAATAACCGCTCTTACCTCGGCAACCAGCTAGTCTCGTTCGGACTGGCATTCGCCTGCGGGCTGCTGGCGTTGCTGTCGATTGCACTCACGGCCGGCCCGGTGGCGTTCATGGAGTTCCTGTTCCGCGGCTATGGCACTGGCTTCGTGCGCCTGGTGGGATTCTTGATGATGAAAGTCTTCGCCATTGCAGCCAGCATCGCCATCTTTTTCCTGATCTACTGGCTTCTGCCCAACGGCAAAGTGCCGGCGCGGACTGTGCTGCCCGCCGCCATCATCATGGGCCTGCTCTCCGAAGCGCTGAAGTATGCCTACATCCTCGCGCTCCCCTGGCTCAATTTTCAGGAAGTGTACGGACCGTTCGCGCTCTCGGTGACGATGATGTTCTGGGCTTTTCTATCCGGCTTATTGCTGCTGGCGGGCGCCAATCTCTCGGCTGAAGAACATCTTCGCAGTGCCCTTTAGCGATGAGCCATGAGCGATGCGCTATGAGCAAACAGCAAACCATTTGGGACTGATATCTCACAGCCTGGGACAGCTTGGGTCTGCTCACTGCTCATTGCTCACTGCTCATCGCTGGTGTGTCGTGAATCAATCGTGGTGCAAGGGAACGCTGGAGAAGGCGATCCCCCGCCTGCGGTTGATGCGGCAGATCACATTCTCCAGCGCCTGCGGCAGAAGGTTGAGACCACGCATCGGCATCAGCGTGCCTTTCTCCAGATAATCTTCCGCCCCCTCTTCCAGCAGCTTCTGGCGGTTCTTTTCCGACAAGCTGCTTAACACGACCACGGGAATATCTCTGGTCCTGGCCTCGCGCTTCAAATGCCGCAATACCTCCGGGCCGCTCAATTTCGGCAGAATCATATCCAGCAGAATCAGATCCGGCTGCTGCTCTTGCGCCATTTCCAGCGCCATTTGCCCGTCTTCGGCGCAGATCACCTCATAGCCTGCCCGCAACAGCGCCCCTTCATTCTCCCGCCGCAGCGCCATACTATCTTCAACTAAGAGAATTCTCACACGCCTCTCCTCTTCCCTGCCTTACACATCGGCAGGAGTGCCGCCCGGCTTAAACCCGACAGCAAACAAAAAAGCCGTCCGCCATAGCGAACGGCTCTTGCACTGGGTACCGCCGGCGTCTCGCCGGCTGTCCGGCGGGCGTCCCCGCCCGCCGGCCCCGAAACTATTCCGAACCGGACACCTTCCCAACTTATTTCTTCGGTGGCTCGATCGACAGCAGCTCGACTTCGAAGATCAGCGTGTCTCCAGGTTTGATATCCCCGCCCGGCGCATTGTCTCCATACGCCAGATCCGGCGGAATGAACAACTGCCACTTCGATCCCACAGGCATCAGTTGCAGCGCTTCGGTCCAGCCCTTGATCACCCCATTCACCGGAAAGGTCGTCGGCTGCCCGCGTTTGTAGGAACTGTCGAACTCCTTGCCATCAATCAGCGTTCCGCGATAGTTCACGCTAACCGTATCGTTCGCCGTCGGTTTCGGACCCGTGCCCTCTTTCAAAACCTTATACTGTAAGCCGTCGGGCAAAGTCTTCACCCCTTCTTTCGACTTGTTGGCCTCCAGAAAAGCTTCCCCGGCCTTTCGGTTCCCTTCTCCCTCGGCGTGCGCCTTTGCCGCCTGCGCCTGCTGCACTTGCCCTCTTAATTGTTGCAGCGCAGCCTTCATTTCATCTTCGGTCATCAGGGTTTTCCCGCCTGCCAGGGCGTCTCTGAGGCCGCGCGAGACCAGCGCCGGATCCACCGGCAATCCCTGCCGATGCATTCCTGAACCAATACTCATGCCCAGCGCATAGCTGGCTTTCTCTCTCTGTGTTTTCAGAGTAACGGCAGCCCCGGTCTTCGCAGAATTACTCGCCGCTTTCTTGGCGGGAGCTTTCGCTGCCGATCCCGTCGACTGGCTGGTAGCGGGTTTTGAGGATTGATTCGCCGGAGGAGTCTGCTGTGCCTGAGCAGGGCCCAGCTCCAGCATCCCCAGCGCGAAAGCTGGAAACACAACTGCGATAAGCGATTTGTGCATAGATAATCATTGTCCCATCGCGCCAGAACAACCGGCAACAAGACGTTCACGATTGTGGTTTGCTGGTTGGATTCCCCGCTGCGCAAAATCACGTATTGAGCGAGGTTAGGTGGGAGACTGATCGAACAATTCTTTGTAGTGCTTCCAGTAGCCCTCGACCTCCGACATGATCCGCTGGAATTCCGGATCCCCGCGCAACTTGTCCCAGTTCTTGTCGCGCTGGAACCAGGGATAATTATGGTCCCCCCTGGCCACGGCGCGCCGCAGCCATGCTAACGCGGGTTCTTTCTCTCCCAACAGCGCGTACACTGCTCCGATCCATTCCGCCAAATCTCCGTCTACAACCTCGGCCGTCTTGTACTTAAAGATCCGGGGATCGATCTTGTCCCGTTCTCCTCGCGAAGCATGAACGATCCCAGAGATCACTAGAAGCTCTTCTTCTCGGCGAGAGCCGACGACCTGCATGGCTCGGTCCAGCGCCTGCACTGCTTCACCACTCTTGTCCTGGTAATAGAGGAAGTCCCCAAGAAAAGTCAGGAGCTTGAACTGATCCGGATAGCGCTCCAGGGCGCGGCGCACCTCTTCTTCCGCCTCATGCGGTTTCCCCTGATAGAGGAGCATGCGTCCGTGCATCCACGCAATCTGCGCCGGCGTAGGATTCAGGTCTCGGCTGCGGCGGAAAGCCGCCTCGGCCAGATCGATCAACCCGGCATAGTGATAGCTATACGCAAGCTGATTCCAGGCAAGCGTTGCATTGGGACCCAAGGCGACAGCCTGCCGCAGCCTCGGGAGGGCATCACCAAGTTTCCCCTCCTCCGTGTAAACCGCTCCGAGCGCGAGGTTGGCTTCCAACGATTGTGGATTCAGAGCCACCGCCTTGCTGGCCGTCCGCTCCGCGAACGCCAGGTTTTGCGACCCGTTTTGCTGGTAATTCGAGGCCTCGAGAGAATACGATTGCGCGAGCAAGGAATATGCGTCGACAAAGTTCGGATCTTTTTCAATGGCCTTCCGCGCCATCTGCTGCGCGCTGCGCAATGCTTCCAGCTGCGAGTTGATGAAGTAGTCGTTCCAGTAAGCCCGCCCTTGCAGCAGGAAGTTGTAAGCCTCCGGGGAATTCGTCGATGCCGTCTTCAGCGACTCCTGCTCCGTCCCGGAAAGCTGCACGCGCAACTCATCCACCACCTTCTGTGAGACGTCGTCCTCAAAGCGCAGCAAATCATGTCCCTGCAGGTCATAGCGGTTCGCCCAGCGCGCCGCGCCATGATCGATCAACTGCACCGAAACGCGCATCACACCGCCCATTCGTTGGTACGTTCCTGCCAGCACCGAATTTACTTGCAGCTCTTGTGCCGCCTGCCCGGGATCGTCCGTCCCTTTTGCGTATTTGAGAACGGAACTCGTGGGGCGCACTGCCAGATTCTGCAATGTGGCCAGGCGGCTGATGATGGCGTCCGCTACGCCCACGCCCCATACCTCGGTCCCTTGCCCGGAAAGATCTCGAAACGGCAGCACGGCCAGCGTTCGCACCGAACTTTGAACGGGCACGGCAGGAGGCTGGGAAACAGGCGGCACTTCCGCCGGGCGAGAGCGCACGTACCAGCCGACGGCGATCGCGATCACGACCAGCCCGGCGGCAGCCGCAATCGCCTTCCCACGACTGGGCTTTGCCTTCGGCGCAACCTCTGCCTGCACCTGCCGTCCGGACTCCGTCTCCCGCTTCAGTCGCTTCAAGTCCGCCCGCATTTCGCTGGCGTGCTGGTAACGCAGATCGCGGTCCTTCTCCAGCGCCTTCTGGATGACCTCTTCCAGTTTGATGGGCAAATCCGGATTGATCCGCACCGGCGGCACCGGCGGACGCTCCAGGATCGCGTTAAAGATCAGCCCAGACGTATCCCCGCGAAACGGCAACAGCCCGGTCGCCATTTCGTAAAGCACCACGCCGAACGAGAACAGGTCGCTGCGCGCATCCAATTCTTCCCCTCGTACCTGCTCTGGCGACATGTAGGCCACCGTCCCCAGCGTGCTGCCCGGACTGGTCAGATGCTCATCGCTCATCGCGGTTGGCGCGGCCGCCGCAATCGAAGCGCGATTACCGGCGACCGGAATCACCTTCGCCAATCCGAAATCCAGGATCTTCGCCTGTTCTCTCTCGGTAACGAAGATGTTTGCCGGCTTGATGTCGCGATGCACAATGCCCTTGGCATGCGCCGCGTCCAGCCCGTCCGCGATCTGGATCGCCAGGTCGAGCAGCGCCTCGCTCGCCATCGGGCGTCCCATAATGCGGTGCTTCAGGGTCGCGCCTTCCAGAAACTCCATGGCGATGAAGGGCTGCCCCTCATGCTGGCCAATCTCATGAATGGTGCAGATGTTGGGATGATTGAGGCCCGAGGCGGCACGCGCTTCACGCCGGAAGCGTTCCAGCGCTTGCGTGTCTTTCACCACGTCATCGGGCAGGAACTTGAGCGCCACGAAGCGCCCCAGTTCCGTATCTTCAGCCTTGTAGACCACACCCATTCCGCCGCCGCCCAGCTTTTCGAGAATCCGGTAATGGGAAACAGTCTGACCGATCATGGCGGACCCGATCCGCGCCCGAGCGCGGCCCTCAGAACTTCGGGTGAGCCATGTTAGGAAGCCCTACATTCAAAGTCAATGCAACAAAAGCGCCGCGTGAAGCCTCGGACGCCTTCGTCCGCAGCCACGCGGACGCAGTTCGCAGCACTCGCACAATCACCCAAAAACGAAACGGGGGACGTTGGCATAGCCAAGATCCCCCGCATCGGTTGTTTCAGACTTCTTTCAAGTTAGTAGTTCAACTCGCGGTACGCGATCAGGTGCAGGTACGAATCCGGCGTGTACTGATTCGCGCCGTTGGTATCGTGCCACAGCGTGCCGTCACCGTTGATGCTAGTGGCGTACGAGATGATCGAACCATACGTCGGGCTGTTGCCGCTGACCGCAACGTTATCCATCGGCGCATTGATAACAGCAAAAGCCGAGGCGTTACCTGAAACCGATACCGTGCCGCAGGGCGATGTTGTGCAAGCGGTCGGTTGGGCCATACTGAATGTCAGCATTTCGGGTATGCCGCTCTGGTTGCCCCACGCCTGCCCGGTCAGATTCAGCGGAGTGCTGGTTCCGTTGCCTCCGATGATCACGTTGACGTAGCAGTATTGACTTCCGCCGCACGCGCCGCCGTCTTTCGGTGAAATGGCAAGCCCCGCCTGCCCCGAGATGCTCAGGCTGTTCATCATGAAGATGGCCGGGTTGGCGGCGGTTCCTTGTCCGTCGGGGACCTGCAGGGTCAAAGTTGTCTGCCCACTGAGCGAAACGTTTCCGTAGACGTTGCCCGGCGTCAGCGGGTTGGGCAGCGGATTCTTGTTGTTGTAGTTGGTTTGTGGCGTCGGCGGATTGGGCTGCGCCGTCACCCGGTAGTTGGGAGCGTTGTTGATGTTGGTCGCGGTAGCAGGCTGCATCATTTTGTCAGGTGTGAAGCAAGCTCCGCCAAGGATGTCGGCGCCGCCGGCGATCACACCGTTGCCGTTCATGTCGATGCCGCCATTGGAACCCACGTCGGCACCGGTGGTGTAGTTGGGGTTGTTGGGCGGAGCGTTGCCGGAAGGTTCGGAGCCTGCGACCGCCGTAAAGCTGGCCGTCGAAGCGTTACCGTTAAAGATCACGGATGGGCACTGCTTGGAGGTAGCGTAAATCCCATAATTCGGATTAAACGAGATGCCGAGCGAAACTTCTTCCTGGACCAGCCGGCGCGTGGTACCGCCCGGGCTCACAGCCAAAGCGGTGACCAGATACACCGGGCGATCCAACGGCTTCGATGCCGGCACGGGAGCGCAGTTGGCGACTGCGGTCGCAATCTCCACCGCGGGAATCGAACTCTCATCCCAGCAGGTTCCCAGGGTGGCTGCCTGCGTGGTATCCAGTTGGTACGGGCCGCTGCCGTTCTCCTTGATCATAATGCGGACCCATTTGTAGTCCAGGGCATAAGGAGCAACGCTGGGCGTGGTCGTGAAGGCCGCCGCGGGCAGCGTATTGGGACAGCGCACATTGTTCGGAACGTGGGTGATCCCCAGCGGGCTCGCCGCCGGAATATCATGGCAAAGCTCATCGTCGAAGTACGCCGACCCCGGGGTCGTAACATCGGCCAGCGTGACAGCTGTGCCGTCGGCCTTGGTGCCATTGAGGATGTACAGAATTTTCCCGCCATTGTCGGGCACATCCTGCGGCAGTGTAGCCGCGGTCAGCGCGATCGAAGCTCCGTTCTGGTCGGTCGCATTGCTTAAGATCCGGTTGCGCCCCTCTTCTACACCGGCGCGGGCGGCAAAGTACTCGGTCTCTTCGC
>DATGFC010000060.1:0-30135 GCA_035309485.1 Candidatus Sulfotelmatobacter sp.
TCGCGAGGTAATCAATGCAATTGTCGGGATTGGAAAAGTACACAATCGCTTCTTGAAGGCTCTTAGGTTCTTTCATGGCTACATTCCCCATAGGAGAACTGTAGCAAATTAGCGTGGATGAGTCAAGTAAATTATTACCCGGGGGGGAGGGGTACCCACCCCGTTACACAGTAGTAAATAGCCAAATTTCGAGGAAAACACATTGATCAACGAACTCCTGCTCTCCGAATTCGACGAGGAAGTCAAGAAAACCCGCGCCCTGCTAGAGCGCGTTCCGATCCTGCCCGACTTCAAGCCTCACCCCAAATCCATGCCCCTCGGCAAGCTGGCTCCTCACGTCGCCGAACTAGCCGGATTTGGCGTCACCATACTGACGACTCCCGAACTCGATTTCGCCAGCGGGCCGCCGCGAACCCGCCCTCCCTTCGAATCCCCCGAGCAACTCGTGAAGGCCTTCGACGAAGGCGCAGCGAAAGTCCGCGCAGCCCTGAAGGGCACTCCCGATACCGCCTGGACGGAGCCCTGGAAGCTCAGTTTCAAGGGCAAGCCCATCTTCAGCGGCTCGCGCTTCCTGGCCTACCGCCAGATGTTCCTGAATCACCTGGTCCACCACCGCACCCAGCTAGGCGTCTACCTGCGCCTGAACGAAAAGCCGCTACCGGCCACCTACGGCCCCTCGGCCGATGACACAATGGGCTTCTAGATTGACTTAGCTAAGGACTTAGTCTACTATTAGACAATGGAAGTCAATATTCACGAAGCGAAGACTCACCTTTCCCGCCTTCTGGAGCGAGTCGCCTTGGGAGAGGAGGTCACTATTGCCAAGGCCGGAAAGCCGGTCGCGAAACTGGTGGCAATCCGTGAGGAGCGACCGCGATTCAAGCTGGGATCAGCCAAAGGAGAGTTCGTTGTTCCCGACGATTTCAATGATCCGTTGCCCAAGGAAGTAGAAGATTTGTTCTGGTGATGAGAGTTCTGATTGACACGCACGTGCTGCTTTGGGGGCTTGAGAGCGAGGCTAAGCTGTCTCGCAGAGTGCGGACGTTATTGCCCGCTGCCGAGGTGTGGATCAGCGTTGCCAGCCTGTGGGAAATTATCGCGAAGGTGCAGATCGGAAAGCTAACGTTTCCTAGACCGGTTGGTGACTACTTAGCGGGTAAACTGGCGGCGAACGGCGTGTCGGTTCTCTTCCTGACGTTCGAACACGTGAGGCGCCTGGAAGACCTTCCGTTACATCATCGTGATCCCTTTGACCGCATCTTGGTGGCGCAGAGTCTGGCAGAGAAGCTGCCGCTTGTGACTTCGGACCGATTGTTCGAACGCTATCCTATCGAGTTGATCTGGTAGGCTGCAGATCGATGCTCCACACACTTCATAAGGAACTCTTCTGAAAATGGCCCGTCCGAAACCACTCGTTCTCATCATCCTCGATGGTTGGGGATATCGCGCCGAAACCAAAGCCAACGCCATCGCGCTCGCGCGCAAGCCCACCTATGACCGCTTGTTGCGCGAGTATCCCAATACGCTTATCCATACCAGCGGACCTTTCGTCGGCCTGCCCGAAGGACAAATGGGCAACAGCGAAGTCGGGCATCTCAACATCGGCGCAGGCCGCATCGTGCACATGGACATCACCCGCATCGACCTGCTGATCCAGAACGGCGAACTCTTCTCCCACCCTGTGCTGCTGGCTGCGATGAAGCATGCCCGCAGCGGCGATCGGCGGCTGCATTTGTTCGGTCTCGTCTCCGATGGTGGAGTGCACTCGCAGCAGGTACACCTCTACGCCTTGCTGAAGATGGCGAAGCAGAATGGCCTGGAACGCGTCTTCGTCCACGCCTTCATGGATGGCCGCGACACGCTGCCCACCAACGGCGCCGGATATCTCGAGCAGTTGCAGCAGAAGATGCGCGAGTACAACTGCGGCAAGATCGCTACCGTCAATGGCCGCTACTATGCTATGGATCGCGACCGCCGCTGGGAGCGCATCGCCAAGGCCTATAACGCGATGGTCTTTGCCGATGCTGAAGGCGGCAAGCAAAGCGATCCGGTGCAGGGAATGAAGGAGTCCTATAACAAAGGCGTCACCGACGAATTCGTCATCCCGTTCGTGTGCACTGACAATCGCGGCCAGCCGTTAGCGACCATTCGCGAGGACGATGCCTGCATCTGTTTCAACTTCCGGGCCGACCGCGTCCGCCAGATTACGCGCGCTCTGGCGCGCAACAGTGGACTGAATGAGAAAGGCGGCAGCGATCTTCCAGGAGCGGAAGATCTCGATGCAACAATCCCGCGCGACCGCGTCCCGAAAAATCTCCACTACGTGTGCATGACGCAGTACGACAAGAATTTCAGCTTGCCGGTAGTGATTCCGCCCGAGTCGATGGCGAACATTCTGGCCAACGTGATGGGCAATCAGAAAATGCGCAATCTGCGCGTTGCTGAAACCGAGAAGTACGCGCACGTGACGTACTTCTTCAACGGCGGTGTGGAACAGCCTTTTCCCGGCGAAGACCGCGTGCTGGTGCCCTCTCCGAAGGTCGCGACCTACGATCTGAAGCCGGAGATGAGCGCGTCAGGGATCGCTGATGCCGTGGTGAAAGCCACGGAAGAAGGAACCTTCGACGTGATGATCGTGAACTTCGCCAATGCCGACATGGTTGGCCATTCCGGAAAAATCGAGCCGACTGTGAAGGCGGTGGAGACCGTAGACGCATGCCTTGGCCGCATTGAGAAGGCCATTCAAGCCAAAGGCGGCGCCATGCTGATCACCGCGGATCACGGCAATGCAGAAATGATGATTGATCCGGTGACGGGTGGTCCGCATACAGCGCACACCACCAACCTCGTCCCGTTCATCGTTTTTTCAGAGAACGCGAATCAGTTCACGCTGAAATCCGGCGGCTCGCTGCGGGATATCTCGCCCACAATTCTGGGCATGCTCGGGGTCGACGAACCAAAGGAGATGACTGGCGCAGATCTGCGCGTGTTTTCGAAGAACGCGCGTTGAGCGCGCGTCAGAGACTTCTTCTGTTTTTTTTACGCGCTAATTCGAGAGCAGCGCGGGCGCTGTGGCCAACAATCCCGCTACCAACTCCAGGTCGTGCAGATCTTCGCGGCTGAAATCCTGCGCGAACTTCGAATCAAGCCCCTTACGCGAAATCTGAATCACGCCCAGCACGGACGAAGATTTATCCATAATCGGCACCGACATCAGCTTCTGGATAGGCGCCGGCGGCGCTGGCTCGCTCGAACCTTCTCCGCCCGCTTTGATCGTCTCAAAGATGCTGGCGTGTTTTACGCGCGCAAAGTTGTTGAAGATCTCCGGCTTCTTGCTCAATGCGGTATGGGCTGCGACCGCTTTGCTGGACAGGGGAATGGAACCTGTCGTGCGCAAATGCTCAGGAAAAATGAAGCGCAGCAGTCCGCCTTCCAGGCGCAACAGGGCCACTTCGTTGTACTGCACGCGAAAAATCTTGGCCAACACCATGCACAGGTCGAGCGCTGTGACTCCGGGGCCCAGCACCGTTCCCATCGGGAGCAAATGCTCGGGGAGAACGACTTCTTCCATCGTGGTGGGGTCGTTATTCTGAATCATAAGAGGGCCGCACAAGTTCCCGTTCTTGCCGTGGGAACTTAAACTTTATCGCACTTCACTCGCCACAAGGTACCTACCTAAAGTAACCATCTTCGATTTCTTAAGTTCTTTGTTATCAATCGCGGACTGCTCGAAACTGCTCGTTGCAGGAGACGCCGGTCGCTTCTGTGATCTCGAAAAATATCAACGCGTGACAGTTTTTGTCACTGGGTAGATCGAGTCCAGCGCAGTTTTCCGACGAGCACGTTCTCACGCCCGAATCTCATTTACACTTTCAGCCATGAACAATCCGATGCAACCCAATGTGAAGCTGTCCAACGACGCCACCTACCGCGAGAATTACGCCAACAGCGTGCAGATGCGCGTCAATATCTGGGACTTCTTTCTCGTCTTCGGCACGCTACAGCAGCAAACCGAAAGTCATGTGGAGATACGGAACTTTCAGGGCATCTATTTGAGCCCGCAGCAGGCCAAGGCGTTGTTGGGCCTGTTACAGCAGAATGTGGCTGGATATGAGACCGCATTCGGCGAGATCAAACTTGATCCGCGCATGGGCCCTGGTGGCCCGGTGCATTAAGACTAAGGAAGTAGCAGTGGTCAGCCCAGTTTCGTATTAGGGCGTGCGTGACGAATCTCTACAGTAGAATGCTTCTCGCATGCGATCGAGCCCGCACCCCGCCCTGGTGTTTGCGGTTGTCTTTGTCATTATTTTCGTGTTGCATCTGCCTTTGTTGCAGCTGCCATACTTCTGGGACGAAGCCGGATACTACGTCCCGGCCGCACGCGACCTGCTTCTGACCGGAACCGTCATTCCCCACACCACGATTTCGAATGCGCACCCGCCGCTGGTTTTAGCCTGGATCGCCCTGTGGTGGAAGTGCATAGGCTATGCTCCGGTGGTGACGCGGTCGGCGATGTTGCTGGTGGCGGCGTTTTCGCTTCTGGGCGTATTCCGCCTGGCAGAGCGAGTGGCGAATACTTCCGTCGCGATCGGCGCGACTCTCTGCACGGCACTTTATCCGGTATTTTTCGCACAGAGTTCGCTGGCCCAGGTGGATCTGGCGGCGGCGGGACTGACGATCTGGGGAATCTACGCGTACGTCGACCATCGTCCGGCGGCGGCCGCAATCTGGTTCTCTCTGGCCGCTGTCGCTAAAGAGACGGCGGTTCTGGCCCCAGTGGCTCTCGTCGCGTGGGAATTGTTAGCGATGACACCTGGGAACTGGCAGAAGAGATTTGGCGCACATCCGTCTGCCCGAAGATCTGGAAAACGAATGCTGGCGTTGCTCCTGCCGCTGCTCCCGCTTGCGGCCTGGTATGCCTACCATTTCGCGCGCACGGGATATGTGTTCGGCAATCCGGAATTTTTTCGCTACAACGTGGCGGCTACGCTGAACCCCTTGCGCTTTGTCATCGCGCTGGCCTTGCGGTTATGGCAGGCGTTCGGATACCTGAATCTCTGGGTGCTGACCATTGCGATGCTGCTGGCGATGCTTCTGCCACCCTTGCGGGATGCCGGCGCGGCAAGGCCGCGCATCGCCATGCAGACACAGATCGTTTTTTTCGTGGTGATCGGCGCCTATATGGTGAGCATGGCGGTAATCGGAGGCGCGGTGCTGGCGCGTTACATGCTTCCCGCGATTCCTCTCGTGATGATCCTGGCGGTGTCCACGTTGCGGCGCCGGATTCGCTACTGGCCCGCTGTGGTGGGAGTGGTTGTCCTCGCCTTTGTATTCGCCTGGTTTCACAACCCGCCTTACGGATTCTCCCCGGAAGACAATCTCGCCTACCGGGATTACATCATTCTGCATGAGGATGCGGAGCGTTTTCTGGAGGCGCGGTACCCGATGGCGCACGTACTGACGGCGTGGCCAGCCGCCGATGAATTGAGCCGGCCATGGCTGGGGTATACGACGCGGCCGATGCAGGTCGTGCGCATCGAAGATTTCTCGGCGGAACAGGTGCTTTCGGCGGCGGAATTCCGCTCGCATTTCGAGGTCGCGCTCGTGTTCTCAACCAAGTACGAGCCGCCCCATACCCTGGGCGGGCATTGGAAAACGTGGATCGATCTGAAGCGCCGTTTTTTCGGCTTTCATAGGGACCTGCCCCCCGCGGCCGCGGCGCAGATCCTCGGCGGTCGTATCGTTTTTTCCGACCAGCGGAAACAGCAGTGGATTGCCCTAATTGAAATGGATAAGGGCGAGATCCTGGATGCGCAGGAACGCCCGCAGCCCTCTTTTCCAATTATATCGTTACACGATATTAGTATAAATTAGTAAACCCCCAACGAGACCCAATCCATCCAATTAGTTGAAGGAGGAAAATTATGGCTACATTGGCGTTTGAGAACCAGAATACGGTGCTCACGCGGTCGCGGGTGGACTGGGGGGCAATCTGGGCGGGGGTATTCACGTTTATCGGAATCTGGTCGGTTTTTGGAATGCTGGGAGCGGCAATTTTCGCCAGCTCCGCGAATCCGAATGCGGCTCGTCCCATCAGCGGGATGGGTTGGGGCATGAGCATCTGGGCGATCATGCTGACGATTATTGCCATGTGGTTTGCCGGCATGGAAACGGGCAGGCTGGCCGCAGGCAGCAACCGTCATGACTCGGTTCTGCATGGCATGACCATGTTCGGCCTGTCGATGGCGGCAGCTCTGATTATCGTGGTCCTCGGCGGACTAGGATTCAGCGGCAACGCCGAATCCGCGGTACACAGCCCGTATTTTCTCGATGTCCTGTCGGGATTAGGATGGGCAGGATTCCTGTCGCTGTTTCTGGGTTGGCTGGCCGCGATGGGCGGAGCCTCTGTGGGTGCCAGACCTAAAGTGGTCGTGGAGAAGAACGTGCAGCCGATGCGGAACGCTG
Source organism: Candidatus Sulfotelmatobacter sp. (assembly GCA_035309485.1). Classification (GTDB taxonomy): domain Bacteria; phylum Acidobacteriota; class Terriglobia; order Terriglobales; family Acidobacteriaceae; genus Sulfotelmatobacter. Next base: position 6,466 of record DATGFC010000060.1, read on the forward strand.
CATAAGGCTCGCGTCAGGAAACAGTATTTGTTGTGGCTGGAATTGCTTACTTCGCCATCAGATGGCAGGAGTGGGTTTTAATCACCAGCCACACTTCCTTTCCTGGCGCAAGCTCCAAAGAATCCCGTGCCGCCAAGGTGAGATGGGCCTCCATCTCGACCCGGCATTGAACGCGGGCAGAGACGATCACATCGCGCTGCTCGAGCCCTCGAATGCGCCCGGGGATTACGTTGCGGGCGCTAAGGCCTACGGGGGGAGAAGTTGCCAGCAGGATATCCCCCGCGCGGATTCCTATCCGCAGAGTCGATCCCACGCCGCCTTTTACCAGGGGAGTTTCGAGCACCAACGGGCCGGTCTCGCCGGTAATCCGACAAGTCATGGTTCCGCGCTGAGGATTGACGGCTTCCACCAGCGCGTCAAAAATATTTTCAAAACCGATTAACTGCGCCACGGTTTCGTGGATCGGCGCCGTCATGACCTCGTGAGGGGTGCCTGCGGCGACGATTTTTCCGGCATCGAGCACCAGCACTGTTTCCCCTAAAGCAAACACCTCCTCACGGCTGTGCGTGACGTAAAGAATGGGGATGCGATGAGCTTGATTCCAGTCGCGGAGGTCGTCGATGATCTGCGATTTTGTGGGCGAATCAAGGGCGGCCAGCGGCTCATCGAGCAGCAGAACTTCAGGATCGGTGACCAAGGTCCGAGCGAGCGCGATTCGCTGGCTCTCTCCTCCGGAGATTTCCCGCACATTCCGTTTTGAAAGGTGAGAAACGCGGAAAGCTTGCAGAATGCCCGTGACCCGGCGCTGGGCCTCTGGATATGGCACTTGCTTCAGCCCGTAGCATACGTTCTCTTCCACGGTCATGTGGGGAAACAAGGCGAGGCTCTGGAAGACGTAGCCGCAGCGACGCTGCTCGACTGGGATGTTTATGCGCCGTGCCGAATCGAAGAGCCGCCGTTCACCTTGTGAAATGTGCCCCGATTCCGGCTTCGCAATTCCGGCAACACAGTCGAGGAGAGTGGTTTTCCCGGCGCCGGATGGGCCAAACAGAATCGTGAATCCGGGAGCGGCATTGAACTCCACGTCGAGGACGAACTCCTGTCCCGGCGTTGGCTGAGTCTTGCGGAACTTGCCTTGCAGAGAGCGATTCTGCTGCATGGTCGTGGTGGGCGGCTTGGCCTCCATCTCCGCAAGCTGGCGCGTCTGGTTCATCGCGCCTATTTTACGCGATGGATCATTGAGGTTCTGCGATTGAGGCTGTAGACCATGGCGAGTAAGACAAAGCAAATGACCAGCAGGACGAGCGATGTTTGGTTTGCGCCGGAATAATCGGAGGCCTGAACGCGATCGTAAATATCGATGGAAACCGTGCGCGTGATGCCAGGAATGTTCCCGCCTACCATCAGGACAACGCCGAATTCACCCATGGTGTGAGCGAAACTCAGGGCCGCACCGGTGATAAAGCCCGGCAGAGAGAGAGGCACGATGATGCGAAGAAAAGTGCGCACCGGAGAAGCACCGAGCGTGGCAGAAGCCGCGAGCAGCTTGCGGTCCACGCCCGCGAAGGAGCTGGCGAAAGGCTGTACGGCGAACGGAAGGCTGTAAAGAACCGATCCGATTACCAGGCCACTGAAGGTGAACGTCAGCGCGTGGCCGGTCAGCGAAATCCACCAGCGCCCCAGAGGACTGCGCGGCCCAAGCGCGACCAGCACGTAGAAGCCCAGCACGGTGGGGGGGAGGACAATTGGCAGGGCGACCAAGGCCTCGACCAGGAACTTCCAGCGCCAGCGGGAAAATGCGATCCAGTAGGCAATCGGCAGACCGACAATCAACAGGACGACCGAAACTGTAACCGCCAGTTCCAGCGTCAACCAGAGAGTTTGCCAATCGATTGCCATTCGATGTCGAGCACAGCGGAGCGTTCGATCAGCGTACTACCGGCTCGCGGGCGGGACAATCCCGTTCATCCGCAAGTAGACCACCATCTGCCCATAGTGGTCGAAGCCGTGGGATGAAACGGACGAGGCCAATCCGAGGCGCGACACCGATCCTTCGCCAAACGGGCTCTTCACGGTGCCAGTGAGATTGCTATCGTTGATCGTAGCAATGGCCTTGTGTACGTACTCAAAGGAATCCTTCACATATTTCAGGATGTCCGCTTTGGTCGTGATCGAGGCCGGGCCGGATTCGTCGCCGATGTCCACTGGAGGTTTCTGTTCCAACAGAGCCGCTGCCAATTCGTAGTTCACGGCCGCGACGTGTTTGATCTGCTGCGCAAATGTGCGTACGCCTTTGAACTCGCCATTGCTGGGCGCGAATGAGAACTTATCTTCCGGCATGGCTTCGCAGGCGGGAATAAATTCATGCTCAAAATTGCTGATGCTATGGTCCAACAACTCCCCTGCGCTATGGCGCTGCGTTTGCGGCTTGGCCGATTGGGCTGCAGCAACCAGCGTCAACAATAAGAATGCAGATAGAACAACCCCCGTTCTGGCTTTCATGGGTCCCCCTTACACAATTAATCTCGTACCACCACCGGAGACATTTGTAGCTCAGCTCCGGTCAGGCGATGCCGGCGGATGGTGGCTAGTCCAGCGATCATGGCGAGCGCCGACCACGCGAGTGCGGCAGGCACGCCCTGGCGCGCCGCCAGTTCGCCCCACAACGCACTGCCCAAGGCCATCCCTCCCTGCAGCACGAGCAGATACATGGAGAGCGCCCGCGCCCGCATCCACGAGGGGCACATCGTTTGTGCCACCACGTTGAAGCACGCCAGGATGCCGATCCACGCGGCTCCCGCCGTAAACAATACCAGACACAGCCATTCAAAGATATGTACTTGCCCCGCAGCGAAGGTCATCGCGGCGAACACCACGGTCGCGCAGGCCACAACAACATCGATGGAGTACCTCAGCTTCAGGCGGGGCAGAACCGCAGCGCCGGCCAAGGCTCCCAGCCCGAAGCAGGTCAGCAGGAAGCCGTATCCTTGCGCGCCATGCGGCTGGCAAACAACTGGCAGCAGAGCGAGCAGCGAGGTCGCGCCCACGCTGAATGCACCGGTGCGAATGAGCACAGATCGGACCTGGGGCGCGCCACGAACATAGCGGAATCCTTCAAGCACGGCATTGCGCAAGCCGCGCGTGGGAAGCGATTCGTGGGGCGCCTGCTTCCATTTGCACAAAAAGAGAACGACTCCAAAGAACGATGCGGCGTTAAGCAGGAAAGACCAGCCTGCGCCTGCCGCTGCCACCACGATGCCGCCCAGGGCTGGGCCCACCGCTCGCGCCACGTTGAACCCCGCCGAGTTCAAAGCCACGGCGGAGGCGTGGCGTGGAGGAGAGACGACATCGGGAGTGATCGCCTGCCAGGCGGGATCGTTCATCACCGCGCCCAATCCCATGAAGAAGGTGAAGATCAACAGAACCCAGGGATTCACGGAATGGAGGAGCGTGAGCACGCCCAGAGCCGCGGCGGCAACGATCATCCAGCTCTGCGTGAACAGCAGCAGCCGGCGGCGGTCCACCATGTCGGCAAGAGCTCCCGCGGGCAAGACGACCAGGAAAACCGGGACAGCGGCGGCGGCCTGCACCAGGCTCACCATGAGTGGAGAGGTGGAGAGCTGGGTCATCAACCAGCCTGCGCCCACGTTCTGCATCCAGGTGCCGGTGTAGGAGATCACGGCAGCGAGCCACAGCGAGCGAAACAGAGGCTCGCGAAGAGGTTCCCATGCGGCATCGGCGCGCCCGGCGGGCGTGCCTTGCAGCGAGGGGATTGTGATGTGATCGGCCATGGGGTTTATGCGCTACGCGCGTTCTGCGACTGGAACTTTGCCGGGTTGAAGGGCCACTCCGAGTCCTTCCAGGCGCGGACCAGATAGATGATCACTCCGGTAAGCAGAATCACTGCCGCGTAGCGCATTTCCTTCTGCCAGTTTTCGCGCTTGAACAGGATGAAAAGAAATCCGGCACAGGCCAGCAGCGCGGGTAGCGGGTATAGCCACATGCGAAATGGACGCGGCAGTTGCGGCTGGCGAATGCGCAACACAATCAATCCGACTGCCTGCACCAGGAACTGCAGGATGAGGCGAATCACGACCAACGCGGCAATCGCGTCTTTCAGGCGGAGAAAACAGAAAGCTGCGGCAACGACCCCGAGAGCCAACAGCGAAATGTGGGGGAAGCGGTATACCGGATGCACTCTGGCGAAGGCTTTGAAGTAGTTGCCGTCGAGCGCGGCGGCATAAGGAACGCGGGAATAGCCGAGCATCAGCGAAAAGACGGAGGCAAAGGCAGTCGCCATTACGAGTCCGGTAACGACGCGGCCAGCCCATGCGCCATAGACCCGTTCCATGAACAACGAGACAACATACAAGCCACTGTTGTTGTGTCCCGCGATGAGCATCTCCCGCCACGGGACTACCGCCAAAATGCAAACATTCATCATTAGGTATAGACAGGCCACCAGCAGAATGGAAAGCAGCAGAGCACGGGGAATGTTCTTTTCGGGCTCCTTGATCTCATCGCCGAGGAAACACACGTTGTAGTAGCCCCAGTAGTCGTAGGTGGCGACGAGCATCGCTCCGCCCAGACCGACGAAAAAACCGTGAGACAGGGTGAACGCCCCGGGAGGAAAATCAAAGGCCTGGCGCGCGTTGAAGTGCGTGAGCCCGGCGAAAATGATCCAGCCGATAGTTGCCATCACTCCAAACCACATGATCTTGGAGAGGCGGCCAATGGCGGTGATCCGCCGGTAAAGAAGCAGCACGGTAAAGAAACAGATCACGACCGCGACCGCGGTTCCGGGTGTTACGATCCAGTTCACCTGCAAGGGTCCAGCCCATGGAAGGTGGAGGACGGAGTCATGATGGGCGTAGACGCTTTCCAGGTCTGGCCAGTAATAGGCGGCATAGCCCGCCAGGCCGATGCAACCGCTCGCGATGGAAAGCGGCGCGCTGAACGAGACTTGCCAGATGAAAAGGAAGGAAATGAGGCGGCCCCAGCGCTTGGGGCCGTAACTCTCACGCAGGTAGCGATAGGATCCTCCCGACCCAGGCAGGGAAGCGCTCAATTCGGCGGATACGAGACCATCGCAAACGGCGAGCAGCGCTCCTAGAACCCATCCCAGCAAGGCCTGCGGTCCGCCCATGGCGCTCAACACGAGCGGCATGGTAATGAAGGGCCCCACGCCGATCATGTCGATCATGTTGAGCGCGGTCGCACTGCCCAGTCCCATGCCGCGGATGAGGCCAGGAGAGTCTGAGGTTGGATTTTCGGGACTGTGCATGGGAGTGGTCAGTGGCTAGTGGTCAGCGGCGAGTCCCGGGCTGGATTTGCTGACGGGCGTCACAGAGAGATTTCCTTCCGACGACAAACGTTACGAACCACTGGTCACGGATCACTGCTTTTCATGCCCGGCGCTCAGCAGATTGACGTACAGCCGCACCGCGCCCGGGACGCCGGCAGGCAATTGCCGGAAGAAAGCATAACCGGTATAGATGTAAGTGCCCTTGCCGTACTGAGCACGCAGCAGGCCGCCCTTCTGGTCTTCCTCGCCAGGGTCGTGGCAGGCCAGCAGCGGCTTGAAATGATCGTCCCACTTATCCATGAAGTACAGGCCTCGTTCTTGCACCCATCCATCGAAATCAGCCGGGGTGATGGTGTTGGGGAAATGGAAAACCGAATCATCTGGCGCCAGAATTTGTACGGGAGCCTCTTCAACCGAGACTCGGGCACGGCTCAGTTGGGCGGAGAAGGGCGTGAACTTGCCGTCGTTGAATTCGCCGACACTGGTGTTGTATTGCACGACGAGAGTGCCTCCGGCGGAGACATAGTCGAGCAGTTTGTTGTTGTTTTCCGAGACTTCTTTCTGCGTATCGTAGGCGCGAATGCCGAGCACGATGGTGCCGTATTGGCTTAAGTTCTCTGTGGCAAGTTTGTCGGCGGGAATAAGAGTGACGTTCATCCCGATCTGCTTCAGGACGGTGGGGATGTCATCACCGGCGCCCATGATGTAGCCCACGTTCAAGTCGTGCGGCACCTGCACATCTACAATGCTGACGCGCTGGCGGGCGGGCTGATAATAGTAGAAGCTGCCGAGATCTTCGCGCGTCACGAGCGTGTATCCCTCAGCGTATTTCTCACTGTCGGAGACGAGCACGGCTCGCAAGGTGGCACGGCCCGGCTGGATGGCAGCCGGAGAGACTTTGAACTGTACCTCCCGTTTTTCTCCTCGACGCGCGAAATCTACAGCAGCCTGCGCCGGCTCCGAGTGCCAACCCTCGGGCAATTCCAGCCGCAGTTCACCGTGAGCTGCGTGGGACACATTGCTGGTTATGCCGACGGTAACTGTGGTCGTGGTGCCGTTGTGGGTCGAGATGACTTGCGAGGTGGGCTCCAGCATCACCGAGAAGGAAGGCACGATGGCGAGCGGCCGAGCGCGTACTTTTCCAGAATCGTCCACAAAGGGAGTGACCACGGCGGCGCTGACTTCGCTCCGGGCCCGGCTTCCGGGCGCGATGGCTGCAGAATATTCCACCCGCGCGCGCAATGCCGGAGGGGGGAAGGGAAGCGTCGCATACTTCTCGTTGTCCACGTGATTGACGCTGTCGGTGTTGGGATCGTCTCGATGCCAGTACGGCCGTGTGTAGGGCGTGACCTTGGGCACGCGCAGGCGGAAATCGGCGTGCAAATCGCCCCCCGGCTTCACCGTCTCGGGTCGCGTTTTTCCGTTGATCGTATTCCAGCCTTGCGGAACTTCAAGGCCAACGTGATCGATCAGCAACGGCAACTTGGAACCGTTGTGAAAGGTCACTGCGATCAGGAATTCCTGTCCGGGGGAGGCCGTCGTGAGGGTCGCGGACTCTTTGGGAATGCCGGCATTGCGATCGGCCGAGACATCGGCGGCGAGGCTCACCCCGAGCGCCAGGTTCAGCGCAGTTTCGGCTTGTTGCCGCTTGTCGGCGATCCGGGTGAGCACCTCACGCTTGGCGGCAGGATTCAAATTAACCGCGAGGAGTTCGGTGCTGATGCGGCTCAGGGCGGCTACAGCTTTCATCATCGGCTCCGCAGTTTTCGCAGTGTCACCGCCTTTCACATCGTTTCTTGCTTCCGAGATTTGCCCGGCAATGGCATTCAAATCGGAGCGCAATTTGGGAAGAGCTTTTCCCGCGTCCGCAGCGATGCCGGGCAGGGTCGTATCGATCCCATCGAAGAAGCTCTTCTCGTGCCCATCCTTACCTACCGTCGGAGGCAAGACGGAATCGGCCAGCTTGTAGAACGTGAACCGGTCCCCTGGTTCCACCGTCCAGTTTGCCGCCCCTTGCGACAACTGGTGGCGCAAGCCCTGCATTGCAAACTCAATATATGATTTGCCCAGTTCGGGATCGTTCTGACCGGTATTGAATTTCACAGTCCAATTGGCGTCGGGGCACGTGGTTGCGCCCCAGGGACACACGTTGCCGATGTAAAACTTTTTAGGTTGCCAAGGCTCGAGGCCCTCCGCAATCTGCTCCGGAAAACGCTTCGGATCGGCTGCCGCGCGGAATGCCTCCCGGGTCAGAATGCTGGATGCCTGATGGTTTCCGTGGCCGTCGCGCGCCGTTCCGGAAAAACGAGCGACCAGAACATCCGGGCGGAAGGTGCGGATCACCCGCACGATATCCCCGAGAGCGATATCGTGGCCGCCCCATTTGTCGAAAGTCTCCTGTGGGGTCTTCGAGAATCCGAAATCGGCAACCCGCGAGAAGCGGTCCTGCACGCCGTAGTATTGATCCGAGGCCAGCAGTTCTTCGGAGCGCAAGACGCCGAGCACGTCGGACAGGTTGCTGCCGATTTTGTTCTGTCCTCCCTCGCCGCGATTCAGGGTCATGAGCAGCGTGTTCACGCCCCGGCCGCGAGCTTCGAGAGTCAACAAACCACCATCTTCGTCGTCAGGGTGGGCCACAACCTGCATCAGCCGCGCGGTTGTTTCCAGCCGCAGCAGTTCAAAACGCAACCCGCGGATTCCCTGGTCTTCCGGAATATCCGCGGGCAGACCCTGGTAGAGCAAGCCGGGAGGTTCGGCGGTTGCATGATCGAGCAGAACTTCTGCCTGAGAGGAACGCGGGCCTGAAGTTTGGGAGCCGTTTTCCTGGGTTTTATCGCTGGTCTGTGACGGTGCCGCCAAGACAAAAGCCAGGAGAAGACCGATGAGATTGATGGCGGAAGGATGAAATCTGTGGAACAAAGGTGGAGAGCAGCGTTCCCTGCGCTGCGCCAAGCTGGCAGTTCCGAAATGTCTCACGCTACAAGGATGGGGCCTGAGGCCGGTTTGACGCAAATTGTTTCGGCTAGGCCGCTGGTCGTTAGCTCAAGGTCTGGTACACCGAACCGCAAAATTGCAAGCGGCCAATGAACTTCTATTGGCGGTTTTCCTTCAGAGCAGACTGACAATTACCGGCAGCCGTGAGCACCTCGTTGAATGCAGTCTCTTTGCGCAAATTTTTGACAAGGGGATCGTCCAGCAGGGCGGTGTAGGCGCAATAGTTCTGTTGCACAGCGGCCTTGAGCAAACGAAGCGCGGGCTCGGTTTGTCCGCAATAGGCCATCAGGGCGCCGATGTGATACCAAAGTTCGGGATCATTTTCTAGCATGACCGATGACTCGGACTCGCGGACGATTTTTGCGAAGTCGGGGGGGCGCTGCGGGGCGGTGCAGGCTTCCATCAGGTCGCGGTGATAAGAAGAAGCTTTGCCCATATTCTTCGCAGCATTTCTGGCCTCGGCAACATTGCCTTCTGCGAGGTACACGTAAGGGGTGACCCATGCGGCCCACTCGGTTCCGGCATCCATGTGGACAAAGTCCATGGCGCGGTCGGTCTTGTCCATCTCCAGGAACGCCCAGGCGCAGGAACGCAGGTTGAAATTGCCCGGATCAAGCTGGCGTGCCGCGTTGCACTCTTCTGTAGATTTGTCGAGCAGGCCGGCATAACGCAAGACATAGCTGAGGGCGAAATGAGCGTCGGCGCTTTGCGGATGCCGCCGCACCAGATTGGTGGCGGCATCGTAGGCGGCCCCCAATTCTCCTCGCTCCACATGATTGATAATCAGCAAGCTGGACGCAGTGATGCGATCTGGGTCGAGTGAAATGGCGCGCTCGTAGGCCGCGTTCGACTTCTGGAACGCGGTCTCGCCACCGTCACTGAACGTCGAGTCGAAATAATATCGCTGACCCAGTGCCTCCCAGGCCGGAGCATATGTGGGGTCAAGACCCACAGCGAACTGCAGCAGTTTGATTGCTTCCTTGTTGGGCGCCGGATCATGGGTCAGGGCTGCGCTTTCCAGGAAAAACTCATAGGCTCGTTGATTCTTCGGACGCGATGCCGTGTCCACTGCTCCTCCGCCGCCTCCTAATATCGGCAACAAACCATTTTTCAGGTTTTCGGTAAGTTGCTCGTTCAGGCCGATGACATCGTCTGTCTTCGCAGTGACAGTGGTTTGCCAGAGCAGGCGATCTGTGGGGACATCAATCGCCTCCAGAGTTACGGCCAATTGGTTACCCTGCCTTCGAAACGATCCGGTGAGCAGGCGGCCGACCCGCAACTCCATTCCCACTTTCTTGGGATCGAGATCGACTGCCACATACTTCCGCGTGACTGAGGAGGGCCGGACCTCGAGTGTCCGCGCGTACGTCAGCGTGCTGGTCAATTCATCGGCTAAAGCAAAGCGCAGGTAATCGATGCTGATGTCGCCATTCATGTTCTGCAGCGGCAGCACCGCGATCGCGTTGCGCTGTTCGGCGCTGGCGACTTCGCGATGCTTGAACCACCAGGCGCCGACGGCCGCCAAAACGGTGACCAGCAGCGCCGCCGTGCCGATTAAAAGGTATGTCTGCAGACGGCTGTTCCTGCCAAAGGTGCGCGATGCGACGCGCAGCTTGGCGGTGGCGCTGGGTGTTTTGACGGTGCCGGATTCAGCCTCCTTTTTGAGCAGCGCAAGATCGGACCGCATCTCGGCCGCGCTCTGATAGCGCTGCTTGCGGTCTTTCTCCATCGCCTTGCCGATGATTCCTTCCAACTCGATGGGAAGCTTAGGATTGAGATCTCGCGGAGGAGTCGGCTTGGCATGCAGGACGGCATCGAGAGTGACCAGCGAGTTCGCACCGGTAAAAGGCTTCTTGCCGGTGGCCATCTCATAGAGAACGACTCCGAACGAGAAGAGGTCGCTGCGCGCGTCTACCGTCTCGCTGCGGGCCTGTTCCGGTGACATGTAGACGGCCGTGCCGGGGATAACGCCGACGGCGGTCAGAGAGAGATCCGCACCCTCCTCATCGCTGCCTACGTTGTGCACTAGCTTGGCCAAGCCGAAATCGAGGACTTTTACCTGCCCGCTGGGTGTCAGAAAAATATTGGCGGGCTTGATATCACGATGAACGATTCCCTTGATATGCGAGGCCACCAGGGCGTCGGCTACCTGCACACCTACGTCGAGAACCTCTTCCAGCGCCATGGGATGACCGGCGATGTGCTGCTTCAGGCTCTCGCCTTCTAGCTTCTCCATCACGATGAAGGGATGGCCGTTATTGTCTTCAATTCCGTGAATGGTGCAGATATTGGGATGGTTCAGCAGGGAAGCGGCGCGAGCTTCGCGGGTGAAGCGTTCAAGCGACCTTGGATCTCCGGCCAGGTTTTCTGGAATGAACTTCAGGGCGACGTGCCGGCCCAGTTTCAGGTCTTCCGCCTCATAGACTACGCCCATACCGCCGCCGCCCAGCTTGCCAAGAATGCGGTAATGGGATACTTGCTGCCCGATCATGAGAGAGCGCGACCTAGTTTGGCGGTAATGTTAGGCCCCCTGCCGAATCCGGTCAACTGCCTATGCTCCCAAGTCGGCTCGAAAGGGATGGCTAAGGCCAGATTCCTTTTGAACCTTTCTGTTTTGACAAGGAGCAGACGCCTCATTCCCATGCCGGGACCCCTACGTCCTTTTGTATGATGCACCACATCACCACTCTGTTTGAAATGAACTAGCATGGAAGTGCTTCCGACACTTGCTGGTGCCCTTTTTCTAGTAGGAGATTGCGCCGATGAATGCCAGTTCTTTCCCCGATTCACGTGCGTCCGCTGCGCCGGATCTGCAGGAAGCGATTCGCCGGCGGGCGGAAGAAATTTACGTTCGAAGCGGCAGAATTCCAGGCCGCGACCTCGAGAATTGGGCCCGGGCCGAGCAGGAGATCAGGCGCGAGGTGGCAAGCCCGGCACGTCACACGGCAGTGGTGATCCGAGTTCAAGGTGTGCAATATGTGGGCGAGTACAATCCGGAATCGGCGGGAGGGTACAAGCCGGGCGAATTTGGCTCAGGGGCGGCCGTCCGGGTTCGTTTTGAGGGCGACAAGATGTTTGTGACTCGCGCCAACGGTTCAGAACTCGAGACCAGAATTGTCCAGAAGGTCGGGTGACAGCGAACTTGATATATTGCCTGAATGTTGATGCTGCTGGCTCCGCGCGCACGAAAGAGCAGCAGCCCGACGCTGCTCACTACGCTTCGCCATCTGGGAGCCGCGGGTCTCTTCTTTCTTGCGGTCCTCGATAGTTCTCCGATTCCAACCTTCGCGGGGCCGGATATTCTCACGGCCATTCTCGCCGCGACTCATCGGCCGTTGTGGTATGAGTACGCCGCCGCGGCTACTGCGGGGTCCGTGCTTGGGGCGTACATCACCTTTCGACTGGCGCACAAAGCAGGATCGGCCTACCTGGAAAGCAAGTTCAAGAAAGGCAGGCTGTCAAAATTCTTGAATGTCTTTAGACGATGGGGCACAGGAACCCTGATCGCATCCGCGGCCATTCCTCTGCCGTCGCCTACCAGCATGTTCTTCGCCGCGGCGGGTGCATCCGACTATCCGAAAAAGAAGTTTCTGGCTGTGGTGAGTATGGCGCGAGGCGTCCGCTATTTTGGAATTGCCTACATCGCCGGCCATTACGGCCGACACTTTCTGCGCGTGTTACGTCACCCCATGCAGCATTGGGGATGGTTGCTGCTGTTCCTCGGGCTAACCGGTTTATTCGTTATAGGCGGCATTCTGGCCAGCCGGCAATTGGAGACGGTGCAAGCCCAATAGTGGTCGTCGGTTAATCTTCGTCAAGGAACAATCCCGCCGATGCGCCGACCCATTCCATGTTCTTGTTATGGTCTACGCCCATCATCAGGCCGCGGCCCATGCGAATGATGGTCAGGACTGGGGTTAGCTTTTCCAGCCAGATATACATGACGCGCACCTCGGCCTTGGTGGCTCCGAACGGAGTGTTGATCACCGGCTCAAAATGCAATCGCTCTTGCAGGATGTAGTAGGGCTTCTTGTCAGGTGGGATTGCGGCAATGTCCTGTTTCTTCGGTGCGATTACCACGCCCAGGCCCGCGAAGGAATAGAGGGGCTTGAGCGCATAGTTCGCGAGATCGGGCGGGATTTCCGTGAGTTCGTTTAAGAACCATGTTTTCGGGACGGAAGCGTGCTTGAGATAAGGGATGGAGAACTTGCTGATACGGAAATACCAGTTGGGATGTCCGGCCCACTCGACGTCAAGATCGTCGCGCCAGTCGAAGGCGAGCTTGACGTTCTTGCGCTCCAGTTCGTCGACAATCGTGCGGTTGTAAATTCGTTTGATAGGGATGCGCTTACCACCGTGCTCGTAGTACAGGCGCGCGCCTTCTTTGCGAATGTCGACGATATCGACGGCGCGGACGCCCAGCATTTTTTCAGTCAGCAAAAAGTCCGGCAAGGTTTTCTGCTGTTGGGGATGAATCTCCATCAGGACGACATTCTGGGGATCCTGTGTGCCGACGATCGCCCTGCGCAGAAGGCCGTGATAAGAATGCTCGTCGAGTCCACTGAGAAAATACTTCAGCCGAGTGCCTGTAGACGGAAGCCGAAAGCCGGAAGCCTGAAGGCCGTACGCGTCCATGTAGGCCTGGGCCAGGTAGCATTGATAGGCGTAAAGAGAAGGGAAGGCCTGCAACTCTACGAGCTTTGGCTGCGGTTCGCCGGTTGTATCGCGAACCAGTCCGAAATCGACCTGCACGAACATGGGATGCGGCGCTTCATTCGGAACTTTGAATTCGGCGGGGACGGCCTCATCGGACTTGGCGCGGTACTGCGCGTTGTCCACCAACTGCCTGATCAGGTTCTCGCCGTCCGCGGCCATGCGATCCAGCAATTCTTTTGGGAAAAAGCACGGCGTCTCGGAAAGTCGGAACTGCACATGGGTTCCGCAGGCTTCATCAATCTGCCGCAGAAACGCGCGGTATTTTTCGGGAGTGAAGCCGCTGTTGAACTGCTGGCGCAGGGAAGGAATCATGGCTGGACAGCGGTATGGTAACGCTTACTGGCGAATTTCCATACTGCGGATCAGCCCATCTTCCAGTGAGTAGATGTGCTCGACCATGCGGTCCGTGAGCACGTTGCCATTTAGATCGCGTACGACTTGATGAACGCCGACGACGATGCGTCCGGACGGGTCGGGATTGAAGCTGACGGGATCGACATGCGGGTTGATCATGCCCCACTGGCGCGTCCAGTAGGCGCGGACACCTTCGTGGCCGTGGACGGTTCCGCCCTCCATGCCATTGGGCCATTCCACGTCGGTCTTCATGGTCGCCAGGGCGGCGTCAATGTCGCGTGCGTTGAAGGCGGCGTACGCTTTTTGGAGCAACTCGGTGCTGGGCAATACAGACATCAGTTCAGTCCTCGCTCCGCCTCATGTTTCGCGAAATTTCTTACCGCAGAGGGCGCTGAGAAAAGCCGCCGAGGACGCGGAGGTCGCAAACAGCATATAGGGGTCGGAGCCCCAACCAATCAGGCTTCGATCAGGAATTTTCCTTCTTGCATGATCTGTTCGTCGTCTACCCAAATATTAAACTTCCGCCCCACTACATCGATGTGCGTAGTTGAATCCCACTCTGCCCCAGTGTGCGCCCCGTAAGGATTGCCGAAGGCAATGTGCACGCCGGGATATTTTTCGTCCTGCAGGATTTGCCCGATCACATCTTTCAGGTCGATGTTGGTGCCGATGGCGAATTCACCGACGCGATCACTGTTGGCATCGGTGTGGGTGTACTTCCAGAAATCATTCTCGAGTTCACGATTTTCCGAGTGCGCTTCGGTCAGGCGGTTGCCTTTCATCTGCACGGTGAGTGGATTCTCCAGCAGGCTTCCAAATTTCGCGCACAGATAGTCGCCGACCACGCCGTCAATCACGAACGTGCCGTTCACTTCTCCCGGAGTGGTGAAGATCTCGCCGCCCGGCAGATTGCCCCATTTTTCCGGACTGATGATGCCGCTGGTTTTGAGCCACTTGTAGTTGGGGTTCAAATCTGCTGTGAGATCGGTCCCTGCCGCCGTTTTGGCGCGAATCTTCGAGGCCTTGCGCACCATCTCCACAACTTTCTGACTCAGGCGATCCACGCGCCGGAAATCGGCCCGCATCCCCTCCAGCATGATCTGGCGGTTGATATTGACCATGTGTGCGTGACGAATGCGGCGGCGGTTCACCACGTCGGTCATCTGAATGCGGGAGCGCAGTTCGTGAGTCTGCGCCTGCACGGCGAAGATGGAAACCTGGCTGATTTCCAGGTCGTCAAGGATTTCGCGCGGGAGATCGGTCAGCGGGCGCTCGGCGAGTTCCTCGAGAATCCAGGCATGATAAGGCGCGCCCCGTTTCTCGAGTTCAGCCACTATGGCTGCGGCAATTTCCAGCGTGGCTTCGTCGGTGATGACGCAGACTCGCTCATCGGGCTGCACCCGCAGACATACGTTGACGGCGTTGTATGCGCCGGGGGCAAACTCCGGGTCAAAGGGAATTGTGCTGATTGGTTTGTGATTGGATCGTACAGAAATCGTCATTAACCTATTTTTCTAACGGCCGCAGGCTCTTGCGCCTCTGCCAGTCCCGCTTCCGTCTCCTCGATAATGTAATCGACTACTTTCTTGAGGTCCCCGGTTTCCTGGAAGACGCGCAACTGGCGGTCGGCGCCGCTGCCCTCGTCGACAATCTTGTGGATGTAATTCAGTTCCTCGCGCGAACCCAGTTCGTCCACAACGTCATCCACGAACTCCAGATACTCGCGGACCAGTTCGCGCGCCGGAACTTCTTTCTGCTTGCCGAAATCGATCAGCTTGCCGTCAAGGCCGTAGCGCGCGGCACGCCACTTATTCTCCATGATCAAGGCGCGGCGGTATAAACGGAATCCCTGATTTGCGGTATAGAGCTTATACAGCTTGGCCACCGTGGCCTGGATCAAGGCCGCCAAGGCAATCGTTTCATCGGCGCGCATGGGAATGTCGCACACGCGGAACTCGAGGGTGTTGAAAAACGGATGCGGGCGGATATCCCACCAGATCTTTTTGGCGTTATCAATGCAGTTGGTCTTGATCAGCAGCTTGATGAAATTTTCGTACTCACCCCAACTGGGGAAGTAATCGGGAATGTTGGTGCGCGGGAACTTGTCGAATACCTTGCAGCGATACGACTTGAGGCCGGTGTCCATACCCAGCCAGAACGGGGAATTGGTCGAGAGCGCGAGGATGTGTGGCAGGAAGTAGCGCGCATGATTCATCAGGTGGATCGCGGTTTCCCGATCCTCGATGCCGATGTGCACATGCAGGCCGAAGATCAGATTGGCGCGGGCGACCAGTTGCATATCTTCGATGATGTTTTTGTAGCGCTGGTCGGGATGGATTTCCTGGGTGCGCCAGTCCGAAAAAGGGTGGGTGGCCGCCGAGGCCAGCCGCAGGCCGTTCTCCTTGGCAAGGCGGACCATATTGCTGCGCAGTTTCTTGACCTCGTCCCGCGCTTCCTTGATGTTCTGGCAGACTGAGGTTCCCACTTCCACGACCGACTGGTGCATCTCCGCCTTCACCCGCTCCTGGAGAATCATCTTGCCCTTCTCCAGGATTTCGGCGTGGATGTGCGAGCGCAGAGCCCGGGTCTCAGGGTCTACGGTCTGATATTCCTCTTCGATTCCGATGGTGAAGGTCGGCAACATAAAAGCGGGCATCTCCGGCGGGATCCAATGCCAAGATCGTCGCTGGGGAAGGAACTAGGCCGTAACAGTATAACAATGGGTGAACAGGAATTCGCGGCACTCCCTGCTCAATCCCACTCCTTGTTTTCCTTGACCCGAGCCTTCACGATTTTCTTCACCAGCGCGTCCGGCAAAGGCTTATCCGACGGAAACTGAATCGTCCCCTTGGATGTGCGGTACCCCTTCAGTTCCTTGTCGAACTGGTCGAGTACACCTGATCCCGTAGGAAACAGGCTGCAGTGGTTTTTGAACGCCGCGTATCCCACCAGCATCCCGTTGTACTTGAACATCGGGATGCGGTAGCTGATCACCTCGGTGGTTTCCTTCGGCACAACCGAGCGGATTACCGCGCGAATGTGTTTCAGCGTGCTCTGCGCCGGTTCCGGAATTCCGGCGAGATACTCGTCTACGTTTTTTGCAGGAGCCTTGCCTTTCATTGTCGAATCACGCCTCCAGAAAACAAAGCCCTTCGTTTATCGGGTTGATCTTCCACTTACTTTGCCGCCTTGCCCCGCTTCCGTGCTGCCACCCACTCCGGTTCGCCCTTACGCTCAGGTTTCGATGCAGGCGTTCCCGCCAGAAATCCAGCCCAGCGCAACTCCTTCGCTGGATTGTCGCCGCTCTGCGCCATCTTCACCGCCATCTCGGCCACGGCATTGACGATCCAGTCAAAGTTCTCTTGCCCAACCGATGTAATCTCCGCGTCGGGCGCCGGATTCAGAAAGTCAATCGCGTACGGAACGCCCTTCTCGACCGCAAACTCCACCGTGTTCAGGTCATAGCCGAGCGCCCGGCACAGGCTGAGCGAATCTTTCTCGATGCGATCGCGAAGCGCCGGAGACGAGGGCGGCGGGTTGCCCTTGACGTAACGCTCGTGATGCGGCGCTTCGGGATCGTACTTCATGATGTGGACTTTTTCTTGCCCGACCACGTAGCAGCGGTAATACTCGTCGAACTCCACGCCACGCTGCAGAGTCATGCAGAGGTCGCCGGTCTGGTTGTAGTGATGAAAGAATTCTTCCGGCGAGTGCACCTTGTAAACATGCTTCCAACCCCCGCCAGAGTACGGCTTTAAGAAGGCAGGGAAGCCGACGTAGTCAAACAGTTCCTGCCAGTTCAGCGGAAAAATCAGGTTCCGCATGGATTTGTCCGTCGTGCCTTCGGGATGCTTGTTGTGCGGAAGGATCACGGTAGGCGGAATCGCGACGCCCATCTTGTGCGCCAGCGCGTAGTTGAAGAACTTGTCGTCAGCGGTCCACCAGAAAGGATTGTTCACCACGATCGTGCCGTGCAGGACGGCGTTCTTCAGCCATGCGCGATAAAACTGGATGTCTTGCGAGATCCGGTCGATCACGACGTCGTATTTTTTCGGCTCGTCCATGCGGATGCCGCCAATCTTCACGAACTCCGCAGTGACGCCGTCGACCTTCATGGCGTTGATCTTCTCGACCACCGCCGGTGGGAACGTGTTTTCCATGCCAAACAAAATGCCAATCTTCTTCACGGCTCGTGCCCCCCATTCGAACTCTCGTTGACCTGCCACCCTGCGCGAAGATTGCAGTTGCGCGACAAGCGCAATCCTCAACCGCTACCGATCGCTATCGTCTGCTGAGACCGGATTGCGTTCAGGGTTCTTGTTTCTCATTTCACGACTTTCCTGCCGCTTGCATCCCACAAACGGTACTGGGTGATGACGTCTTGCATGGCGTCGCCAACCTTTCTCAACGGATGGCCAGAAGAATTCAGTTCTTGCTCGCTCGTGCGAAGCATGAACACACCGGCATCAGTGAGGAAATAGAAAAACACGCCGTGCTGCTCGGGAAGAGGATAGGCTGTCGTTGGTTGCGATGGCAGCTGTACCGCGCGAGCAACGTCAAGTGCCTTCTGCGCTGCCCTACGAATGGGTTCCTGACCTATGCCACCGATATAGCCGCCACCGCTGCTGAAGTAAACGCTCGCAGATCCATCGGACATAGCCACCACGGTCGCTGTGCCATTCGTTACGCCCCAGTCCATCAACACACCCCAAGGCTCAATAGGCTTCGCTGTCGCCGCTAAACTGAACTTGGAACGCGAGCCTTGCAGCATTGTATTCCGCAAACCGAGGTACACATCTTTAGGCGCCGACACTTCGTTCCTCGTTGCGTCAGTCTTGTTTTCAGAAGATGTCTGACCCTGAGACCGTGTGACTAGCCATATGGCAGCAAGCGCGGCAACAACCAGGATGATTATTGCGATCTTCATTCTGAGGATGCCAACCTTCTAGAAATACTTCTCTGCCATTCTCAACCACAGAGGCCAATCGTGTTTCGAATTGTCGTTCCAGACGTCGAGCCAGTGCGGAATTGCCTTGCCATTCAGAATCGCTGAAAACTTCACGTTCTGATCCAGGCACATATCCCAATCCGCTGAGCCGAGTACGATCTTCATGTGGCGATAGCGGCTCAGAAACCAGTCATCCCCCAAGTTCGGAATAAAATCCGGAGGGTTATTGAAGTAGCAATCGTTGTCGTAGTAGCCATCCAGAAACTGGTGGATGTCGAAGGCCCCGCTCATGCTGATGCAATGCGTGACCACATCGGGATGCTTCAACGCGAAGTTGACCGTATGATACCCGCCGAAGCTGCAGCCGGTTACAGCCAGGTGCGTACTCTGGTTCTTCCAACGAACAAATGGCAGGAATTCATGCAGCAGGTAGCTCTCGTATTGCAAATGCCGCAGCACCCGCACGCGCGGATGGACGCTTTTGTTGTACCAACTCTCGGTATCGACGGCATCGGGGCAGAACACCTGCAGCTCGCCGCGATTGATCTTCGGCGCCAGCACCCCGATCATTCCGCGGTCTTCATACTCGAAGAATCGTCCCATCGAAGTGGGGAAAACCAGCAACGGCATGCCCGCATGACCAAAAACTAAAGCTTCCATATCGCGGTGCAGCTCCTGGCTGTAGGCTTTGTGATATTCGCGATTCATCGACAAGGAATTCTGCTGGGACGCTGCCGGCAACGCCTTCATTGCAGCCGAAATATCTTACCCGATCCGGGCAAAACGCGGACCATAGGAACTTATTTCTCCTTGACTTTCGATTCGCCGGGTATAGACTCCTCGACCAATCCTGATGTCCCGTAGCGCTTGCCGCGTACCGGGCACGGGCTTTGATCCCAGAACGAAGCGGACGCGCCGTTCGCCCGCCGTTGCCTGCGTACAGGAGGTCTATCCGTGGTCACTCGACTCAGTTTCGCATCTCTGTGTCTCGCCGCGTTCCTGCTTCTGGCCTTGCCGTCGAAAGTAACGAAGCCAGCCAGTTTGACGGCTCCCGCTGTTCAGTCCAGCCAGGCGAAGCTTGCCGGTTCGCAACTCGCTGCTCAGTACGCACAAATTCCTCTGGCATTCGAGCGGAATCAAGGCCAAACCGATGCGCGGGTTAAGTTTCTCTCGCGGGGACACGGTTACACGGTTTTTCTGACGTCAGACGAAGCGGTCCTGGAATTCCGGAAACCGGCGGCAGTACCGTCATTCGCTGCGCCAAGAAGTACGGGCAACCTGCAAACGGGTGTCGTCCACATGAAGCTGGTTAACGCTTCAGCCGAGCCAGCAATCGCCGCGTTGGATCAACTCCCCGGGATCAGCAACTACTTTGTCGGAAGGGATCCGAGGGGATGGCACAGTGGAGTGGCCAACTTCGCCCGGGTGAAATACCGAAATGTTTATCCGGGCGTCGATCTCGTGTACTACGGCAATCAAGGACAACTGGAATACGATTTCGTATTGCAGCCCGGAGCGAACCCGGAGGAGATTCGGCTCGAGCTCCTGGGATTGGATCAGACAGGTGAACAGCACGCGCCGCTCCTGGACGCAACGGGTGCGGTCATTGCTGAAACCAGCGCGGGAGATGTTCGTCTGCATAAGCCTGTGATTTATCAGCGGACGCAGAGTGGGGATACCCGGCAAATCGATGGTCATTACCGGCTGTTGGCTGACCATCACCTTGGCTTCGAAGTTTCCGCTTATGACAAGACTCGAGAATTGGTGATTGATCCAGTACTGACCTATGCGAGCTACCTCGGCGGCAGCGGCGCAGACGCACACGACAGCGTAAGCGTGACCTCCGATTCTTCGGGCAATACCTATGTCGCATCCGGAACCATGTCTGCAGACTTCCCTGTGACCGCGGGGGCATACCAAGGCGGCTACGCAGGCGGACCGGGGATCTGCAATCAAGGGGACAGTTTTTGTGGCGATGCGTTTGTGACAAAGATCAATCCTTCCGGCACTGCGATTATTTATTCCACGTACCTGGGTGGAACCGATTCCGATTACGCCTATGGCTTGGCAGTAGACGGATCGGGGAATGCCTATGTCACGGGGCTCACCAGATCCACGGATTTCCCGATCACCGCAGGCGCCTTCCAGCCAGTATTCGGGGGAGCACCGGCCACCTGCGACGATTATGTATGCGGCGACGTGTTCGTTACGAAGCTCAATGCGACCGGGTCCGCGTTGGTGTATTCCAGTTATCTGGGCGGAAGCAACAATGAACATGCGGAAGCCATAACGATTGACGGCCTCGGCGATGCTTACGTTACCGGCGACACCGGTTCCACAAACTTCCCAATCACTCCTGGGGCGTTTCAGACGCAATTCACTGGAACCGATACCTGCGCCGGCATCAGTGGTGCGACGGAAGCCTGCCATGTGGCGTTCCTCAGCAAGGTAAACCCGACTGGCATTCAGTTGGTTTACTCAACGTATCTGGGCGGATCGTCGGGTGATGGAGGCGGGGGCGTGGTGGTGGACCGAAGTGGCCGCGCTTCAGTCAGCGGAGGAGCTTGCAGTTCTAACTTTCCGGTTACCGCTAATGCGTTTCAAAAAGTCGCGGGAGGCGGTTGCGACATCTTTGTCAGCACCTTCAATGCGACCGGAAGCAAACTGCTGTATTCCACCTATCTTGGTGGCTCTGGCTACGAATCGTCGTTTTCCACGGCTATTGACAGTGCAGGGAACGTCTATGTATCGGCCCTCTCGTATTCGGCGGATTTTCCTGTGACCGCGGGTGCAGCCCAGGGGGCCCTGGCGGGGAATGACGATGCGATTGTGGCGAAAATCAATCCCTTCTCCAGCGGTGCGGCGTCATTGGTCTTCTCAACCTATCTTGGCGGAAGTGGCTCCGATATTGCCGCGGGCATAGCGGTTGATTCTCAGGGCAATGCCTATGTCACCGGCCAAACTATGTCCAGCGACTTCCCGGTGGTGAATCCAATACAGGCAGCCTTGAACGGTCAAGCGGACGCGTTCGTGACAGAAGTGAATCCCCAAGGCTCGGGATTTGTGTACTCGACGTACCTGGGTGGTTCCGGCACCGAACTGGCGGATTTCATCGCCGTAGACTCTGCGGGCAATTCCTATGTGGCGGGATGGACTCAGTCCGCAGACTTTCCCAGTACGCCTCGGTCTTTTCAGCCGAGTTACGGTGGGGGCACAACGGATGTGTTCGTGGCGAAAATCGGTCCGAACGCCGGAGCCGGTCTAAGCTTTACGCCGGCTACCCTGACGTTCGGCCCGCAAGCGGTCGGCACCACCAGTCCCGCGCAGACGGTGATTGTGCATGACATGGGCAGCGCGGCCCTGGTGATCTCCAGTATTTCTGCGAGCGCCAGCTTCGCTGAGACGAACAACTGCGGAGCCAGCGTAATCGGAGGTGGAAGTTGCGCGATCAGCGTTACATTCACCCCATCCTCGGTTGGCTTGCGGAATGGAACGGTGGGCGTTGCGGACAACGCGGGCGGCAGTCCACAGAAGATCAAGCTGACCGGCACCGGCAAGTGAGACGAAACCAGGCACAAAAAAAACCGCCCCTCGCAGGGCGGGTTTTTTGAAATGCAATGCTCTTCGGTTAGCCACCGTTCGAGCAAACTCCCAAGTTAAACGGGTTGTTCTGGAACGTTAATTCGTTGTTCACGGATGTGCTTCGCGGCGCCCCGAAATACGGCAGGAAAGTCAAGTCCTGCAGGTTGTAGGTAAAGCCATTCAGCGTATAAGGGAAACCGCCATAGTTGGTAAAACTCTCCTCCGGATCGCCGACTTCCAGGATTCCGCAAGAGACCGTGTTGCCGTTCGTATTGACCACCAGAGGATCATCCGCCCACTCGCCAACTTCGTGCGACAAAGCAGAGACATCTTGCGCGAAGATTCCCGGCGTGCTGATGTAGGTGAAATGCGCGTAGGCCTGAGGCGCCGACGAACTGCCGAACGAGCTGTGATAGCCGCCAATGCAGCACCCCCCGAATTCCGTCAGGTACGAGTCGTAGGTGATGAAGATGGGCAGCGAGTTCGGCACAATCTGCGTGTGAGTTGAAATGTAATTCTGGAGTTGTGCATCAAACCAGAAGATGTCGGCCGTTCCCACCTTGATGCCGAACTCGGTGGCGATTTTTCCGTCCGCCGCGGGAACGGTGAGAGACAGTATCGGCAGGACTTTCGGCGTGCCCAGCAGCAAGTGGTATCCCGGCGCACCGGAAACCGTACCCCAGAAATTTCCCCGCTGGAAGGCATCAATGTACTGCGTTACGCCCAGGTCGGTTCCGCCCGAGGTGAAGTCCATCGTCCTGAAGATCGGTGATACGAGTGTGTTCTGCGCTACCGTGCGTCCGTTGGACAATTTGGTGGCGGGGCTGAATACGGTGGTGCCCGTCGACGTCACATACGACAGTTTGACCGGAATCAGGAATACTGGAATTGTGGTGGACGAACCGGTGGAAGGATCTGTTCCCACCATGTTGTAGCTGTAGGTGTGATTGTTGTATACGAAGCTTCCGTTCCAGGTCGTCAAGGGCGTAGCTGGCGCTTTGATGTCATTTCGCAGAGTCGGCCTAAGACGCTCGTACATCGGGCGTGCCGGCATAGTGTCCTGGGCAAATGTGGCGCCTGAAATACAGGTCACCACGGCAAGCGCAGCCAAGAGGCTGAGCACACTAAATCGTTGCTTCATGCTTATCGATTCTCCTTTAGGGTCACGATGCAAGTGCGTTGTCGAACAGGAACAAAGGAACAAAAACTCTTTAAAGCCCGGAGTCCCACGACTCGCTTGGGCGCAGGGGGAGCAAAAGATTGGATCAATTTTGATTAGCTTCGTTCATGGTGTCAACTGCGCAGGTTCTTGCAACATCGTTCACGCGGGCTTCTGCTGGTGAAGGGAAGAGAAGTTTGGTCTAAGTTCCGGGCTGGTCAAAATGGATTTGCCGTACGGAGAAAAGCAGGCACGCACTGGTTCAGCCAGTGGCGACGTGGCGCGAGGGAAAATCGTGTCCCAAAGTGATTCTTGCTATCGTTTGTACAAGAAAATCGCTAGAGCGATCAAGGCCACCGTGATGATCCACAGAATGATGTCCTTGCTGCCCTTTTTCTCATCAGCCATAGGGGAAGTACAGCATACCTGAAACCGCGGTTCAAGTACTGTTGTGAGTTTCCAGCAAAATCCCGATCTCTAACAATGTCGGCCTATGTCAAGCACTTTTGAGCACACGAGAGCGAGCACTCCGAGAAGAGCGCCATTTCGCTCTAGTGGATGGTTTGCGCGTTTCCAACCGGGGCTCGCTTTGAATCGTTCGGGTCAGGAACT
>DATGFC010000061.1:0-35203 GCA_035309485.1 Candidatus Sulfotelmatobacter sp.
AGTCGGGCATTCTGATGGAGGTCCATTCGTCTCTCTCCCCAAGAAGCGGATTGGTTCGCACCTTCAGCTTCTCCGGTTTGAGTTGAATGGACTATTCACTTCTAAGGAACAACGTGTTGAAAGATCACACCTAGCCCCTGATTTAGGCGGCCTTGTTGGATTCGTCGCAGAGGTGCTGGTAGTATTCGCGGCCGCGCTGGTAGCCGCGGGTGAAGGGCTCTTCGACGTTCGCGCCGGGGTGGCGACGCTGGACTTCTTCCAGAGCGGCATCCATCTCGGCGGATACCTGATCGAATTCCATGCAGCGGGTGCGGGCGTGGAGGGCGGCTTCGAAGCCGAGGCGATAAAACTTCTCCCCATCATCGAAGTTTCCGCCGGTAGCCGTGTAGTGGCTCTTTTCGGCGCTGCGCAAACCGGTCCACCAGTGTTCGCGGGCCGCGTCGATGGATTCGGCGCCGCACTTCTTAAGGGCGTCACGAACGATCGAGGCGGACGGCACATCGTCGGTAAGCGCGACCACTACGCTGCGGCCCTTGCGCAGGGCGTCTTCGTAGATGAAGATTTCGTCCTCAGGAATGCCCTCGTAGGTCGCCTTTTCCATCTTGCCGGCCACCGTGCCGCCAACGGCGGCGCCGGCCGCTCCGAGAATGCCTGCGCCGAGGAGGCCGAGGGCGGTGACAGGACCGATCCCGGGAACGAGGGCCATGAGCATGGCTCCGCCGGTGAGTCCGACGCCGCCACCGAGCAGCGCGCCGACGGCATTGCCCATGCCGGGTTGTTCGCTGGCATCGGCGGGAAGGGACTGCACTTCCTTTTCGACCTGATCCACGCTGCCCGGAACCAGCAGGGTGATCTTGTCGGCGGGGATGCCGGTGTTACGAACTTCGCGCAAGGCGCACTCTGCCGCTTCTCTGGTTTCGTATACTCCGGTGACGGCTTGCATCGTTATTTGCTCCGATCGTTGATTTGAACTCTGCTTCTACTCCCTAAGTCTCACAGACGGCAATACATTGCAGGCCGTATTTTGCCGAATGCCACAGCTTTGATGCAGAAAGGCATGCCGGATGTAATCTGCGTAATGGGGAATCTGATATTTTTGCCGGCGTAACCTTTTGAGCGGCAGCGGCGTTTAGCCTAGTGTAGACAGGGAGCGGCGGAGAATTCGTTGAAGGCTCTGAAGAAAGAAGCGGACGAGCGGCTTCTGATCGAGGCTGCGCAGAAGGATCCCGCCCGCTTTGCCGAGCTTTACGAAAGCAATTTCGAACGGGTCTACGCCTATATCGTGAAACGCGTGCGGGACCGGGCGGAAACGGAAGATTTAACGGCCGAGGTATTTCACCAGGCGCTGGCGAACCTGAAGCGATTCGAGTGGCGGGGGATTCCGTTTGCGGCGTGGTTGTTCCGGATCGCGGCGAACCTGATTTCGGATCGCTGGCAGCGGTCGGGGCGGGAGGTCGCCGACGAAACTGCGGTCCAGTCGGCCCAAGCCAGTCCGGCGGAGATCGAGGAAGTGGAATGGCGGGCGACATTGTTCCGCCTGGTGGATTCCCTGCCCGTGGAGCAGCGGCGGGTGGTGGTGCTGCGTTTTGCCGAGCAGAAGAGCATTAAAGAAGTGGCGCGGGAGATTCGCAAGAGTGAAGGGGCGGTCAAGCAGCTGCAGTTTCGCGCGCTGACTGCGTTGCGCGCGCGCATGGAGGGTGCCGATGCCTAAGCGCTCTCTAAATCCACGGAATGGCGGACAGAAGAAGATCGAGCAGCTGAACACGGCGCTCGAGAAGATGCTGGCGCGGAACGACGGACGGGTGCCGAAGTCGGAAGCCGACATTGAGCCTCTGGTGCGCATCGCGGCGGAATTGCGCAATCTGCCGAGTGCGACGTTCAAGGCACGATTGAAATCTGAATTCGAAGGGAAAAAACGTATGTCTACTGTTGCTGAGCCCGTGACTGCCGTGCGTATGTCTGCAACTCCGAGACTGGCATTTCGCGATCCCGCCAAAGCGATTGAGTTCTACCAGCGCGCTTTGGGCGCGAAAGAAAAATTCCGATTCCAGGTGGGAGATTCCATTCCCGCCGCCGAGTTGGTCATTGGCGACTCGACTATCAATATTACGGGCGAGTGGCCGGAAGGCGGACGCTTCAGCGCTGAGACGCTGGGAAATTCGCCGGTGTCCATGTCCCTGCGCGTCGACGACGTGGATGCCTTCACGGAGCACGCCGTGGAAGCAGGGATGAAGGTCATTCTTCCTCCCAAGGATCAGTTCTACGGACATCGGGATGTGACGCTTGCCGATCCGTTCGGCTATCGGTGGAACGCGTTCACGGTGAAGGAAGAGATGTCGGTGCAAGAGATGCACCGCCGGATGAAGGGGATGACGGAAGGGCCCGAGAGCGGGCAGATGAAGAAAGATAAAGGCCCCGCGGTGAGTCCGGTTCCGGCGGGATACCGCACGGTGACGCCTTATCTGGTCGCGGCCGACGCCAACAGCGTGATTGATTTCGTGAAGAAAACGTTTGGCGGAGAAGAGACGTTCCGCGCGGTGGGCTCGGCGGGCGGTTATCACTGCGAAGTGCGAGTGGAAGATTCGATGTTGATGATCGGCGGTGGCGGCGAAGGACTGTCGTGGAAAGGCGAGCCGATGCTGGGCGCATTCCACGTTTACGTGCGCGACTGCGATGCGACATACAAGAAAGCGCTGGAGGCGGGCGGTACGTCGCTGATGGCGCCGGCCGACCAGGAGTACGGCGAGCGAACCGCGAGCGTGGTGGATGCTGCCGGGAATCATTGGTATATCGCGCGGTTCCTCGGCGAGGATTACAGGTCGCAGGGTGCGCCGACGATTCAGCCTTATCTGCATCCGTTGCGGGCTGAGCCAGTGTTCCAATTTTTAAAGCGCGCCTTCGGTGCTCAGGATCTGGGCCGCTATACCGATGAGGCTGGCGTGGTTCATCACATGACCATTGCCATTGGCGACGCCCACCTGGAGATGGGCGAGGCTCATGGGGCGTATCAGCCGATGAAATCGATGTTCTACCTTTATGTGCCGAACGTGGATGCCGTGTATCGGACGGCGCTGGCAGCGGGAGCGAAACGGATGGAGGAACCGGCGGACCAGCCCTATGGCGATCGCGTCGCCGCAGTGAAAGATGCGTTCGGGAACACGTGGTACATCGCGACCCACGTGAAGGACATGGCGCACTGAGGGCCTGTTTTGTCCCTTGTCCATTTGCGGACAGGGGATTCCACGGGCGCACAGGTGCAATCCCGCGCGCCATAACATAACGTCGAGCGATTCCCGGAAAATCAGCAACCTACATGCATTGGCGTTTGGCCCGCGGCGTGCCTTTCTTCGACGCATGGGAGCCGTAGCCATGCAGGAGCAATGCGCCGAAGTACCGGCCATGACCGGAAGAGTGCTGATTGCCGACGATCAGGCGCACATCGCGGATGCGCTGGAAATGTTGTTGAAAGGCTGCGGCTTTTCGACGGAGACGGTAAGTCATCCGGCGCGCGTGCTGCGAGCGCTGGAGTCGAGCACATTTGACGCCGTGCTGATGGACCTGAACTACACGCGGGGAAACGCGTCTGGCGAAGAAGGGCTGCAGCTTGTTTCGCAAATCCGCGCGATGGACAATCTGCTGCCGGTGCTGGTGATGACGGCATGGGGCAGCGTGGACCTGGCGGTGGAAGCGATGCGGCGGGGCGCGTCCGATTTTGTGGAGAAGCCGTGGGAGAACCGGCATCTTCTGGAGAAATTGCAGAAGCAGCTGGGGCAGGCGCGGGAGCAGCGGCGGAGACAACGGGAACGCGAAGAAGAATTGGACGAGGCGCGGGATATCCAGCAACGGCTGCTGCCCAAGCGGCTTCCTGAAATTGAAGGATACGAGGTCGCGGCCATGACGCAGCCGCTGCGTTTTGTGGGCGGCGATTATTACAACGTGGCGCGGATTGGGGAGCAGCAGACGGCAATCTGCATCGCCGACGTGGCGGGCAAGGGTCTGCCGGCGGCGCTGCTGATGTCGAGCCTGCAGGCGGCGCTGAAGCCGCTGATCGCCCAACGGCTGGCGCCCAGCGAACTGTGCCAGCGCTTGAATCGCATTTTATGCGACCTGATGCCGACGGGAAAATTCATTTCATTTTTTTATGGCGTACTGGACAACAACGGCAAGCTTACGTATTGCAATGCGGGTCATAATCCGCCGCTGCTGATTCCAGAGCGCGGGGCGACGGTGGAACTGGATGCCGCGGGAGCGGTGCTGGGACAATTTCCCTGCTGGCGGTACCAGCAGAGCGATCTGAAGATGCAGAGCGGCGACCGGTTGCTGGTGTTCACCGACGGGCTGGTCGAGGCTTGTGATCGAGACCAGCAAGCGTTTGGCGAAGAGCGCGTGGTGCGGATAGTCCGGGAGAATGATAATGCGGGCGCTAGCGATTTGATGGCGTCGGTGATGGAAGGCGCGTCGCGGCATTGCGGTGGGCAGTTCCAGGACGACGCCAGCGTGATTGTGCTGAGGGCGGTGTGAGGGAAATTTCAGATTGCAGATTTCAGAATGCAGAATGCAGATTTTAGATTGCAGAATTGTCGTGGGGAGCACCGCTGCTTTGGATGAGGCGCTTTTGAATCTGAAATCTGAAATCTGCATTCTGAAATCTTACTTCTGCATTCTCAAATCTTACTTCTGCGTTCTGATCTGCAATCAAGCACGGTGGTAGACTCCGGCCATGGCGAATGAGGAATCGGTGGCGAGGCCGGCGCTGTATTTGGTGGCGACTCCGATTGGGAATCTGGAGGACATCACGCTGCGGGCGCTGCGCGTGCTGAAGGAAGTGGACGTGATTGCCTGCGAGGATACCCGGCAGACGCAGAAACTCCTGAATCATTATGCGATCGGCACGCGGACGACCAGCTATCACGAGCACAACGAGATGACGCGTTCGGCGGAGCTGGTGAAGGAGATGCAGGAGGGTGCGAGCGTGGCGCTGGTGACCGACGCGGGTATGCCGGGGATTTCCGATCCGGGGTACCGGCTGATCACGCTGGCGATAAGGCATCATGTGCCGGTGGTGCCGGTGCCGGGGGCGTCGGCGTTTCTGGCGGCGCTGGTGGCCAGCGGCCTGCCTACGGATTCGTTTCGCTTCAGCGGATTCTTGCCGGCAAAACGCGGGGAGCGGCGGGCCACGCTGGAGGCGGTGAAGAGTTCTCCCCGGACACAGGTTTTTTATGAGGCTCCGCACCGGATTGTCGAAGCGCTCGAAGACGTCTGCGAAGTTATGGGAGGCGCGCGGCATGTGGTGGTGGCGCGCGAGGTGACGAAGATTCACGAAGAGTTTTTGCGCGGGCGCGCGAGCGAAGTGCGGGAGAATTTGAAGGCGCGCGCGGCGGTGAAGGGTGAGATCACGCTGCTGATCGGGAAAGCGGAAGAGGAAGGTGCGGAGCTGCGCTCCACCGGACAGCCGTTGGCGGCTGTCCCCACAGGCAAGGTGAGCGTGCGGCGGAGAATTGAGCAGATCATGACGGAGGAGAAGGTCGATCAGAAGGCCGCACTGAAGAAGGTGGCGAAGGAGAGAGGGGTATCAAAGAGCGAGGTATACAGGGAGTGGCAGAGGGAGAAGTAGCCGCCGTTCTATTCGATGAGATCTATCAGCCTTCCGTTAGGATCTTTCACTTTGACTTGAGCGTGGGGATTTTTCGCTGCGAATTCAGCGATCACTTCGTTGCAACGTCGGATGTGCTTTGCCAGCGCCTCCCTGTTTTCACTTTCCCAATACTCTCCCTCGTCGTTGACGGCAAGGGTCTGGAAGAACCCCTCAATATCTCGGAGGATTTGGATCAGACGAATATGGGTGTCAACACCCGCAAACTGTGTTTTCACCCACTCCTGAACATATAGCTCTCGGTCAAATTCAAGACGAAGGGGATCACAATCGTCATGTAAGTAAAGCAGAATGCCTTTGCTTGGCCCAACATAATCCCATGGCCGTTCGTCGCGCACTCTGCCAAGTTTCGCCTGAGAATTTTCAAATCTTTCGGTGAGCAGAGTCTCGGCACGGCCTATCTCTTCAATACGAAGGGCGAGACTTGAAAGGGCTTCGGCACTCTTCAACCTGCCTTCGAAATGAACCGTTACTCCCATCGAGTTCTTCGATGTCGAGCTGCGCTCGACCGGACAGTCGGGGCGGCTGTCCCCACATTGATTTCGCTACTTCCCTGCCAATTCTTTCTTCACCATATCGCTGACCACTTTCCCATCCACGCGGGTCCCGGACGCGGCGAACTTTGCCATGGCATTCTTCATTACTGTGCCCATGTCTTTCATGGTGGGCGAGCCCATCTCAGCGATCGTGGCTTTCACGCCGGCGGCGATGTCGGACTCGCTGGCCGCTTTCGGTAAGTAACTTTCGATCACGGTGATTTCGGCGGCTTCCTTGTCGGCCATCTCCTGGCGTCCGCCCTTGGTGAATTGCTCGATCGAGTCTTTGCGCTGCTTGATGAGCGTGGAGAGGACCGCCTGCGATTCCTTGTCGTCGAGCGGCGACATTTTCTCGACGGCCTTGAGTTGCAGCGCGCTCTTGACCATGCGCAGGCAGGAGAGGCGGGCTTCGTCTTTGGCCTTCATGGCGGTGACGATGTCTTTTTGGATCTGGTCGACTAGGGGCATGTGGGGATTATAGATGGCAAGGGCCGCCATTTCACCACGGAGACACGGAGGCACGGAGAAAACAAAAAATAACAACCAGGGCAATTCCTCCGTGTCTCTGTGCCTCCGTGGTGATGAGACTCTCCATCGAGCGGGGGGTTCCGGTAAACTAGTGAGCTATTCCTACTCATAAGGACTCTGCCATGTTGCATAAGAATCGTCTTTTTACTCCGGGGCCGACGCCGCTGTTGCCGGCGGCGCAGACGGCGATGGCTGCGTTTACGGCGCATCATCGGACGGCGGACTTCAAGGCGCTGTTTCAGCGCGTGCTGGCCGACATGAAGGAATTCGTCGGCACGAAGAATGATGTGCTGGTGCTCGCTTGCTCGGGCACGGGCGTGATGGAAGCATCGGTGTCGAACCTGACGTCGCCGGGAGACAAGGTGCTGGTTCTCACAGCGGGCAAGTTCGGAGAGCGCTGGACCGGACTGGCCAAGGCATTCGGATGCAGTGTGGAGGTGCTCAGCCGTCCTTACGGCCAGACATTTTCGCTCGAGGAAATTCGAAGCAAGGTGACCCGCGATGTGCGAGCTGTGTTCGTGCAGGCGACCGAGAGTTCCACCGGGGCGCGCCATGATATCGAGGGGATCGCGAAAATCGTGCGCGCGCAGGGCGAGGACACGCTGCTGGTGGTGGACGCGATCACGGGGCTGGGCACGACGCATCTCGATGTGGACGGCTGGGGCGTGGATGTGATCATCGGCGGATCGCAGAAGGCCCTGATGATGCCGCCGGGACTGGGATATTGCGCGGTGAGCGAGCGGGCGTGGAAGCGCATGGAGACGACGACCTCTCCGCGGTATTACTTCGATCTCCGCAAAGAAAGGAAGTCGGCGGCGAAGGGCGAGACGGCGTATACGCCGGCAACTTCGCTGTTTGCCGCGCTGGATGCGGCGCTGCAATTCGTGCGCGCGATGGGCAAAGGCGATCTGGCGAAAGGACGCGAGGAGTTGGTCAATAATGCGGAACTCTGCGCGGAGATGACGCGAGCAGGGGCGAAGGCGCTGGGGCTGAAGTTGTACGCGTCGAGTCCGGCGGCGGCGCTAACCGCGATCACGGCGCCGGATGGGATCGACTCCGGAAAGATTGTGAAGGAATTCCGCGAATCGTTCGATGCGGTCGTGGCCAACGGTCAGGGCGAGATGAAAGGTCAGCTGTTTCGCATCGCGCACATTGGCTACTACGATTATCTCGATACGGTCGGCATTCTGGGCGCCCTGGAGCATGTGCTGGCGAGAGTGACCGATAAGAGGGTCGAGTATGGCGCCGCGGTGCGGGCGGCGCAGGAAGTGTATGCGCGAAGTACTGAGGCGGTCGCGTCCGCGGTATAGGCCGGGCTGCGCGCGGCGGACAGCCGACGCCGGCTGTCCCCACCTGGTCTGCAGCGGCCGCTAATTGATCATGAAATTCATGGGCGCGGAAGTGACCGCTCCCATGCCGCCGTAAATACCGCCAGCTCCGGGATTGGTTACAGTGACGACCGCGGTTCCGGCGCTGGAGATCGCGGAGGCAGGGATTGTGGCTTCGAGTTTCGTGGAGGTCACGACCGTCGTCGCTTCGGGCGTGCCGTTAAAGTTGATGACCGCGCCGCTGGCGAAGTTGGAGCCATCGACTTCCAATTGAAACTGTCCGCTTCCGGCGGCGGTGCTGGGTGGATTCAGCGATGCTATGGCAGGCATCGTCGTTTTGGGTTTGGAGTAGCCGCATCCCAGAGCGGCGGCCAGAAGCGATACCAGAAAGAATGTTTTTGCGGTGTTCATCGTGTCTCCCCGGGCGGTGGCCCGTATGAGAAGAGTGTAAGAATGCACCGGCAGAGAAGGTGTCAGGGCGCCGTCATTTTCCTGTCAACGTCTTGCCAATTTGCAATGTCTCCAAGAAGTCAAAAGAAAGAAGGGTTCGGAGCCTCGTGAAAATTATTGTGGCGGAAAAAATTTCCGCGTCGGCGGTGGCGCAGCTGCAGGAGCCGGGGTGGACTGTGCTTACCGCCGATCAGCTCGACGGGAAGCTGTCAGAGCATCTTGAGACGGCAGATGCTCTGATCGTGCGGTCGGCAGTGCAGGCCGATGCCCAGCTGCTGGAGCATGCGCACAAGCTGCGGGTGATTGGGCGTGCGGGCGTGGGCGTGGACAACATCGATCTGGAAGCGGCCACGCACAAAGGCATCGCGGTGATGAATACGCCCGGCGCTAACGCGGTCGCGGTCGCCGAGCAAACACTCGGAATGATGCTGGCGATGGCGCGTCACTTGTGCCGCGCCGATGCGCTGATGCATGCGGGCAAATGGGAGAAGAAATCCTTGCAAGGGACCGAGCTGCGTGGGAAGACTCTTGGCATCATCGGGCTGGGGCGGATCGGGATGGAAGTGGCGCGGCGGGCCCGGGCGTTCGGCATGGAATTGATCGGGCACGATCCGTTTGTGTCGGTGGCCGTGGCGAAGGAGCAAAGTATCCGTCTGGCCGGGCTGGAAGACGTTTATGCGACAGCGGATTACATCACCCTGCATGTGGGGCTGACGCCGCAGACGACAGGCATGATCAACGAGGCGTCGATCGCGAAGATGAAGAAAGGCGTACGGCTGGTGAACTGCGCGAGGGGCGAGCTAGTGAATGAGGCGGATCTGGCGCGGGCTTTGGAGAGCGGGCAAGTCGCAGGGGCAGCAATTGACGTGTTTGCGGAGGAGCCTCCAAAGAACTCTCCGCTGCTGGCGTTGTCGAATATTGTGCTCACGCCGCATGTCGGCGGATCGACGGCCGAGGCGCAGGAAGCGGTGGGCGTGCAGATTGCGCAGCAGGTCAAGGAATATCTGAAGCACGGCGTGATTCAGAACGCGGTGAATGTGCCTTCGGTATCCGCGGAAGAGTATGCGGCGATGCAGCCGTACATCGTGCTGGCCGAGCGGATGGGAGCGTTTCTGGCGCAGGTCTCGGAAGGGTCGCTGGAGGAAATTTCCATCCGCTACAGCGGGCACATTGCCGAATGGAAGACGGAGCTGATTCGCAACGGGGCGATCAAGGGCATCCTGAACCAGGCGCTGGAGGAGAAGGCGAACCTGGTGAATGCGGCCACGATCGCGCACGACCGCGGGCTGCGCGTGCTGGAGTCGCATAAGGCGAAGGCTTCGACCGGGGGGGCGGGTAGCGTGCTCTCGATTTTCCTGAAGACCGCAGGGGAAGAGCACATGGTGAAGGGCGCGGTATTGCATGGAGAGGCTCCACGGTTGCTGCATGTGGATGGAATTGACGTGGAGGCTCCGCTAGAGCGGAACCTGATTTATCTGCGGAATCGCGACGTGCCGGGCGTGATTGGGAAAGTGGGGACGATTCTGGGCGAAGAGTCGATCAATATTGCGGATTTCTCGCTGGGACGAAGAAGTGCGGAGATTGCGGATCAGCCGCGTGAGGCGATTGCTGTCGTGCACGTGGATGGACAGGTGACTGACGCGGTGCTAACGAAGTTGAGGGGGATTGCGGCGGTGCAGACGGCTAAGGCGGTGAGATTGTTCTAGGGCGGCACTAGGATTGCAGATTTTAGATTGCAGATTGAAAAACGATTCAGCGAATCTCAGATTTGCAATCTGAAATCTCAAATCTTCAATCTGCAATGATTTTAGGGTTCGGTTTCTTCGCGGCGGAGTTTGCGGCTTTCGGCTAGAAGCGCCATCGAGTGCATCAGGTTCTGCAGCGTGACTATGCCGATCAGGCGCTGATCTTCGACTACTGGAATGATGCTGGAACTGCGAGCGGTGAGTTTGCGGAAGGCCGATCCCAGCGAGTCGTTGCGCAGCGAGACGTCGAAAATCTTGTTCATTACGGCCTGGACATAGCCGTTGCCTTCGGCGCGGAGAGCGTCGAGGATGCGCTGCCTGGAAATGACTCCCACCATGTCGCTGCCACGGACAACCGGAAAATCGTCCTGCAGGGAATGAACGGCCTTGTCGAGCGCGTCTTCCAGCGTGTCGGCCGGAGAGAGCGTGGCGAAATCGGTGAGCATGACTTCTTCCAAGCGAACATTGTCGAGGACCGACTGGAAAACCAGGGCGCGCTCTTCCAATTGAGCGGCGGAGAAAATGATGACGCCGATCATGGTCAGCCAGCTGTCGCTGAACAGGCCGGCAAACACCAGGACCAGGGCAATCGCGCTGCTGATGGAAACAACGCGGCGGGTGGCGGTGGGCAGATCAAGCTGGCGCGACATAAAGGCGCGCAGGATGCGTCCGCCATCCAGAGGATAGGCGGGCATGAGGTTTAGAACGGCGAGATAGAGGTTCGCCCAGACTACGGCAGCGGGCAGATTCGAGGCGCGCAGGAAAGGCCACTTCCACAACTCGATGTTGCGTCCAGAGGCGCTGATCACGGCGATGGCAATGCCCGCCAGCGCCAGGTTAACCACCGGTCCCACCAGCGCGAGGCGAACTTCACGCTTCCATCCTAGAGAGGCGGGCTGCTTCTCGACGCGGGATTCGTCGTAAAGTGCGACGCCGGTGAGAGGCAGCAGGATGACAGCCTTAGGAATCAGGCCAAAGCGGCGAGCGGCGAGCATGTGCCCGCATTCATGAGCGGCAACGCAAGCGAGAATGATGCCGCACAAAACGAGATCGCGGCCGCCGTTTACGTTTTGCGGATGCGCGGCGTACTCGGTCCAATAGACAAACAGCGGCAGAATCAGAAAAGTGAGATGAAGGCGCACATCCACGCCAAACAGGCGTCCCGCCGGGATGGACCAGCTTCGCATAACGGTCTGTTACTTTTATTCTACATGTAGAGATTGAATGAAGGCGGCACCAGAAGTGTTGAGCCATGCGCGTTATTGCGGGCAAATATCGAAGCCGGACACTGCAGTCACTGCGGGGAATGGACATTCGTCCGACGTCGGACCGTTTGCGCGAAACGCTGTTTAATGTGCTCACGGCGGGAAATCCCTCGGCGCTCGAGGGCAGCGTCTGGCTCGATCTGTTTGCGGGAACGGGCGCTGTGGGGATTGAAGCTTTGAGCCGAGGCGCGCGGAAAGTGCATTTCGTCGAGAGCTCGAAAGCTGCCGTAGAGGCAATCCGGAGAAACCTGCAGAGCCTGGGAATCGCGGACGGATTTGAAATTCTGCAAGACGAGCTGCCTCGGGCCTTCTGGCGGATGGGGCGGGAGAAGGTGGCGGCGGACGTGGTATTCCTCGACCCGCCGTACAGAATGAAGAATGCTTATACCGAAAGCTTGCAGGCGCTGGCCGAATCATCGCTGATCTGGGCGATGTCGGTGGTGATTGCGGAGCATGAGAAGAAGTTCGATCCGGGCGAGGAGTTTGGGGCGTTGAGAAGATTCCGGCACCTGGTCCAGGGCGATGCGGCGCTGAGTTTCTACCGGTTGAGTAATGCGGGCGAGGGGTCAGTCGGGCGCGAGTGAGGTGACAGCTAGAGAGGTTCGTACCGGGATCCGGGTGCGAGGGCAAGATGCCCTCGCGACAGCCGGCGGGACGCCGGCGCTACGTTTGTACGCGCTACGTTGCTACATGATCATTTCGTCGGTGCGGCGAACGATTGGGTGCTGCATCTCTTCGAGATCGTTCTTGACCATGTTCAGTCCGTAGACGCACTGCTCGAAATTCTGCGAGAGGGTGGCGAACAGCGGGGCGACCTTGGCATATTCGAAATGCTCGAACTTGGAAACGATGTAATAACTTTCCTTGCCAGCCTTGACCCATTCCACAAAATTTTCCAGGCGCTGACGGCGCAGGCGGAAGTGATTGATGCTTTCGGGGAACATCCCAGCAAAAAACAAGGTGAAGTCGCCGATATGCTTGCGCACTTGGCGCTCACGGTCGAACGAGGGGGCGGGGCCATACACGGGATCGGACTCCAGCAGCATCTCTCCGACGTCGGAGAGCGGGCGGTTGAATGCATCGTGCACCTTGTAGAGTTGATCGGACTCGCAGAATTCGGCCAGCAGGTGCGAGACGTAGGCGACAATCTGCGGATCGCGGATGCCTATCTCCTCGGCATAGTGACGTCCAACCAAGTCCTGGAACAACTCTTGCAACGGATGCGATTCCGGAATCATTTGTGGCCTCCTGAACGCCGCTCCCACCACGGAGTTTCAGTTACCTGCGTGAGTAGATACCCCACTTTGCTGTGGGAACGCAAGTGACTTTTGTTTATCGGCATGATTCGTTTTCCTGATTCGTTAGAAGGGAATGGCAATTGAATGCGTTGTCCGCAACAAACGTTAGAACATGAGGGTGCAGCAAAGGAGGTGCAGGCGGAATTCGCTGTATTTTTGCTGGCACTGAAGAAGGTCGGCTGCTAATCCGGCGCACAGGGGGGCAATTAGGCCTTGTAGAATGCAGTTACGGAGGGCGTGTATGCAGCGGCAGAACATTTCGAGCGGGACGACCTGGGAGCCCATTGTTGGTTACTCTCGTGCGGTGAAGGTGGGTTCGCACATTCATGTCTCGGGAACGACGGCGACCGGAGCCGATGGAAAAATCGTCGGCGTCGGCGACGTGTACGCGCAGGCGGTGCAGACTTTGAAGAACATTGAGAGCGCGCTCAAGAAGGCGGGAGCGGGGATGAAAGATGTTGTGCGCACGCGCATGTATGTCACCAACATCGCCGAGTGGGAGAAGATCGGGAAGGCGCACGGAGAATTTTTTCGCGAGGTTCGTCCGGCAACATCGATGGTGCAGGTAAGCGCGCTGATCTCGCCGGAGATTCTGGTCGAGATTGAAGCGGATGCAATTCTGCCGTAACCGCTATTTCAATTCCTTCGACATCTTCACGAAATGGCAGGGCACCTTGGGAGTGATTCCCGGAACGAATGGAGCGGTGCCGGTTTCGGCGTAGCCGCGGTGGTGGTAGAAGCTGGGCAGTTCCTGACGCACGTTGACGATCTGCAGGTCGATGAAGCGGCAGCCGGCGTTGAGAGAGTAGTCCTCGGCCGCCTTCATCAACATGGAACCGAACCCGGCGTTCTGACGATCAGGATTGACCGCGAGCAAGCCGAGGTAGGCTCGATCTCCCCTGGGTTCGACGTACACACAGGCGGCTAGGGTCCCATTCTCCTCCACGACCAGGAACTTTCCTTTCTCCAGCAATCCTTGAACACTCTGCAGGTCGATGCGATTGCCGTCGATCAGGAACGACTCCACGCGCCGGAAGGCGGCATTGATCAGAATAGTGATCGTCTCAGCATCTGAATGTGTGGCCACCCGCAACGGCACGCTGCCTCCTTCCGGGACATTCTAGGCACCCCACTAGACTCAGGGTATAGAATCCTTGCCGCCAAATCATCCCGGCAAGCCGTTAGCATCCACGGAGGCTAAGGTGAAGAGTCTTCTCTGCGTGGTGTCTCTCTTCTATGTCATAAGCGCATTTGGGCAACAGACCAATCCGCCGGCACAATCGGTGACCGTGATTCGCGCGGGAACATTGATTGACGGGAAGGGCGCGACGCCGCGGCACGACCAGATCATCGTGGTTCGAGGAAATCGGATCGAGAGCGTTTCCGATGCGGCGAGCGCGAAGGTTCCTGCCGGCGCGACGGTGATCGATCTTTCGAAGCAGACCGTTCTTCCAGGGCTTATCGATTCGCACACGCACATTTTCCTGCAAGGAGAAGATCCCGCTAAAGGCGGGTACGACGCCAACATTCTGAATGCGCCGCTGGCGTTGCGAGCAGTGCGGGCCGGGGTGGCGGCGCGGCGGGCGCTGGAGCAGGGCTTTACGACGTTGCGCGATGTCGAGACCGAAGGCGCAGGCTACGGCGATATCGGCATCAAGCAGGCGATTGAAGGCGGATATATTCCCGGACCGCGGCTGTTCGTCTCAACGCGCGCGATTTCCAGCACTGGCGGATACATGCTGGAAGGGTACGCGCCAGAACTCGACATGCCGAAGGGCGCGCAGATTGCCGACGGTCCTGTGGAGGCACGCAAGGCGGCGCGCGAACAGCTCGACAAAGGCGCGGATTGGATCAAGGTTTACATGACGCATCGCTCATGGGTAGGCAAGAACGGGGAGTTGGTCTCGCAGCCGACGTTCAC
Organism: Candidatus Sulfotelmatobacter sp.; assembly: GCA_035309485.1. Classification (GTDB taxonomy): domain Bacteria; phylum Acidobacteriota; class Terriglobia; order Terriglobales; family Acidobacteriaceae; genus Sulfotelmatobacter. The sequence goes on from DATGFC010000061.1 coordinate 14,725, forward strand.
GGTCGAGGAACTGCGGGCCATCGTGGACGAGACGCACAGCTGGGGAAAGAAGGTCGCTTGTCATGCCTACGGTGGGATCGGCCTGCATCGCGCCCTGGATGGCGGGTGCGATTCGATTGAGCACGGCCTCGATCTCGACGATGCCGCAATCGCACAGATGCTGAAGCAAGGCACCTGGTATGTGCCCACGCTGGCGGTCTACTACACCGACTGGGCTCCGGCAGACACCCCGGGCGGTCAGCGGGACCGGCTGCGCGCGTCGGTACACGAAGTGTCATTCAAGAAGGCGATAAAGGCGGGAGTGAAGATCGTATTCGGCACGGATATGGGCGGAATTCCCTGGACGGAGCCGATCGCGCAGGAGTTCACTCGCATGGTTGAGTTCGGCATGCAGCCGATGGACGCGATCCAGAGCGCGACCTCACGGGCAGCAGTAATGCTGGAGATGGAAGGTAAGATCGGGGTGATTGCCCCGGGCGCATATGGGGACGTGATTGCGGTCAACGGCGATCCGCTGCACGATATCAAGTTGCTGGAGGATGTCGATTTTGTGATGAAGGATGGACAGGTGTTCCGGTCAAAGTGAGGATCGGGATTCGATGTTATGTCTTCGGTATGGGAAACTGCGAGCAGCTTCCAGCGCAGAAATCTTCCTTCAGCGGCTCTCTTCCCGCAAATTGTCTTGACAAGCGTTTCTTGGCGAGCATAATGCGTAATCTAGTTTAGGACGGTCGAATCCGGTTTCGGGGACCTCGAGCCGGAGGAGGTGTTTATGAGCGTGCTGGAACTTTGCGACCGAGAGATTGCGGCTGTGGATATTGAAGCGACCGTGGCCGACGCCATCCATAAAATGCTCGACCACCACGTTGGGGCAGTAGCAGTGGTGGACAGCGAATACCGGGTTGCAGGAATTTTTACCGAACGCGATGTGTTGCGGAAGATGTCGCTGACCCGCCTCGACCCGCACGCGACATCCATCCGCGAATTGATGACCACGCCGGTGGAAATGGCGACGCGCGAGACGGGCGCCGGCGAAGCGCTGAGTATTATGCTGGAACAGCATTTCCGGCATCTTCCGGTGGCCGATGACAATGGGAAGCTGTTGGGGATTCTTTCGATCCGGAATCTGCTGGAGTGGCGGGTGGACGATTTGAGCCGGGAATTGGAATCGCTCGAGCAGTATGTGTCGAACGATGGGCCCGGTGGATAAATCGCTTGCCGGTGGCTCTCTGTACGCTCGTCAAACGCCTAACCACAGGGGACACAGAGGGACACAGAGGATTACCCATCCATCCATGCCCGAGACTCACTCCGCCTCCTCGCAGAGGGCCATTGCCGCCGTTCGCATCGCCACCTCTGTTTTCTTTCTGCTGTTCGGGGAATACAAGGTCGCCGGGCCGGGATTCGCACATGGTGGCTTTCAGAATTATCTCCACGACTACATCTCGAGCAGCGCGGTCAGTTTCTACCGTCCAGTACTGGCTGGGCTGGTGTTGCCGCACGCGGTGTTCTTTGGATACGCAGTAGGGGTGATCGAGCTGCTGATCGGGATCTCGCTGCTGATTGGATTGTGGGTGCGTCCTGCGTGCGTTGTCGGAATCCTGTTTCTGCTGAATTTGACTCTCGCCGCGTGGTGGGATCCGGGGCACGGCGTTCCACTGTGGCGCTATTTCGGGTCGCGGCTGGACACGCTTCCTTTGTTATTGCTCCTCGTTATTTTTTTCGCGGCTGACGCCGGACGGGTCTGGGGTCTCGACGGACGGCGGGGATAAGGATGAAGCCGGCGACGCGAAGATTGCGTACTGTGGAATGCGTTAGGGTGTGGATGCTTCCGGGAGCGAGGGCGAGGACGCCCTCGCGACAGCCGGCGGGACGCCGGCGCTACGGTTGCGGGCTAGGATCGCGCTACGGTCTCGGGGCGCTGCTGGTCTGGTTTGAACGGACGGCTTGTTCGGTGATCCAGTCGGTCCAGTAGGAAGAGGCGCCGCTGGCCAGCAACGGGGCTTTGCCTTCGATGGCGTCGACAAAATTGGCAATCGTCGGAAGGTGTACGTTGGAGTGGACCGGTAAGTTTTCGCGGCCGCCGGGATAGATCAGATCGGGACCATTCAGAGGAGACATTTCCATCTCCCCATCGGTACCGCGGATGCGGCATTCGTCGCGGACGATCTTCGAGTTCCAGCGCACGTCGACGACTCCGCGGACTGCGCCGGCGTATTCGATCATTACGGTCGCGTTGTCTTCGACAGCGTAGTGATGCACGGCATTGGAAAGCTGGGCGGTAACGCGCTGCGGCTGGCCGAATAGAAAATTCAGGACATCGATGCGGTGCGAGGCGATGTCGAACAGCGGTCCGCCTCCGGCTTTGGCGGGATCGAACAGCCAACCGCGATGGCCGGTCCCGTCGAACCACATGTGGTTGGTGAGTTCGGCGAAGACGGGCTTGCCTATTGCGCCTGCTGTGAGCAGTTCTTTGGCGCGCTGGACCTTGGGATAGCAGCGGCGGTAATAGGCGACCCCTAGCGCCTTGCCACTTTCGTCGGCGGTCTGAACCATGGTCCGGGCTTCGGCTTCATTCATGGCCATGGGTTTTTCGCAGAGCACGTGCTTGCCGGCGCGGAGGGATTGCAGGGTCTGCGGCGCGTGCAGGAATACTGGCGTGCCCACGTACACTGCCTGCACGTCTGGATCATTCAGCGCCTGGTCGAGTGTGGGCCAACTCTTCACGCCATAAGGCGCGGCTTTTGCCGGATCGCTGGTGACGAAGCCATAGAGGCGGCTGCGGGACTCCGCCTGAATGGCCGGAATGACGCGGCGTTTGGTGATGTCGCCGATGCCGATGACGATCCAATTCAGCAATGTGAGCCTCAGATTCGGATTGCCGGAAAACTGGTCGGATTGCGCCCAACGGATAGCCGAAGGCGGCTGGTGCGAACATTTCCAGTTTCCAATCAGAAAATCAAAGGCCGGCACGGGCCGGCCTTCGAGTGAGATAAAAAGGCAGAACTACTTTTTGGGAGCGATCGCGTCTTTGGCGGCCTTGGCGACGCGGAACTTCACGACAGTCTTGGCCTTGATCTGGATCGGCTCGCCGGTCTGCGGATTGCGGCCCACGCGGGCTTTGCGATGCGCTTTCACCAGGCGGCCGAGTCCGGGAACGACGAAGATGCCGTTCTTCTTGGTCTCTTTGATAGCGGTGTCAGCGAGGTGCTCCAGAAACGCCGCCGCGGTTTTGTTGGGTAGTTCAGTCTTCTCGGCGAGTTGCCGAATGAGTTGAGTTTTGGTCAGACCTGCAGCCATACTTCCTCCTCTAAAAATCAGTTGAATGCCAGCGCGGGTAATCTTATACCCATGAGCCTGTGGAAAACAGCTATTTTACAGGGTTTTTTTAATTCATCCGCGCGGAGAAGCCCGTCTTTACAGGCTTTCGCACATATCCTGGTGCCAAAATGGGCCTTTTACGCGTATCAACGTGGTAACCAGGGGAGACTCGCTCACCACGGAGACACAGAGACACGGAGGAAGAAAAATTCCGATCAGGAATGAGGAGAGAAGAAAAATCAGTTCTCCGTGACTCTGTGCCTCCGTGGTGAACGCACTTGGAATGCAATAATGCTGGAAGGAGCCTGCGATTGAGCTGCGTTATCTGTGAAATCCGCAAGGAGAAGCGGTTTTGCCCGGCGGTGCACGGGCGGATCTGTCCGCAGTGTTGCGGCGAACAGCGGGAGGTGACGCTCGACTGTCCGAGCGATTGCCCTTATCTCATCCAGGCGCGCGAGCATGAGAAGCCACGGCCCGCCGAGCAGATCGATCCTGCCGCGCTGTTTCTGCAGGTCGAAGTTTCCGAGCAGTTCATGTACGAGAAAGAGCACCTGCTGATGGGGCTGACGTATGCGCTCGCCAAGGCGGCGCGCGCCGACCGCAGCCTGCACGATCAGGACTTGATCGCGGTGCTTTCGATGCTGGCGAAAAGCTACGAGCGGCGGATCAACTCCGGACTGCATTACGAGCAGCCTTTGACCAGCGACTCGCAGCGGAGGGCGGCAGCCGAGGTCGAGAACATGGTCAAGGAATACCGCGAGGCGGAGACCAAGCACGTCGGCTACTCGACCTTGCGGGATTCCGAGGTGCTGAAGGCGCTCGTATTTCTGCTGCGGTTGGGCAATGGCAGAACTTCGGGCCGTCCGAAATCGCGCGCGTTTGTGGAATTCCTCTTCGCCCAGTTCCCAGAAAAAGAATCGGCTGTAGTCACGCCGCAGGAAGCCGGGAGCCGGATCATTCTTCCTTAGGGAGCAGGGGCGATGAGCAGAGAGCGATGAAAAATCGCAAAGCTCACGACTCACCGCTCACGACTCACCGCTCATTGCCCATTGCTCTAGGGACGCGGCGAACCTGCTGACCGGGCGGCAATTCATCAAGTAATTCCCGAACGGTTTTCTTCAGCACGGGATGCACAGCATCGGGTGCGATTTCCGCAAGCGGATCGAGGACAAAGCGGCGCTCGGCCATGGCTGGATGAGGAATCGTCAGATCGGGCGTGCTCACGATGGCGTCGCCGCAGAGAAGAATGTCGATGTCGATCGTGCGCGGACCTTTGTTCTGGAGGCGCCGGCGTCCCATCGCTTTCTCGATCGCAAGTATGTCGGTCATCAGCTGCGCGGGAGTTTCGCCGGTTTCCAGCGCGACGGCGCAATTCAGGAACCAGGCCTGATCGGTGACCTCGACCGGCTCGGTTTCATAGAACGAGGAGAGAGCAACGTACAGTCCATGCTCCCGCAGCCGACCGATTGCCTGCAGCAAATGACCCTTGCGGTCTCCGACATTCGATCCCAGCGATAAATAGAAGACGTTGGCCATGAGCCGATGAAGTTTAGTTGTACTCTGGGCGATGCGACAGCACAACGGCAGGCTCGTTTCCGCTGGCTGAAGTTGCGTAAGTAATTGACTCGCAAGAAGAAACTCTGCTGTTGGCGACCGAGGGTCCATCACCTTGGTCACTATCGGGGGTTCTCGACTGTCCCCTAGAATCGCACTATGACGTTGGAATCTTTGCTCCTGAGCGAGGATCCGGACTTGGTGCGCGTAATCCGGCCCACGCTGGAAGAGATGTCGATCGATGTGGAGGTCTGCCATGAAGCACGGGCCGGCGCCGACATTCTCATTTCGGATAAGTTCGACGCCGTGATCGTGGATTGCGACGATCTGAATGGCGGGCTAGCCGTACTGCAGGGCATCAGGAATACTCCCAGTAATAAGAGTTCGGTTGCATTCGCGATCCTGAACGGCAAACGCACGACGACCCAGGAAGCCTTCGGGATGGGCGCAAACTTTGTTTTGCAGAAACCGATCAGCACTCTGAATGCCTCGCGCTGCTTTCATGCGGCATTGAATTTCATGCTGAAAGAACGGCGGCGCTATTTCCGCCAGCCCGTGACGATGCAGGTCAGGGTCGTGCTGGAAGGAAAGACAATGCATGCGACCAGCACCAATATCAGCGAAGGCGGGATTGCAGTGATGTTGCGCGAGGCGCTACCCAAAGGCGCGACACCGACGCTGAAGTTCGCACTGCCCCAGAGCGATATCCATATGGAAGTCGAAGCCGAGGTGGCGTGGACGGACGTGAAAGGGCTGGCAGGATTCCGTTTTCACCACATTCCGAAGAGCTCCCAGCAGGAACTCGACCACTGGCTCGACCAGCGAATTGAGCAGGAATTTCCCGGAACGAAAGACCGGATCGCAACATCTGAGCCCGGCGACAAATCTCATTAGTCTTCCCAAAGAATAAACCACAGAGGACACAGCGTTTCACAGAGGACTTCTCTTTGATCTGTGGGCGTCGTTTTATCTGTACACGGAGTATCTGCTTGGGAACTTGCGCATCGGTACGATCATGGCAAGCTGTTTAGGTCAGGAGAAAGTGAATCGTGACCAACGAGTACCGCATTGCCAAAGTACAAAGAACGCTGCGCTGGCTGGAAGAAGACATTCCGCTACTGAATATGCGGGTGAAGGATCTGTCGAAAGAGCGGCAGGAGTCGGCGCGGAAGTTTGCTGCGGCGGCAATCAGCGAAACCCGGGCCGAACTGGAGCGGCTGCTGCAAGAGCAGCCGGAGGATGGGAATGACTCCAGCGTGGGGATTTGCGAGCCGGCGGATTAGATCAAATTAAAAACTTCATGCGTGAGTTGCTGGGCTGCGAGGTGGCGGCAAGATGCCGCCACGACAGCCGGCGGGGACGCCGGCGCTACTCGGTCTACGCTATAAGGAGGAGCCGGCGGCGGCTTCGGAGCGGGACTGGGCCTCGCGGTCGGGGGCATCGGCTGGAAACGGAACTTCTTCCCAGAGCGTCTTGTCGCGGAGGATGCGCGAGACCAGCGCGGTATGCATGGCGTGACCGGCGCGGTCGGCCACGATTTTCCCCAATACTTGTTTCCCTAAGAGTGCGAGATCGCCGACCAGGTCGAGCACTTTGTGGCGGACAAACTCGTCGGGGAAGCGCAAGGGGCCATTCTCGATCCCGGTGCGGGTCAGCACGATGCAATTCTCGCGAGAGGCGCCGCGGATCAATCCCATGTTGCGCATGGCCTGCTCGTCTTCCCGCGAACCAAAGGTGCGCGCCGCTGCAATATGCTTCAGATAGCTGCCGTTGGTCAACTCCACCTGGAAAGTTTCTTTGCCGATCAGGGGATGCGGAAAATTGATGGAGTAGGAGACGGAGTAGCTGTCGGAAGGATAGACGGCGATAAACTTGTCGCCCTCGCGCATCTCGACTTCGCGGCGAATCTTCAGATATTTCCGCGCCCGGCGCTGCTTGCGGATACCGGCTTTGCGAATCATGTCGACAAAGGGCTTAGCGCTGCCGTCGAGGATGGGAAGTTCGAGGTTATCTAGCTCGACGATGGCGTTATCAATACCCAGGCCGATAAACGCCGAAAGCACGTGCTCGGTCGTGGAAATCAGAACGCCCTTTTTCATCAAGCTGGTGGCGTAGCTGACGCGGGCGACGTTGCGGCTGATGGCCTCGATTTCGAACCCGTCGAGGTCGGTGCGGCGGAAGACAATGCCTGTGCCCGAGGCGGCAGGCACGATGCGCATCGAGACGGGTGCGCCGCTGTGCAAACCTACACCACTGCACTCTGCCGCGGAGCGGATTGTTTGCTCGTAGGTCAAAGAGGGAACGGCAATATTAGAGAACTCCTAGGCTACAGGGGTAGCCAGAAAACCGACTGTGGCAAAAAAGCCACAGTTCGTGGCCTTGGGATTCGTAGGCCGGAGCACGGCGACGCCTTCTAACTACTTATAAATAAAATGTTTATGTTTACCGTGCGACTGGCGCCATGAGGCAAGAGCGAACCTGGATCAGCATCACGACTTACTTCTTCTTTTTCTTGTCCTTGTTCTTCTTGTCTTTATCCGGCTTATTGGGATCGTATCCGGAGTTGGGATCGAACATGGCAGGATCGAGCCCCTGATTGATGGTCACCGAGTTGAGAAAGCGCTGGCTGGCCATGTCACCATTGAAGTAGCGGGTCAGGTTGTAGGGCGCCATGATGCCGGAGACGGAGCGGTAATTCTCATAGACTTCCTCTTCCAGATTTTTCTGCCGGTCGACGGGGTCGCGCCACTCGAATGACTTTTTGACCGGAAGATGCGTGTCCACGTCGAAGAACACGGTCACGCTCTCGTCTTTTGAATTCACGAGAGTCACTTTAAGAGCCGGATGCTGGGCGGCGATGGCGTTGCCTTCGAACAGCAGCACAACCGTCGGATCGTTGACCCAGGTGCGCAGAATCGTATCGAGGGAGAACTTCCGCCGGCGTAGGTAGTCGTCGAGATCCTTCTGCTCGATGGGGCGCGCGCCTTTATAGGTGAGTTCCCATCCCTTGTTGCCGACGTAGAGCTCGGCGATGTCGCGCTCTTTGGTGAGCTCTACGCGCTCTTTGTCGGGAAATTCCCAGAAGCTCCAGAAGAGGCCGCCGCTGCCGGTGGGACGGCCGGAGTGGAAGCCGTAGCCACGGCCTTGCTGCTCGCGGTCGCGGATGGTCAGATAGGTCTGCCCGCCGAGAGCCTGGATGGCGTCTTCCAGAATCTTTTTGGCTTGATTGGCGTTCTGGTCAGCCTCTTGATTCATCGGAGACTTGGTGGAGGCAGAAGCCGCGGCCTGGGACGGCGTCGTGGACGTCTGCGGGGCAGAGGCCGCAGCCTGGCCCGCGCTATGCGCTGACGCTAAACACACCAGCACCAGGATGGGGAAAAACTGTTTCATTCCGTTTGGGGATTGCGCCGCACTTACGATTGTAGCGTTTTTTGTGGAATTTCTGCCCGCAGCAATGCTTGCTCCTCTACTGGCTTGGATGCAGGAAATCTGCCAGAAGCAAACTGGGGATGAGGGGTTTTTATGGCCTGAAAGCGGATGCTAGCCGCATAAGACCGCGCCGCCGTTGACGTTGAAAATTTCACCAGTGATGAATGATGCGTATTCTGTGCACAAAAACAGCACAGGAGCAGCGATTTCTTCCGGCTTGCCGACGCGTCCCAGGGGAATGGTGCTGCGGATTTCTTCTCCGCTTTTGGGATCGGCGAGAGCCTCTGCACTCATCTCCGTGTCTACCCAGCCGGGTGCGACGCAATTCACGTAGATGCCATCTGGAGCTAATTCTGCTGCAAGAGTCTTGGTCATGCTGATGAGAGCGCCTTTGGTGGCGGAATAGTCGCAGTGAAACGCTTCGCCACGCTGTCCGCTGGTGGAACTGATGAGGACGATGTGCCCGGCGGGACCGCTGCCGCGAGGCTGGGCTTTCATTTGCGCAACCGCGTGCTTGACCAGGCCAAACACGCCGTCGAGATTGATGGACAGCGTAGAGTGCCATTGTTCGTCTGCCATGCGATCGATGGGCACGTCCTTGACCGGCCAGACGCCGTGGTTGGCGACGAGGATGTCGAGACGCCCGAAATGCTTCACGGTCTCGGCGATGAGTCCGCGAGCAGCGTCGGGTTGATTCAGGTCACAGGGGACTCGATGCGCGCTGCATTCTTTGGCTAAAGCTTCGGCCTGGGAGCGTGCGCTGCGATAGCTGAACGCGACCTTCGCGCCCGCGGCGGCAAACATGCGGACCGTTGCGGCGCCGATGCCGCGCGAGCCGCCGGAGATGAGTGCGACCTTACCTGAGAGAGAGAGGGGTATGGACATAGCTGACTAGTGTCCCGATTCTCTGGCGCGATTGCAAGCTGGGGAGTTTTCTGCGCTCTGCCGCTTATACGCCCTCTTCAGGAAAGAAAAAAGCCTGAACCACAGAGGGCGCTGAGGATTCGCAGAGAACGCTGAGAATTTGCAGTACAACTACGATTCACGGCTTTTGCTGCTTAGCAGATTTCTTTTTCCAGTAGTGGAAGAACGGAATGCCCAGCAGAATCACGGCGAGTCCGAGCGAGGAACGGACGGGGCGGTCAATCCACAGATTCAGGGTGAGGGCCAGAGCGGCGATGAGGAAGATCAGCGGGGTCCACGGATAGCCCCACGCGCGATACGGGCGGACCAAGTCGGGCTCTTTACGGCGCAGGCGCAGCAGCGCGATCGCCGCTAGCGCAAAGAAGATCCAGACCGCAAAGACGAATAGCGAGTAAAGCTCTTCGAAGGTTCCGGTCAGGGCAAGGACGGTTGCAACCGATCCGAGAAATATCAGCGAGCCGCTGGGCGTGTGAAATGTGGGATGAATTCGTTCCGTGAAGCGGAAGAAGGCGCGGTCGCGGGCCATGGCGTAAGGAATGCGCGCCCCGGTCATGATCACGACGTGGAGGGCACCCAGGGCAGACAGAGCCATAGCAATGGTGAGCCCCGCGGCTCCGCGTGAGCCCGCGAACGTCCGCACCACATCGGAGGCGACGTGCGCGGAAGCTGCCACCTGCGCGAAGGGCAGCACGTAGAAATAAACGACATTCGAGGCAACGTAGAGACCTCCAACTATGAGAAGGCCCAGCAGAATGGCGCGCGGGATGTTTTTCTGCGGATGCATGATTTCTTCGCCCAGGTCGCCGAGGTCGTTGAAGCCGTTGTAGGCCCACATCGTGGGAACCAGAGCCGTGAGCAGGGCCGTGATCGTGCTCCAACCCAGAGGAGATGCCGGGGCCGCCGCCGCGATGCTGGTCTTTCTGGCGAACAGCAGGCCTCCCACGATAATGATCAGAATCGCCAGAATCTTGAACGAGGTCACCAGCACCTGAATGGAGCCATTCATCTGAACGCTGAAATAGTTCAAAGCAGTGGCGAGCACGACGATCAGGGCAGCGAGTAGTTGAGAGGTGTTGAACGTGAACTGGTAGCTCGCCAGGTGCCATGAGAACAGCGGCGTAGCGACCGCCGGGAACAGGAATGCCAGGAAGCGCACGACCCCGGCGGCCAGAGCGGCCATGGCCACCGGACGCTCAAGCCAGGCGCTCATCCATCCAAAAAGAAATCCCCACATAGGCCCGAGGCCGCGACCGAGATAGACGTAAGGGCCTCCGGCTTTGGGGAAGGCCGCGCCGAGTTCGGCGTAGCAAAAAGCGCCGAGGAGGACGATGAACAACCCGAGAATCCACGCGGAAACCACGAGCCAGACTGAGCCCACGGCGCGGGCCATGTCGCTTGAGACCAGAAAGACTCCGGTGCCGATCGTGTCTCCAACGACGATCGCGATGGCTGACCACAAGCCGAGACCGCGAACCAGGCGGGAATCCTCGGAATGCTCAAGGTGCGGAGTGCTCATGGCAAAGGAATTCAGAGCCTACTCTGGACGGCGCAGGCGGTCAATACGCGCACAGCTTGCGGTCGCTGCGGCGTGGCGGTGACCGGGGTGGCAGCGTTATGATCGAAGGCGCAATGCCAGCCCAGAAAATGTTGACGGAATTTCCCTGGGACAGCCGGTACGCCGTGTCGGAAATCGGCGACGTGCTGACTCCCGCGCTCATCGTCTATTCGGACGCGGTCGCTTCCAACATTGCCCAGACCCTGCGTTTGCTGGGCGGAGACGCGGACCGCTGGAGAGTCCACATCAAGACGGCGAAGCTGGGCTATACCCTGCGCATGCTCGTCGAGCACGGCGTCAAGAATTTCAAATGTGCCACCACGCTGGAACTGCTGATGGCTACGCAGAGCGGGGCAGAAGATGTGCTGGTGGCGTACCCGGTTATGGCGGCGAATGCGCGGCGGGTGCGGGAGATTGCCGATCAGCATCGCGGTGTTCGGATTTCGGCGCTGGCCGAGAACGAAGAACAGATCCGTCAATGGCGCGGTGGCCGCGTAGGAATATTTATCGACATCAATCCCGGCATGAACCGGACTGGGGTGGAACAGAGCGATGGGAAGAAAGTGGTCGCGCTGGCGAACGCTATCCGGAACGCGGGGCTGGAGTTTCGCGGCCTGCACTACTACGACGGGCAGTATGGCGCGCTGGAAGAGCGGGATCGCACGGTTGCGGCGCAGGCCGGATATGGCCGCTTGCTCGAACTGGTGGGCGAGATTGAGCGCAGCGGGATGCGGGTACCAGAAGTGGTCACCGCAGGCACGCCGACATTTCCGTGCTCCCTGGCGTACGAAGGATTTCGCCGGGGCGGATTCATTCACCGCTGCTCGCCGGGAACGGTGGTCTATCACGATGCCAGCAGCCTCGCACAATTACCGCCGGAGTATGGCTATAGACCGGCAGTGCTGGTCGTAACGCGCGTGGTGAGCCGGCCGCAGGAGGGCATTGTGACGTGCGATGCCGGGCACAAAGCTGTTTCCGCGGACGCGGGCGTGCCAACGTGCGTTGTCGTCGGGCATCCGGAACTCACGCCGCTGGGACCGAGCGAAGAACATCTACCCATGAAATCTTCAAAGCTGCCCGGCCCCGCCGCTGGGGAAGAACTCTACTTGCTTCCGCGACATGTTTGCCCCACGGTGAACAATTTCGATTGCGCGCTGAGAGTGCGCTCTGGCCAGATCGAGGCGGTGGAGAAAGTTTCGGCGCGGGGCCGCGAGGAACCGTTGCTGCAGCAGCTATCGGCGGCTCACCTTTCTCTTTGAGGCGCGCTGCCGCGCTTTTTTCTTTCCGCCTAAGTAGGCGATGCAATCGATTTCGATCAACATGCCATGAGAGTGGCCGAGATCGCTGCCCACGGTGGTCCGCACTGGATAAGGCTTCGAAAAGCGGCGGGCGTACACGGCGTTATAGCGGGCAAACAGGCTGGTGTCGCTGAGATGGACGGTCACCTTCACCACATCCTGCAGCGAAGCGCCGCCTGCCTCGAGGATGGCGGAGATGTTATCGATGGTCCGCTCGGTCTGCTGTTCAATGGTGTCGCCGACGATCGTGCCGGTCGCGGGATCGCTGGGTCCGGTTCCGGTGACGAAGAGAAAGTCGCCCGCGCGCCACCCCTGAGAGTAAGCGCCCTGTGGGGGTGCGCCTTTTTTGCTTTGAATCACGTACTTTGCCATGGGGATTCGGTTCTCTTTCAGACTTGGGGATTTGAGGAGGTCCGCTCGGACTTGAGGCCGCGTAGCAGCAGGCGGACCAGCATTCCGTCGAAGCGAGTGCCGCTCATTTTGGAGAGTTCGTCGAGTGCCTGGTCGGGCGTGCGCGCGGCGGCAAACGACTGCTCGGTCACCATGTTGGCGTAAGCGTCCGTCAGGCCGATGATCCGAGCCCAGAGCGGAATCTGCTCGCCCCGCAAGCCATCCGGGTAGCCACTGCCGTCAAAGCGCTGATGATGGTGCTCGATGGCTTCGCGCATTAGATCCGAGTGCGGAATGATCCCAACGATTTTCGCTCCGACATGGGCGTGCATTCTGACCTGAAAAAATTCATCGTCGCTCAGAGGCCCGGGCTTGTTGAGGATATGCTCGGGAACAAAAATCTTTCCCACGTCATGCACTCGGGCGGCATACACGAGGTCGGCGGTTTCTTCCGGGGATAACGCCAGCGCGCGCGCAATCACTTCGCTGTAACGGGCGACCAGATCCCCATGGCCGGCAGTCTGTAACTCGCGCGATTCGGCCGCGCGGCTGAGAGACTCAATGGCTTCTTTCAGCAGCCCGACGTTGCAATCCTCGGGACCGCCGCAGAGCTTGAATAGAGTTGAGGTCAGCTCTTCAAGCTGCTCCGGCCCGGTGCGTTCGCGTTGCAGAAAGCCTTCAATGTAGGCAGAAATTTGCTGGCGCTGGCGGGCAAAATCCTGACCTTCCACGAATTCCTGCGCCGTCGAGACCAGGTTACCACCGGAGCGCTTGGAAACGTACATCCCGGCATCCGCGACGCGAATGATGTCTTCGATGGAGAAGCCGTGCATGGGAAACGAGGCCACGCCGAAGCTGCCGGTGATGCTGTGTTCGCTGAGCATAGGATCGCTGGCCAGCCATTGGCGCAAGCGCTCGGCCAGCACCTGGGCCTGCTCGGCGCCGGTTTCGGGCATGAGAACAATGAACTCGTCTCCACCATAGCGGGCAACCACGTTCGACTGCCGCGATTTCTGCTCGAGCAGGCGTCCGACGCGCGCCAAAACCAGGTCGCCCTCGAAGTGTCCCATGGTGTCGTTGACTTGTTTGAACTTGTCGAGATCGATGAGCACCACCGAGAAGGGACGCCCGGAACGCGAGGCGCGCTTCCACTCGGCCGATAGCGCTTCCCAGAAGAAGCGGCGCGTCTTGATCCCGGTCAGGCCGTCGGTGATCGACTGCTGCTGCAATTTCTGGAAGACGAATGCGTTGTGCAGAGCGGTCGCCAGCAGATCGGCCAGCGTGTTGAGAATAAGCACGTCCTGGGGCGAAAATGCATTCTCGTTGCGGCTTTCGATGTTGAGCACGCCCAGCAGCGATTCGCCATAGGTGATCGGAATACAGAGGATGGCGCGGGAGTCCGGCAAAATTCCGCTTAGATTGCCGGGCAACGCGTTTTGCACGAGAGCGCGTTCGCCGGTGCGGGCCACCCTACCCAGAATGCCGGAGCCCAGGGCAATACGCCTGCCGGTCGCATGGCCGGTCACGCCGGCTTCCGCCTTGATTTCGACTTCCTTGGTTCCGTAATCGAGGAGGCCGATGCCGATGTGATCGAAGCTGAAGTTCTTCTGGATTTCGCCAGCGATCTGGCTGAGCATGTGCACGGGATCGTCACTGGAAATGGCGGTGCGCGAAACGTTGTTCAGGAAAGCCAATTGCCGGGAACGGCGTTGTTCTTCCGCGAACAGGCGGGCATTTTCCACGGCGACCGAGACCTGTCCTGCAGCGGTGACCAGGACGTCGAGATCGCGCTGCTCAAAGACGTATTCGCGCTCGGGATTCATTGCGACCATGATTCCGGAGGCCCGGTTGCCCATGAAAATCGGCGCAGCGATCAGGCACTTCGCCGGCCGCTTGGGCACATGCGTAATGCCCAGCTTCTTGCGTGCCGACTCAAGGTCCGAGCGGATCAGCAAAGGCTCGCCGGTGCGAATGACATATTCGGTGAAAGCATTGCGAATTTCCCGGGTGCGCTTGGGAAGCACGCGGTCGTCGCGAACCTCTAGCTCGAAACGGATCTCGTCCGGCTCCTGGAAGGCAATGTAGAAGTGACTGGTGTCAAAGATCTGTCCCAGTTCGACCTGAATGGTGCGCAGGATCTCGTCCTGATTGAGGCGGGAGCTGATCGCCTTTCCAATGTCGGTAAGGAGTTCATATTCTTTGGTCCGCCGATGCGCATCGTGGGTGACCACGTAGTTTTCCAGTGTGAGGCCAAGCTGCAGAGCCAAACCCACCATCAGCCGCGGACCCGACGTGCCGAATGCCCTGCGCTCCACATGAGGAAACAGGATCACTCCAAAATTGTGCTCTCGCGTCTGCAGGTTCACCGCGGTTAAATGACGAACCTCGGCATCCATGAGAATGCGTTTGAACTCCGCGAACGTTCCCGGGTGTCCCACGGCCAGCGGCTCGCTCATGTGAGCCAGGTCATGCACGGTGAAAATGCCGCTGTTGCGGTAGGCAAGCTGGCTGATGTAGTCGGCGGCGCCGCTTCGCTCCAGAGCCTGCAGGAAACCCTCGGGAAAACCGTGCTGCACCGAGGGCAGAAGCGTGCGCCAGCGTTCGCCAATCATGATTGCGGCACAGTCCATCGGCAAAGCGGTGCGGAGGCGCTCAAGAGCAGCCTGCATGCTCGGCTTCAGGTCCTCGGCAAAAAGGAGCTTGCCGGGATCGACTCCCAGACTCGAAAGAGCCAGCGTGTTTTCCTGCACGGCATTGCGCTGGTTCTCAAACAGGACCATGACCATGGCGATGCCCAACAGCATCTGCGGCACCGGGCCGAACAAACGGCTGGCGCTGCCGAACATTTCCATCCACGGATTCTGAATCTGGCCCACGCCCAGCAGGACTCCCCAAAGCGCCAAGGCAAATGCGAGGACCTGGAAGGCGAGCGATCCCCGCCTGTGACCGTTCAGATAAAAGACGGCGGAGCAGTAGAGCAGAATGGCAGCCAGTCCCAAGCCGAGGCGGACGGCGGGTTCCACGTCGGGGCGGAACATGCCATTGACAATGTGTCCGCGCAAAGTAAGCAGCGCAAGGATCACTCCCGCCGCTCCTACCGCGGCGTCATACCAGCGGAACTGTGAGGGCCCGCGCATCAGGCGGGTCGAGACGAAGATGCAGAGCGCCATTGCGACCAGAAAAAGCTGGCTGACGAAGAACGCTAAAGAAGAAGAAGGAAAGGTGTCGAGAACGTAATGCAGCGAGTATGCAGCCCAGGCCAGTTGCCACGCGCGGAAATAGGGCTGCCGGCTCTGTTCATGGAGGTATGTGAATACCAGGAACAGCAGGACAGATACGAATCCCGGAACTAGCACCGCTGTGATGACAACACTATTCATAGGGTCGAAGGCAGCTCAGGCCCAGCTTGCTGACTCACTTTCGGCGGGAAGCACTCGTTCAATGCTTTCATATCAGAGGCTTAAAGTTCAACAGGATTTAAGTACATCCCTCCACTTCGAGATTGAATGAAATCAGGAGGTTGCATGCTGTTCGGAGACAGGCTGGCTTGACGGGCCTTTTTGCCGACCCGTACCATCGGAAGTTCGGCCTGACCTATGCCTGAAGCCACGTCCTCCGCGGATAAACCACGCGTCCGATTTGCGCCCTCGCCCACCGGATTTCTCCATGTAGGAAGCGCCCGCACCTTCATTTTCAACTGGTTATACGCGCAACGCACGGGCGGGACGATGATTTTGCGGCTCGATGACACCGACGTGGAGCGCAATACCGACGCCTCGGTGAACTCCATTTTTGAGGGACTGAGGTGGCTGGGCCTAGGGTGGGACGAGGAATACAAGCAATCTAAGCGCGGCGCGCTCCACCGGCAGATGGCCGAAACTATTTTTCAGAAGGGCCTTGCCTATCGTGATTTCACTCCCGCCCACACCGGGGATAGCGAGAGGTCGGGCGCGCAAGGGACTTGGCTCTTTAATCCGGGAATGCGCGAGCTGTCACGCGAGGAGAGCGACCGGCGCGCTGCGGCCGGAGAGCCGTTCGCGTTGCGCTTTCGTGTGCCGCGGGAGAGCGGGACAACAGTGCGCTTCAGCGATGCGGTATACGGCGAGCAGGTGAAGGCCGGTGCGGACATTGAAGATTTTGCCCTGCTGCGGTCCGACGGGATGCCGACTTATCATCTGGCCTCGTGCGCCGACGATGCCGATCTGCGCATCAGCCATATCATTCGCGGGCAGGACCATCTGTCGAACACGTTCAAGCACGTGCTGATCTTCGAAGCTGCCGGCTACGTGCCTCCGCAGTTCGCACATCTGCCGCTGCTGGTCGCGCCCGATGGAACCAAGCTGTCCAAGCGGCGACATGGGCCGGTGGTCAGCGTGACTACCTATCGCGATGCAGGATTCTTGCCGGAGGCGTTCATCAATTTCCTGTGCCTGCTGGGGTGGTCGCCGAAGAACGATCGCGAGCAGATGAGCCGCCAGGAATTGATCGACGCGTTCTCGCTCGAAGGCATCAATCGCGCGAATGCGGTGGTGAATTTTAAAGAGCCAGCCACAACACCGGAGGAAACGTTCGATCCGAAAGCCGTGTGGCTGAATGCCGAAACGATTCGGGGACTGCCGGTGGAAGATCTCAGCCAGCGCCTGCTGCCCATCGTGCGCGAAGGGGGATTCAACGTCAGTCCGGAAACGATGTTGCAGATTACGCCGTTGATTCGCGAACGCATCAAGTTGTTGCGCGATGTGCTCACAGCCGCCGATTTTTTCTTCGTCGAACAATTGGCGGCCTACGACCCTGCCGAACTCATCCCTCAAAAGGGAGATGCGGCGATGGCGCTGAAAGTTCTCGAGAAAGCGCAAACCGTGCTGCCGAATGTGGAATTCAAACACGATCCGCTGGACCAAGCTTTGCGCGCCGCTTCCCAGGAACTTGGCATCAAGGCTGGACAGATGTTTCAGCCGATCCGGGTCGCAGTCTGCGGGCGGAAGAATGCTCCGCCGCTGTTCGAGACTTTGGCGGTGTTAGGTAAGGAGAAGACGATCGAGAGGATTGGGCACGCAATCCGGAAGTTAGACCCAAGCCGAGTATCCTGAGAATTCCGCGCTCCTTCGTTTGCGCTCTGACCTTCGGCTTCTTTGCGGACTCTGCGACTCCTCAGCGTTCTCTGCGGTCAGCTTTTTCTTACCGCAGAGGGCGCGGAGAGATACCGCTGAGGACGCATAGAAGAAGACACGATCTAACATCCAATTGCCGATTTTGCATTCCAGCAAACCCACGCATCCCTGACGCTTTCCGCAAGGTTCATAAGGTCTTTCGTTCGGGCGCCTCAGCCAGAGCAGAGAGAGGCGCCCAATCTTTTGCTTAGCGCCGGCATCCCGCGGGACTTGTCGAGACCCGGGCGGACGCTGTGGCTCGGCGCCGCGTTTTCATTGAAATGAAGTACTTTGTAATATAAAGTACATTCATGATTACCTCTGACGAACCCTTCCTCGTCCCCATAGCTAAGCGGTGGATTCCACCGGAGATGGTCCACGCACCCACGCTCGATCCAGCTGAGCCCCGTGGATTCATCGAGCGGCGCTACGCGTTGCTCATCAACCCGTTCTACCCCAAAGACGCCAATGCCAGCTTCGGCAAGCACGTGCTCACGCCGACGCTTGCTCTATCGAGTTTTGCCGCGACTACGCCGGCACGTTGGCGGGTGAAATATTGGGACGAAAATCTGCTACACGGCCGGCCGCCGTGGGAGCCGATGCCTCACGTCGTTGGGATCACCGTGCATCTGACCTTTGCGCGGCGCGCGTTTGAACTTGCGGACTGGTATCGAGCGCGGGGGTCGAAAGTCATTCTCGGCGGCCTGCACGTTCTATCTTGCCCCGAAGAATGCGCGCCGCATGCGGACGCCCTTGCGCTCGGCGATGGAGTCCAACTCTGGCCGCGCATCCTGCACGATATTGAGCAAGGCAAGCTGCAGCCGCGCTACGCGGCCACGTATGAGAACGATTATTGCGATGATCCTCCGCCAAGGCGCTCGATCATTCCCCGCCGCAGCTTTCTTACCACGACCAGCCTGATCGCTACCCGTGGGTGCCACAACCGCTGCGGCTTCTGCTATCTCGCCACCGACGGCCTGCGAATGCCTTACCGCATGCGGCATCCGCAGCAGGTCGCTTCGGAGTTTCTGGAAAACGACCAGCCCTACGCGGTATTCATCGACAACAATCTTGGCTCGCGCCGCGACTACCTGCATCAACTCTGCGCCGCGCTTCGTCCGCTGAATAGAATCTGGAGCGCCGCCGTCACCATCGACGTCACCGACGATCCCAAACTGATCCGCAACATGGCCCTTGCCGGATGCACCGGGGTGTTCATCGGCTTCGAGTCGCTCTCGGATGACAACCTCTCCGACTCGCATAAGAAGACCCCGAAGACTTCCGACTACGCGCGCCGCGTACGCATCCTGCACGACTATGGGATCCAGGTGAACGGATCGTTTGTCCTGGGCTTCGATCACGACCGCAAGGAAGTGTTCGCACGCACGGCCGAATGGATTGAAGAAAACCGCCTCGAGTGCGCCACGTTCCACATCCTTACGCCCTATCCGGCTACGCCGCTCTTTCGGCAGATGGAGGCGCAGGGCCGCATCCTCCACCGCGATTGGACCCTCTACGACACGGGACACGCCGTCTTCCGCCCGAAGCACATGACGCCCGAGGAACTCGAGCGCGGCTATGCTTGGATCTACCAGCGCCTGTTCCCGCATGCCTCGATCTGGCGCCGCCGCCCCGAGCAGTGGCCCGCGGTCCCGCTCTATCTTGCGATGTCCTACCTCTATAAGCAGTTCGAACCGCTTCTGGCATTTGCTGATCAAGCACGATCTCGTGAACCCCGTGTGGAAGCCGCTCGTCGAGATGACGCGCTGGCGCCACGTACGCTATCGAAAACATCTAGCCCGAAAAGGACTGGCCGTTGGCGCCCCCGGACAAATCGTCTCGGCGGGTGTCTAGCGTCCCTAAGACCTCGCGCATCTTCCTTTGCGATAAGATCAAAGATTATGAAAACGTCGAACACAGAACCTGAGACGGTCGACGCCGCTCCGGAGTCGCGCCCTTCTAATTTCATACGCGACCGCTTCATCGAAGACCTGAAGACCAACAAGTACAACGGACGCGTGCAGACCCGCTTTCCTCCCGAGCCCAATGGATATCTGCACATCGGGCACGCCAAGGCGATCTGCATTGATTTCGGATACGCCGACGAATTCGGCGGCCACACCAATTTGCGCTTCGACGACACCAATCCCGAAAAGGAAGATGTCGAGTACGTCGACTCGATCATGGAAGACGTGAAGTGGCTGGGCTTCCACTGGGACGGCCTGTTCTACGCTTCAGATTATTTCGACCAGCTCTACGAGTGGGCGATCAAGCTGATCAAAGATGGCAAGGCTTACGTGGATGATCTTTCGGCAGAGGAAATTCGCAAGCATCGCGGCACGTTGACCGAGCCTGGCAAAGACAGCCCATATCGCAAGCGGACCGTCGAAGAGAACTTGAACCTGTTCGAGCGCATGCGGACGGGCGAATTCCCTGATGGCTCGCGGGTTCTGCGGGCGAAGATCGACATGAGCTCGCCCAACTTCAACATGCGCGACCCGGTTATGTACCGGATTCTTCACGCCGAGCATCACCGCACCGGGAACAAATGGCCGATTTACCCGATGTACGACTACGCGCACGGGCAGTCGGATTCGCTGGAACAAGTTACGCACTCGATGTGCTCGCTCGAGTTCGCCGATCACCAACCGCTCTACAACTGGTTCATCGAGCAGCTGGGAATTTTTCCCTCGCAGCAGATTGAATTCGACCGCCTTAGCCTGACCTACACGCTGATGTCGAAGCGCAAGCTGCGCCAACTGGTGGAGCGGGGAACGGTGCGGGGCTGGGACGATCCACGCATGCCTACTCTCTCCGGCATGCGCCGCCGTGGCTACACGCCGGAAGCGATTCGGAAT
>DATGFC010000062.1:0-116274 GCA_035309485.1 Candidatus Sulfotelmatobacter sp.
TACGCCGCTGGCGGTGGGAGAGGTGTTCAATTCCGTGTGGGATGCGAACATTCTTATTACGGAGCAGTTGATCGACTATCTCCGCATGACGGTGGTACACAGCGGAGGGTTGACGCATCTGAAGAAAATTGCCGCGCTGGCAGAGATTTACCATGTGCGCACTGGGAGTCATGGAGCCACGGATTTATCTCCTGTAGCGATGGCGGCGGCTCTGCATTTCGATATTTCCGTCAACAACTTCGGCATTCAGGAGTACATGCGGCACACGCGTGAAACGGACGAAGTCTTCCCGCATTCTTATTCGTTCAAAGCTGGCTATTTGCATCCCGGGGACGCGGCCGGCCTGGGCGTGGATTACGACGAGAAGCTAGGCGAGAAGTTTCCCTATGAGCGGGCGTATTTGCCGGTGAATCGGAAACTCGATGGGACGATGTTTAACTGGTAGGCAGCGCTTGCTGTCGAGCTTCGCGCGACCCGACAGCCGAGGGCGACCGTCCCCTTAGTCAGATTATTAAGAGGAACCATGGGATACAAGCAACTGGATCTGTCAGGTAAAGTCGCGGTGGTCGTAGGCGGGAGTTCGGGCATTGGCAAGACGCTTGCGTTGGGGCTGGCGCAGGGCGGCGCGGATGTGGTCTCGAGCGCCCGACGCCAGGAACTGGTAAACGCTCTCGCTGACGAGATTGAAGGGTTGGGCCGGCGCTCGCTGCGCGTGACCTGCGACGTCGCCGATCGCGGTTCGCTCGAGAGGCTCCTGAAAGCTTGCCTGGACGCTTTTGGGAAGGTCGACATTCTGGTGAATGCGGCGGGAATCACGAAGCGCGCCCCGACGCTGAATTATGACGAGGGCGATTGGAACCGGATTCTCGAAACCAATCTCACGGGATCACTCCGATCCTGCCAGGTTTTTGGACGGCACATGATCGAGCGCCGCTACGGGCGCATCATCAATATTGCTTCCATGGGATCGTTTCTGGCGCTGTTCGAGGTGGCTGCCTACAGTGCAAGCAAGTCGGGACTGGCGTCACTGACCAAGTCGCTGGCCATCGAGTGGGCCAAATACGGGATCTGCGTGAATGCGATCGCGCCCGGATACTTTCGGACTCCACTGAGCGAGAAGCTACTGGTGGGAACGGGACGCGGCAACGAAGTCCTCATGCGCACGCCGATGAATCGTTTCGGCGAACTCGAAGAACTGGTCGGAGCCGCGATCTTCCTGGCCTCGGATGCCGCCAGCTTCGTCACCGGCACGGTGCTACCGGTGGACGGCGGGGTTCTGGCGAGCGGAGTGAATCAGTAGAGATCAGCCGGTCGACCACTAGGCAGTGCCTGGTAATCCAATTCGTTTTACAAGCTCAATAAACCTCGGTTCTGAACGGTAGCTTTTGAAAATTGGTTCGACCCTCAATGCAAAAAGCCAACTACTGCGTTCCTCGTAAGCTTGGGCGAGCCACTTGAACATGTTGTCTTTGTCTTCAATTCCTGCGTGGATGACGGCCATGCAAAGGCTGGGGATGTATTGCTCTGCCGGGGGGTTCTGCAACTCAAAAAGCAGTTCCTGCGCGTGTTTGCGGTTCCCTCGACGCGCCTCAACGTGTCCCAGCGAAGCGAGCATCACCGGCATACGACCTGCGAGTTGAATGGCATTCTCAAATTCCGCAGTTGCTTTCACGAGCTCGCCGATTTGTTCATAGGCCAAACCCAGATAAAAATGAGTTCGGGCGAAATTCGGATCCAGTTCAAGGGCTCTGCGGTATTGGGTGATGGCCTCCTCATACCGTCCTGCGTAGTAGAGAATCGTGCCCACGTTCTTGCTGATCACAGGGGAAAGCGGATCCAGTTCCTGAGCCCTTTTCTCCTCGTCTAAGGCCTTGTCATGTTGCTCGACCGCAGACAAAAACAAAGCATACCAGTGGTGCGCGAAAGCATAATTGGGGTTCAGTTCCAGGGCATGCCGAAATTCCCGCTCGGCGGATGTCACGTCCCACTCATAAAAAGCTGTGACGTGCGCCACCTGCGTTTGCGCCTCTGCCAGAGTTGCGTCAAATTGCAAAGCTTTGAGTGCTGCGGCTTTTGCTTTCGGCATGGCCTCGGTGGCGCGCGCCATCCCATACTCCGCAATTCCAATCACCGCATAACAATCGGCCAGCCCAGCATACGCGAGGGCGTACGTGGGATCTTTTTCGATGGCCAGCTGGAAATAGCTTAAGGCCTTCTTAAATCCGTCGGGCGTTCTCTGATTCCAGTAATAACGGCCGCGAAGATATGCCTGATACGCCTCAAAATTTGGCAATCCTCGGTTCTTCCGTTGCCTGGTTTTTTTGTCGCTTGTTCCCCGTCGGATTGAATCCAAAATACCTTTTGAGATGTCCTCCTGCACCGCAGCCGCATCGGCCAATTGTTTGTTGTATTGCACACTCCAGAGCTGAGAGCCATCAGAGACATCCACCAGTTCAGCATTGATGAGCAAACTGTCGCCGCGCTGCTGAAGCTTTCCGGTGACAATGCCGGAAACGTTGAGCTCCCGTCCCACTGCTTGCGGATCCAAGTTGTGGTTGGAATAACGTGAGACTACACTGCGTGCAATAACCCGAAGACTGGGAATCTTCGACAAATTGTGGGTGATACTTTCCGTAATTCCGTCACTCAGATACTCCGCATCCTTAATGCCAGCGCAATTGAAAGGGAGAACCGCGATTGACTTGATGGATTTTCTGGTGCTCTTCGTGCGACCTGTTCGGGATACTAAACCTCCACTGATTGCACCTTTCAAGCGTTGCAGATCGGCGCGAATTTCCGAGGCATGCTGGTAGCGCAATTCGCGATCCTTCTCCAGCGCTTTATCAATCATGTCCGCCAGCTTGGGCGGCAAATCGGGATTTATCCGCAACGGTGTCTGCGGGGCAGCGTGAAGAATGGAATCAAAAATTGCCGCCGTTGTTTGACCGCGGAAGGGCAACGTACCCGTCGCCATTTCGTACAACACAATCCCGAAAGAAAACAGGTCCGTGCGCTGATCGAGTTCCTTCCCGAGTATCTGCTCCGGAGACATATACGAAACTGTACCCAGCGTGGTGCCGGGGCTGGTGAGGTGTTCATCCAACACAGTCGTGGCGCTCGGTTGGCCCGACACTGAACCGCCGGGGCCAATCTTCGCCAGACCAAAATCGAGAATCTTGGCATATCCGTGCCGGGTTACAAAAACGTTTGCCGGTTTAATATCGCGGTGAACAATACCAGCGTTATGCGCGGCATCCAGGGCGCTGGCGATCTCAATGGCGACCGGCAGCAGGAGATCGAGTAGCATGGGACGCTCGCCGATACGATGTCTTAGCGTCACGCCATCGAGAAACTCCATGGCAATGAATAACTGCTCTTCATCCTTGCCGATCTCGTAAATCGTGCAGATATTGGGGTGATTCAAAGCCGACGCAGCGCGAGCCTCACGACGGAATCGTTCGAGTGCTTGCGGATCTCGCGAGAGTTCGTCGGGCAGGAATTTCAGGGCGACAAAGCGCCCAAGATCGGTATCCTCGGCTTTGTAAACCACACCCATCCCACCCCCGCCGAGCTTCTCGAGGACACGATAATGCGAGATGGTCTGCCCCACCATTTCGGTTGCAAGGGTAAAGTGCGCGCAGCGTCAAAGATCAATGCGGTCCGATTGTGACGCGCAACGGTGCTCAGAATTCAAGATGCAGTCTACTACTGTGCGGTTGGCAATGCAGGACCTCTTGTTTGGAGAGGCGCACGAGGTCAAGTCGCTCTCGACCCCTCAGACCGATGTTAAGGACGAGCGTTTCCTGAACGTCAGGGGAAATGGCGGAAGCGAGTGGGGGTCGAACCCACCGGCGACGGGATTGCCCGCCGCCCGCCGGTTTTGAAGATCACATAGTGTGTTCTGATCCGTTTAGAAAATTTTCTATTCTACTTGATCCGTCAACCACTTCCCAGATTTGCGTTTAGACCCGTTCTGATTGGATTGTAGGCATTTTGAGCATAGAGCTATCACGTTTTTATCACGGCAGCACCCTGCGACCTGATGCATTTGCGAGAATGTGATAATAGAGCTGCAGAGAGAGGCGAGGGTACGGGCGTGGCTCGCTCGCTGGCAAGGTTCTGTTCGTTTCAGAATTTCGATCAGCGAAGGATGCGCAGTTGTTATTGCGCCTGATACAGTCCGATGGGCAGATCAGCCGTGAATCGACTACCGTGCGCGGATCCCAGCGTAGCACTATGACCGCGCGGCGCACGGGCACACCCACAGTATTGACCACGACTACACAAGATAGGGTTTTTGCAGACGACGAGACACGGTTTCTTTCAGTCTGGGCAGATGAAACTCCGTCACAGACACTCGCCGTCCTCAAGGCAAAGGCCACCAAAACGAAGGCGATGGCGCCGGCCGATCTCGAAACTTGGCGGAAAGCGATGTCACTCTTGAAAATTAGGAAGCACGACTTCGGTCATCCCCCGGCATGGCTGCAGTACGTAGCGGAGCAACTGCCTCTGCAGGAAGTGAAAACGCGCCGTGAGTGGGAGCGGTGCCTGGGTTTCTTTAAGGCGGTAGCGCTCTGCCGACGGAGTCCCGATCCTGATCAAGTGCTCGACATCACATTCGCAGACTATTGCACCGCCTATCGCATTCTGGAGCCTGCTCTTCGTGCAAGTATGCCCGACATTCTCGGCCGGCACCAAGATCTCAAGAGCGCCGTTGGGAGACTCCACAAAGACCGAGGGCGAGCCGTTACCGCTGACGAGATCGCCGACGAGCTTAATTGGAAGATAGCCTTAGTTTACAAACACCTGACTGCGGCTGTCAGGCTAGGTCTGGTGATGTATGAGCCGGAGACACGCGAGAAGAATCAGAAGCGTGTCCTGCCTACGAAAGCGACCACACCCGGGTTCCTGCCCAGCCCGTGGAAGGTTTTCAAGAACAATCCTGAGATAGGACCGGAAGCCCGCTACGTCGATCCGTTGACTGGGAAACGCAAAGTATTGCGGCGTGAAGAACGGGAGCGTGCGTAATGGGCGTCAGAGAACTTGAGCACCCACTCCCTGAAGTGCGGCCTCAGAGTGATCGCTTGCTTTCAGTCCGGGAAGTGGCTTCGTTGACTGGTCTCGCCGTGGGCACCATATATCACCTGATCAGCCAAAAACGAATTCCGGTTGTTCGCCTTTCGCGTAGATGTGTGAGGGTGCGACTGTCCGATTTATTGAACTGGTGGGACCAGATGACTGAGAACTCGCGGTCGCCCGCCACTCAGGTTGACAGTAACTAAAAGGTAAACATAACCTCATTGTGGAGGTTGAACTCGATGAAGCCGAAGCGAGCTGCTATTTACGCTCGAGTTAGCACGACAGATCAGCATCCCGAGATGCAGGAGGAAGCGCTCCGTGAATACGTCACTCGCCGAGATTGGACGCTGCAGAAGGTCTATTGCGACCGAGGAATTTCCGGCGCTAAAGAGAGTAGGCCAGCACTCGACCAAATGCTCGAGGACTGCAAGAAGGGGAAGATCGATGTCGTTGTTGTTTGGAAATTCGATCGATTTGCCAGGTCCTTAAAGCACCTGCTGAATTCGCTGGAACTTTTCAGAGCGCTGGGCATTGCCTTCGTTTCTTGCACGGAAGCCATTGACACTTCTCTGCCCCACGGCGAAATGCTTTTCCAGATCATCGGGGCAATTAGCCAATGGGAGCGGTCGCTTATTGCAGAGCGAGTAAAAGCTGGAATTCAGCACGCTCGCACAAAAGGCAAGACTCTCGGGCGACCAGCCTTGCGCCAGCTTGCCGCAGATGAGATCGCAGAGCTCCGATCAGAGCGCGCTAAGAAGAACGCAACATTCCGGGCCCTTGCGAAGAAATATGGCGTTTCGGTGTGGACAGCCCACCGGCTTTGCGCCAAATGAAACTTGCTAGCTAACTGAGTGATTGGAGGATAACAGTGCCGATGCCATCGGGCGTTCAAGTTGGGACTCTCCGACGCATATTTGCAACAAATACGGAATCGCCCTCGGAACGCCATTTTTCGCGAATCGGCACGCAGAAAGCCTTTTGCCCATCCCGGCTGCCCGTCAGCGCTCTAGCAGCTCGTAAACCCGGTTTTTCCACCATCGTATCGGGCCCGCTTTCTGCCTCTCTTTACTCAGAGCGCTCCCAACTTCAGTGCGAGGCAGGCTGAATGGGCGTCTACCGCAGGAGTGACCGACACAGCAAAAACCGCATTTACTGGATAAGCTATATAAAGGACGGATGCCAGCATCGCGAGAGCTCGGGTTCGACGAACAAAACTGTCGCCAAGAGGCTGCTTGCTCTGCGAACTGCCCAAGTTTTGGAAGATCGCTGGAATCTCCCCAGGTCGCACTCTCCACAATTCGAGAAGTGGACCCAGGAGTTCATAAAATCGATCACTCACGCAAGAACAAAATCGCGGTACCAGTCCAGTATCAACAATCTTCAGAAGTATTTCGGCAAAAAGATTCGACTCTCTGAGATCACTCCGGAATCGATCTTCCTCTTCCAACAGAAGCGCCTGCAAGATGGTGCTGGTAAAGCGACCGTTAACCGAGACACGGCGACGCTGTCCTCTTGTCTTTCCCGTGCTAAGAGGATGCGCTTCATTTCTCGTAACCCGTGCAAGGACATCGAACGACTGAATGAGCGCCGCGAGCGTCGGCAAGCTCGACCACTCTCGTATGAGGAAGAAGCACTGGTGAAGAAATTTGCACCTCTCTGGCTTTCTGTGCTGATCACGGTTCTTGCAGAAACCGGCCTGCGCGTGAGAAAGGAAGCATTACCACTAAAATGGTCGGATGTCGTTCTCGACGATAACCCTGCTCATATTAGAGTCTGCGACTCGAAGAGCGCTGCCGGGGTAAGGACTGTCTGGCTGACGAGCCACTGTAGGCTTGAACTTCTTAAGTGGCGCAGTGTGTTCGGTCCAACGTTTTCACCTCACGTCTTTCCGAGCCCGCGAATCCCGGGTGCTTCGATCACGGATTACAAGACTGCTTGGCGGACCGCAGCGCGTAAAGCGGGGCTTGCCGATCGCCAGATTTACGATCTGAGGTCCACGTTCGCGAGCCGAGCGAACACTTGCTCCACTTCGGCGTTGACACTCGCGCAATTGCTGGGCCACGCTAGCACCCAGATCCTGCCAACTTATGTCAAGCCTCTCGACGAGAACACGAAGGCAATCATTGAAGGTCTAAACGCCGCGCGCAACCTGCACAGCGCACAGACGCGGTCGGTTCAATAGGTGCGGTGCCGAACCAGAAATACAGGGAATACCTCCTGGCAGGTTTATCACGTTTTTATCACGGTAGGTCGATTCCAAGAGCATCTCAGTTTGCGATAGACAGTATAAGATCGCGAGCAACTCCTTGAAAACAAAATGGCGGAAGCGAGTGGGAGTCGAACCCACCGGCGACGGGATTGCCCGCCGCCCGCCGGTTTTGAAGACCGGGACGATCACCGGACCGCATGCGCTTCCGTTTTGAATTCAGAAAAACGACGCGGGCGGGGACGCCCGCGCCACCTTCGACTTGCCGACGTTACATCCGGCTCTAACTTTACTTCGGTTGTTTCGTGACCCGCAGATACGGCTTCAGCGTTTTAAAGCCGGGAAACTTCTGCTGCGCCTCTTCGTTGGAAACGGCGCTGGTGATGATCACATCATCCCCTTGTTTCCAGTTCACCGGAGTGGCCACCTTGTGCTTGGCCGTGAGCTGCATGGAATCGATCACCCGCAGGATCTCGTCGAAATTCCGGCCGGTGCTCATCGGATAGCTGAGCTGCAGCTTGATTTTCTTGTCGGGCCCGATCACGAACACGGTGCGCACCGTCGCGTTATCGGCGGGAGTGCGGCCTTCGCAGCTCTCGCCCGCGTCTCCAGGCAGCATGCCGTACAGCTTGGCCACCTTCAATTGCGGGTCTCCGATCATCGGGTAATTCACCTTCGCGCCTTGCGTTTCTTCGATGTCCTTCTCCCATTTCTCGTGGCTGGAAACAGGATCGACGCTGAGCCCCAGGATTTTAACGTTGCGCCTGGCAAATTCCGGTTGCAGCTTGGCCATGTAGCCCAGTTCCGTCGTGCAAACCGGGGTGAAGTCCTTGGGGTGCGAGAACAGAACGGCCCAGCCGTCGCCGATCCAATCGTGAAAATGAATGGTGCCCTGCGTGGTCTCGGCGGTGAAATCGGGGGCGGTATCGTTGATGCGGGGAATGCTATGGGTTTCGCTAACAGTCGCTGTAGTCATTGATTTTCTCCTCCTGAAATTGTTGGCCAAGGATGTTGAGGGTCGGCCCGACCCGGCTCCCAGCATTCAAAGCGGATGAGAATGGAACCCACCCGCATTCGCCGGGTGGGTGGGGAAGATTTCGTTACGACCTTACCCACACGCCGGCGCAAGGCGACAACAACACATCGCACAGGCGGTGGGAAGATGAAACATAGGAGCTAGGATAGGCGTGCCGGAATCGCGGTGTCAAACCCCGGTCAGGCTCTGTTACAGCCCGGAATTATCATTTTCTGCATCGCGCATGGGAGCTTTGTCATCGCTTCTGTGACACGCAATCATCGTTACCTGGGGACGAAACTGTGGGCAAAGAAGCGCGACGTTTGGCGATGACGCAGTGGGACGTGTTCACGTCCAATCCGCTGGAGGGAAATTCTCTGGCGGTGTTCTCCGATGGGCGGGGCCTAAGCGATGCGGAAATGCAGGCCATTGCCAGGGAGATGAATCTATCGGAGACAACGTTCATTTTCCCTCGCGATGCGGCGGTCGAGCGCGAACGCGGAGTCCGCGTAAGGATTTTCACCGTGCAGGAAGAATTGCCGTTTGCGGGACATCCCACGCTAGGCACCGCTTTTGCCCTGCGCGGATCCAGTGGGGCAACCGAAATAGCGCTGGACCTGAATGTCGGAAAAGTTCCTGTCCGCTTTGAACAGACCGCTGGAGAACCGGTGTTTGGCGAGATGACCCAGGTGGATCCCACATTTGGAATGCAGCACGAGCGCGAAACGGTTGCCCGTGTCACGGGAATGAGCGTCGACGATTTCGATGCTTCCCTGCCCATCGAAACGGTATCCACCGGAGTGCCTTTTACCGTGACTCCATTGAAATCACTGGCGGTGATGCAGAAATTAAAAGTCGATTTGCAAGGTGCTGCCGAATACCTGGGAAAGGCCGGCGGCAAGTTTCTCTATTTTGTGACGCGCGAGACCGTGGATCCGGCGGCCGGTTTGCATGCCCGCATGCTGTTTTACAACGGGGAAGACCCGGCGACCGGTTCGGCGGCAGGCTGCGCGGCGGCATGGATGGTAGCGCACGGAGTAGCGCGGCCTGACCAGCAAGTATTGATCGAACAGGGCATCGAAATGCAACGCCCCAGCCGGATTTTCGTGCGCGCTTCGCGGCGCGATAACCGGATAGTTAACGTTCGCGTTGGAGGCAATGCAGTAGAAGTTATCCGCGCGGAAGTTTTCCTCGAACCGACAATGTGAAAACTCGCGGAAACACTGACGAGCCATCGCTGCCGAAAAAGGCAATAGCCCGAACGTCTCATTAACATTCGCGTCACTTTACAGCGAGTGCGCTTCCCGTTAGGATTCAGTTCGCTCCTGACACTCTTCATATCGAGAAAAGCTTCTGTTGGTTCTCGCGAGCAGCTTTCCCAGGCGCCAATAGATTGCAGAAGGCTGATGAAACCGAAGCGCACCATTCTGTGTGTAGATGACAACGAGCAGTCGCTTTCCCACCGAAAAATCATGCTGGAAACCCGCGGCTACCGCGTCACCAGCTTCACGCGCGGAGAAGACGGGCTGGCGCGCTTCCTGCAAGGCGGAGTCGACCTGGTGATCGCCGACATGGCGATGCCCGGGTTGGACGGACCGCACCTCATCGCCAAAATCAAAGAATTGTCCCCGCAAACTCCCGCCATTCTGATCTCGAGCAAGGCGCGTATTTACGATCACGATTCCAAGGCGGACGTCTTCCTGGCCAAAGGAATGTATGCACCCGCCGACCTGCTGGAACGGGTGCGCTTGCTGCTCGTCCGCAAGCGCGGACCGAAGCGCCTGCACCACACCCCGACGTCATTGGCACGGCACATCGGGATCGCCTAAAGTCTCTCCACCGTTCTAAGCCCGCGTAGGGGCGGACGCATTTCGTCCGCCTAGCGAGCGCAGCGAGCCGCTGCGAACGAATGCGTCCGGCGGTACGTCCACAGAAGCGCGGGCGCCAGCCGCGGCGGTACATCCCTTCGTGTAAGATTTATCAGGCATGGCCGGAGCATTCATCGAAGCAAGAGACCTGCGCAAGACCTATCAGGTGGGCAAAGTTGAGGTCGAGGCGCTGCGCGGAATCTCTTTCAGCGTGCAGAAGGGGGAATTCGTCAGCGTCGTAGGGCCATCCGGCAGCGGGAAATCCACGCTCTTCTATTTACTCGGCGGTTTGACGCGGCCCACCAGCGGCAGCGTTGTGCTCGACGGCGACGATCTCGCATCGCTTTCCGACGCCGAGCGCACTCGCATGCGCAAGCGCAAAATCGGATTCGTTTTTCAGAAATTCAATCTCCTGCCCACACTGGACGCGCGCTCCAACATCCTGATCGCCCGGGAAATTGCAGGCAACGGGAAGCCCGATCCGGCCCATTTCAATCGCATCACCGAACTGCTGGGGCTGAGCAAGCGGTTGGAGCATCGTCCCTCGGAGCTTTCCGGAGGCGAGCAGCAGCGCGTTGCGTTGGCGCGTGCGCTCATCAATAAGCCGACGGTGGTGTTGGCCGACGAGCCTACCGGAAATCTCGATTCCAGGAATTCCGAAGTCGTGCTGGACATGCTGCGGCTGTCGAACAAGGAACTGGGACAGACGGTGATGATGATTACGCATAATCCGGAGGCCGCGCAGTTTGGCGATCGCATCGTTCACATGCGCGATGGGCAGATCGTGAATCCGGAGCAGGATCCGCAGTGGGCGCGGCATTGAGCTGCGGCGAAATCCGAGGGCCACATACCGCCGCTACAATTCCTGATATTCTAGGATCTCAATCTTTCACGAGGCTGTAATTTTTCATGCCTGATCCGACCAGTTCTAATCTCGACAATCCCTCCACTCAAGCCACCGAAAACACCGAGTCCTTCGGCGACATTCTCTCGCAGTTTCAAAAGACTCATTCGTGTAAAGCCGAAGGCAGCAGGCAACTGGAAGGCACGGTGATCGCAGTAACCGATGAGGCCGTATTTTTCGATATCGGATTCAAGTCGGAGGGAATTCTTCCGCTCACGGCGCTGCAGGGAGAAACTCTGAAGCCCGGCGACAAGGCTCTGGTCACGGTCAAGGGACGCGATCTCGATGGCTACTACGAGCTGTCGCGCTTCAAAGTCGAGCGTCCCATGGATTGGTCCGCGCTGGAAAAAGCGTTTGCGGATAAATCGCCCATCCTGGGGACGGTGACCGCGGTGGTGAAAGGCGGATTCAGCGTAGATGTTGGCGTGCGGGCGTTCATGCCGGCTTCGCGCAGCGGCGTGCGGGAAGCCGCGGAGATGGAAGATTTAGTAGGGCAGGAGATCCGCTGCCGCATTATCAAGCTCGACGTCGCCGATGAAGATGTAGTCGTGGACCGGCGCGCCGTGGCCGAAGAAGAGGAACGTTCGGCCAAGGAAAAGTTGTACGGGCAAATCAAGGAAGGCGATACGGTCCCGGGCACTGTGCGCAGCCTGACCGATTACGGTGCGTTCGTCGATCTGGGCGGCGTTGATGCCTTGCTTCATGTGGGAGATGTTGCGTGGGGCCGCATCAATAAGCCCGCCGATGTGCTTTCCGTCGGGCAGCAGGTCGAAGTGAAAGTGCTGAAGCTGGCCAACGAAGGCGACAAAAAACGCATTTCAGTGGGATTGAAGCAACTGCAGCCGCATCCCTGGGACGCCGTCGCGCAGAAGTACAAAGTGGGAGATCGAGTGCGTGGCACGGCGACCCGGCTGGTCGACTTTGGCGCCTTCGTGGAGATCGAGCCTGGAGTCGAAGGACTCATTCATATTTCCGAGATGTCGTGGAGTCGCGGGAAGCTGCGTAAGGCCAGCGATGTGGTTAAACAAGGCGAGACGGTGGAAGCGGTAATTCTCGGCCTTAGCGAAAACGAGCGCCGGATGTCCCTCGGACTGAAACAGGCGCTGGGTGATCCTTGGGTGGACGTGCCACAGCGGTTCCCGATCGGCTCTGAGGTTGAAGGCCCGGTCACCAGCCTGACAAAATTCGGCGCCTTCGTCCAAATCTCCGAAGGCGTGGAGGGCATGATTCACGTCAGCGAAATCAGCCCCGAGAAGCGGATCAATCAGCCGGCCGACGTGCTGCGGGTCGGGCAGGTGGTAAAGGCCCTGGTGATCGGGATCGATGCAGAAAAACGGCAGATGAAGCTCAGCATGAAGCAACTCGTTCCCACCAGCATCGACGAGTACGTCGCAGAACACAAGGAAGGCGACGTGGTCACGGGCCGGCTGATGGACGATGCCGGAAGCAGGGTCGAGCTGGGCGATGGCATTCACGCCACTTGCAAGGGAAGCGCGGCAACGGCTCCAAAAAAAGAAAGCGCAGCCGCCGGCAAGGCCGATCTCTCATCGCTGAGTTCCATGCTGCAGGCGCGCTGGAAAAGCGGCTCCGTCAGTCCCAAGGCTGAGCCCGCCCGTGCGGGACAGGTTCGCAGCTTCCGCATCACGCAACTTGATCGCGCCGCCAAGAAGATCGTGGTGGAACTCACATAACACCTACCGCTGTCCATTCCCGGTCACGCCCGTCCGTGATCGGACGAGCTTCCGCGGTCCCAGGCGTGAGGCGTTCTCCTTCTCCTTTATTACCAATCTGCAATTTCCGGCTAGTTTGGTCCGGAACTTGCGAGACTACCGTAATCGGCGCGTATTCCCAGGCATCCGCACCGCCGAAAGCATTGGGAGCGAACCATGGAAACCATCGTTCAGGACCTGCGATATGGCATAAGGCAGTTGGTGAAGAACCCGGGATTTACCGCGATCTCGGTGATTACCCTCGCGCTGGGCATCGCCATAAACGCCACCATGTTCAGCATGGTCAGTGCCATCCTGCTGCGGCGGCCGCCGGGGCAGGATCCGGATCGAGTCGCCGTGGTGACCGGCATTGATCCCGCAGCGGGCTTCATGCCCGACAACAGCACCCTCTCCATTCCAAACTATTTGGCTTGGCGCGACGTCAACCACGTGTTCACGGAGATGGCTGCGGCCGATGAGTACCGCCCGGCCAGTCTGACGGCGCAACGGGAAGCCGAGTCGGTGCTGTCGGCGGCGGTGAGCGCGAATTATTTCAATGTGCTGGGGGTCACGGCTGAACTCGGCCGCACCTTCACCGCCGGGGAAGACCAGAGCGGCCAGGATCACGAACTGATTCTCAGCCACCAACTCTGGGAACGGCGCTTCGGATCGGACCGTTCGCTGATTGGGCGCACCGTTCGCCTCAACCGCGAAAACTATACCGTGGTCGGCGTGATGCCGGCGAATTTCCGCTTGCTCGGATTTATGCCGGAGTTATGGACTCCCCTCGTCATTACTCATGACGATCAGACCGCGGCCGCGCGCAGAAACCGGTCCGTCTACGTATTTGGGCGGATGAAACCGGGCGTGAAGATCGAGCAGGCTCGGGCCGAGTTTGCCACCCTGGCTCAGCGCGCGGCGGAAAATTTTCCGGACACGGAAAAAGGTTGGGGCGCCACCGTCCGCACTTTGCCCGACTTCCTGATCCATGGTTTCGGCATTCGCAGCGGTCTCGCCGTCATCATGACGACCGTAGGATTTGTTCTGTTGATTGCATGCGCCAATGTTTCGGGACTGTTGTTGGCCCGTGCCACCTCGCGCAAGAAAGAAATGGCCATCCGCTTCTCCATGGGAGCGGGACGACTCCGAATCATCCGGCAACTGCTGACGGAGGGAATGGTGATTGCGCTGCTCGGGGGCGGCGTCGGGTTGGCGCTCGCCCAGCGGGGCATTGAATTCACCCGAGCGAAGCTGAGTTTCAACGAGGCCTTGGATGCAGTCGGGCTCGGACTGGACTCGAATGTAGTTTTATTTTGTGTAGCGGTGTCGGTGGGTTGCGCGCTGCTATGCGCGCTCGCGCCCGCGCTGACGGCTTCGCGAACCGACATCACGACCAGCCTCAAGGATGAAGGCCGCTCAGCTTCGGCGGGGCGCTCGCATACCCGTATGCAAACCGTGCTGGTCACCGGTGAAATTGCGCTGGCTTTGTTCTTATTGGTCGGGACGGGTTTGCTGTTCGCTTCCATCTTTCGCCTCGGGCACCAATATCTGGGCTTCCGCTCGGAGCGTCTGCTAACCGCCGGCATCACTTTGGACGAAGCGCGCTATAAAGATGCCGATCACCGCGAAGCCTTCGTACGTGACCTGCTTCCGCGACTGCAGCAAATTCCCGGTGTCGAGTTGGTCGCGGCTACATCAGACCTGCCGGCTACAGGAGGAGGCAGTGTCACGGTCAAAATTCAGGGCCAACCGGATTTGCCTGCCAGCCAGGTACTCACGGCCGGCGATACAGTGGTGACCACCGATTATTTCCGGACGGCCGGCATTTCGGTGGTGCAGGGCCGCTCATTTTCTGACCAGGACAACAGCAAGGCGCCGCGCGTTGTGTTGGTCAATCAAAAGTTTGTAGAGCGTTTCTTGCACGGCGCGAATGCGATCGGAAAACAGATTCGCCTGGAAGCGAGCGGCGCGCCCTCCGGATGGAGCGAAATCGTTGGAGTGGTGAACAATGTCAAACGATATTCAGAAACGCCTGAAGAAGACCCCGGCGTTTTCGAGGCGTTCCTGCAGCGTCCCGTCCAGTCTTTTTCTTTGATGGTGCGCTCCAGCGGCAATCCCGACGGCCTCACATCGGCGGTCCGCAACACAGTGGCACAAGTGGATCCGGAGTTGCCGCTGGCTCACGTCATGAGCATGGCGGCGCTCATTGATGTGCAAAAGGGTGGCGATCAATTCTTTACCAGCGCGCTGGCCAGCTTTGCGGTTCTGGCGCTGGCGCTGGCAGCTATCGGAATCTATGGGCTGCTCTCTTACGCCGTGGGCCAGCGGACCTACGAGATTGGCATCCGCATGGCAATGGGCGCCAGGAGCCAGGACGTGCTGCGCATGATTGTTCGCGAAGGCATGAAGATGACGCTGATCGGAGGCGCCATCGGCCTGACTATTTCTTTGCCCCTGCCGAAAGTTCTGAATGCCATCCTGTCTGACGCGCACATCAGCGAACCCGCCCTCTACTTCCTGGTACCGGGCATCATTGTCGCAGTGGCCATGTTTGCGGCATACATTCCCGCGCGCCGGGCGGCACGAGTCGATCCCATGAAGGCGTTGCGCCAGGAATGATAGAACGGACCTCGGCCCTCAGACCGCAGGCCTCAGACCCTCGCCGACGGCGACACACATAGCATTGGCAGCAATTCCGTAACTACTGTAAAATCGACATTGTCGAGCGGGAGTAACTCAGTGGTAGAGTGCGACCTTGCCAAGGTCGAAGTCGCGGGTTCAAATCCCGTCTCCCGCTCCAGATTTCATCTTGTTGCAGTCGGCTCGTGCTCCGCAGATGGACCTTATCCGTTACGGAACGCTGGCGTATTGAGCAGGGGCGCGGTACCCAAGTGGTAAGGGAGAGGTCTGCAAAACCTTTATGCGTCGGTTCGATTCCGACCCGCGCCTCCAATTCCCTCCTCGATCTTTTCACCACGGAGACACTGAGTCACAAAGAACTTCATACCCATCTCGCCGGTGAAGTCCCCAACCCTCAGTGTTGCTGACCACAATTGCTTTCCGCTTTCCGCCCGGCGAATCTCGATTGAATCCACGCGATCTGATCTCTGACTGAATCTCCGAAAACGCTCCCTGGGTCGGATTGCGGGAGCCTTTCGAACTCGACCTCATCGCCTTGCTTGCAGAGGCGGGATATCACTTGCTCGGTGGCGCGAATCGGGATCATGGAATCCAACTCGCTGCTGATGACCATCACAGGCCGCTGCGCCGCATGCTCGCCCAGGGCACTCCGGCTGAGATAGAGCTTCACGAACTTGTTGTCTGCCCAGTTCGGCTTAAGGATTTCCGCAGGCGAAAGCTTCGCTGCGATCACAGGCTCGGCGCAGGATTGCTCCACCCGCGGATACAGCGCCATTCCCTGTTCAGTCAGCAAATCCTTCAGTTCGAGTTGCGGGAAATCGGTCTTAATCCCAAACGCAAGAAAAAGCGGCAAGTCGTAAAACGTCGAGGCAGCCGCATGCTGATACCGTTCCTGCAAATCTTCCAGCCCGGAGACGGCCACGCTCCCGAGATAGTTTGGATCTCGAAGATCATGCTCTAATTCGGCGACCGCAATCACCGCAGGGCTTCCTTGCCCCATGCCGATCGCTACCCAACGCTCCTGCAGCCCATGCACCGCCGCCCGCGCTGCCGGGACAGAATAAATCACATCAGTAGCATTCGACTGGGCGTCGACAAATGCGTTGCGGCCGCCGGCGCCCAGCCCTGCATAGTCGGTGGCCACGACCGCGTAGCCCAGCTTCACGTACATGGAGAGAAAGGGGCCATGCTGGACGTTTTTGCTGAGCGAGGGAGCGCACTGTCGTGCCACGCCGTCCAAAGCATGCGCCCAGGCGATTACAGGCCAGCCCTGAGCCGGCGGCTTGCTGTCCGGATAAAGAACCACACCGGAAACGGGAACGTCCTGGCCGCCCGCAGCGCGGGAATGATAGAGGATGCGCGTGGCTGCGACTCCATCTGCCAAATCATAGCGATCGAACTCCTGGGAGCGGATCAGATCCCCCGGTTTTCCCGGAGTGATATGGGAGGTGTCGTAGAACTTGCCAAGGGGAAATGTATGCAGCCGCTCCCGAACCGGTTGCGCGGCATCGCTCGTAGATTGAGGTGGGCCTGCGAGAGCAGCGGGCGCAACGGCAAGAAAGATGCATCCCAGCGACACCAACAGCGCGCGGTGAGTCACTTAGTTGAACCTTCAAGCCAGGCCTGCGGTTCGCGAACCAGAGTGCTCAGGCCTTGTAGACCATCATCATGGCAAGCACGACGGGCAGGTATAGCACCGATGCGTGAACCACCTTGCGAGCCATCACCGTTGAAGTGGATTTCATCAGGTTGGCTACGTGATAGAGCATGTAGCAGCCCGCCAGCAAAACCGTGAGCAGGTAAACAGGTCCACCCCGTCCCGCGAAGGGCAGCATGGTCACCGCCACCAGGACTACGGTAAATCCAAAGATCTCCGCTCGCGTAAAGCGCGAATCAAGATCAAAGCGCGGCAGCATGCGGTATCCGGCGCGGGCGTAGTCGTCGCGATACATCAACGCTATGGCAAGAAAATGCGGAAACTGCCACAGAAACAGGATCCCGAACAGCAGCCATGCATTCCGGTTGATACCGGCGGAAGCCCCGGCCCATCCGATCAACGTCGGCATAGCGCCCGGAAACGCGCCCAGCAGCGTACACAGCGGAGTCTTGCGCTTGAGCGGCGTATAGATAAGGAGATACGACAGTAAGGTCGAAACCGCCAGCAAAGCGGCCAGCGCATTCACGGCTACTACCAGGTAGAGTCCTCCGGCGATGCTCAGCAGCATGCCAAACCAGAACGCCTCTCGGCTCGTCAACCTTCCTGCCGGCAGAGGCCGCGACGCCGTGCGGCGCATCTGCCCGTCCCACACGCGTTCGAACCACTGGTTCAGAGTCGCAGTGCCGCTCGCTACCAGCAAGGTACCGATCAGCGTATTGAGCAGCCCGACCACGTGGAAAGGCCCACGCGAGGCCAGGTAGTAACCCGCTGATGTCGTCATCAGGATCAGCAGGTTCACCTCAGGCTTGGTCAGGATGTAGTAGTCCCGCAGCTTGGAGTTGAGCATTTGCAAAGAAGACGGATTCCCCATTACTTGCGTGGTCGCCATTTTACCAGTCCTGGCCGGATTCTTCACGGTCATCGATGCGCCGAACTTGCCTGCTTTTGCGACGGACTACAAAAATTAAGCCGACGGATGCGATGGTCGGCGGAATGATCAGCACCAGGATGCCGCTTTTCAGGGCCTGGATCATCCGCGTACCGGAAGAAGCAGCCTGGGTATAGCAAAGGGAGCAACTCTGAGAAAATGCCGGCGCTGCCAGCAAAAACAGCGCCACCAGCATCGAACCCAGACACATCCACCGCAGCTTCCGGCGGAAATCGACTTCACCCCTTATTTTGCCCACGGAACCCCACCGGACAGGCGGAAGCTGTCCGTCCAACCGTATTGCATCGCCAATAGTACGAAGACGGTAAAAATCACGAAGAACCACAGCAGCCCGCGATTATCCGACAAGTGCATGAAGAACAGCAAGGCCAATGTCGCCTCCACAATCGCCAGGAACAGCATGCGGGTGAACATCTGCCCGGTGGAGATGCTGGAGTAAGCGATCACAAACTGCAGGGCGGCAATCACAAGGATCACCGCGTAGACCGCCAAATATCTCTTAACGCCGCTCACGTGTGCTTCAGCCATAATTTTGCTCCGAACCTAATGTTTGAGGTTGAGGAGATAGACGAGGGGTACGACGAACATCCATACCAGGTCTACAAAGTGCCAGTACAGGCCGGTGATCTCGAGATCGTCGGCATTGTAACGTCCTCCCTTGTACCGCAGCCCCACAGCGACCAGAGCGACGACGCCGCCGGTGACGTGCAGCAAGTGCAGGCCGGTGATGCTGAAGAACGACGCGCCGAACAGCCCCGTGCCCCACGGATTCTTGAACAAGGTCATGCCTTCGCCGATGAGGGCGAACCACTCGCGGATATGCAGCAGCGCAAACAAAGCGCCCAAACCAGCCGTGATCAGCGTCCAGCGCAGAGCCTTGCCTTTATCTCCCATCCGGGCGGCGTCGATGCCCAGCAGCATCGTGAGGCTGCTGGTGACCAGGATGAACGTCATGATCGCGACGTTGGTGATGCTCTCAAACGGCCGCGGCCAGTCGGGCGTGGCGTTGCGAAGAAATCCATAAGCCACCAGGCATCCGGCGAAAGTCGCGGTATCCGCAATGATGAACAGCCACATCGCCATTTTCTTCGCGGGAATCGAAAAGGCCGGCTTCTCCATCGCACCGCCGTGTCCGGCAGTCGAATGTCCCGCAGTGGAATGTCCCGTTATCGTCACTTCAGCTTGGCTCACGGTCCCTCCTGTTCAATCCGTGCCTACAGTTTCATCCACAGCAATACCAGCAGGTAGATCCACAGCGCATCCATGAAATGCCAGTAGTGCGAGGTTGCGGTCAGCGTGCTCTTGCGCAGCGTCGACCGGCTCAGTTTGTAAATAACTCGCAGCAGTCCGCCCAGGCCTCCAGTGACGTGCACGGCGTGGATGGCGGTCAGCACATAAAAGAAGGAGCTATTGGGATTGGTCGCCAGGTACAAACCTTGCGAGCGCAACTGCCCCCACGCGACATACTGCCCGGCTACGAAGAGCAAGCCCAAACCAAGCGTCGCGTATAGCCAGCCTGCGGGAGCCGCAGCTTCGACGCTCTTTGAACGCATAAACGCGCCCAGCTTGCGGCGGCCCAGCTCCAGCGCAATGCTGCTGGCGATCAACACCACTGTATTCAGGTAGAGAATTCCCGGCAGCGTGAGATGATGCCAGTCGTTCGATGCGCCCTGCCGCACGATCAGCGCGCTGGTGAACGCCGCGAAGCTCATCGTGATCGACGCCAGCACCACCCAAATTCCCGTCGCCGAGGGCGGCGGCGAGTAATCTTTGACGCGCCGCAAATCGCCTTGCGCCGGAACCCAGTCTCCTCCCCCGTTCCCTGAATAAATCAGCCGCGAACGTTCACGCTGTTCTTCGATTCGTGGTGGCTCGTGGACCGTGGTCGCCATGCGGTACAACTCCCTTCTACTGTTGAAACTTTCTCGGTTATGCCTCGTCGTGCGCAGTCACTGCCTTTTCAGGTGAGGTCTGCATCACATAATCGCCCGTCGAGCCTTCTACGCCGTATTGATAAGGATCGTGGAATACTTCCGGCAGCTTGTCCCCAAAATTGTTATGCGGCGGCGGCGTGGTTGGCGTGCTCCACTCCAGCGACGTCGCCTGCCAGGGATTGTCGGAAGCGGGCTCGCCCTTGAACCTGCTGTAAATCAGGTTGAACAAGAAAATCAGCTGGACGGCTCCGGTAAACAAAGCCGCAATCGTGATGAACTGGTGCAGCGGAATCAACGGCTGCATGTAGTCGGCGACGAATGCCTGATACCGCCGCACATTTCCGGCCAGCCCAAGATAGTGGAACGGCATGAAGATGGCGTAGGCGCCCACGAACGTGCACCAGAAGTGCACCTTGCCCAGGGTTTCGTTCATCATGCGGCCAAACATCTTGGGGAACCAGAAGTACGTTCCGGCAAAAATGCCGAACATTGCCGCCACGCCCATTACCAGGTGGAAGTGCCCCACCACAAAATAAGTAGCGTGCAGCATGATGTCGACCGAGGGCTGCGCCAGGAAGAACCCGCTGACCCCGCCGCTGATGAACATGGAGATGAATCCCAGCGCGAACAGCGACGCGGCATTGATGCGGATCTTCGCCCCATAGAGACTCCCGAGCCAGATCAGAACGACGATGGTCGAAGGAATCGTGATCACCAGCGTGGGGAAGGAGAAGGCCAGCGACGACACCGGATTCATACCGCTGACGAACATGTGGTGCCCGTAGACCATGTAGCTGAGAACCGCCAGCGCTCCCATGGAATAAACCAGCACGCGGTGGCTCAGCATGGGCTTGCGGATGTTCGCGACCAACACGTGCGACACAATGCCCATGCCCGGGACGATTGCGATGTAAACCTCGGGATGTCCGAAGAACCAGAACAGGTGCTGCCACAGCAGAGTCGATCCGCCCGAGTGCGGCTGCAGTTGATCGTTGAGCACCAGGTTGGATGCGACGAAAAAGCTGGTCCCTGCGACGTGATCGAGGATCAGCAAAATGCAGGCGGGCATCAGAACCGCAAAAGCGGTCAGACCCATGACCGAGGTGATGAACCAGGCCCACGCGCTGAGCGGCAGGCGCCACATGCTCATGCCGCGCGTGCGCATATCGAGCGTGGTCGTAATGAAGTTCAGCGAGCCCAGTAACTGGCCAATACAGAAGATACCGATGGCGGAAGCCCACAGGATAACGCCCATGCCTTCACCGGGGCCCCCGACCGCGCCTACCGCGCTGAGAGGAGCGTATTGCGTCCAGCCACCCAGAGTCGGCCCATCACTGACGAAGAACGACGACATCAGAACCAGAAACCCGACAAACGTAACCCAGAACGACATCATGTTGAAATGGGGGAAGGGCATGTCTTCCGCGCCGACCTGGATCGGCAGGAAGTAATTTCCGAACGCCGCAAATGGCGCGGTGGTCAGCACAAAAAAGACCATGATGGTGGCGTGCATGGTCATCAATTGCAGGTAATACTCCGGCGTCATCATGTTGCCGGGGGCGCCGGTAGAAGAAAGCAGGTGCAGCCCGGGAATTGCGAAGTTCGTCCACCCCAGGTGGATGCGCATCAGCCAGGAGAGCACCATGCCCACCAGGACGGCCACGAGGGCCAGCCCGTAATACTGCTTGCCGATGACTTTGTGGTCCAGGCTGAAAACGTGCTTGCGGATAAAGCTGGTCGGCGCTGCGTGCGCTGCCGGTGCGTGCCCTATATCGTGCATGTGCTCACCTCGAAAGTGTGCTCGTCCCAACTGCCGGAACGGTGCTGCGCTTATTGCATGGCGGCTTGCTTCTTCAGCCAGGCGTCAAAGTCTTCCGGCGACAACACGGATAGATATGCCTTCATGTTGTAGTGCCCAAGGCCGCAGAGTTGAGTGCAAACAATCTCGTATCTGCCCACCTTGGT
This sequence comes from Candidatus Sulfotelmatobacter sp., assembly GCA_035309485.1. GTDB lineage: Bacteria > Acidobacteriota > Terriglobia > Terriglobales > Acidobacteriaceae > Sulfotelmatobacter. Next base: position 21,927 of record DATGFC010000062.1, read on the forward strand.
CGCGGTGAAGTGAACGGAAAGGTCGAGTCCGGGAACAAAATCCTGCTGCACTCTCAGCTCGGGCACGAAGAACGAATGCCCCACATCTTTGGAGTGCATCAGCAGATGAATCTCGCGATTGACGGGTACGGCCATTTCCGCGGTCACGATGTCATCCTTGGCGTCAGGATCGTGATCGCTGTCCAGGCCGTAAAAATTCTGATTGGCCTCGCTGATCATGTCGGGATGAATGGCCGCGAACTTTCCATCCGGTCCTGGATAGCGGAAATAAAACGCGAACTGTCCAGCCTGAACTTGAACTGGCAATGCATCCGCGCTGGGCGGAGTAAAGTAGGCGTTTCCCCAGGCTTTCACGCCAAAAACGCCGAGGGCCAGAACCTCGCTACCCACCAGGAGAACCGCAGCCCACACCATGGCCTTGGCGCCACCGGGGAAAGTCTTAATCTTTTCTCCCGGGCGCGAACCCGAGTAACGCCAGATAAAGTATCCGAGGATAAACTGCGAGGCCAGGAACGAGATTCCGGCCTCCACCATGGTCTCCGACGTCTGCTCGTCGATGGGCGCTCCGTGAGTTGAGATATCTGGCGCCATCCACCAGGTATGCCGAATAATGGGAATCGCCGAGATGATTGCAATCGCGAATATCGTAATTGCGAAAAATTTCGCCATGTTGCCCTCGCGGTGAGCCGGTTCAAGCTGCTCTTCTGGGACTCCGCAGCCGCCGCCCCGAGGCGGCGGCCGATGAGACGTGACGTTACTTCGCCTTGAAAGTGAAATCAGCCTTGGCCGGCGCGCCGGCGCTCACTGTCACTTTTTGGGTCTGGTTCCCGTACACTTCCTGCCATGCCGTGACCGTGTAATTGCCGGGCGGCACGTTATTGATGGTGTAGTTGCCGTTCGCATCCGTGGTTGCGTATGGCCCTTTCACCACTGCGAACCAGCCGTGCATCCAGGGATGGATGTTGCACTTCACTTCGATCATCTCCGGCGCCTTCCAGCTCTTCTCCACAGGCGGCGCTCCCGGCGGTTGAGACTGGTTCCATGGAATGTTGCCCGTCATCGGGTTCGGATTCGGATGGATGTTGTGCGCCGTCTGATCGCTGGTCGTCACCTTGAATGTCTGCCCGACATCCATCGCCAACACGTGAGGCGCGTATTGGCAGTTCTTCTGATCGAAGACAGGCACGCCCGTCGCAGGCGCGCTGCTGCTCAATCCTTCGGAGATGTACAGGACCACATTCTCCAACCCTCCGCCCGAGCCCGCCACCACGTTCTCCATGTGGGGACTACTGTTGGCGTTCACCTTGACGCAGTAGGGATCCTTCGACATGTCGATCCCCTTCATATGCGGCGCCGTGCCGTCGAGCTTGACCGTTCCCGTGATCTTGCCTTCGCCCGCGGCGCTGACCTTCTGGTTCAGAAGCAACGCACCGCAACAAACCAACACCGCGACTGTAAGAAATGCAGCGAGATTTTTTCGACTCTTCATTTCGTGTCTCCCTTTATGAACCAAACTTCGCTCGTGCTGCGGTCGCCCTCACTGCTGTCCTGCAGGTGCGTTCGGGTCGACCGGCTTCAGGCCAAGTTGTTTGGCCATGGCTCTTTCCTTGCTCGCTTCTGGCATCAGTGAGCGGAGATAGAACACCAGATCCCACGCCTCATCCGGCTTGATGTTGTCGGCAAATGAGGGCATGGGCGTACCGTCCAATCCGGTCATGAAAATCCGATAGATATCCGCATCGGAAGAGCCACACTTGGGCCGCGCGCCTTCCGTAAAGTTGAAGGGCGCGATCGGGCGGCCAAGGTCATCTTGCAGGGTTGAAGCCGAAGGGCCATTGGCCTCTCCCGTGACCCCGTGACACTTCCAGCACTGCACTCGCGCATAAACTTCGCGGCCAGCCTTAATGCGGTCCGGGGTGATTTCGGGCTCAGCTGGAATCTGAATCGGAGTTCCCGGTTTTTCATTTACGAACCGGGGCGAGAAATGTTTTACCCACGCAACCAGATCGGCCCGCTGCTGCTTGGTAAACGTGCTCCACTGCGGCATGTTGGATCGGTCCAGTCCGCGAGCGATCGTGTCAAAGAGATCCTGATCCGTGGGCAGGGTGCCGGTCGGGGTAGAGCGGCACTTAAAAATACCTAATTGGAAGTCGCGGGGCTTTGGGTCGACCCAGGGGAAATTCTCGCCCATTCCATCGCCTCTTTCGCCGTGACAGCCCACGCAATACCGGCGATAGTCAGACTTGGCGTCTTTGGCGTGGCCGGTGATGTGCCCGATATGGCTCTCCATGCCCATCCGCGTGTCAATGTCGGCCATCGTAAGCTGCGCCGTGGAAATCAGCGGGAACGCGAGAACCGCGACGGCACCCAGGCACAGCGACCAGATTCGCAATCTTGTTCGCATTTCATCCTTCTCCCAGTTCGAGTTCTAGAAGTCGAAATCAAATCCCGTGAGCAATTCGCTGGTATTCACGTTGCTGCCGGTCAGGCCCACGAGCGGCCCGGTCCCATCCTGGTGCAGCCAGTTGTATTCGTTGTGCCAAGCGAATCCCGCCCGGCTGGTCATGAAGGGGTTATAGCGAAATCCAAGGGTGTACGTGGAAATGTTCCCCAGATTCGAGGCTGACGGAGCCGTTGAACCAGGTCCATTCGCTTGCCGCGACATGCGGATCGTTTCATATCGCCCAATAAAGATGAGCTGCGGGCTGTAAACATAATGAGGCTCAAAGAGCACTCCGTTCCAGGTTGGAGCCTGCGCGCCCGCCGGCAACGTGGTTCCCGGGGCATTGTTTAATCCATTCAGCAGGTCGACCAGATCGCCGTAACCTTGCCCAAACCAGGCACTGTCCCAGCCATGCTGCGTGACGACCTGAAGGTCAAAATGCTGTCCAAAGTAGAACTGGCCTACGAAACCTTCGCGATGGAACGATTTATTGCCGATTCCGGAGCCGGGGATCGGCCCATTCGGCCCACCGCTAGTCAGCCAATTGGTCGGAGCCTGGCCGACCATGAGGTAACCTCCGATTCGATCCACTCCCATTTTCCCAACGTCAAAAGCCTGGCTGGCCGTGAAGAATCCCGTGTAGGAGTTCGCGCCATAGATCAACCCGGGAGTACCGTCGGACGAACTGAGCAAGGAGGCAGAGTAGCGGGTGCGGTCGTTATCGGAGTGTCCCATCAACTCGACGCCCAGCTGGTTATCGCCGATCTGCCCGAAGATATTGCCATCGCCAACGGGAATGAAGTGATACAGCTGGTAGATGCCGCCGTTGCCGGTCAGCGTCAGAACCCGCTTTTCCGAGAGCAGGTTGTCGAGTTCGAACTTGCCCAGCTTAAGGTTGAGCCAGGGGCTGCCGAACAGGTTGTCCAGCCGCGCCATCACCGTCTCGAAGTGAAACGCGCCCGTATTGTCAGACGATGGCAGCAGGAAGAACGAGAAGTTTTTCTCCAGCGTGCCCCCGGTATGCAGGTCCAGACCGCTCAGGTCGAAACCCGACGAGGTCACGCGTGCAATGCCCGTCCCCTGGTCCACCGCAACCTTGTCCGTGCTGACCCGGTGCCACATCGGCGTCATGCGGAAGGTGACCGGCCAATAGCCCGGGTTCTGCCAGATCGGAGCGTCCCGATCATTCATGAGCTGATAACCGTTGTCTTTGAACTTCTGGCCAAAATAATTGAGCATTGGCCAGGATTCGTGACACGCGGAACAACGGAGGCCGTACTTTCTGGCAAATGCCGGAAGAGCATTTGCGCTAGGGCTGATACCTAGAATAAGGAAGAGGAAAACCAAGCCCGCGATCAGGAACTGCTTTCCTTCACGCGAAGCACAGATACGCTGCAACTGCGTGGCTCGACGCATGCCGAATCCCTCAGGCGATCGGTTTTGAAACCTCGCATCCCACAATGCGAACAGCGAAGAGTTCGGGTGGAGAGCCGATGCGAACGCGAGAAACCCCCGCTCTCACGCCGCATTTTTTCTGCAGAGGTCCATCGTCTTTCTCTCTGCGGCGGTCAGACCACCTTACCGGAGCGGAATCCTACTACGCTCTACCGCAAATTTGCAAGAGGGTCGCAACAATATTTTTTACATTTTTTTGACAATGTAAAATTCTCTTGAAAATGTCATCGCCCGGTCTCCGCCCTATCTTCATTTCCTCCGAAATCCACCTTGCAGTTGACACTGCCAGCCGATTGCTGCGAACCTGTGCCAGCATGGTGATCTCGCGGTGCGGTACTCGAGCTTATCCTCAAGAACTCCCGCTTGCCGCAAGGGCCTTTTCCCAATGAGCCGAGCCAAAATCCGTGTCGGTCTGCTCCTGTTGGCCTTAACGGTCCAAGGATCCGCTCGCGAGAAGGACGGCATCCAGTACGGCGCCGGCCTCATCGTGAACTTGCCTTTCCCGGAAGCCGAAGTCGTCCAAGTCGTGCAGGACGTAGTCCAGAACGGCATCATCCGGGGAACCAAGGAGTACAACAAGGATCCCTACATCACCGGTGCCACGGCAGCCGGGTCCACCCGGGTATTTCCGGAATGGACCGAAGGTGGCAAGATCTTCTACAAAGTGCGGCTGAAAGCTCTCGACCCGCGAAACTTTAAAGACAGCAGCGATCTTGGAACCCTCGCCGTCCGCTACGTAGTCCAGCCCCAAGGCGACAACAACACGGTTCTGCGGATCGACGCGATCTTTGTCGAGGAGTTCCGCCACGTCTCCCATCCCTCCAACGGATCAGTCGAAAGCGCGGAATACAAGGACATCCACGACCAGCTGGACGCCATGGACGCGATGAAAGTACAGACCGCCGAGGCCCAAAAGGAAAAACAGGAACGCGCCGAAAGCAATCCACAACTTCTCAGCGTGGAAGAAACGCCTGCCGTAAGCCAGCCGCTTGCCGCATCCAATCCGGCACCTGTGAACGTCAACAGCTCCAGTGGGAGCACACCCCCTGTCCCGCAAACGCCCGAGGAGCGAGTCCGAGACCTGCGGCGCCAAGTCGAGCGCCTGGTGAAGTCCCCGGGAGCTCCGCTCAAGTCGGCGCCCTTTCATAGCGCCACCACATTGCAGTCCCTCCCTGCCGGCACAGAGGTTCTCATCGTGATAACGACGCCATATTGGTTCGGCATCGAAACCCACGACGGGCAGCACGGGTGGATGTTGCGGGACGAGTTGGAGTTGGTCCCATGAGAGGTGGTTTTCCATATTTAACGCGGGTTGCACTATGCATTGGGGTTCTCGCGTGTGGCATCTGTGCACAGGCACAGGCCAACGCGAATGAACGCTCCTTTCCCCAGTCCAAAACAGTCGTTGAGAAGGCCCTCAAGACGATCCAGGGCAACCTCTCCGGCCACCTTCCGGCGTTGGAGGGATTCGCGACCGCGGGGGAGCATCCTCTGGACCGCTACTCCCGCGGCTTTTATCAGGCAAGCGTGAAGGTCGACTCGGCGCCTTCCGGCGGCTCGGTCGCGCGGGTCAGCATCAAGGTCACAGCCTGGTACTCCGACCCGGCCGGCGCGCAAGCCGGGTACAAGTTGCTGACCTCCAACGGCAGGCTTGAGGCCGACCTGCTGGATCAATTGTCCGAACAAGTAGCGAAGGCCTCGCCCCCGGCGGAAAGCCGAGAAAAAGTTGCCGCAGCCGTATCTGCTCCGGAATCGCCAAACGAGTCGAAGCCGGTAATCTCTGCTCCGGCTCCGGCCTTCCCCAAGAATCCAGGAACGTTCTCTTCCTCCGTAACCCAAGGCCTAGCTGCACATGCCGGATCTGCGGATCAACCGAATGCCGTGCAATCCAACTCCGCTCTCGAGACCGAAATCTCCAACCTGGAACAGATCCTCAAGAACCAGGCTCATCCCAAGAACCTGGTTGCGGTCAGAAAATCAGGCACGCCAGTCGTGGCGACGCCCAGCCTGACAGCCAAGCCGCAGTTTATGGCGTCCCAGCACGATGAATTCGAGATGCTCGATTTCAACGCCGACTGGGTCCACGTGCGCATTTCCGGGCTTTCGCGGGGATGGATCTGGCGCAACAGCGTGGAGATGCCGGAAGGGATTCCTGATACCGCCTCAGCGTCTGCGACTGCGTTGACGCCCGCTGCCGATCTTTTCCACGTCACCCGGGAAGAGACCGCCCCGTTCCCCGGCGATTGGGAACCGCTGCGCAGCAAGAACGTGAAGATCATCTCGGTGCAGAAAGCTGACGATGCCAAGGAAACCGGGCCCAAGGAGCGGCTGGAATTCGTGAAGTTTCTACTGGAGAAAAACTACCCCGATTTGGCGCAGAAATCCCAGGAACTGGCGGGGATTGTCGTCATCTTCGATTCCGCCGACGGCGGCATGATCGCCGCAACCCTCCCTGCGCTTCAGCAATGGAAAGCCGGCACCCTGTCGGATTCCGCCCTCTGGCACAAGTGCTTCTTTGATCCTCCGCAGACCTTCGATTCTGCAGGCCCGTCAGGAACCCGCTAGCGATATCCCAGTCCTCAATCTTCTGCTATCCTGCGCGTTGCCAAATTTTCGTAATCGTTTACGGAACGTACCGCCGGCATCCTGGCGGCTGTCGCGGGAGCGTCCCACCCCCGCAGCGAGCAGCGACAGCCGCCCGGAACCCGAGCGCAATCCCGGAGGTTGCATGCCTTCCCGTCCCAGTCTTTTTCTATTCGCAATCATTCCCGCACTGGTTCTGACCTGCTCTTCCCAGGACTCATCTCCCGCGTACAGAAATGCCTCCCTCCCGCCCGGCCAGCGAGCGGCCGACTTGGTCCAACGCATGACTCTTGAGGAAAAGATCGATCAGTTAGCGGGCGGCCTTCGCCGTGCCCTCGCAACTGCAACCGATCCTGAAGAAAAGCAGGTCTTCGAAGATTTGCAAAAGCTCTATCGCGAGGATTCGCAGGTCAGTCCCCATGACGCCGCGGCGATGCGCAATCGCGCACAACACTATTTGGCCGAAAAGACCCGGCTGGGAATCCCGGCGATCTTCCAGGGCGAAGCCTTGCACGGATTCATGGCCTACGGCAGCACCAGTTTCCCGCAGGTCTTGGGACTGGCGAGCACATGGGATCCGGAACTGGTGCGGCAGGCGTTCACCGCGGCCGCGGACGAAATGGCCTCGTCGGGAGTGAATCAAGCCTTCACGCCGGTGCTGGACTTGGCGCGCGACCCGCGATGGGGGCGGACCGAAGAAACCTACGGCGAGGATCCCTATCTTGCCGCTCGCATGGGAGTGGCCGCCATCACCGGTCTGCAAGGCACGAACTGGATGATCGACCGCCATCACGTGCTGGCTACCATGAAACATTTCGCCGCCCATGGCCAGCCGGAGAGCGGCACCAATACCGCGCCCGCAAATTTTTCGGAAAGAGAGTTGCGTGAAACGTTCCTCGTTCCGTTTGAGGCCGCAGTAAAGGAAGCCCACGTGGGCTCCGCGATGGCCTCCTACAACGAGATTGACGGGATTCCTTCCCACGTTAATTCCTGGCTGCTGGATCGGGTGCTGCGCCAGGAGTGGGGCTTTCGCGGGTATGTGACTTCCGATGGCGGCGGCCTGCAGATGCTAGTCGAAACCCATCATGTGGCCGCCGATTTCGCCGAGGCGGCGCGCAAAGCTCTGGCCGCGGGTGTGGACTATGACCTGTCGGACGGCTCGGTCTTCGAGACCCTGCTCGATCAGGTGCGCGCGGGAAAAGTTCCGCAAGCCGAGTTGGATCAGGCCGTCGAACGTGTGCTGGAAGCAAAATTCCGGCTCGGACTGTTCGAGAATCCTTACGTCGATCCGGACTACGCGCAGAAGATTACCAACAGTCCTGAGCATCGGCAACTAGCGCTGAACGTAGCCCTGAAGTCGATTGTGCTGCTCAAGAACGACAAAAACCTGCTGCCTCTCGATCTGCAGAAGCTGAAAACAATCGCGGTTATCGGGCCCAATGCTGCTGACGTACATCTCGGCGGTTACAGCCGCGATCCCGGACCCGGCAATCAGATCAGTATTCTCGATTGCATTCGCAAGCGGGTGACGGCGAGCGTGAAAGTTCTCTATGCCGAAGGCTGCAAAATTACTACCGGGAAACAGGGCTGGGCGGCGTGGTACGAGAACAAAGTCGAGCAACCCGATGCCAAAGCGGATGCGCAAGAAATCCAAGCTGCAGTTGCAGTCGCTCGCAAAGCCGATGTTGCCATCCTGGTGGTCGGTGAGAATGAGAGTACGAATCGCGAAGCCTGGTCGGCGCAGCATCTGGGAGACCGCGATTCCCTTGATCTGCTCGGATCGCAGGAAGCTCTGGTCCGAGCCATCGTCGAAACCGGTACGCCCACAGTCGTGCTTCTAAACAATGGCCGGCCCCTCTCCATCAATTACGTGAAGGAGCATGTGCCGGCGATTCTTGAGGGCTGGTATTTGGGCGAGCAGGCAGGAACCGCTGCCGCGAACGTATTGTTTGGCGACGTGAATCCGGGTGGGAAGCTGCCCATCAGCTTTCCCCGGTCTGTGGGACAACTGCCCGACTATTACGATCACAAGCCTTCACGCAACCGCGCTTACCTGTTCGATGGACGTGACCCGATTTTTCCCTTTGGCTACGGCCTCAGCTACACGCAATTTCGTTTCGAGAATCTGCGCCTGGAGCCCCAAAGCATTCGTCCCGGCGGATCCGCCAAAATCTCAGTGGACGTCACCAATACAGGCAGCCGTGCCGGCGACGAGGTTGCTCAGCTCTACGTTCACCAGCGGGTGGCCTCGCGCACTCGCCCTGTCAAGCAGCTCGAGGGCTTCAAACGCGTCACTCTGGAACCGGGGCAGAAGATCACGGTGGATTTCATGATCACACCCGACAATCTTTCTCTCATCGACGTGAATATGAACAAGGTCGTTGAGCCCGGCACCTTCGATCTGATGGTCGGGCCGGACTCTGTGGACACTGCGAGCGTTCCGCTTGAAGTTGTAAGTCAATAAGAAATCTGCTGTTTGGTTTCGGAGATAAGGCCAACATGCAAGATGTGCGAATACTGAAACCGCTCTTCTTCCGTTTCCTCGGAACCTTCCTTCTCTTATCTGCGGCGGTCTCCCACGCACAGTGGACTCCGATGAATCCTGTGCGCAGCGTTCAGCAGCAAGCCGACGGGGCGGTATTCACGATGGGCACGGGCACACTGAAGATACAGATATGTTCCCAGTCGGTCATCCATGTGCTCTACTCGCCCACCACCGCCTTTCCCAAGCGCAGCGATTTCGTCGTAACCAAAGAAAGCTGGCCCGCGGCCAAGTGGACCATGCAGCAGACCGAGGACGCCGTCACCATAAGCACCACCCTGCTGAAACTCACGGTCACGCGTAAAAACGGGGCGATCAACTATGCCGAAGCGAGTGGCGACGCGCTGGTCACCGAAGCATCGCGCCGCATGACTCCAGAGAAGGTCAACGAAGAAGACACGTACCGCGCCGAGTCCTTCATCAACATTTACGGCTCTCATGAAGCTCTCTATGGTTTAGGACAGCATCAGGCCGGCGTGTGGAATTATCGCGGCGAGTCGGTCGACATCTCGCAGGACAACAGCAATATCGCCGTGCCGCTCATGCTTTCGAGCAAGGGCTATGGCATCTTCTGGAATAACACCTCGCGCAGCCGCTTCAACAACCGCTTCGCCAACTATCTCTACATCAGCTCGGAAGTCGCCGATGTCATCGACTACTACTTCCTTTACGGGCCGGAGTTCGACAACATCGTCGCGGAATATCGCGACCTGACGGGACAGGCGCCGCTTTTCGGAAAGTGGGCGTACGGCTTTTGGCAGTGCAAGAATCGTTACAAGTCCCAGGATGAAATTCTGGAGGTCGCGAAAAAATATCGCGACCTGCACATTCCCGTCGACAATCTCGTGCAGGACTGGTTCTGGTGGAATCGCAAGGGCGAGTTCGTCTTCAACAAGAATTATCCCGATCCCAAGGCGATGATCGACCAACTGCACAACGAAAATTTCCACCTGATGATTTCGATTTGGCCCTTTTTCGAACCCGGCTCAGCCAACTACGACTACATGGAGAAGAAAGGCTGGTTCGTCGACAAGTTCAAATACGCGAAGCCGCCTTACCACACCGACGCCATGGCGGTATACGACGCCACCAATCCGGAGGCGCGCAAATATTACTGGGACCAGGTCAATCAAGGCCTGTTCCGCATCGGCGCCGACGCCTGGTGGATGGATACCACCGAACCCGAGACCGAAGGTCAGGAAGAAAATATTCTGCTGAATCACAAGCTGGCCGCCGGCAGCGGCAACCGTTATGTGAATGTCTATCCTCTTCTCGATACTCAGGCGGTATATCAGGGACAGCGCGGCGCCTCCGACAAGAAGCGTGTCTTTATCTTGTCGCGCTCGGCGTTTGCCGGATCGCAGCGCAATGCTGTCACCGCCTGGTCGGGCGACATCAACTCCGACTGGTTCAGCTTCCGCCGCCAAATTCCCGCCGGCTTGAACTTCTCTCTCTCCGGCATTCCGTACTGGACGACCGACATCGGCGGATTCGTCTCGGGCAACCCGACCGATCCTGCCTACCGCGAGCTTTTTATTCGCTGGTTTCAGTACGGCACATTCAGCCCGATCTTCCGGGTTCACGGCACGCGCAAGCCGGATGAAAACGAGCTATGGTCCTACGGGCCCGATGCGCAAGCGGTTCTGGTTAATTTCGATCGCCTGCGCTATCGCCTGCTGCCCTACATCTACTCGATTGCGTGGAAGACAACCAGCGAAAGCTACACGCCGATGCGGCCTCTGGTCATGGATTTCCGCGCCGATCCTCGCGCCCAAGACGTCGGCGATCAGTTCCTGTTCGGCCCGGCATTCCTGGTAAATCCGGTGACCGAGCCGACGGCACCCACGCGGCCGGTCTATCTTCCCGACGCGAAGTGGTACGACTTCTGGACAGGATCGGAAGTGGCGGGCGGACGAATGATCAACGCCATCACGCCGCTCGACCGGCTTCCTTTGTACGTGCGCGCAGGATCGATTCTGCCCCTCGGACCTGACGAACAGTGGTCCACGGAAAAACCCGAGGACCCCATCGAGCTGCGAATTTATCCCGGCGCCGACGGAGACTTCACGCTCTACGAAGACGAGAACGACACCTACAACTACGAGAAGGGCGTCTATGCCACGATCCCCCTCCACTGGGACGATGCGTCGCACACGCTGACATTCGGCGACCGTAAAGGCCAGTTCCCAGGCATGCTCGAGAACCGGACGTTCCGAATCGTCCTGGTCCGCGAAAACCATGGCATCGGAATCAACGCCGCGGACGAACCGGACAAAGTTGTGCAATATTCCGGCAAACAACTAGCCGCCACTCCGTGAACCGTAGCGCCGGCGTCCTCGCCGGCCGTCGCGAGGGCGTCTCGCCCTCGCCCCCAACTGAGGAATAGCGCGCGCAGTAATTAAGCAAGGCCCGTCTTGTTGCGAACCATTCCGAACTGTAGACTCATCCCCGTCAAGGAGTGCTTCGCAACCATCCATGATCATGCGCCGACTCTCTCTCTTCGCCCAAATCTCTTGCCTGATGCTCTTCGGGACCATCTTTTCCCAAGCTCAGACCGCTGACACCACAACTGCCGTCGATGAATACGTGAAGTCCGAGATGCAGCGCCAGCACATCCCCGGGCTTTCGCTGCTGGTGGCGAAGAACGGCAACATCGTGCAGTCCGAGGGATTCGGTCTGGCCAACGTGGAACTGCAAGTCCCCGTGAAGCCCGAGACCGTCTTCCAGTCCGGATCCGTGGGCAAGCAGTTCACTGCGACCGCCGTCATGATGCTGGTGGAAGCGGGCAAGGTCCGCCTCGATGATCCCCTCGCGAAATATTTCAAAGACGCTCCCGCGACCTGGAAACAGGTAACCGTCCGCGAACTGCTCAGTCACACCGCGGGCTTTGGCGACTATCCCGAAAAATTCAATTTCCGCAAAGACTGGACTGAGGACGAACTGTTGAAGCTCGTCGGAGGCATGCCTCTAGCTTATCCGCCGGGAACGAACTGGAAGTACAGCAATCTCGGATTTCTGACGTTAGGCGTTCTGATTCACCGCGTCACCGGCGAATTCTACGGGGACTTTCTGCAGCAACGAATCTTCCAGCCCCTCGGAATGACTGCCACCCGCATCATCAGCGAGTCCGATATCGTCCCCAATCGCGCTGCCGGATACCACCTCGTGAAAGGCGAGTTGAAGAATCAGGAGTGGGTCGCGCCCGCTATGAACACCACCGCCGATGGCAGCCTCTATTTCACCACGCTCGATCTGGCCAAGTGGGATGCGGCGCTCTACACCGAGAAGCTGCTCAAGCAATCCAGCCTCGATCAGATGTGGACCGTAGCCAAATTAAAGAATGGCCAGCCGAACAAGGGCCATTACGGTTTCGGCTGGTTCATCGACGACCGCAATGGCCACCGCTGCATTCACCACGATGGCTCGTGGCAGGGATTCGAGACTGCGATTGATCGTTACGTCGACGATCACCTGACTGTCATCGCGCTCACCAATCTGGCCGGCGCGCAGCCCGGCAAGATCACGCAGCACGTAGCCGAAATGTATTTGGCTCAGAGATAATTAAGCGACGATTCGCGCGGATTCACTCCGGCGCTCAACCGTCATGCGCATCCCGTACTTCGGACGCAGCGTGATCAGCGGCTCGGGTTCTACCGGATGCCCCGGTACCAACTTTAACTTCCATTCTTGCGCGATGGTCGCCAGCAGCAGCACGCCTTCCATCCAGGCAAACGATTCGCCGATACACTGCCGGAATCCCGCTCCAAACGGAAAGTATGTGAACTTTGTGCGCCGCGCCTTTGCCTCAGGGGTGAAGCGCTCCGGATCAAAACGCAGAGGATCGGGAAAGAATCGCGGATCGCGATGCGTGATGAACTGGCTCATCAGCACAGTCGTCTTCCCCGGCAAGAAGAATTCGCCCAGCTGAAAATCGTTCAAAGCATAGCGGCCCATCGCCCACGCCGGAGGATAGAGCCGCATCGACTCGGCCAGCGCCATCTCCACATAACGCAGCCGCGGCACATCGTCGAACGTCGGCTGCCGTCCCTGCAGTTCCCGATCGATTTCGTTATGAAAGCGCCGTTCGCAATCCGGATTTTGTGACAGCAAATACCACGTCCACGACAGCGCATTGGCCACGGTTTCGTAGCCCGCCAGAAATATGGTGATGACCTGGTCGCGCAACGACTGCTCCGACGCTGCACTCCGGTCCGGCGCAGCGGCCAGCATCAGGTCGAGAAGGCTTCCGCTGTTCACGTGCTCGCGCCGGTGCGCCTCAATCATGCGGTAGACCACCGCATCAATTCGCTTCCGCGCGCGCACGAACGCCGCCAGCCCCGGAGGTCTCATGTGCACCAGCCACTCCGCCGCCGGCAACATCACCAGAAAATTGTAAAGGCGCATGATGCGATTGATCGCGTCCGCCAGTTCCCTGACCTCATCGCCAAGGTCCGTCGCAAACAACGTCTTCGCCACGACGTTCAGAGTGAGGTGCATCATGTCGATGGCGATGTCGCGTTGCTCGCCGTCGCGCCAGCTGTCGCGCATGCGCACGCCCTCATCCACCATGGTGCGCGCGTATTCCGGGACGCGCTGCCGGTGGAACGCCGGTTGCGCCACCTGCCTCTGCAAGCGATGCTGCGCTCCCTCCGCGGTAATCAGCCCTTCGCCCAGCAGCATCTTCGTGCGGCGGACGGTGCGTTCCTTGATGAAGTTGTCGTTCTGCACCACCAGCACTTCGCGGATGTAGTCGGGATGATTCAGAAAGACAATGTGATTCCATCCGATCTTGTAGTGCGCGATGTCCCCGTATTCGCGGGCAAGATGCTGGAACAGGAAGATAGGATTCGCCGGCCGGAACCTGCGCCACGCAAACCACAGCAGATTGCGCTCAAAGCCCGGCGGGAAGCGGTATTCGCCGCGGCCCGGAGCAGGTTCCCGCAAATCATTTCGGGCCGCAGTTGCCATCCATCCAGTGTACCCAAAGAAGCTCGTAGCGCCAGCATCGTCGGCGGTCAGCGCCGGCGTCCCCGTCGTAGCGCCGGCGTCCCGCCGGCTGTCGCGCGGGCATCTTGCCCGCGCACCCCGACCGAAGAAAGAACTCCCACGATTTCCAACCAACGAACTCGGCTACCGTGACGCGCTCGTCTTCTGCAGCTCATCCAACTTCGCCAGCACTTCCCCGCTGTGCTTCGCCGGATCCACGCTGGTAAACACCTTCGCAATTTTCCCCGAAGGATCAATCAGAAACGTATGCCGCGCCGCAAACTTCACCACGCCCAGGTTCGTGAGCGATCCATAGGCCGCGCTGACTTTGTGGTCTGTATCGGCCAGCAGCCTGAAGTTGAAGCCTTCCTTGGTGCAGAACTTCTTATGAGACTCGACGCTGTCGAGGCTCACTCCCATCACCACCGCGTTGTGCTCGGCGTACTTGGGCTGGTCCACCTGGAACTGGTGGGCTTCGCGCGTTCAACCCGGTGTTTGATCTTTTGCATAGAAATAGAGAACGACCCACTTGCCGCGGTAATCTTTCAAGCTTACGAGAGTGCCGTCTTGCGAGGGCAAGCTGAACTCTGGAGCCATGCTTCCCTCAGAAGGCTGTGCCGATCGCGATAGCACCCGCGGCACCAGCAGCACCGCAACGACTAACACCAACACCAGCAAAATGATCCGCAGCATGGAACCTCCCGCCGCCACTGCCATTCGAACCACCCCAGCATAAACCACAAACGACACCAAGGCACCGAAGCCTCCTTTGTGACCTTCGTGCCCTTCGTGGTTTGTGCCTCGTCAGCAAGAATCCGCGCGCATGAATTATGATGAAGTATTACGCATACCACTGTGGGGGAACCAGACGTGGCTCAGACGGAAACTGATGGCCTTGAAGTGTTGGAAACCAGGGAGTGGGTCGATTCCCTGGATTATGTGCTTTCTCACGGCGGTCCCAATCGGGCCGGCCGTTTGCTGCAGCAACTGGCGTTGCACGCGCGGCGCGAAGCTGGCATTAACCTGCCCTTCACCGCAACCACCCCCTATCAGAACACCATTCCCGTGCGCCAACAGCCGCCGTTCCCCGGCAGCCAGGAGATGGAGCGCCGCATCAAGAGCCTGGTCCGCTGGAACGCGCTCGCCATGGTCGTGCGCGCCAACAAGATTCAGGAAGGCATCGGCGGACATATTTCGACCTTCGCCTCGGCCGCCACGCTCTACGAGGTCGCGTTCAATCACTTCTTCCGCGCCCAAACCGAATCCGGCGACCGCGACATCGTCTATTTCCAGGGCCACGCCGCACCTGGAATGTATGCCCGCGCCTATCTTGAAGGGCGCATCTCGAAAGAGAAGCTGCAAAACTTCCGCCGTGAACTGAAACCCGGCGGAGGCTTAAGTTCTTATCCGCATCCCTGGCTCATGCCCGATTTCTGGGAATTCCCCACGGTCTCCATGGGGCTCGGCCCGATCCAGGCCATCTACCACGCGCGCTTCATCAAGTATCTGGAAAATCGCGGGCTCAAGCAGTCAACCGGCGGAAAAGTCTGGGCATTCCTCGGCGATGGCGAAATGGATGAGCCGGAATCCCTGGGCTCCATCACGCTCGCCTCGCGCGAAAGGCTCGACAACCTCATCTTCGTCGTGAACTGCAACCTGCAGCGCCTCGATGGTCCGGTGCGCGGCAACGGCAAGATCATTCAGGAACTGGAAGCCATCTTCCGCGGCGCGGGCTGGAACGTCATCAAGTGCATCTGGGGTTCCGATTGGGACACGCTTATTCAGAACGACCGCGATGGCCTGCTGGTGCGGCGCTTGGGCGAGATCAGCGACGGGCAGTATCAGAAATACTTCGTCGAGAGCGGAGCCTACTTCCGGCAGAACCTGTTCGGCAGCGACCCACGCCTGCTCAAGATGGTCGAGCACCTGTCGGACGACCAGTTGGCGCGCATGCGCCTGGGCGGGCACGATCCCATCAAGGTGCACGCGGCTTACCGCGCGGCGGTGGATCATACCGGTTCTCCCAGCATCATCCTGGCCAAGACAATTAAAGGTTATGGGTTAGGCGAGGCGGGTGAAGGCAAGAACATCACTCACCAGCAGAAAAAGCTGAATGAAGACGAACTGGAGCTGTTCCGCTCGCGCTTCGGCATTCCCATTCCCGACGATGAGCTGCACGACGCGCCATTCTACCGGCCATCGGACGACAGCTCCGAACTCAAATACATGCAAGCCCGCCGCGAGCAGCTCGGCGGATACATGCCGCAGCGCAAGGTCCGGGCCATGGCGCTAAAGCCTTTCCCCGCCGCGCATTTTGAGGAATTCCACAAAGGCACCGAAGGCCGCGAAGTTTCCACCACCATGGTTTTCGTTCGCTTGCTGGCCAAGCTGCTGCGCGATCCAGAACTCGGGAAATACATTGTCCCCATCGTCCCCGACGAAGCCCGCACTTTCGGCATGGAAGCGCTGTTCCGGCAGGTGGGAATTTATTCCAGCGTCGGCCAGAACTACGAGCCCGTCGATATGGACACGCTTCTCTATTACAAGGAAGCGAAGAACGGTCAGATTCTCGAGGAAGGAATTACCGAGTCGGGATCGATGTGCTCGTTCATCGCTGCCGGCACGGCCTATGCCAACCACGGCATTCCCACGATCCCCTTCTTTATTTATTACTCGATGTTCGGATTCCAACGGATCGGCGATCTGATCTGGGCCGCAGCCGACATGCGCTGCCGCGGATTTCTCGTCGGCGGCACGGCTGGACGCACCACGCTCGCGGGCGAAGGCCTGCAGCACCAGGACGGGCACAGCCACGTGCTCGCGCTGCCGGTCCCCAATCTCCATGCCTACGATCCGGCGTTCGCGTATGAAATCGCGATCATCATTCAGGACGGCATCAGGCGCATGTATATCGATCAGGAATCTATCTTCTATTATTTGACGGTTACGAACGAGCCGCTTCCGATGCCGGAAATCCCGGCGGGCGAGAATGTCCGCGAGGGAGTGCTGAAAGGCCTGTACCGCTTCAACACTTCCAGCAAAGGCGACGCCAAGCTGCGCGCCCAGCTTCTGGGCAGCGGCACCATCATGTTCGAAGTGCTCAAGGCGCAAAAGATTCTGGACGAAAAATATGGCGTCGCCGCCGACGTCTGGAGCGTCACTAGTTATAAGGAGCTCTATCGCGACGCCAACGATTGTGAGCGCTGGAATATGCTGCATCCGGCCGAACCTGCGAAGGTGCCGTACGTCACCGAGACTCTGAAGGATGCGCAGGGGCCGTTCATCGCGGCCTCCGACTACATGAAGGTGTTGCCGGAAAGCCTCGGAAAGTGGGTGCCGGGACAATTGGTTTCGCTGGGCACAGATGGTTTCGGCCGTAGCGAGAACCGCGCCGCTTTGCGCGACTTCTTCGAGGTCGACGCCAAGCACATCGTCCTGGCGACTCTGGTGGCGCTATCCCGCGAGAAAAAAATTGGCGCCGACGTGGTCAAGCGTGCAATTCAGGAATTAGGAATTAATCCAGAGAAAGCGAACCCGGCAATCAGCTAAGTTCACCGTGAGGATAAGAGCAGTGCTACCCAGGCGGCGTCATTCCGAAGCCCCGCGCTTTCTCAAGCGGGGCGAGGAATCTCCCGAGCAGCGTGATGATGCCACGATTAAGAATCTGAGACGCAAAGGATCATCGAGTGATTGAGTTCAAACTTCCCGAGCTGGGAGAAAACATCGAACAGGGCGACCTGGTTCGCCTGATGGTTGCACCCGGCGCCACTGTAAGCCCCGGCCAGTCGGTCATGGAACTCGAGACCGACAAGGCGGTCGTCGAGGTGCCTTCCTCGGTCAGCGGAACCGTGCAGGAGATTCGCGTCAAAGAAGGCGACAAAATCAAAGTCGGCCAGGTGATTTTCACCGTCGATGGCGCGGAAGCAAAATCCGCGAAACCTGCCCAACCCGCCGCGGCAGCCACGGCCGCTGCGCCAAAGCAAGAAGCTCGACCCTCGACGCCGAAAGCTGAGCCTCCTCGCCCCACGGCCCCAACTGCCCCACCCAGCACTCCCGCTGCCGTGTCTACGGCGAACGAATTCAAGCTCCCCGAACTTGGGGAGAACATTTCGCAAGGCGATCTCGTCCGCCTGATGATTTCTCCCGGCACGAAAGTTTCCGAAGGCCAGCCGGTGATGGAATTGGAAACCGACAAAGCCGTCGTGGAAGTTCCATCCTCAGTCAGCGGCGTGGTCAAAGAAATCAAAGTTAAAGAAGGCGAGAAGATCAAAGTTGGTCAGGTGATCTTCACGCTTGAGGGAGGTGCATCCGCTGCGCCTTCGCCGGCTCGCCCGCGCACCGCTCCTGTTGAGCATGCTTCCGGGCAGCACGGCGCGCGCCTTACATTTCAAGCTGCGATTCGCGCCGAGGGCAAGACCGAAGAGCAGGCGCTTCCTCCCGATCAGCCTCAGGTAGCCGCGCCTTCGTTCAGCATGCCGGCGCAGTTAGGCAAAGTGGCGGGCACCGAGCATCGCCAACCAGTTCCCGCTGCCCCCCACGTCCGGCGACTCGCTCGCGAAGTGGGCGTAGATATCTATGAGGTGAAAGGAACCGGGCCCGGCGGGCGCATCAGCGAGGATGACGTCAAAGGCTATGCCAAAGGCCTGCTGTCGAACGCGGCCAGAACGGCTCCTCGTGCCGGACATTTCATTCAGCCGGAACTGCCGGATTTTGCCAAGTGGGGCAAGATCGAGCGCGTTTCCATGCGCGGCGTTCGCCGCAAAACCGCCGAGCACCTTGCCGAAGCGTGGAACACGATCCCACACGTGACCCAGCATGACCGCGCCGACATTACCGAGCTCGAGCAACTGCGCGCCCGCTTCGCTCCCAAAGCCGAAGAGGCTGGCGGCAAGATGACCGTCACTGCCATTGCCCTGAAAGTTTGCGCGGCCGCTCTGAAGGTGTTTCCTCAGTTCAATGCAAGTATTGACATAGAGAAAGAAGAGATTGTCTACAAGCAGTACATCAGCATTGGCGTCGCCGCCGACACCGACCGGGGCCTGCTCGTACCCGTGATCCGCGACGTGGATAAAAAGAACATTGTCGAGCTCGCGGTTGAGTTGTCGCAGCTTTCGAAAAAGGCGCGCGACAAGAAGCTCGCCCCGGCCGACATGGAGGGGGGAACGTTTACGATCACCAACCTGGGCGGCATCGGCGGCATTGGTTTCACGCCGATCGTGAACTATCCCGAGGTGGCGATTCTTGGCCTGTCGCGCTCGCGCATGGAACCCGAATGGATCAACGGAAAATTTGAGCCGCGCCTCATTCTGCCGCTCTCGCTTTCCTACGATCATCGTTTGATCGACGGCGCCGACGCAGCCCGCTTCCTGCGCTGGATCGCGGAAGCTTTTGAACAACCATTCCTGCTGTCGGTGCAGGGATAAAGAATGGACCACGAAGGTCACGAAGTTTCACGAAGGAAATCAGGTACGCCCGTGAATCGGATTCCCTTCGTGTACCTTAGTGTCCTTTGTGGTTGAACGCCTTATGTCCGAACCCAATCTGAACATTGCAGTCGTGGGCGGCGGTCCTGGAGGATATGCCGCGGCATTTCTTGCCGCCGATCTAGGCATGACCGTCACGCTCATCGATCCGGAACTCAATCCTGGTGGCGTCTGCCTCTACCGCGGCTGCATTCCATCGAAGGCGCTGCTGCACGTGGCTAAACTGCTGGAAGAATCGCATCAGGCCAAGAACTGGGGCATAGAATTCGCCGCGCCCAAGATCGACCTGGCGCAACTGCGCTCATGGAAAGAGAGTGTTGTCTCAAAGCTCACCGGAGGACTCGGCGTGCTGTCGAAGCAGCGCAAAGTGCATTACGTACAAGGGCGCGCCGCGTTCGAGAACTCTACCACGCTGAACGTTACGAAGAACGACGGCTCGCAAGAGACGCTCCGCTTCGATCGCATCATCATCGCGACCGGCTCGCGTCCGGCGATTGTTCCAACGCTGAAGCTCGATACCCCGCGCATCATGGACTCCACCGGCGCGCTCAATCTCGAAGACATTCCCGGCAGCTTGCTGGTTGTGGGCGGCGGATACATTGGCTTGGAACTCGGCTCCGTATACGCCGCGCTGGGCACGCGAGTCACAGTCGTGGAAATGCTGCCCGGCCTGCTTCCCGGCGCTGACCGCGATCTGGTTCTCCCGCTGCACAAGCGTCTGGAGAAGATGTTCGAGGCAATCCTGTTGAACACGACGGTCGCATCAGTGAAAGACGAAGGCAATGGCATCCGCGCAAAACTCAAGGCGCAAGACGGCAGCGAGCAGGAAAAACTTTACGATCGCGTTCTGGTGTCAGTAGGCCGCAAGCCCAACTCCGAAATTGCCGGCCTGGAAAAGACGCAAGTGCAAGTTGGCCAGCGCGGATTCATTCAGGTGAACAAACAGTTGCAGACCGATGACCCGTCAATCTACGCCATCGGCGATGTAGTCGGCGAACCCATGCTGGCGCACAAGGCATCGCATGAAGGCCGCGTTGCCGTCGAGGCCATCGCGGGGCACAAAGTGGCATTCGAGCCCAACGCAATTCCCGCCGTGGTGTTCACCGATCCAGAGGTCGCCTGGTGCGGCCTCACCGAGACGCAGGCGCAAAAAGAAAATCGCGAGATCAAGGTGGCGAAATTTCCCTGGGCAGCATCCGGACGCGCCATCACCCTCGATCGGCCCGAAGGCATGACCAAGCTGATCTTCGATCCGCAGAGCGAGCGCGTCCTGGGCGTGGCTATCGTGGGCGCAGGCGCGGGCGAACTGATTGCGGAAGGCGTGCTCGCCGTGGAGATGGCGGCATTGGCTAGCGATGTAGCGATGACCATCCATCCGCATCCCACGCTGTCGGAAACAGTAATGGAATCCGCGGAAGTGTTCTTTGGCACCAGCACGCATATCTATCGGCCCAAGCGTGGATGAAGGGCTTGAGCATTCCACGCTAGACCTGGCTGTCCGATACAATGATCGCTCATTGCTGCGCCGTTTTCTGACGCGCACCCGCACCGCCGGCGGCGAAGAGAAATATGTTTTCTTTCCCTAAGACCATTTTGCTGTTCACGCTGCTGCTCGCGGCAGCTGTGTCGCCGGCGCAGATCACGGCTTTGCAGCCTGCTGCGCCTGCAAGCAACAGCAATACTCAATCGGACCCGCTGGGCCGCACCACTCCTTCCAATTCCGTGCTCGGATTTCTCAGGGCCGCCCAGGCAGGCGAATACAGCGTTGCGGCGCAGTACCTGCAGATGAGCGCCGCGCGCCGCCAAAGCGAAGGCGAGCAGCTTGCAACCAAGTTGAAGTTCGTGCTTGACCACGCCTTCACCGGCAATCTCAGCCGCTACAACCAGCCGGAAGGAACTCCGCAGGAAGGCGTGGCGCTTGGCCATCAGAAACTCGGCACCATGACGGCGGGCGACGTGGAAGCTGATCTCGACCTGGTGCGCGTCTCCGATCCAAGTGCCGGCAAGATCTGGCTGATTTCCGCGGAGACCCTCGCGAAAATTCCAGAGCTGCACGATCAGGTTCAGGCGCGGCAGGTCGAAAGCAAACTTCCCAGCGTCCTGGTCAAACACCAATTTGCCGGGATGCCCTGGTGGCAGTGGATTGCGCTGTTGTTGGCAGCGCCCGTCGCAGCGGGACTGGGCTGGCTGGTCCTGGCGATGCTGGAAGTTCCTGTGCGCTGGTGGGCGCGGCGCCGCGGGCAGATCGAAGTGGCGAACTGGCGCTCGGTTTCGGGGCCCGCATGGCTGCTTGCGGGCACGCTGATTCATCAGATCTTCGTCGTGTACCTGCGCATGCCGCTGTTGACGCGGCACTACTACTTCCAGGTCACGTCCATCGCGCTCATCATGAGCGCCACGTGGATCGTGTGGCGCAGCATTCGCTGGTCGCTCCGGCGTGTACGCATGCGCGCGCTGGCTCGCGGACATGCCGGCACAGGATCGCTCATGCTGCTGGGCGAGCGCATTCTCAAAGCAGTGATTTTTGTGCTCGGCGTCTTGGCCGTGTTGGGCAACCTGGGATTCAACATGAGCACCGCGCTCGCCGGCCTGGGCATTGGCGGCCTGGCGATCGGCTTCGGAGCGCAGAAGACTATCGAGAATCTTTTTGGCGGCGTTTCCGTGCTGGGCGATGAAGTCTTTCGCGTGGGCGACGTCTGCCGCTTCGGCGATCGCACCGGAGTTGTCGAGGATATCGGCTTGCGCTCGACGCGCATTCGAACCGACGAGCGAACGCTGGTTGCGATTCCCAACGGCACGGTAGCGACCATCAACCTGGAAAATCTGAGCCGCCGCGACAAGATTCTGTTCAAGACGACCCTCGGCTTGCGTCCGGAAACCAAAGCGGACCACATGCGCTTCGTGCTCTCGGAAGTGCGTAAGCTGCTCTACAGCCATCCGAAAGTAGAGACGCAGACCGTGCGTGTACGGCTTACCGACATCGCGGGGAGTTCTTTAAGCGTTGAAGTCTTCGCCTACATTTTGACGCGCGATTTCAACGAGTACGCCGCAGTGCGCGAGGACCTGCTGCTGCGCATCATGGACGTGATGGAAGATACTGGCGGTGGGCTGGCGTTGCCGTCGCAGACGCTCTATTTAAGCCGCGACGCCGGGGTCGAAAAGGAGAAGGCCGACAAGGCGGTGCAGAAGATTGCAGAGCTGCGCGATGGCAAGCAACTGCCCTTCCCTGATTTCCATCAGGACGAAATCTCTTCGTTCAAGGGATCGATCCAGTACCCTCCGGACGAGTCGACGCTGCGCAAGGCTCAGGACGACGGCGCCAAGGGGCGCTAACTACCTCGCGGGCCGCGACCGGTGACACCTGACGTCGGTTCTAAAGGACTTACGAGAGTGTTCCTGCAGGAACACATCTGCGTTTTTGCAAAAGTGTTCCTGCAGGAACACTTTAGTACGCAAATGTACATACAATCAGGTACAACATCGAATAAACCGCTTGTTTGCTTTAGGTTGGAAGGGGCCGAAATGCTGACCTCAGCACCAAAAAAGACGCGCTCGAGCAAGTTGTTGATTGCTAAGGAGTTGCGGATCCGCATTTTGCGGCGGATTAAGAGCTTCAACCACGAAGGACACTAAGGTACACGAAGGACAATCCTCAACCACAGAGGACACTGAGGTACACGGAGGGAAGTCGAGCTGCTGCTTCGGGGAAGCAGGACGCGCGGTGCAGAGACTCTAGTTTCTACGGCGCTGGAGTCGCTCTAGGAAGAGATGCGTCGGGAGATAGACCGTGAGCGGCACTACGATTAAGTAAGTGGATAAATAAAGCCATCCCGGGACCATGTGTTGCTGTTTGAAGAACAAGCCCCTCGCCCAATTCACGTCTTGCTCGGGACGCCAGAAATAATTGATTGGGATGACGATCCAAGCCATAAGCGTTTGGAATTTCCACCCGCGCGGGTCGTAGCCCAGGCGCCAGATTGCCCAGAGCAGCAGTGGTGGCATGGCCACATGAAACAGGCTGAGCATCCGAATCGGGAGCGACAGGTGCGGATCGAACATGTATTCGGTGCCGCCGATGAGGTGGTGGCCAGTCAGCAGAGCGCCAGCCAGGTCGATGCAGTACAGCGTTTGAAATAGAAGCAGACCGCAAGCCGCCCAGGAAAAGATCAGCGGGCTCTCCAGCCACAGTGCGATCCCGATTAGGAAGTTCCCGATGTCACAGAAGAACAGGAAATTTTGTGCGCCGTATTGCCGCCAGTAAAGAGGAGCCCAGAGGATCAGCCAGACGGTCCAGGCGATTTTGAGCCAGAGCGGGAGGCGCATGGCTCGCTATTGTAGACCTCGTTGGATGCTTGACTGTCGCAATGAATCAGGGAGAGCGACATGCCACTCCAGTACGTCACCTCGAATTAACTTGGGATAG
The DNA here is from genome assembly GCA_035309485.1 of Candidatus Sulfotelmatobacter sp. Classification (GTDB taxonomy): domain Bacteria; phylum Acidobacteriota; class Terriglobia; order Terriglobales; family Acidobacteriaceae; genus Sulfotelmatobacter. Next base: position 45,842 of record DATGFC010000062.1, read on the forward strand.
CTGTTGATTTTTTATGACCTCTTGCTAACCGAGGGGAGCGGATTTAGTCTAACTCGGTAACCGAGAGGAGAGACTGTGAGTAAACCTTCCGACCTGGTTCAGGGGACGCTGGACATGCTGATCCTCAAAATACTGGCGTTGCAACCTATGAATGGATGGGCTATCAGCCAGCGTCTGAAGCAGATATCCAGCGACGTGCTCGGCGTCAGCGACGGTTCTCTCTATCCCGCGCTGCATAAGCTGGAACATCGCGGTTGGATCGGGGCGCAGTGGAAGTCGAGCGAAAACAACCGCCGCGCGAAATTCTATTCTTTGACGCGCCTGGGGCGGAAGCAGCTCGAAAAAGAGACGGCCAACTGGAACCGCGTCTCCGCCGCAATCACCGGCATCGTAAAGCTCAAAGAGGCTTGAACATGAATATCGAACAATGGTTCTATTCCTTGCCATTGCGTTTGCGCTCTTTTTTCCGTCCCCATCAGGTGGATCAGGAACTCAAAGAGGAGCTTCGCGAGCATCTCGAGCAACAAATTATCGAGAACATTGCCGGAGGCATGTCGCCGGAACAGGCACGCCGCTCCGCCCTGCTTTCGATGGGCGGGGTCACGCAGATTGAACAGCAGTGCCGGGATGCCCGCGGCGGAAGAATCTTCGATGATCTTGTTCAGGACATACGTTACGGCTTCCGGCAATTGCTCCGCAGCCCAGGATTTTCGGCGCTGGCTGTTCTGTGCCTGACGGTGGGCATTGGCGCGAATGCTGCCGTCTTCAGCTGGCTGGAAGGCATCCTGTTCCGCCCTTATCCGTTGGTCGCACATCAGGAGCGGCTCTTCGCGCTTGCCGGAACCGTAGCAGGTGAGAGTAGGCCGGACTTCCTGTCGTGGCCGGACTTCCTCGACCTGCGCCGCAACTGCACGCTGTGCGAGGATGCTTTCGTCACCAGCATTACCGGAAGCACGCTGAATATTGGAGACCATGCCGACGTCGCGACCGGGAGCATTGTCTCAGCCAACTATTTCGACGCTCTCGGCGTTCATCCGGTTCTCGGGCGCGGCTTCGAAGCAGGAGAGGATGTGGGCAGCGATTCGCATCCTCTGGTCATCATCAGCTACCAATTTTGGCAGGAACGGTTCAAAGGCGATCCGGCGATCATCGGGAAAATGCAGCGCCTGAACAACGTGCCGCATACCATCATCGGCGTCACGCCCGAGGGATTCTATGGAACCTTTGTAGGCCGAGCCATCCAGTTCTGGGTTCCCGCATCGATGCAAGAAACTTTTGGAAGCGGAGGTTATAAGCTCGAGGACCGGGGTGCGCGATGGATCGAATCTTATGTGCGCCTGAGGCCCGGCGTTACTCGAACGCAAGCGCAACAGCAAATCTCCGGCATCGCGGCACAATTGCAGAGGAGCTATCCAGCCACTAACCGAGGGCGCAGCATCGGACTGTGGGCGCTGTGGCAAACCCCCTTCAACCATGCCGGCGAAATGCTGCCCACGCTCGAGGTGATGGTTGGGGTGGTCGCGTTTGTCCTGCTCATCGCCTGCGCCAACGTCGGGAATCTATTGCTGGTCCGATCGTTTGTTCGACGCCATGAAATGAGCGTGCGCCTGGCAATTGGCGCCAGCCGCGTGCGTTTAGTGAAGCAACTTCTCACCGAAGGACTCCTTTTGTCGGCGCTGGGCACCGCCGGAGGTCTTCTGCTCGCGTACTGGTGCCGGCACGCTCTGGTGTTGTTGTTGCCGTCAGGATTAGGAGCCGCACTATACCTGCCCGGGGAAATGGATGCGCGCGTGATGGCGATGAGCGCCGGCGTCTGTCTGTTCGTGACGTTGATTGTGGGGATCGTTCCCGCCTTTCAAACCCGGCACCTCGATGTGGCTGGACCTTTGAGGGCCGACTCCTCCGCTGTGGTCGGGGCTCGCGGAAGAGCCTGGATGCGCTCGGGCCTCGTGGTCTTACAGGTTTGTCTCAGCTTCATTCTGCTGGTGGGAGCGGCCCTGTTGCTTGAGAGCCTGGAAAAGATTCGAAGCATAAGCCCCGGCTTCACGACGACCAGCGTGGTGACGACTGGAGTCTCATTAGTGGCATCAGGATACGATGTCCCACGAGCCAGGATTTTTCAGGACGAACTGCTGGAGCGGGTGAGTGCGCTTCCGGGTGTGGAGTCCGCAGCCTACGCCCGAGTGACGCCGTTGGGCTACGCAACGTATTCCACCACGCCGATCACCGTGGACGGCTATCAACCTTTGCCGGACGAACAGCCTGATGTTGAGTACAACCAGGTCGGCCCGGGATATCTGGCGACTCTGGGAATTCCTCTACTTTCGGGGCGCGAATTCGCGCGGACCGATGACGAGAATGCACCGCTGGTAGCGATCGTGAATCGAACCATGGCGAATCGTTACTGGGGAGGCCAGGATCCGATCGGCCACAGACTCCAAGTGAAAGGGCGCTGGGCGCGAGTCGTCGGTGTCGTCGCCGATTCGAAGTACGAGAGCGTGCGCGAGACCCCGAGACCGTTTTTCTATGTTCCCCTGCGCCAGGATTTCGACCGAGAGCCTGATCTGAACATCCGCACCAGTCAGCCGCTTTCGAGCATACGGGCGGCGCTCGTTCGCGAAGTGCATTCTTTAGACCCAAATCTTGCGCTTTACGAGATGATCAGTCTCCAGGAACAAGTCAACCGTTCGACTTCGCCTCAACAGGTGGCCGTCACCCTGGTTTCGATTCTGGGAGGTTTGGCGCTCCTGCTCGCCGCCGTTGGCCTGTACGGAGTCATGTCTTATGCCGTCGCGCAGAGCACGCGCGAACTGGGATTACGCATGGCCCTTGGCGCCGGTGCGGCAAACCTACTCCGCCTGGTTATTTCGCGCGGCCTGAGGCTGACGGCCGGAGGGGTCCTCTTCGGTGTCGTTGCCGCGCTCGCTTTGACGAGACTGCTCGGATCGCTGCTCTACAAGGTGAGCCCGCACGATCCATGGGTATTTGGGTCAGCGCTGGCAGTGATGACGGTAACTGCAATTTCAGCCTGTCTGTTGCCTGCCTGGCGCGCAGCGCGGACCGATCCCGCACGCGTACTGCGGGATTGATCTGAAGCTTCGACGAACCCGGTAGAACGGCATCTTCTTGATCGGCGCGCACTTCGGAGGATGCCGCCGGCGATCCCCAAAAGCGATCCTCGGCTGCTCGAATTACCTGCGTAACTTGCTGGCTCTTACCCGTGTACCTACGATGGTTTTGTATGGGTTACACAGCTCTTCTCTTCTGCCCCGAGGAAAAAACCGCGCGCACAGTGACCCAGGTCCTGAGCGAGCTAGAGTTCACCGTCGAGGCCTGCAGCGAGCCATTTGCGGCAGTCAAGAAGCTGATGGGCCAACACTTCGACGCTGTGGTAGTGGACTGCGATAACGAGCAGAACGCGACCTTATTGTTCAAGAGCGCACGGAATTCGGCGTCCAACCAGACGTCGCTGGCCGTGGCCGTAGTGGAGGGTCAGGCCGGGGTAGCAAAGGCGTTCCGCATCGGCGCCAACCTCGTCCTGACCAAACCCATCAACATCGAACAGGCCAAGGGAACGCTGCGCGTAGCGCGAGGGCTGCTGCGCAAAGGCGAGCCGGGCAAGACCGGGCTTTCAGCGCCCAGTGCCGCCGCAGGAACAGCGGCACAGTCCACGGCAGTTTCGAAATTAAATTCAGAAACAAGACCGGCAGCGGCCGCGCCGCCAGCTCCGGTATTTGCAGCGCAAGCCGATGAGATTCCGGACGTGAAGCCTACGCCAGCGTGGCCTGCTGCAGCGGTGGCCAGCAGCCAGACCGCGGCAAGCGACGACGATCTGCTGGAAATCGAGACGGCGAAGCCGGAAATCAAGGCAGCTCCAGCCGTGCCCGATCCGAATGCGCCGATTCTGCCGGCAGAAATCTTTGCGGCTCGCAGCGATTCTCATCCCATGTTCGCCGGATCGCCTGCAATCTCAAAGAGCAGCGGAGCGGCGAGCGCACCGGCTCCGGCGCGGGAAGACAAGAAGATTCCAGTTGCTAAAGAAACTGCTGTCAAGGACGCGGATGACGACGTTCTGGAGAGCAGCGCATCAACACCCAGTGCTCCGGTGGCGGCCCCTTCTTTCACCTATGGCGGGGCGGGCGCAGAGTCGAGCGGCGGGGCCAAGAAGATCTTTATCGGAATCGCCGCAGCCGCGATCGTAGCGGCGGGACTCTATTTCGGGTGGTCCCATTTCCAGCGACCCGCAGATCAGCCCGCGAATCCGGAGACGCCCGCGTCCACGACGGCGCCCGCGACGCAGCCCAGCAAGTCGAACGCTCCAGCAGCGGCACCGAAGCCGTCGGCATCGCCACTCACGAGCGCACCTGTGAACGGGTCTGGCTCCAAAGCGCAAAACCGCATCGATTCGAAAGCTGAAGAAGACGCGCTTTCTCCAGAGGAGACGAAATCGTCAGGGAAGCCGGGAGACAGCGCGGTGGAAGAGAAGCCGGAACCTGCGCCGTTGATGGTGAAAAGCGGCAAAGCTCCATCGACGCACAGCAAGGCCGCCGCCACGGATGCCCCTGCTCCCAGCCTGGTCGGCCTGGCGCAGGAGGAAGCGCCGCCGCCGAATTTCGCCACAACAGACCCAACTTTCAAACCGACGCTGCAGACTCTGAGCGTATCGCAGGGAGTTTCGCAAGGATTGCTGATCAAGAAAGTGCCGCCGTCGTATCCGCCGAGCGCCCTGCACATGCGGGTCGAGGGCAAAGTGGAACTGGTGGCAACCATCTCGAAGACTGGGGAAATTTCGAAGGTCAAAGTGGTGAGCGGCGACTCGCAACTGACCAAGGCCGCCAGCGATGCCGTGAAGCAATGGAAATATAAACCTTATTTGCTGAACGGCGAACCGGTCGAGATCCAGACGCAGATCACAGTAGTTTTCAAGCTGCCGCAGTAACGAAGCTTGCTGCCGAAAAGCGGGAACCACTAAGGACACGAAGTATCACGAAGGAACCCTCTTTACTGATTTCCTTCGCGTTACTTTCGTGTCCTTCGTGGTTGCCGCTTGGGATTGGGGCGTTATTTCGAAGCCCTTATACTCCAACCGCCTGCGGCCTTGTGGCCAGCAACTGTCTCAGCACATATTGCAGAATCCCGCCATTGGCGTAGTAGAGCGCCTCTTGCGGCGTGTCGATCCGGACGAGGGCCTGGAATTCGATCGGGGCTTTGTCTTTGCCTTTGGGCTTGCACTGCACTTTCACCTGGCTCCCGGCGGCGAAATTCTCGACCGCGTTGCGGATGCCGGTGATCTCAAAGACCTCCTCGCCCGTCAGATTGAGAGACTCGGCATTTTGTCCAGCGAGGAATTGCAGCGGCAGCACGCCCATGCCGACCAGGTTCGAGCGGTGAATACGCTCGTAGCTCTCGGCAATGACCGCGCGCACGCCGAGTAGCGCCGGGCCTTTGGCCGCCCAGTCGCGCGACGATCCGGAGCCGTATTCCTTGCCGGCGAGAATAACAAGCGGTGTTCCCGCCTCACGATATTTTTCCGAGGCATCGAAGATCGACATCTCGGTATCGGTGGGCAGGTGGCGGGTGAATCCGCCTTCGGTCTGGACCAGCTTGTTACGGAGGCGAACGTTGGCAAAGGTGCCGCGCACCATGACTTCATGATTGCCGCGGCGCGAGCCATACGAGTTGAAGTCGGCGGGCTTCACGCCATGCTCCTGCAAATATTTTCCTGCGGGGCTGTCTTTCTTGATCGATCCGGCGGGCGAAATGTGATCGGTGGTGACACTGTCGCCGAGCACGGCCAGCACACGCGCCTTCTTGATCTCTTCGACACGGGCCGGTTTCACGTCCATGCTGTCGAAGTATGGAGCGCGCTGGATGTAGGTGGAATGCGCGTCCCAGGCGTAGGTCTCTCCCTTGGGGACGTCGAGGCCGCGCCAGCGCTCGTCACCCTGAAAAACTTCTCCGTAGGATTTCGAGAACATGTCGGAGGAAATGGATTGCTGAATGGTTTCTTCGACCTCGCGCGACGACGGCCAGAGGTCGGCGAGGTACACCGGGTGCCCGTCCTTGCCCTTGCCGAGAGCGTCTTTACGGAGGTCGACGTCAATGCGTCCCGCCAGAGCGAATGCCACCACCAGCGGCGGCGACATCAGGTAGTTGGCGCGTACCTCGGAGTTGATGCGTCCTTCGAAGTTGCGGTTCCCGGAGAGCACGGAAGCCACGACGAGTTCTTTCTCGTCGATCGCCTTGGAGACTTCCTCGGGAAGCGGCCCGGAGTTCCCGATGCAGGTGGTGCATCCATAACCGACAAGATGGAACTTCAATTTCTCGAGATAGGGCGTGAGGCCCGCTTTATCGAGATAGTCGCGCACCACCTTCGATCCCGGCGCCAGCGACGTTTTGACCCACGGCGGAACGGTCAGGCCCTTCTCGACGGCTTTCTTCGCGAGCAATCCTGCTCCGATCAGCACGGAAGGATTGGAAGTATTCGTACACGAAGTGATCGCTGCGATCACCACGCTGCCGTGCTGGAGAGAATATTTCACGGAGGCCGGCACGTGTTCGTGCACATTCGGATCCTCTACGCCGATGGCGGCGGGACTTCCGCCTTCGAGTTCCCAGTGCTCTTTGGTCGTGGTTTTATTGACGGTGGCTGCCGGAGTAGTCTTCGCCGCAGTCTTAGGCTTGATCAGCGAAGGCAAGGCCTTGTGGAACGACTCAGCCGCCTGGGACAGAACCACGCGATCCTGCGGGCGCTTCGGCCCGGCAAGACTGGGCTCGACGCTGGCGAGATCGAGGGTGAGCAGTTCGGAGTACTCGGCCTGAGGCGTCTTCTCGTCGTGGAAGAGTCCCTGCTCGCGCGCATAGGATTCGACCAGCGCAATCTGGTCCTCACTGCGCCCGGTCAGGCGGAGATACTTCAGCGTCTCTTTGTCGAGGGGGAAGATTCCGCAAGTCGCGCCGTACTCCGGAGACATGTTGGCGATGGTAGCGCGGTCAGCCAACGGCAAATCGCGCAACCCGGGGCCAAAATACTCGACGAACTTTCCGACGACTCCATGCTGGCGCAACATCTCGGTGATCGTCAGGACGAGGTCGGTCGCGGTAGCGCCCTCGCGCAGGCGGCCTGTCAGCTTTACGCCCACCACGAGCGGGATGAGCATCGAGACCGGCTGGCCGAGCATGGCCGCTTCGGCCTCAATGCCGCCGACTCCCCAGCCAAGCACGCCCAAGCCATTGACCATCGTCGTGTGGCTATCGGTGCCGACGAGCGTGTCCGGGTAAGCGACGCGTCTGCCGGGGGATTCATTTACGAAAACGACGCGAGCGAGATATTCGAGGTTGACCTGGTGGACGATGCCCGTGTCAGGCGGGACGATGGCGAGATTTCTGAAGCCGGTTTGTCCCCAACGCAAGAACGAGTAACGCTCTTTGTTGCGCTGAAACTCGAGGAGCGCGTTCACGTCGAAAGCGTTGGAGGTGCCGAATTCGTCGACTTGCACCGAGTGATCGATGACCAGTTCGACGGGCTGCAGAGGATTGATCAGCGTGGGATCGCCGCCGAGTTGTTTCATGGCATCGCGCATGGCGGCGAGGTCGACGACGCAAGGAACGCCGGTGAAGTCCTGCAGCAGCACGCGGCTGGGCGTGAAGGCGATTTCTTTGTCGGGCTTCGACTTGCTGTTCCAGTTGGCGAGGGCCTGCACATCTTCTTTCTTGACGTTGCGGCCGTCTTCGGTGCGGAGCAGGTTTTCCAGCAAAATACGAAGCGAAAAGGGCAGGTGCGCGGTCGAGATTCCCTGCTTGTCGAGGGAATCGAGGCGGTAGATTTCGTATTCTTTTTTCCCGACTTGCAGGGAGGAGCGGCTGTTAAAGCTATTCACAGACATGATGGCCTTCCTTGGAAGGATGAGTTCGAGCACAGGCGTGCGAATTATGGGATGTGCAACTTAATAGTGTAATGCGTTTTGTCGGAAAAAACGAAACCGCAGCGGGGCTCAGAGGCGCAGTGAGAAATCTTATTTCACCGTGGTGAAGACCTGGTAGAGAACGACTCCGAACATCAAGACGAGATAAATTCTCAGCGCCCAGAACAGAATCATTTCTGCACCGGTGAGCCGGCGCCGGGGGACATGGAGTTTTTCTTTGGCGGAGATGAGTTGATCAGGCTCGAGCGAGGCGACGATCGAGTTCAAGTCGACGGAGCCGGGATCGGAATCGTTCTTCATATGAGTTTTCCTCGCAGTACTTTCTCTAGCTGCCGCCGATTCCTGCTAATGCATGAGGAGCGACGACGCTGATGCCGAACAGCAGGCCGGCGGCAATCAGAATGATTACGACTCCCAGCGCAAGTATGTTGGCCCAGCGTGGGCTGACAAGATCTCCCATGATCTCGCGGTCGTTGACCAGCATGTAGAGAAACAGCAATGCGGGCGGCATGGCCAAAACCGCGATCACATTCACCACGAGAACGATATAGACGAGCGGGATTCCGGGAATGAGCACAAGGGCGGCTGCGGCTGCGGCTTCGAGGATGAGCACGAGATAAAAAGATTTCCCCTGGCGAAAGGGGAGATTCAAGCTGTGGGGGCGATGCGCGACTTCTCCGAAAGCGTAGGCCGACGAAGTCGAGATGGTAACCGCGGCGACCATGCCGGCTTCGAACATTCCCAGCGCGAACAGAGTTGATCCCCACTGGCCGACGAATGGCCGGAGTGCCTGAGCGAATTCGGCCGCTTCGAAGTTGCCGGCAGCCATGCCGTGCGCAAATAACGGAGCAGTGGCGATGATGGTGGCAAGCGCGGCCAGAGCGGCCAAAGCCGCGCCGATCATGGTATCGAACCGGCCAAAGCGAATGTCGTGCGTGGTCAGGCCCTTGTCGGCGATAGCGCTCTGCTGGAAGAAGAGCATCCACGGTGTGACCGTCGCGCCAATGTCGGCGAGCAGGACAAGGACGGTGTCCTGAGTTAAGCCTCCGGGGAGCGGCTTCCAGGTAAACAGGGCGCTTCCGATGGCGTGCCAGTGGGGATGGGTGAGCAATGCTACCGGTACGAATACAAGGTTAAACATCGCTGCGAGAAGCGTGACACGCTCCCAAGTCCAATAGCGGTGGGCCATGAGCGCCGCAAAGAGGACGAGCCAGGCAGCGAGCACGGAGACGAAAGGAGGAATGCCAAAGAATCCCAGGCCGGCGCGAATGGCGATGAACTCGGTCACCAGCGTGAGAAAGTTGCCGACCATCAGGTCGATCATGGAAAACCATCCCCAGAACGGGCCGAAGCGGTCGAAGATGAGTTCGGCGTGTCCGCGATGGGTAGCGGCCCCGAGGCGGACGGTCATTTCCTGGACGACGCACGCCATCAGGAACGTGAGGATGACAAAGGGAAGGAAGAAGCCGATGCCGAAGCGCGCCCCGGTGGCGGCGTACGAAAGCATGCTGGGGCCGTCGTTCTCGCCGAGCATGACGAGGATGCCGGGGCCGACCAGCAGCCATAGGAGGCGGGCCCGAGAGCGGAAGCCGCGCTGCGAGCGGGTGTGCCAGACGCGTTCGCGGTCGTGGGCACGATCGATATCTTCATGGGTGATCAGGACGTCCGCGGAAGAAGTTGCCGCCAGAACGTCGGTAGGCGTTGCCCTCAAGGGCTTCGGAGCTGGCGTGGAATCAGTCATTCGGGCGAAGTCAAGGCGGCAGCTCCAAGGTTAGCGTAAGTATATAACAGAATATAAACCATAGTTAATTCACTTGAGCTGAAAAAAAAGCGGTGCTGCCGCGTTATTTTTCGGCCGGCTCGGTGGAGATGCTTTGCGGCTAGCCGTTCCAGGCGCCGAGGAGCCGGCGGACATCGATAAGCTGCGCGATGTGATAGGCGTTGTGATCGGCCACCAGCAAGGCTTCGCGGAGAATGGTCTGGCCATCTCCCCACGGAATTTTGGCGAACAGGTCGGTCTTCGGATTGGCGACCAGGTCCAGCATGGCTTTCTGATCGGCGCGGAATTTCTGGATGCTTTTCGTCCAAGCCGTGGCGTTGGCGGGAGCCGGGGTCTTGGGCCAGTATCCTTCGGGCCACTTCGGGGAGACGTGCTTCTCGTTGCGGCTGAATTCAACGATATCCCATTGTGCAATGCGGAGGTGCTCGAGGAGCATCCAGGGGGAATGCGGGAAGTTGGCGGGCTTTTTGCCCCGCAGGTTGGGGGGAAGGCTTCGGACGGCGTCGTCGAATTTGGCATGGGCTCCGCCGCCGCGGATGAGGTAGAGGAGATTCTGGCGAAGGTGCTGGTCCTGGGAGTTTGGCATGCGGGCCTCCGGGAGATGAGGATGGATTAGTGTAGCGCGCCGGGGGACGGGAGGTTCGGAGGTAAAAGGCATCAGCGGACCAGCCGGCCCACGGCTGCGAGGGCAAGATGCCCTCGCGACAGCCGGCGGGACGCCGGCGCTACGGGGACGCGGAGCTAATTCAAAAAACCGCCCTCACTCAAAAAAGCGGACGGACGAAATGCGTCCGTCCTTACGTGTTCTTTATTGCTGAGGGACTGTGTAGGAGGTGGGGGTGGGAATTTTGCCTGCCTGGGTGTCGCCGATGGCGTCGCCGGAGAGCACTAGTTCCACACGGCGATTCTGCTGGCGGCCTTCGGCGCTGTCGTTGGAGGCGATGGGTTCGGTCTTGCCGAAGCCGTGCGCTTCAATCGAGGCGGACGGGATTCCCTGCTGCACGAAGTAGTCGCGCACGGACTGGGCGCGGCGCTCGGAGAGGGTCTGATTGTATTCGTCGGTACCCACGCTGTCGGTGTGTCCTTCAACGGCGAGGTGCAGGCTGGGATACGCCAGGATGATCCCTGAAACTTTGGCCAGGCGCTCGCGAGCGGCGGGCAGCAAGTCGACGCTGCCACTGCGGAATAGAACGTCGGACATGTTGGCGATCAGGCCGCGGGCGGAATCGCGCGTGGCGAGGATCGAGTTGAGCTGCTGCAGCAGGCGCGCGCGAAGTTCGGCTTTTTCCTGTTCAGCCTGCTGGCGTAGAGATTCGGATTGTGCGGCGGCTGCTTTGGCCTTGTCGGCTTCGACGGCCAGAGCTTGCTGCTGCGCGATGGCATCGGCTTGCGCCTTCTCGGCTGCCTCTTTGGCGGCCAGAGCTTCCTGCTTCATGCGCTCGGCTTCAGCCTTGGCTTGTTCGGCGGCGGCGCGATCCTTTTCCGCCTGAAGGCGAGCCTGGTCGGCTTGCGCGCGGGCGGCTTCGGCATCGGCGCGGCGCCGGGCTTCCGCTTCGGCATCAGCACGGGCTTTCGCCTCACGGGCTGCAGCAGCGGCTTGCGCTTCTTCTTCCGCCTTCTGCTTGACGGCCATCAGACGCGCTTCTTCGGCAGTCTCGGTCGCCTCTTTGGCAGCGGCTTCTACGGTTTCTTTCTTCTGCTTCTGGCGATAGAGCGTTTCCGCATTCAGCAACTGCTGGCTGGCTTTGGCAATGATCGAGGCCGCATATTTGTCGGCGGAGGCAATGTGGGCGATGCGCATCGCGTTGCGCGCTTCGAACAGTTCGAGCGGAGTCTTGGTGTCGATGCCGAAAATCGCATCGTTAATATGCGTGTTGGTCGAGGAGTATGTGCCGCGAGTGACGAGTTCGTACTTGGCGTCGATGTTTTCGGTGGCAGCGCCGTTGATCGCGGCGCTCTCAGCGACGACCATGTTGCCGGGCTGGCTCACCGCGAAATACGGCTCGGCTGTGACGATCATGCCGAAGCTCTGCAGATCGGTATGGGACTTGACCTGTGCGTTGCCGTGGTGATCGAGGCTGAGTTCTCCCAGGTTCACCGGGCGGCCCTCGGGCGAAACGGCCCAGAGGACGTACGTCAGATATTCGAGGCCGAACTTGGTGGCGTCTTCGAAGCCGCTGAATTTCGCGTCGATCTCGAAGTTGACCTTCTTGCCTTCGACCTTGGCTTCACCGGAAGCGCGTTGCGAGAGGTCGGTTCCGTGGAAATCCACTTTGACGTTTCCGCCCTGCAGGCGATAGTGCATGGCCTTGATGGTGCGTGAAACGGTAGGCGTGGCGGCCGGAAACGACGCGGTTGTCGCGTAAGAAGGCTGCGACGACACGGGCGCACTGGTTTGCGTTTGCGCGGACATCAGGAGCGCGGCAGACGACAAGTAGACGAAGGCAAGCGACAGTTTTTTCATAGTTCTCTATCTGGGGGAAATGAGAGCCCGTTAATCTTCTAGATAATCTTGGGGCCTGGGGTCGGGAATGCAAAGGACAGGAAGGGATGGGACTTTGGTAATCGCGCGGATGTGGTTGCGGTCACAGGGGTAAGCAGTCGAGCTGGCGCTCGACGGACAGCCGAGGGCGGCTGTCCCCACAATCGGGCCTTACCCTGTCCGCACATAGATTCAGGAGGTTATGGAATGAAGGCGATGGTGCCTTTGGGGCCTACTACCAGCGCGCCGCCTTTGGGGAAGGCGCTGACCGCATTGAAGGCGACGCCTTGTTTCTTTTTCCCGCCGATGCGGTGAGGGTTGTTGGGTAGATGGTAGTCGAAGACGAAGTCGGGCCCAACCACGAAGAGGCGCTCGGGAGCGATCGGCTTGATGCGAATCTTCTTTCCCTTTTCTTCCGTTGCTCTTTGTTCGGCGTCCTGGCGAGCGGCGGCTTGGATGACAGCCCGGTCGTACGCCAGGGCGGAGAAGTAGGCTTGCGGCTTGATGGGGGCAACGGTCCAGGTCTTTCCGCCGTCGTCGGTGAAAGCGAGATCCGGTCCATCCTGTTTTGGCCGCTTGTAGTCGCCGCCGGCAATGGCGCCGTGCAGCGGATCCTGGAAGGCGATGGAGAAGATTCCGGCGGAGTCGGGGCCGTGGAGGATAGGGGTCTCAAAAACTTGCCAGGTCTGCCCGCGATCGGGGGAGTGGAAGACGCGAGCGGCGGCGCCTCCGGTGGCGAACCACAAGTCCTGGTCGGCGAGGGCAGGGGCTAAACCCCGGTTTTCTTCGCCCGCTTGACGCGGCGCTGAAGCGCCGTTCTTCCAAGTTGCATTTGGAACAATCGCGAGGCAGGTGTTGGAGGCGGCGAACGCGCCCTCACCGGCGACGGCTTCGGGGAGCTTTGCGGGTGAGATCGGAGTCCAAGTCTGGCCGTCTTTCGTTTCGAGCAGTTCGAATTTCAATTTGCCGGTTTCGTCGGGGATGGGATCGCCGAGGACGACTCCATGCTTCGGATCCCAGAAGACGATGGAGTCGAAAAATCCTTTGGGATTGCTGTTGGTGAACTGAAGTTGCCAGTGCTGGCCGCCATCGGAGGTGTGATAGATGCGGGACTGTTCGCCGGGACCGGAGGACATGAGAAAAGCTTCGTCGGCGGAGAAGGCGACCACTCCACGGAAGTCGAGAGTCGCGGCATCGGGGACCTGGGCGGGAGTCCAGGTGCGTCCGGCGTCGGTGGTGCGGAGATATGTGCCGTGCGTGCCGCTGGCCCAAGCGACCTGGTGCGAGACCGCGCTGACTCCTCGGAGGCTTTCAGTGGTGTGAGAGATTTCGAGTCGCGGGCCGGATTGGGCTGCAGCGGCTGCGGCGAGGAGTAGAAAAAAGAACGAACGCATGTGGGCATTTTCGCAGAAATCCGGCGTCGGCGTTAAAGGCAAATCGCGAACCACTAAGGACACGAAGGTTCACGAAGAAAACTGTGAGATTCCGCGTTCGTCTACTTTCAACTACTGGCTTCCAAGCGCGGGAATTAGAACGCGGTTCTGATCTGAGTGGTCCTTACAACCATTCTTGGTTCGCGGACTTCCTAGTTGAAAGCCAGTTTTCCCGGTTTCTTATACTATTTCTCTTCTGGATCGTGCGGCTGCGGCCGAAGACTTTCGATTTTCCACGTGGACGCGTGGTGTCTGAGGAATTCTTATGAATGGCATGGGTGGGCGGCTGGTTGCTAGCGCAAGTTTGCTGATGTTCTTGAGCGGCGCATGTTTGGGGCAGACGCTGAAGGTACGTCCGCCCGCGGGTGAAGCGAAAGAGGAGGCGCCGGCGATCCAAGCGGTTCCGGAACCGGTGACGGTGGCGATGAGCGTGCCCGCAGGAACTCCGATCAAGGTGGCGCTGGACTCGGAGGTACGCATCCGGAAAGTTGGGCAGGCGATCCAGGGCAAGACGCTGGAGCCGGTGTATGCATTTGACAAGCTGCTGATCCCGGTCGGGACGACGGTGACAGGAAAGATCTCCGCGATTGATCTCGTGCCGAAGAAGGCGAGGACGCTGGATGCGATGGACGGAAATTTTTCTCCCGTGCGCGCCGTCCATGTGCAATTCGACGAACTGGTAATGGCAGACGGGCGGCGTCTTCCCATTGAGACGGTGGCATCGCCCGCGCCGAACGGGGTGCTGCGGTTTGTCCCGGCAAATGCCAAGGCGGAAAAGAAAAATAAAGTGGAAGAGACGGCGTCGAAAAAAGTAAGCGCGACGCGGCAGCAGATCCGGCAGCAGTGGAGCGATCTGCAGAAGCAGATTCACGAGCCGGGAAAAATGCATAAGCTGAAGCGGCTGGCGATCGCACAGCTGCCGGTGCATCCGCAATATATTGACGCCGGGACCAGTTTCAACGCGGACTTGCTGCAGCCGCTCGATTTCGGGACTGAGTCGGTGAAGGCGGAGGATTTGACATCGGTTGGGACGCCGCCTCCTTCGGGGAGCGTCGTGCATGCGCGGCTCATCACGCCCCTGAGTTCGGCGAGTTCAAGAAAGGGCGAACTGGTCGAGGCTGTGATTACCGAGCCGCTAGTCGCGTCCAGTCATTTAGTTCTGCCGGAAGGAAGCGTGATTCGCGGGTCGGTCATGCAGGCGCAGCCGGCGCGACGCTTGGCGCGGAACGGGCAGTTGCGAATTCTGTTTCACGAAGTGGCTCCGCCCAGCGGAATCGCCGAGAAGGTGCAGACCAGTCTTGAAGGCGTGGCGGTGGCGAAGGGCGAACATCTGAAGCTGGACTCCGAAGGCGGGGCGCAGGTGACGACGCCGAAGACGCGGTATCTGACCACCGGGATTCAGGTGATGCTGGCGGCAGCGTCGGCGAATCCCGAGGGAGACCACGATATGCATGGCGGCGGAGGCGGGGGCGATGTTGGCGGCAGCGCTGCCAATGGGGCGTCCGGGTTCCGTTTTGTTGGCATGGTGATTGGGATGGCGGCTCGTTCGCGAGTGGTTGCGACTGGATTTGGCGCGTATGGAGCGGCTAGTTCGATCTACTATCACTTTCTCGCGCGCGGGCGGGATGTGGTGTATCCGAAGGATATGGCGATGGTGATCGGGCTGGGTACGCGGGAGGAGAACCGGCCTGCCGACGGCAAGCCTTCCACGGCTGCGAGTATCAAAGTGCCCGGGCAGTAGGAGAGTGTTCTTGCGGCACGTTCGCTGGCGGCGGCTTCGGTAACTCCTAACAACTCTTCTGGCGGGACGGGCGGAGGGCGGGGACGCCCTCCGGACAGCCGGCGGGACGCCGGCGCTACCTCGCTCTTAGACGAGATGAATGATGCGCGTCACTTCGCGGTGAAGTCGGCGAACGAGGCGCTCTTGCCGATGTAGATGCGCAGGCTGCAGCGCGCGCCAACGTGGGCGAAGGCGACTTCCAGCGCCTCAGACGGCGTTTCCACCTGCGCGGTTTCCATCGGGGTGCGAGCGATGTCCTGCTTCTCGTCATAGGCCGCGCCGGCCGTGACGTTCTTGTTGACCACCAGGGTCCAATTGCCGCGCGCGGGAATCGGATACAAGGTGTAAGCGCCGATGGGAATCAAAGAGGTTCCCAAAGTAAGCTGCGCCTCGGTGAACAGGGTCATGGGAGTGCCACCCGGAGCCAAGGGCTTACCATTCTGAATTCTCTCTTTATTGCTAGGCACAGGGACGTAACGCACATAAACCTGGCGTCCATCGTCGAGATTGCAAGTTGTCGTGGCCGTGGAAGAACTCGATTGCGCGGCGAGCCCGGGAGTCAACAATAACGATATGAGTACTGCTCTCCAAACGTACGTGGCGGACATGGGATTGGAAAGCCTCCGCGCAAAAGTGTATCGCCGGAGGGGCATTGAGGGGAAGGAATTTAGAGGCGGAGGGCGAAATTGCCGCGAATAGTGTCGTTCGTCGTGGGTCTTCGGTGACGTTTCTTGAGGGCGGGGCGGTTGCTACCGTGACTGGCAGGTACCGGTGCGTCAGGTGCCAAGCGAGGACGGGAGTCAATGGCAAAAGCAAAACTAAGAATTCTTTATGGCGAAGGCGACGAAGATATTCTGAAAACGCAGGCCGCGGCAATGGAGAAGGCCGGCCACACCGTGCAGCAGGCCGTAGGGCGCAGGGCCGTGGACGAGGCGCTGAAGAAGTCCGGCTTTGATCTGCTTGTGCTGGGTGCAACCCTGACGCGCAACGACCGCCATCATCTGCCCTACATGGCAAAGAAGGCGAATGGCGAGATCAGCGTGCTGGTGCTGCATGCGGACGGCACGCGGCATCCGTATGTCGATGCCTGCGTAGATACGGGAGCCGACGTCGAACACGTGCTCCGCCGGATTGAGTCGATGAACATTGCCGGAATGATGCCCGCGGCGAAGGGGGCAGCGGCGGGAAGGTAGGCAGGAGCAGGGGTCAGTGGTCAGGGGTCAGGGGTCAGGGGTCAGGGGTCAGTGGTCAGTGGTCAGTGGTGAGACGTCAGAGGTCAGCAATTAGGGTTCAGTATTCAGCTTTGATTGGGCGGCTTTGGCCGCCCTTTCTTTTTTCTGGCATGTTGGGGAATCAGGGGCGTTACGAATCTTCGTGGGCAACAGGTGGGCTGAGGGTGGACGTTTTGGCTTCTTTTCTGCCGATGATCGCTGA
This sequence comes from Candidatus Sulfotelmatobacter sp., assembly GCA_035309485.1. GTDB lineage: Bacteria > Acidobacteriota > Terriglobia > Terriglobales > Acidobacteriaceae > Sulfotelmatobacter. The sequence continues at coordinate 62,676 of DATGFC010000062.1, forward strand.
AGGAGTTTGGAAATGGGAAACTCAGATTCTTTAGGAGCGCAGGAATCTGGGAAGTAATAGTGGGAGGAGACCTCAACATCTTCGACGTCATTCGAGGTCAAATGAACGCTCTCGTCCGTCCAGATCCGGGATGAGTGGAACAAAAGACGCAGGCTGGACACCCGATTCACCACACACCCACTCCACACACGAAACTCGAATTACGGCAAGGTGCGGGGAGCGGGCTTGCTCGCCGGCTTGAAATCTTTGGGATAGACGACCAGGCAGCGGCGCATGCCTTCTCCTTCGCTTTCGGTGTGCAGATCGGCCTCCTCGCGCAGGGCGAGGTGGACGATGCGCCTTTCGCGCGAAGACATTGGGCTGAAGCGATAGGGCGCTCCGGTGCGCCTCACTTTTTCGGCGGCCACGTCGGCGGCGGTGCGGAGTTCCTGGATGCGCTGCGAGCGATGATTGCGGCAATCGAAGCAAACCTTCTCGTGCTCGCCGGAAGGAAGCCGCAGCATCTCGAGCGCGAGTAGTTCCAGGGCGCGCAAGAGTTCTCCGCCACGATCGAGCAGGAGAGTGGAGTCGGGGCCGCCAAAATCCACGAGGATTTCCGGCTTCTCCCAGTCGCGGTTCTCGGGCAGAGGCGGATCGACGACGATGCGGTACTTCAGGCGAAGTCCGCCGTGGTTCACGACAGCCTGGAGAAATTCATTGATTTTGTTGGCGGCAGCGAGTTTATCCATAAGTCAGCTCTCAGCTATCGGCCCCCAGCTATAAGCTGGGGCGATGCGAATATTGAGTTCGTGGCAATCCGGAAAATCCTAACCTGGCGGATGCGCACGTCAGAATCCCACAGGGGGCTAAAGCCCTGAAAAATGAAGCAATCAAACGCGGCGCTGAAGCGCCGCTCTCCCACCTATTCAACTTCCACGTGCTTATCTTCCGCTTGCTTCTCTTCCAGTTACTTGTCTTTCTTGCGGGCACGCTTTTCCATCAACTCGCGCATTTCGCGGCCCTGCCGCGTGCGGTTCATGATTGCCTGCTGCCCGATGCCAATCAGGTTTACGACGGCATAATACAAGTTCAACCCGGCAGCGAGCCGGAAGAAGATGAAGCCCATCATGAGGGGCATCATCACATTCATCATTTTCTGCTGCTGCGGATCCATGCCGGCCTGCGGCGTCATCTTCTGGGTGACGAGGCTGCTGATGACCATCAGGACGGGCAATACATAGATGGGATCGGCGGCCGATAAATCGTGGACCCAGAGCCAAGGCGCGTGCCGCAGGTCGAGCGCCGTGCCCAGCATCCGGTAGTACGCGAACAGGAATGGCATCTGAATCAGCATGGGGAGGCAGCCGGCCAGGGGATTGGCGCCTTCCTTCTGCTGCAGCGCGTAAATTTCCTTTTGCATTTCCTGCTTGCGCGGATCGCGCATGCTGTACTTCTTGTACTTGTCCTGAATGACCTTCATCTGCGGCGCGATCTTCTGCATCTTGTACATGGAGTGGATCTGATAAACGCGCAGCGGCATCAGGACAATGCTGATGATCAGGGTCTGGACGATGATGGCCCATCCCCAATTCGGGACCATGTGGTAGTAAGTCCATCGCAGCCAGATGAAGAGCGGCTTAGCGATGGGGCCGAGCCAGCCGAAATCCACCAGACCACTGAGGTTGGTTTCGGCGCCGGAAACCCCGGGTATCGAGATTTTTTGCAGGACGTCGAGTTCCTTGGGCCCGACGAAGACGCGTTCGGAAGTCGGTCCGTGCAGGTTGCCGACAGCGGCTCCGACCACATCGACGTTAGTTTTTTCTTTGTCCTTTGGCTCCTTCGGATCGCGCGGAATCGAGAGTGGATTCCGCAGCGTCACCATGGAGGTGGAGTTGGCGTCGTCGGGAATGAAAACAGCGGCGAAATATTGGTCCGTGGGACCAGCCCAGTGAAATGGGCCCTGAATGGTTGCGCCCCCGCTGATCTTTTTGACGGCCACGCGTTCGATGTTCTTGTTGTACTGATAGTCAACCAGCCCCGCGGCGTAGAAGGCTGCGGTGACCTGATCTCCGAATCCGGACGGCCATGACGGCAGCGCTGAGACAGAACTGCCTTTCGAGGTAACACTGCTTTCGACTTTGACGATGTAGCTTTCGTCGAAGCTGAATGTCTTGCGGACTGCGAGGTCGTGGTCGGCATACTCGAAGGTGATGGTGACAGGAGTGCTCTGCTTGCCTTCCGAGGTCGATACGTAGAGCACCGAATCCAGCTTGGTGCGCAAATCCGGGTCGTAAGTCCAAAGAGAGAGCGGGTAGCCGTACTGGGCGGCGGCAGGGGAGTTGACGAGATCGAGAGGACCGTTCTCCGCTTCGTTGTCGTATTTTTTCAGGATCCACGATTTGACGTGGGCGCCGCGGTTAGTGAAGGTGATGCGGTAGAGATCGTTTTCGATCACCGTTTCGGTTTCGCTGGATGCCTGCTTGGCTGCAACGTTGGGAGCGACTGCGGGCTTGGCTGAGGTGGCGGCGGGCTGGGCTGAGTTTGGGGCTGGTTGTTCTGAAGGTGCAGGCGGCGTTCCGACAGGCTGGCTCGGCTGCTCCTTCGGAGGCGGTGGCGTGGGGAAATATTTCTTCAACAATGGCTGGGCAGCCAGCATGACGACGAACGTCACCAGGAAGATGAGGAGAAGGCGGCGTTCGCTGCCGGGTTCGTGTTGAGGATTTTGATATTCGGCCAAAGTTTTAGGCGTTCCGTTTCAAATGCAAAAGGCGAGTCCGGGGGCTAAAGCCCATCAGAGTTCTGAGTATGTGACGCGGCGCTAAAGCGCCGCTCTTCCACCAGGTAGCGGCCGCGTCGACTCGCGTCGTCGCGCCGCGTTCTTGTTCCAACTCGAGATTCCCATCTTTCACCACCGGGTCGTAGCCAGCATGGGCAAACGGGTGGCAGCGCAGGAGACGGGTGAGAGCCATGAAGCCTCCGCGCAGAACGCCGTAGCGGTCGACCGCCTCCATGGCGTATTCCGAACAGGTGGGCACGAAGCGGCACGAGGGCGGCAGCATTGGCGAAATGGTCCCCTTGTAGGCTCGCAGGATCTGCAGCACGACGAGTTTGGCGATCTGACGCATGATTATCGGCTTCCGGCTTCCGGCTCTCGGCTCCCGGAGCTTGGTTTTACCACGATTTCTGCCGTACTTTTCCTGGCCAGCTTCTGTTCTATCACTACGAAGGCTTGACGGACTTCGTTCACGACGGCGGCGAACTCCGCAGTTAACAGCGACTTCTTCGGATTGATGACAATATCCGCGTTGGCAGCCGGCCAGGGCCTATTCAAGCGGACGGCCTCACGCAGGCGGCGTTTGATGCGATTGCGTATGACGGCGCCCCCCAGCGCGCGGCCCACGGTGAATCCGATACGAAGTCCCGATGCGGGCGCTTTCGGATCCGCCGCGTCCCGCTGCAAGAAGAAAACAGTCATTGAAGCCGAAAAGTGACGACGGCCCTGCTTGTAAACGCGCTCGAAGTCGGCGTGGCGCAACAGCCTGGCGCTGCGCGGAAAAGTCGCCTGCCCAGTTCCCCGCTCCACACGTTGATTCGATTCTCCAGGCACACTGGCGGTCACAATCACTCGGATCTCTTGCGTGACTCACGGGACCGCGGGCGTGGGCCGATTTGACTATCGCTCAGGGCGGGTCCGCGCCACGTTTATTCGCGAAAACCTGGTTTCACAGAGACCCGCTTGCGCCCCTTGGCGCGGCGGCGGGATAAAACTTTCTGGCCGCCCTGGGTCTTCATGCGCGAGCGAAATCCATGCTTCTTGGACCGCTTACGCCGGTTGGGTTGGAACGTACGCTTAGGCATGAAAAGTAAGTGCTCCTGACTAGTTCGGGGGTCTTAAGACAAACTGTAAGTATAAATCAGGGCATGGATTAGTAACAAACAGCCCACTTCCAAATTCTTCAACCACGAAGGGGACTACGGTACACGAAGGAAATCATTCTGGATCGCAATGCCGCGGCCGATGGCTTTTGTGAGAGCCTGTACAGCAACAACGTACCAGCTTAGAATGACGCAGATCACGTGGGATCTCTTTGAGTCGAGAATCTAAGTTTCAAGGGTCAGCGGGAACGACGCAGTCTTACACCTCGGGCGCGGCGCAATCCCCCGAGACGGAATCCCAGGTAGCGCACGTCTCCTCGCCCAGCCGCGAACCCTCAATCGAAGCCGACCGCGAAGGGGAAATCAACAAGGAACTTCGGCGGCTTAACCGCGCCCTGCGGGCGCTGAGTGCCTGCAACAAAGCGCTAGCGCAGGCGGGCAGCGAGCAGGAGTTGGTGGACCAGATCTGCGACGTGATCGTGCGATTGGGCGAATATCGTCTGGCCTGGATCGGCTATGCGGAACAGGACGCCGCGAAGACGGTGCGGATGATGGCATTCGCGGGGGACGATGACGGGTTTCTGCAGAAAGCAACGGTAAGTTGGTGCGATGCTCCAACCGGGCAGGGTTCGGTGGGCACGGCGATCCGCGAAAATCGTGCGTGCGTGATCAGCGACCTGGCAAACGATGCCCGCTTTGCACCCTGGCGCGAATGGGGTGTGAGGCTGGGCTATGGCGCACTGATTGCATTGCCCTTGCGCGTCGGGGGCGTGCCATTCGGTGCTCTGGCGATCTACGCGCAGCAGTCGGGATCGTTCGAGAACTCAGAGATCAAATTGCTGGAGGAAATCGCCGATAACCTCGCTTACGGCATCACGGCGATTCGCGCCCGCGAGGAGAGCAAGCGCTCGGAAGCTGCGCTAAAGGAAGCGGAAGCGCGATATCGCCAGCTCATCGAGGAGGTTCCCGCCATCTCCTACGTCGCCGAGGCTGGAGCGACTGGTCCTTTTCTCTACGTGAGCCCGCAAGTGAAAACAATCCTCGGATTTCGCCCGGAAGACTGCCTGGCGGATCCTCGTTTCTGGTGGAATCACCTCAACCCGGAAGATCATCCGGTGGCCGCGATGGAAGACGTGTGGAAAGAAGGCGAACCGTTTCAAGTGGAATACCGCATGCGCCGACAGGACGGACGCGAAGTATGGCTCAGGGATGAGGCGGTGTTATTTCGCGATCCCCAGACTGGCAAGCGGATGACGCGTGGGTTGTTGATCGACATCAGCGAGCAAAAGCGGGCGGCAGCTGCGCTTCGCGACAGCGAGGAGCGCTATCGGACATTTGTGAGGCAGAGCTCAGAGGGTATCTTTCGCATGGAGTACGATCCCCCGGTTCCCTGCCAATTGCCGATCGACCAGCAATTGGCCTGGGGATGGCAGCACGGCTATATGGCCGAGTGCAACGACGCCATGGCGCGGATGTACGGTCGCGCATCCGCAGAAGAACTGACAGGCAAGCCTCTATCGGAATTCCTAGTCCTGCATCATCCAGTAACCAAGAAATTTATGGAAGAGTTCATTTCCGGCGGGTATCGGATTACAGACCAGGAATCGCGCGAAATGGACGCGCGCGGGCAGAAACGGATTTTCCGTAACACCATGGTGGGGACCGTGATCCACGGGCACTGGGTGCGGAGTTGGGGAATTACGCGGGACGTGACCGAGCGGTTGCATCTGGAAGAACAGCTGAGGAACGCGCAGCAACTCGAGGCAGTGGGGCGCCTGGCGGGAGGCGTGGCGCATGACTTCAACAACATTCTCAGCATCATCATGGGGCATGGAGAATTGCTGCTGGCCGAGGGGGCGGACGAAAGAGCGCGCAACGGAGTGGAGCAGATTCAGCGCGCGGCCGACCGGGCGGCGTCGCTCACGCAACAACTGCTGGCCTTCAGCCGGAAGCAGGTGCTGTTGCCCAAGGTGCTCGACTTGAACGAGGCAGTGGCGGACGTCCAGAAAATGCTGGCGCGCGTCATCGGAGAAGATATCTCGCTGGTTGCGAACCTGCATCCGTCGCTGATGTCGGTGAAAGCCGATCCGGGACAGATCGAGCAAGTGCTGATGAACCTTGCCATCAACGCGCGGGATGCCATGCCGCAGGGCGGCACCCTGGCAATGCAAACGGCCAACGTGGAAGTTGGCGCCGAGCAGGCCCGCAATCTTGAACTAGCGCCCGGGCAATATGTGATGCTTCGCGTCACCGACAATGGCCTCGGGATGGATGCGGAGACGCTCTCGCACATCTTCGAGCCGTTCTTTACGACCAAGCCCATGGGGAAAGGCACAGGCCTGGGGCTGGCCACTGTGTACGGCATCGTGAAACAGAGCGGCGGGAGCATCCAGGTGGAGAGCGCGGTGGATCGGGGCAGCGAGTTCCGTATTTATCTTCCGGCAGCCGGCAGCACTGTTCGCACGCCAGCGGAGCGCAAAGCGCAACCACAGGTAGCGGGCGGATCGGAGACCATCCTGGTCGCCGAGGATGAGGCGGACCTGCGCGAGCTGACGCGGATATTTCTGGAGGGCTATGGCTATAAGGTGCTGGAGGCGGGAAGCGCCGATCAGGCCCTTAAGACCGCGGAATTTTCCAAGGAACCGATTCATCTGCTGCTTACCGATGTGATCATGCCGGGCATGAGCGGGCGGCAACTGGCGGACAAAATCCTGAGCAAACGTCCAGAGACGAAGATCGTTTATATGACCGGGTACACCGACGATATGGTGGTGCAGCACAAAGTGCTGGAGCCCGGAGTGCGGCTGCTGCAGAAACCGTTTACGAAAATCGATCTGGCGATGAAGGTGCGGGCGACGCTCGATGGGCAGTGAAGGAGCAGGGGCCAGGGAATAGGGTTTAGGGGTCAGTCCCGGCTTCCCCACTTTTCTGGTCCCTGACCCCTAGCCCCTTCTCGTCCAGTAGAATTGAGTCACCAATTTTTCGCAGCAACCTCCAATCGGCAAGGAAATAGAGCGATGGCGCAGTCGCAACAAAGTAGTGGGACCATGAATGACCAGGGGATGACGAAAAAAATCTGGGTCACGCTAACGGGATTGCCACTGACCGTGAAGCTGGATTGGCCATTTCATCAGTCGACTTCAGGCGCGGACTTTTGGGTGCTGCATGGGGATATTCGCCTGGAGGGGTCCGAAGGCCTGCACGCGCCGGTGGCGGTGAATCTGTCGCAGACGGTGCGCGAGGTGATGCCGTCACTCGAGCCCAAGGACGCCGAGGCTCCCGTTATCAACGCCTTGCGCAAGGAAGTTGACCGCCGGCAGATCGAGTTTGTGAAATCGGGAAAGCTGCTGCCGGTGCCGTTTTCCAGCCGTCATTACGATTTCAAACGGCAACAATGGGTGTTTGGCAAAGCCACCGACGACGCTATGGCGGAGTTTGTCGAACGCAAAGTCTACTGGCAGACGAAGCTGACGGGCGAGAAGCGTGTGTGGGTCGCCGATCCCGCGGAAGCGCAGTACGTGCAGGCCACTCCGGCGCATCTGCTCGAAGTGGCTTGCCGGTTGGTGGCTGCGCAGGGCCTGCTGCGGGTGGAAGGCGAGTGGGCCGAGGCGACGCAGGGCCTGATGAATCAGGCAGAACGATTCGAGGCCGCGCGTCGCGCCGCCGTGGAAGAGTTGGAGAAGAAGCACGCGTTCGAGCGAGGCTAAGTGAACGGGTGGGAGCGGGTGGAGCGATGTCGAGGCATTCTATTGGCCGGGGCGCTCGTCATCGCTTCGGCTGCAGCGCACGCACAGACTCCACAAAACGTGCCTCCTGCTCCTGAGCCCAATCCTCAATCCACACAAATTCCTGCCGACGAAAAAAAGAACGAAAACCGTTCGATGCGGCCGGACCGCATGACCATGCAAGCGGCGCACGCCACCATTCGCATGGGAGAAGCGGCCATGGTCAAGGCCCGCAACTGGGAAGCGAGCTGGGTCACCGGCGTTTATGTGGAAAAAGGACACACCATGCTTCCGCTCACGTTCACCGAGCGGCGCGAACTTTATTTGCAGCAGACGCTGGCTACGCCGGGCGCGTATACGAAGCGGATGTTTGCGGCGGCCATCGATCAGGCGCGCGGATCGCCGCCGCAGTGGCAGGGTGGCTTCGGCGGATACGGCGAGCGATATGCATCGCGCGAAGGGCAATTCATCTCGGCCAATACGCTGGCCGCGCTGGGAAATGCGGTCCTCAAATACGAGCCGCGTTACGATCAGTGCCAATGTAAGGGGCTGCTGTTGCGTTCGCGGCATGCAATTATGCGCAATTTTCTTACCTACAATCAGAGCGAGCAGGACCTGCGTCCGCAATTGGCGTTGTACGGAGGAGCATTCGGTGGCGGCCTGATTTCGACTGCGTGGAAGCCGCGTCCGCGGAATGCCTTTGCCGAAGGAGGCCGGGCGATGCTGGGCCAGGCGGCTTATGGCACGCTGCTGAATCTGTTCATCGAGTTCGCCGGCGACATCAACCGCAAGATCGGCGCCCGCAAAGCCGGCGAACAGAGCTACTAAGAAGTTCCTCTCGCTTTGTAAATCGAGCCTGCCTCCTCGCAAATCAGGCTGCGGGCTTGCGCACGAATTGGGCAACCACCGCACCCAGGTTGAACAAAGCCATCAACGAAATAATTCCCAACGAGATGACGCAGTAGATGCACCAGACGCCGAGGATGTGCGCTTCGATATTGGCGAGGTAAAGCGAGAAGGCAACGCCGGCGAAAGTGGGGACGAGCAGCAGCCGGTAAGAACGAATCGAGGCCAGAATGCCCATGAGGATGTATCCGATGATGCCGACGGTAGCGACCGGGATCGGCCCCAGCATCGCGTAGGGACTGTGATTGACGACACCGCAATCCCAGTGTTCGTTGATGCTGCAGGGCGAGTCGCCGTATTCGCGATAGTGCTCGCGGAGAGCGAGGGAAGAGACGATCACGCCCATGATTGCGAGGAGGAGCAAAAGGTATTTCATAGGTCCTTCACGGTTGCAGGGCCAACCGCCTTCAAGTCCGATGACGATCGTGCGCCGGCTGCGTCCTTGATTAGATCAGAAACCTGCCAGTCGCCGCCGTGATACCAGCTGACAATCTTTCCGTCTGCGCCGATCACGGCGGTGCTCAGATTATGCGTGATCATACCGCCCTCGGGCTTGACCGTCAGCGCGAAGAAATCTGAGATCTTTGGCAGATCCGCTTCTTTTGGAGCTACGAACTCCCAGCTACGAAAAAGTGACGGCGTCTTCGTGTGGGCAACGGAGTATCCGTACTCGCGCAGGACCTTGGGCGTATCATGCTGCGGATCGAAGCTGATGCTCAGCAGGTGCGCGCCCGAGAGAGACGGATTCGTTCCAAGCTGTTTATAGATTTCGTTGAGTTCGAACTCATGCGCGGGCAGAAGTCAGCGAAGGGGCAGCGCGTGTAGATGAAGGTCACAAAGAGGACCTTGCCGCGATATTGACGGAGCGAGACGCGCTTGCCGTCCTGGTTGGTGAAGGGGAAATCCGGGACATCTTCTCCGGGCGCGGGCATGTGCAGCGAATTCGCGCCGTTAGCAGGCGGAGACTTGGCATGGGCAGTGACTTTGACATTCTCCAGCCAGTATTCCGGCTCGGTACTTTCATCGCGCGGATCGTGATCCACGACGATCAGATCCGCGGAAATCGAGTCGCCCGGGCTGAGCTGGCGAATGGTCGACGGGGGTTTGAATTTATATGTCATCGCCATCGCCTCCATGTATCCCTGGATCAGGTCGCCGTCGATGAGGGCGGACTGCGCCCGATTGTCGATGGAGACGATGCGTCCGGTGAAGGGATAGCGCGTGGTGGCCGGCGGCTTCGAACGGTGGCACGAAGAAATCAGAAGCGGCGCGGAGAAGAGTACGACGATAAAAAGAAGACGGCTGGGACGATGGAATGAATGGTTCACCTTGAATAATACTTTACCTCAGCACAGGGGCTAAAGCCCGCGTGGTCCGTGCCGCTGACGCAGCGCTAAAGCGCCGCTCTTCCACCTTTGCACCAGCCTCCAACTTTGCTCCAGTCTTCCAACTTTGCACCAGAATTCTGGCCCTCTCTTCCGACTTTGCACAGAATTCTCGGCGCTGCTTCACTCTGAAATTCGAGCCCACTGTAAAATTCCAGCGATTCTGATTTCACACGAAGAGGCATTTCGATGGCATGCAATCCTGAAGTGCTGAAACACGTCCCGTTATTTGCGTTGCTGGATGAGGAAGAGGCAGCGGTGCTCGCCAACCAGGTGCAGCTGGTGACGTTCGCGCCGCGGCAGCGCATTTATAAGAGGGGCGATTCTAAGGGACAAGCTTACGTGGTCGTCTCCGGACGGGTGCGCGTGAGCACCGTCGATCAGGATCAGCAGGAAATCGTGATCGACGAGCCCACGCACGGGGAGTTTTTCGGATTTGCCTCCATGCTCGATCAGACTCCGCATCAAACCGATGCGGTGGCCGTCGACGAGACCGTGTGCGTGGAGGTGGACCGCGACGATATCGCCGTGCTGCTGCAGCGCAAGCCGCTGGCCGGCATGGACATGCTGCAAGTGCTGGGCCGGCAGTTTCATGCTTCGCAGCAACTGGTGCGCTTGCGAGCGCAACGGAATCCGAACGAGATCATCGATCGGGAGGCGACCTTCGGAGAGCGGGTCGCCGATGCGGTCGCGGGGTTTGGCGGATCGTGGACTTTCATTATTTCTTTCGGTCTCGGCCTCGCCGTGTACATGACGATTGATTCATATCTAGGCAAGAAGGCCTGGGATCCGTACCCCTTCATTCTGCTGAATCTGTTCTTGTCGATGCTGGCGGCGATTCAGGCGCCGGTTATCATGATGAGCCAGAACCGGCAGGATACGAAAGACCGCCTGCGCGGCGAACTGGATTACGACGTGAACCGGAGAGCGGAAGCGGAGATTCAGGGATTGGCGCGCAAGCTGAATCTGTTGGGGGAGAAGATGGGAGACGTCGAAGAGTTGCTGCGTGAGAAGCTGGCGCAGGGATGAGGCTGTACTCGTTGTGCTCCGAACGAAGTCCATCGCTTTTTACATCAGGGCCAGACGACAAATCACAAAGATTTGACAATCCCATGACACGCTCCGACCGCGTCCAAGCAAAAATCCTTTCAGGAAACACAATAGGATCGCGTCAGACTATCGGCGCTGCGTAACTTCTCTGTGACCACGGCATCTCCTTCAGAAATGCTGAATCGGCGAACGGGAAACTCCGGCCCTACGCGTTGTCACAGAGTCGAGAGAGCCGATATGCGCCCTTGCGACCTACTCGCAGAGCAGGCCTGCTACATAAAACAGTCGGAAGTCAAAATCGCCAAAGAAAAGAAGTGAGGAGGGCAGAGCCTTGAAAAAGAAACAGTTTGCTCTTACGGCGCTGTTTGCAATGGTTGCGGTATGCGCCTTCGGTCAGCAGGTTGCGTCGACTTACGCAGCACTCGGCGACAATTCCAGCGCGTCCAGCTCCGGTCCGTTCGACAAAATCTGGAACGTCGCGGCCAGCCAGTTCAATCAAAGCGACCAGTGGGCGGGTTCATTAACGCAACTGACCGGCGGCACGCTTGTTGCCGCTGGAGGCGATGGGGGCAATCAACCGAACAGTTGCAGAGGATTTTTTGGGGGCGCGTGGCTTATCGCCGTTACACCGGGAGGCGGCAACGTCTTCCAGAAGCTGTATTCCGACTGCGCAAACGCCGAGCAATGGGCCACTTTTGTCAGGTCAACGACGGACGGTGGATTCATCCTTTCCGGGGAAGACAATTCCACTGCATTCTGCCAGCCCTGCGCCTGGCTCGCGAAATTTACCAGTTCGGGCACGACCGTCTGGCAAGAGGATCTGACAAACTTCGTCGGCTCCGGGGTCAATCCTAAGCCCACCTCGGATGGCGGGTATATTACTGCCGGTTTTGGTCAACCAAAGTTAACGGGACCGATCAGCGGCCTGATACTGAAGCTCTCGGGAACCGGGGCAGCTCAATGGAGTGAGCTGTTCACAGAAAGTGCCCAGTCGTTCCCCGGCGCCGTCGTCAATAATAGCGGTGGATTGAACTTTAATTCGATCGTGCCTACGCCGGATGGCGGCTATGTTCTTTCCGGCGTGGCCGATGCCAAGTTTTCGACGGGATTCGCGCACGTGCTCGTGTTGATGAAAATCAGCTCCGTTGGGAACGTGCAGTGGGCGCGCGCTTATTACAGCAGCACATGGGGCAGTGATGTGCCGGGCGATTCGTTGCAGTATCCGGTGTTTCCCACGGCGGATGGCGGCTACGTCGTCTCGGGGACAGTCCAAACACTGGCAAGCCCGTTTGAAACCATGTTCTTCCTGATGCATGTTGACTCGCAAGGGAATGTTCTCTGGCAAACGGGTTATGGTGGGGTGAACGGGAGTTACCTCCGTTCGAACGCGATCAGCGCGGCGTCTACGTCCGATGGCGGTTACATCCTTGCGGGCTACAGCAATATCTTTTTGCAGGAATTCGACGGCTGGCTGGTGAAAACCGACGGTCAGGGAAATATCGAGTGGCAGAATTTGTACTCCGGCACAGAGCAGACTGGATTCAATAGCGTGGTGTTGAATGACGTCATGCAAACAGCCGACGGGGGTTACGCTGCGGCGGGCTCTTCTTATGTAGGGAGCCTGAGCTACGGCGGCCCCGGGTTCTTCGTCGTGAAGACCGACGCACAAGGAAATGTCGGCACGTGTACCTCGTGCTCGCAGGCGACGGATACCAGTGTGCAGCCACTGGACCTGCAGGCGTTCGATGCGACATTTAATAAGGCGAAGCCCGCGCTGACTTTCGCGCCGACAAGCATGCAGGGCAAAAGAACATCGGTTACTCCAATATCACTTTTTCCGTAACACAAGCACCTGCGTCCACCGAAGTGGGTGTCTGCACATACTTTTCTGGAGGCGCGACCTTTAGTAGTGGAATCGATAGCGGAGTTCCACAAAGATTTCTCTTGGATTATTCCAGTGGAAGCCGCCGAAGGTGACGCTGTTATCGATTTCATAGCGCCGATTGGCGACATTCAGCGCGTTCAGTGAGGCCGAGAAGCGCTCGCCGAAATCTTTGCCGACCGTCAGATCGAAGGTCGTATGCTGCGGGAGATAATTTCCGGGATAGGGCTGTCCCGGAAATGCATTGGTGAATCCTGAGCCGTAGTAGACGTTGGTGGACGCGTAGGCGCGGTGGGGCAAAGTAAGATCTGCGCCGACGTTCAGGGTGTTTCGCTGGTCGTGATCCAGCGGTCCCCAGGGAAGGAAAGAAAAGTCGGTGAGGCCGCCGTTGATGAATCCCCCGGCCCACGCCACCTGGTTCGAATAAGAAAGGTGAAGCTGGGCGCGGTGCGCAAGGCGGGGCGAGCGCAGCGTGAGCTCCCATCCGCGGATGTGCGCTCCCTGAATCGTGAGTGGAAAGAACAGATTCGATTCGCCAATATTGTTGTGATCGAAAAAATTGTTGGCGTTGGTCCGGAAGAAGTCGGCATCGAGGGCCCAGCCGTTCCAGGGAATGTTCACGCCAAACTGCTCTTCTTCGTCGCGCTCGCCGTGCAACGGAATAAAGGCGAGGTTGTTGTTGTTGGCAAAACCAAGCAGCGGGCCCGAAGCCGTGACCAGCGGTGGCGCCTGATAATAGTGGCCGTAAGACGCGCGGAACGTCCAGTTCAGCTTGGGGACATTCAGCGCGACGCCGAAGCGGGGGCTGATGGAATTTTCGGTCACTCCCCCCGAAAAATGGGTCGGGCGCAGGCCCGCCGAAAGCGTCAGCCAGGAAAGCGGCTTGAACTTCTCATCCAGGAAAAACGCGGCCAGCGTGCCGGTCGGTGATTGGGACTCGGTAAACGGAGCATTACTGCCATCGTTGAAGACTGCGCCCAGCAGTTCGTTGTTTTGCTGATAGAACGTGTACAGGCCCACCTGCAAATCGTTCTTCTTCTGGTTGGCGTTGAAACTCACCTGGCCGCCGCCATAGGTAGAGCCGCGATGTTGGGTCGTGACCACGGGATCGCTCAACGCGCTGTCGTAGTTGGCGCGGTTGTAGTGGTAAAAGGGCGAAACCGTGAGCAGCATCTGCGAGTTGAACGTGTGCACCCATGAGAAATTTACGACCGCATCACTTTCGCGGTCGGTGTCGCGGAGGTTGAGGCTGGGGTATTGGCCGGTGAGCTGGCCATTCATCAACCCGTTTTCGATGTCGTAAGGAAAGGGATCGTAAGGGATCTGATAAAAGTCGCGGCGCAGCGAGGTGACCAGGCGAAGCTGGTCGGAGGGATCGGCATTGAAGATGAACGAACCGAATCCTCCGTATCCGTTGGCGGCATCGTGCACGACTTGCGGAACTGGCGTTTCGATTCCCAAGTTGCTGCGATTGCCGTTGACGCTGGCGTAGTAGGCGAAGCGCTCGGTGTGACTGCCCAGGCTGAACTGGTCGTTGGTCTGATAAAAATTTCCGGCGCTGAGAACCAGTTCGGCCTGCCGGTTGCGCTCGAACCCGGTGCGGGGCACAACATTAAATACTCCGTAAGTCCGGTCGCCGAACTCCGCGCCGTAGCCGCCACGGCTCATTTCGAGGTAGTCGATGTCTTTGGGATCCAATTGCGGGCCCAGATTTGAGGCGATGTTGGTATTTGGCACGGGTACGCCGTCGATCAGCCAGCTGGTCTGGTGTCCGCCGCGAATGTGGAGCTGGTCGTGGGTGATGTAGGCTCCGGGAACGTAATTCGTAACCATGGCGAGGCTGTTGGTGCGATCAGCGCCCGGCGTTTTGGCAATTTCAAGGCGATCCACCACGGTGGTCGGAGTTGACGAGTCGGTGGGGGCGGCCTCTGAGGTGGCGGATACGTTGATGGTTTCTTTCGCTCCCGCAACATTGAGCGCGAGATGCAGCACGGGCTCGGAGCCGGAGGTGACCATGACATTCTGCTGTGCCTGATCGAATCCAACAGCGGCGACCGTGACGACGTATTCTCCCAGCGGAACCGCCGTGAAAATGAAATTTCCATTGGCGTCGGAGTTGGCGGTGGCCGACCAGTCGGAGGCCTTTGCCTTCATCATCACCATGGCATTGGAGACGGGACGGTGCTGCGGATCGTGAATGACTCCGCGCACCGAGCCGACCACCGCGGCCGAAGCGGCGACGGCCAGCGTTAGTACTGCCGTAAACAGAGGAATGCGAATCGAGCGCATAAGTTTGCGATGCCGAAGCAAGAACGGCTGATCGACGGGAAAGTCCGACCTCAGCGGCTGAAGCCCGCGCCTAAGGGGCACCAGTAGCGGCTAAAGGGAGCGCCCTTCCAGTCATGCTGATTTTTCTGTCGACGATTGACTCAGGCGATTGCCGGGCGCGGAGGAGCGCGCGTCGACTTCGTGGAGAAGATCTGTGAAGCGGGAACGCCAGGTTGGGATTTCGCTAGATAATTCTGGCGGACTGGCTCGAATGCCGATGTGACCGAGGGCTCCGGATGCGCGCTCTGGGATGTCTTCACCGCTCGCAAGCAATTGTGATGGCAGCATCCGGGCGCGGCAGCAACGGGTTCATGCCGGTCCGCAGCCTCGGCTTGGTGACAGCGGTGCACCGCTTTCCGCAGGCAGCAGGCATGGGGTGGCGCAACGGACGCCTGCAGCGCCAGCGGAACGGAAGTTCCAGCCAGCGAAAAGAGCAACAGCAGTCGGGCGATCAGGCGCTGCATGCTTTCCTTGTAATCAGAACCCCAAGTGAAGCCAGCATAGAACATGGTGGCGAAACCGCGCAACCAAACGCAGTCCTGCCAGAGCTCTAACCACGGAGGCACTGAGCCACGGAGACAATCCTTATTTCCCGCTTCTTCTCTGTGACTCCGTGCCTCTGTGGTGAATTAACGCGAGCACCAGCATCACTTCATCAGCACGTAGTTTCCCCCATCGCTGAAGGCGATCACCAGGTTCATCAGGATGAATATCAGGTCGTAGTGCCAGCCGGACGACTTCTCACCCCAAAAGCCAGTGTGCCAGACGAAGATTTTTTTCTGGATGGCGCCCAGCATGATCAGGATCAGCCCAAAGGCGGCGAGCTGCGTCAGGACTCCAGCCGCTACCCCTAGCCCGCCGGCGAGTTCCGCAATCCCGAGAAAGACGGTGAAGCCCTTCGACATCCCGATGCTCTTGGCCCGCTCAGTGGAATCTTTGACGTGGCTGTAACCGCTCGTGACGAAGACCAGGCCGACCATGAGCCGCAGCAACAGTAGGCCCAGATCGATAAAGCGCGAGAGTTGGGGGAACATGACGAGACTCCCTCAGACCTAGATTTGGCGCTGCAGGGAACTTACCGCAGAAGTTCGATGCCGGCCACCACTGAATGGATGGAGTATTTACGTTACCGGGAATCGCGGCTTACTGAGTTCAATTCGGACTCGGCTGAGGCTTTGCCGTTGATCTTGGCCCACCACCAGCGGACGCCGACAAAGAGGAATCGCCAGTCGTGGAAGAATTCAGGGGGCTTGCCTTCAAAAGCGTGTCCTACGAATTGCAGTACCCAGCCGATCACAAAAAGGACTAGCGCGAGAATCCAGAGGCGGTGGTAGAGGAAAGCGGCAAGGAAGACGACCAGCGAAACCAGAATCGTGGGAATGCCGTAGGTATGGCAAAGCCGATTGACAGGGTGCTGATGGCTGCGCTCGTAACGCGCAACCCACTCCTCACTGCTGTACGGGCCCAACATGGCGCTTAAAAATGATACACCAAAAGCCGGGCTGGGGTAGGCTTTGGCAGGGATGACTGGCGGCTCTGTGTGCTTTAGTTTCCACATTCTTGTGCAACCGCTTTTCTGACCGCAGAGGCCGCGGAGAAATCCCGCCGCGGACGCAGAGCAGCAAACGATGCGAGTTCCTGGTGCGCTCCGGTTGAGGCCTCCGCTGCCCGCGTGTTAGCATCCTAGGTTTTGGCAGGCTGGTTGACGGAATCCGTCGGGCCGGCCCCGAGTTACTGTCCTCATCCTCTTCATGGGCCGTTTCTTTTCCCGCCTGCCTGAAGGAGCCCAACTTGAAAGTCTATTCCGGAGAAAACATCAGGAATGTCGCGATGGTCGGTCACGGGCACGCGGGCAAGACCTCGCTCGTGTCGGCCATGCTGTACACCGCAGGAGCCACGCAGCGGCTGGGCCACGTGGACGACGGCACGGCTACGACCGACTATGACGAAGAAGAAATTGCCCGCAAGATGTCGATCTCGACTGGCTTAGCGGTGGTGGAATGGGGCAAGACGAAAATCAACGTGCTCGACACGCCTGGTTTCAACATGTTCGTGCACGAGGCCAAGATGGTGCTGCCGGTGGTGGACGCGGCGATCGTGGTGGTCGACGGCGTGGCCGGGGTGGAAGTTGTGACGCAGCGCGTATGGAATTACTGCGAGGAATTCAAGACGCCGCGCCTGATCGTGGTCAACCGCATGGACCGCGACCGGGCCAATGCCGAGCGCGTGCTGGAGTCCTTAACGGCGGCCTTTGGGCGCGATGTGATCCCGATCGAGCTGCCGATCGGCGCGGAGAAGAGTCTTTCTGGCGTCATCGACCTGGTGCGGATGAAGGCTTACACCTACGAACTGGGCGGCGACGGCAAGGGAAAAGAAACCGACATTCCTGCGAATCTGAAAGACCGGGCGCAAGAAGCGCACGAGCGGTTGGTGGAACTGGTGGCCGAGGGCGACGACAAGTTGATGGAGAAATTTTTCGAGGCGGGCACGCTCGGGGAAGAAGACCTGGTTCCCGCGCTGCACAATGCCATCCGCGAAGACAAGATTTTCCCCGTGATCTTCAGTTCGGGGCTGGGCAACATTGGCGCCGACCGCGTGATGGATTTCATCGTCGACTACACTCCTGCGCCGTCGGAGCATGAATGGGTGCAGGGCGAAATCTCGGCGGGCGGAAACGGCGATGCTCCCAAGCGCCATGAGACGGATGCAGAGCCGGTTTCGTTGTACGTTTTCAAGACCGTGTCGGACGCTTTTGCGGGAAGAATCTCGTACTTCAAAGTGTTCTCCGGCGTGCTGAAGAATGACGCGACGCTGCAGAACTTCAGCCGCGGCGCTACGGAAAAGCTCGCGCACATCTCGACCATGCAGGGCAAGACGGCGATCCCACTGAATGAACTGCACGCGGGCGACATTGGCGCGGTCGCGAAATTGAAAGACACGCTGACTGGCGACACGCTCGGCGACAAGTCTGCGCCCATTCAATATCCGCGCGTCAAGTTGCCCGAGCCTGCTATCACGTTTGCCATCGAGCCCAAGAGCCGCGCCGATGAAGACAAGCTGGGCCCTGGATTGCACAAGCTCATGGAAGAAGACGCCATGCTCCGCTTCTTCCGCGATCCGCAAACTAAAGAGTTCCTGATCGCGGGCACCGGCCAGCAGCATATCGAGGTCACGGTTGCGAAGCTGAAGAAGCGCTACAACACGCAGGTGAATTTAAAAGCGCCCAAGGTGCCGTACCGCGAAACCATTCGCGGTCGCGCCGATGTGCAGGGCCGCCACAAGAAGCAGACCGGCGGCCACGGGCAGTTCGGCGACTGCAAGATCAAGATGGAACCCCTGCCGCGCGGCGGGGAGTTCGAATTCGTCAACGACATTTTCGGCGGCGCGATTCCGAAGAACTTTATTCCGGCGGTAGAAAAAGGAATCAGAGACGCCGCTGGACGCGGGTATCTTGCCGGATTTCCGGTGGTCGATTTCAAAGTCGTGCTCTACGACGGTTCTTATCACGACGTTGATTCGAATGACCTGTCGTTCCAGATGGCGGGCCGCATCGCATTCAAGAAAGCGATGGAGATCGCCAAGCCCACGCTGCTGGAGCCGATCATGACGGTCGAGATCACCGTCCCCGACGACTTCGCCGGATCGATCATGGGCGATTTGAACAGCCGGCGCGGGCGCATCCAGGGCATGGACAATAAGGGCGGCAACACCATCGTGAAAGCCGAGGTGCCCATGTCGGAAATGCTGACCTACGGCGTCGAGTTGACCTCGATGACCCAGGGCCGCGGCAGCTTCAACATGGAAATGCATCACTACGACGTGGTGCCCGGTCAGTTGCAGGAGAAGATCATCGAAAAGGCGAAAGCGGAGCGCGGGGAAGTGAAGGAAGAAGAGGAGTAGAAAGTAAATGCAACGACCATCGATACAGGATAGTTACTTTGCGAGGGTCAGATGAAGGCCTTTCTGGTCATTTGCTGCGTCTCTGTTGTTCTTTTCCCGCTTGCGCCTTCTATGCATGCCGCTGCCGAGCCCCAAACCTTCCCCACTTCCGCTGGCCCAGTCAAAATCATTCCCCTGAACCACGCCAGCACGCTGATCGAGGCGGGAGGCAAGACGATCTATCTCGATCCCGCCAAGCCCGTGAAGTTCGACGGCCTTCCCAAAGCCGACCTCATCCTGATCACCGATATCCACGGTGATCATATGGATCCTGATTCGATCAAAGAGATCAGCAAAAGCGATACCGAAATCATTTCATCGCCGGCTGTGGCCCAGACCGTTACCACTGCCAAGCCCATTGCCAACGGCGAAACGAAAACCTGGCAAGGCTGGACCATCGAGGCGGTCCCGGCCTACAACATCAAGCGCGGTCCCGCGCCCGGCAAACTGTTTCACGACAAGGGACGCGGCAACGGGTACGTCCTAACTTACGGCGGCAAGCGCTTCTACTTCTCCGGCGACACCGAAAGTGTCCCGGAAATGCGTGCCCTCAAGAACATCGACGTAGCCTTCGTGTGCATGAATCTGCCCTACACCATGCCGCCGGAGGAAGCCGCCGACGCGGTCAAGGCTTTTCATCCCAAGGTTGTGATTCCATATCACTATCGCGGCTCCGACCTCACGGTCTTTCAGAAAGCACTGGAAGGAACCGGCATCGAAGTCCGGCTGCTGGATTGGTATCCAAAGTAAGTCCGGTCCGGCGAGAATCAAGTACCGACGCAGAGATGTGACCGCTCCCTAGCAGTGTGCAAATTCTTGCGCGTTGACCAGCCGCCCCCACGGGACTATAGTTCGCGCACCCGCGCTTGGGTTCCTGACCCTGACGAAACCCACGCCAGTCGGAGCATTGGGGTGCTTTTTATACCGGCTGGGGTTTTCGAATCGAACGACTTGAATTTGCAACTCACATCACGGAGGACTTCCTTGCCCAGCGTAATGACCATGAATCTTCGCGTTGCATCGCAATGCCTCGCAATCCTCGGGCTGGCACTATTGTTGACTGCCGTCCCGGCCACCGCCCAGGTTCCTCTTACCCAGATCAGCAACGACACGTTCACGAACACGAGCAGCCAGCACCAGACCGAAGTCGAGCCCGCCAGCTTTGCTGCCGGCAAGACCGTCGTCTCGGTATTCCAGACGGGGCGCTTCACCGACGGCGGATCGTCGGATATCGGATTCGCCACCTCGACCGATGGCGGAACGACATGGACCCACGGGAACATGCCGGGGATCACAAACATCGAGGGCACAGGCACCTATGACCGCGCCAGCGACACCTCCGTCACCTTCAACGCGAAATTCAAATTGTGGCTGGTCGAGACGCTCGCCCTTTCGAACTCAGGAGGAGCACACGGCGCCGCGGTCCTGGTGAGCAGTTCGACCGATGGAATCACCTGGAACAATCCGTCGACCGTCTCCATCGTCGAAGCCGGCGGCTTCTACGACAAGCCTTGGATCGGTTGTGACAACACGCCAACCAGTCCGTTCTACGGCAACTGCTATATCGAGTGGGACGATTTTAGCCTGGGTGATCTGATCGAGATGAGCACGTCCACAGATGGCGGCAAGACCTGGAGCGCGAAGAAAACTACGGCAAACAGGGCAGCGGGTAACGGCGGACTTCCTATGGTGCAGCCCAATGGAACCGTGATCGTCCCGATCGACGATCCGTTTCTCTCAAGTGTTCTGGCGTTCCAGTCCACGGATGGAGGCTCAACCTGGAGCGGTGCGGTCACGGTGGCAACGATTAATGAGCATAGCGTGAGCGGCGGAATGCGCGCCTTACCGCTCATCGCGGCCCAGATGGATGCTTCCGGCAAAGTCTATGTGGTTTGGGCGGATTGCCGGTTCCGAACAGGTTGCGCCGAGAACGATATCGTGATGAGCACGTCGACCAACGGCACGACCTGGACGACTCCTGCGCGAATCCCGATTGATGCGGTGACCAGCACGATAGATCACTTCACTCCGGGCTTCGCGATCCTGCGGGGGACTTCCGGCAGCACGGCGCGCCTTGCGCTCACGTACAACTTCTTTCCCAAGTCGAACTGCGGGAGTTCGTGCAGCCTCGGCGTCGGTTTCATCGAGTCGACGAACGGCGGCACAACCTGGACGGCAGCTCACACGCTGGCCAAGGGCATCAACCCGAACTGGCTGCCTTCCACTACATCGGGCCAGATGGTGGGAGACTACATGACAGTTTCGTTCCCGGCACTGAAAGCCCATGGCGTATTTGCGACAGCAACCGCGCCGGTAGGCAGTGCTCTCAATGAACCCATGGACACGAACCAGTTGGGGATTGGGGACGCTTCTCCCGACCAGCCACAGTTCAGCTCGGCGAACGACCAACCGGTCCCGGGCGCGCACTCCCAAGTACACCGCACGACACCTCATCGCGATGACGAGAGGTAAAGACGCACTCGTTTGCCGCAAAGAAAAGGGCCGCCCGCGTCGGGCGGCCTTTTTCATTCTGAATTACTTATGAATTAATGCTTGCCGTGCTCTTCTTTCGCGGCAAACAAATCCGTCATGGCCAGTGTGCTCGCATCGCAAGCGTGATTCAGGCAAGGCAGCTTCAGGCCGGCCTCGAGGGAGCGGAGCAGCGAGAAGTGGGTATAGAACTGGTTGCTGCTGACACCGTGAACGCCGTAATTCGTGTCCACGATCGCGACAACCTGGTTGGTGATGGGCTGCACAGAATAATCGTTCTCGTCCCAGACCACGACAATGGCCGACTTTCCAGCGTGCCAGGCCTGAGAACCATGAATGGCAGTGACGATCTTCTGCACCGCCTGATCACCCAGAGTGATGAGTGCCGGATTCAGATTTGCCTGAGTGCCGTCGTCCTGCGGGTCATAATTGCAGAACGCCGTTCCGTTCCCTCGCCCATGCTGATCGTTGCATTGGTTGGGAACGATGTACGAGAACGCCGGCATTTTGCCGCTGGCAAGATCGGCCCACAAACCGCCGGCGCCGTCGAAGGCTGCCATCTGCGCGTAGCTGACCTTCGGGTTGGAGCCCTCTTGCACGTTGTGGAAATAGACGAACGGGTTGTGCTTTGAGGCGTACAGTTGCACGATGTCGCTGGTGCTCAGGGCTGGATTGCAAAGAGGGCATGGCGGGAACGTAGAGTTATTGGTAAAGTTCCCATCGCTGTAATTCACCAAATCGGGGCCAACCATGGTGGGCAGATTTTCCTGATAGGTCTTCCACGTCTTGTTCGCGGCCGCCAGTTGATCGGCGATGGTGATGCCCAGCGTTGTCGATACCGCCGCATACTGATGCACGTTATCAATCTCGATCTCGCATGGCGGGCCGGTCACTTCATTCGTGCAATCCAGCAGCGGAGTCGCCGCGTCCGTTCCTGATCCCGCGATCGGGCAGATGGGTGGGCTGGAGGGATTGTCCGTATTCGGAATCCCGGTGGACAGATTCGTCGCGCAGTTCAAATTGTGCCAATCGGGAGCATTGTCGCTGAGAACGCCGAAATTCGATCCGCCCACGGTTTCCAGATAGTTCGTCAGGCTGGGATGCGCCACGGCGAAGTAGTTGTTAGCGAGGTTCGCCGATGTCGCGTAAGAATTAATGAACGGGGCGTTGGGGTTATTTATGATCTGGGCGTAACCGTGGTTCTCCATCATGATCACAAACACGTGGTCGAGCCGAGGGATGTCTGCAGGAACGCTGCCTTCCTGCGAGAAAGCTGCACTTGCGAGTGCGATGAACAGGCTTAAAGCCAGAGTAGTTTTCTTCATGGTGATCTCCTGAAAGGTTTCGCAGATTAGAAATTGGTTTGGAGCCGGAATCCGAGACTCCCGATCCAGTCAAAATTCCTGATTATCTCTGTGTCTTTGCAGACGCTAGTCGGGATTTGTTACGCGGCGGTAACTGCGCGATTAAGATTTGGTGAATTCGAGAATGGCGATCTGTGGAAATCGCAGACGGGGCGCGGCACCTCGCGAGTTTGATTGCGCTGTTTCGCATTTCGTTCTACTATCCGGAGCAGTGGCTACTGCCAGGAACAATCTGAATCCGGACGATCGCGAGCGGCTGGTATCGGGAGCTCCGGTCGGCGACGATTCGACCTTTGAACTGAAGCTGCGGCCGCAGCGGCTGGCCGAGTTCATCGGACAGAAGAAGGTCAAAGAAAATCTCGCGGTGGCGATTGAAGCGGCGCGCTCCCGCGGCGAAGCCATGGACCACGTGCTGCTTTATGGACCTCCTGGGCTGGGCAAGACGACGCTGGCCAATATCATCGCCAACGAGCTCGGCGTGCATTTTCAGCCGACGGCTGCCCCGCTGCTGCAGATCAAGGGTGATCTGACTGCGATCATCACCAATCTCCAGGACAAGCAGGTTCTCTTCATTGACGAGATTCATCGATTGCAGCCCGTTTTGGAGGAACTTCTCTATTCCGCGCTGGAGGATTACAAGCTCGACATCATCATCGGGCAAGGGCCGTCGGCGCGGACGCACACGTTAGAGGTGAAGCCGTTCACGTTTGTGGGTGCGACCACTCGGGCGGGACTCATTTCCGCGCCGCTGCGCTCGCGCTTTGGAATTGTCCTGCGGCTGGAGTTCTACACGCCGGCTGATTTGCAGATCATTGTGGAACGCTCCGCCGAGATTCTGGGTATTTCAATTGACGATCCTGGCGCCAAAGAAATTGCCCGCCGTTCCCGCGGCACACCTCGCATCGCGAACCGCCTGCTGCGGCGGGTGCGCGATTATGCTCAGGTCCGCGGAGCCGGCAAAATCGATGAGCCCACCGCCAAGGCCGCGCTCGAGATGCTCGAGGTGGATCACTACGGCTTCGACGAAGTCGACCGCCGCTTGCTGATGACGATCATCGAAAAATACCAGGGCGGTCCCGTCGGCCTGAACACGCTCGCCGCCGTGTTGGCCGAAGAACCAGATGCCATCGAAGAGATCTACGAGCCATTTCTCATGCAGATCGGTTTCCTGGACCGTACGCAACGAGGCCGCGTAGCCACACAGCTAGCCTACGAGCATTTCGGAATCACCCCGCAACGCCGCCAGAGCACGCTGTTCTGATCAGGGCTTAAACCCCGCAATATGGCAGGGGCCGGATTCCTTTCCAAATCCAATCGCGCCGTTGCAGTTAATTCTGCGGGTGCGTGTGCAGACAAGCCGAAATTTTTTCCAGCAGAGTTGAGGTTGCCTGTCCCGCTTCCTGCGTCGAAAACTCGCTCTCCAGCTCAATCACCGGCAACGCGGCGCAAGTGTCTCGAAAGGATTTCTCTGTAGCCGGCGAGGCGTTCATTTCGGCTCCCACCAGAACGAGATCGAACTTCGTCACCCGCATCAGGATTAACCCGTCGCGCAAATTATTGCTGGTATGTACGTCGTAGCCCGCGCGCCGCAGAAGTTCGCGAATGTAGGTGACGACGTCGGCATTGCGGTCAATACACAGGACGCTCTTACCAGTCGCCACCGGCTTTTCGGCTTGCATCGGCGCCCGGTAAAAAGCTGCGACCGCATTGTCTTCCGACTCGTGCGCTTCAAACAATTTGGCGAGTTGGGAAAGCCGCAGAACTTTCTGAACATGCTCGGGTACGTCGCAGAGCTTCAGGTCGCCACGGGCCCGGCGTGTGCTGGTCAGCGTGCCCACCATTGTCCCCAGTCCGCTGCTGTCAATGAACACGACTTCCCCGAGATGGAGCACAATGGCGCGGCGGTCGCGTAACAGCCACGCAATATGTTCGCGCAGGGCTTCGACCTCGCCGCCCGCGACGATCCTGCCCTTGCAGCGCACGATCGTCACCCGCCCCACATCCCGCGTTTCGAGAGTCAGTCGCACCTGCCCTCCGGGCAGCTAATCTACCACCGAACGATCCAAATTGTGAATGAAAGCTACCGGTGGTGCATTAAGTCCCGAACCTCTGCACCGAACGTGCCTTGGCTTTCGCAGCCTCTTCTTCTCGATTCTTAGGTGGTGCCGTCGTTTCGAGTGAGAGGAGAAGACGCCTTGAGACCATCGTCACTTCCTCAACTGCAGCGAGAAACGAGGCTTCATTGGCCTTGGACGGTTTGCTGAACCCGCTGATCTTTCGAACGAACTGGAGGGCCGCAGCACGGACTTCATCTTCGCTGGCGGGCGGTTGGAAGTTAAACAGGATTTTAATATTTCGGCACATGATCAGGCTCTCCACTCTTTTCGCGGCGCAATGATAGTCTCCACTCTATTTTCGCCTACTGCCGCCGATTGACGAAACCGCCCGATCCCCATGTTATAATTCTTTATTCTCAGTCGCTTAGAGCGCGGAGGACAGTATCGACAAACGTTTTATCCGCATCAACGATCGCATTCGGGCACGCGAAATTCGCGTGATTGATGATGAAGGCGCGCAGCTTGGCATCATGCCGCCTTACGAAGCGATCAAAAAAGCCCGCGAAAAAAATCTAGACCTGGTTGAGATTTCGCCCACCGCGCAGCCTCCCGTGTGCCGCATCATGGATTACGGGAAGTATCTCTACCAGCAGGAAAAGAAAGAGCGCGAAGCCAAGAAGCACCAGAAGACGATCACCGTAAAAGAGGTCAAGTTCCGCATCAATGTGGACGACCACGATTACGAGACCAAGAAGAATCACGTGCTGCGCTTCCTGGACGAGGGCGACAAAGTGAAGGCGACCATCTTTTTTCGTGGACGCGAGATGACGCGCACTGGACTGGGACGCCAGATTCTGGAGCGGCTCATCAAGGACGTGGAACCGATGAGTATCGTCGAGTTCCGGCCGCGGCAGGAGGGCAACACGCTGCACGCGATCCTGGCGCCCAAGAAGTCGGACAAGGAACGAGAAAAAGAAAGACAGAAGGCTGCGGCGCAAAGCGCACCCAGGCCCGAAGTGCCGGCGGCGCAGGTCGCCAAACCCGCGTCATAGAAAACCAGCAATTAGCTGTTAGCCATTGGCATTTAGCGGTTGAGAGAATGCCTGCGCTGTTTTTGTTCTAACTGCTCATTGCTCATCGCTCATTGCTAACTGCTGAGGTTATTATGCCGAAACTGAAAACGCACAAAGGCGCCGCCAAGCGCTTCAAAAAAACGGGCTCAGGAAAAGTGAAGCGGGGACACGCGAAGCTGCGTCACATCCTGACGTCGAAAGAAACGAAGACCAAACGCAAGATGCGGAAATCCGCCCTGGTGAGTGATGGAGATCTGGCCAAGGTACTGCGGATGATTCCGTACCAATAGAGGCATTGTTGAATTTTGATTGTTGATTGTCGAATGAAAAGCTGATCAAAGGTTTTTATTCAACAATCAACAATCATCATTCAACAATTGCCCGGCGCGTGAAGAGGTCAGCGATTCATCCTTACCTCCAGCCGCCTTAAAACGAAATAAAAAAGGAGAAGACCATGCCTCGTGTAAAACGCGGAACCAAACGCCGCCAGAAACGCAAAAAAATCTTAGACCGCGCAAGCGGCTATTTCCTGACTAAATCCAAGCTCTACCGCTCGGCCAAAGAGTCCGTCGAGCGCGGCCTGAAGTTCGCCTATGCCGGACGCAAGCAGCGCAAGCGCCAGTACCGCTCGCTCTGGATCGTGCGCATCGGCGCCGCCGCCAAGCTCAATGGGATGAGCTACAACCAGTTCATCCATGGCCTGAAAAAGGCGGGCGTCGAACTGGACCGCAAGATTCTCGCCGACCTGGCGGTGAACGACCCGTCGGGATTTTCGAGCCTCGCAACCCAGGCCAAGGGCGCAATCGGTACTGCGTAACCAGTCTCTCCTTCAACTGTCATCCTGAGCGGAGCAAACCGATTCGCGAGGCGACTCGGTTTGCGCAGTCGAAGGATCCCTATTATCTAAACGTCGTCGCTGTTCTCGCAGGGAATTGTTTCCACGGCTGGAGAGAATAACAGTGGCCTACACCGTTCCCAAACTGACGGACTATTCCGAGCCGGCTCTCGAAAAAGCTGCCGCCGACTGCATTGCCGCGTGCACCGCGGAATCCGCCGAGGTCCGCAACGACGTCGAACTGAAATCCTTCCGCGACCGCTGGATGGCCCGCAAAAACGGAATTCTCACCCAGATCAACGATCTCTGGTTGAAAGGCGCGCCCAAAACCGCCAAGCGCGAAGCGGGCATCCGCGTCAACGAACTGAAAGCTCGCATCACGGAACTGGTCGAAGCCGCGCATGTGACCGCCGCGGGCGCAGCACCCGCTGCAACGGATCGCGTGGACATTACTCTCCCCGGTGAGCGCCGGCCCATAGGGGCCGAGCATCCCGTGATCAAAACGTCGCATGAGATTGTTTCCGTCTTCCAGAAGCTCGGTTATTCAGTCGCCGAAGGCCCCGTCGTAGAAACCGACTACTACAACTTCGAATCGCTGAACTTCCCGCCAAACCATCCGGCGCGCGACACGCAGGACACACTATTCATCGCCGGACAGCAATCCAAGCCGCAGCGAGAGCGTCTGCTGCTGCGCACGCACACCTCCCCAGTACAGATTCGCACCATGGAGAAGATGCGGCCGCCCATCCGCATCGTGATTCCCGGCACCGTGCACCGCAACGATCCGCCTGACGCCAGCCACTCGCCCATGTTTCATCAGATCGAAGGCCTCGCGGTCGATACCAATATCACCTTCGGCGACCTGAAGGGCACGCTCGATCACGCCATGAAAGCACTGTTCGGATCGAGCGTGAAGACGCATTTCCGTCCGTCATTCTTCCCGTTCACCGAGCCGAGCGCGGAGCTCTACGTGACGTGCTTCATCTGCGGCGGCAGCGGCAAGCGCGGCAGTGATGACGCTCTCTGCCGTCCCTGCAAGCAGACCGGATGGATCGAAGTGCTCGGCTGCGGCATGGTCGACCCCAACGTCTTCGAGTTCGTGAAAGACAACGGCTACGACCCGAAGAAAATCTCCGGCTTCGCCTTCGGCATGGGCGTCGACCGCCTCGCTCTCTTGAAGTACGGCGTGGATGACATTCAGTTATTTTTCCAGGGGGACGTAAGATTTTTGCAGCAGTTTGGATAAAAGCTCTTAGCTGTTAGCTCTCAGCTTTTAGCTAGAGGCTAAGAGCGGAAGGTTTAGCTCTTATCTTTTGAGCTTTGAGCTAAAGGCTAAGAGCTAAAAGCTAAAAGCTACACTCATGAAACTCTCGGCAAACTGGATTCGCGACTTCGTCGATCTCACGGTAGACGACCATCGTCTCGCCGAAGACCTGATCGACGTCGGCCTTGGTGTCGAAGGCATCCTTGGTTCCGGTGCCGATACTGTCTTCGATGTCGAGATCGGGACTAACCGCCCCGATGCCATGAATCATTACGGCGTGGCCCGCGAAGCGGCGGCCATCTATGACCTGCCGCTCAACCCGGCTTCCGGCTCTCGGCTTCCGGCTTCCGCAACAGCAGATCAGCCCTTCCCCATCACCGTGGAAGAGCCGCAACTCTGCCCGCGCTTTAGCGCGCGCGTAATCCGCGGTACTCACATCAAGCCGTCGCCCGAAAAAATCGCGCATCGCCTGCAGCTGCTCGACCAGCGCCCCATCTCGAATGCGGTCGACGCCACCAACTACGTTCTCTGGGAGATCGGCAAGCCCACCCACGTCTTCGACGCCGACCTGCTTGAAGGCGGCCGGATCATCGTCCGCCATGCCCGCGCTGGGGAAATCTTGAAAACGCTGGACGGCATCGAACGCAAGCTCACCACCGAAGACCTGGTCGTCTGCGACGCGAAAAAGCCCGTCGGCCTCGCCGGAGTCATGGGCGGTTACGACACCATGATCACCGACAGCACGCGCAACATCGTGATCGAATCCGCGTGGTGGGATCCCGCAACCGTTCGCAAAATGTCGCGCCGTCACGCAATTCACACCGACGCCTCGCACCGCTTCGAACGCGGCGCGGACTTCGAATCCACCGTGCTTTCCTGCGATCTCGTCGCAAGAATGATTCTGGAATCCGGCGGTGGAGAACTGGTGGGCGATGCCGTCGACGTGATTTCCCGGCAGATGGACCAGGCCCCCATCGTGCTCCGCGTGAGCGAAGTGCGCCGCATTCTGGGCGAGGGCCTCGATGCCGGCCTCATCTTCCGTCTCCTGAAACGGCTGGGCTTCAATCTGATTCCCGAAGGCCAGCAGGACGCGCAGTTCCGCGTACACGTCCCCAGCTGGCGTCTCGACGTAGAGCGCGAAATCGACGTGATCGAAGAAATCGCCCGCCTCCACGGCTACGACAAGTTCGAAAACACGCTCCCCGCTTATAGCGGCGCCGTAGTCGAATTGCCGCATGCCGCCATGGGCGCCGCTTTTCGCAAGCGCGCCCTGGCCCTCGGCTACAACGAAGCTCTGTCGCTGACCTTCATCTCGCACGCGGACGCCGAGCGTTTCTCCACCAGTCAGTCCGCCAAGGTTCTCGAACTGGAGAATCCGCTCAGCGAGGAAGCCTCGGTCATGCGCACCTCGCTGGTGCCCGGGATGCTCGACATGCTCGCCTGGAATTTGAATCGCGATGTCCCGGACGCCCGGCTGTTCGAGATTGGCAGTACCTACCAGCTTTCGGGCAGTGAACGCGAAGAACCGAAGAAGGCCTGCCTCGGGGCTACCGCAACCGCGGTTCGCAATTTGCTTACGGTTGGCGGCACACTCGATGTGAGCAAAGGCGAGCAGGCAGCGGCTGCCGAAGCCTTTCGCGGCTTCAAGGGTGACGTCGAAAACGTCCTGGCAGCATTCGCCGGCGAGGTGCATTACGACAACGAAGCAGCCGACTATTTCCATCCCGGACGCAGCGCCCGCGCGCGCGTGAATGGCGCGGTAGTGGCCCAGTTCGGCCAGATCCATCCCGAGATCGTCATGGCCCGCAAGTTGCGGCAAGCTGTCTTCGTGGCCGAATTCGATCTCGAACAGCTCTATACACTGGGCCTGCGCGCAATACACTTTTTGCCGCTTGCCAAGTATCCGGCAGTCGAACGAGACTTCTCGTTCATCTTTGCCGATGACGTCACCTTTGGGCAGATGCAGAACGCGGTTGCCCACGCATCGGTAGCGGAATTGCGTGAATTCCGACCCGTGGAGATTTTCCGGGGAGGACAGATTCCTGCCGGAAAATACTCCGCGCTCTTGCGGGCCCATTTTCAATCACCCGAACGAACGTTG
The DNA here is from genome assembly GCA_035309485.1 of Candidatus Sulfotelmatobacter sp. Taxonomy (GTDB): domain Bacteria; phylum Acidobacteriota; class Terriglobia; order Terriglobales; family Acidobacteriaceae; genus Sulfotelmatobacter. The sequence goes on from DATGFC010000062.1 coordinate 92,930, forward strand.
CGGGAAGACGAAATCGCGCAGTGGTCGGCGAAGATCGTCTCCGCTCTCAGCGGCCTGGGCGGCGTTCAGCGCGCGTAGGTCGCATTTTTCAGCGCCAGCTTTCTTAGCGCGCTCTCACATTCCGCCGCCGGGTTCACGCTTTCTCCTCCCCCGCCGATAGTACCTATCGTGGGAAACACTTCTTTGGGACAAGCTGCCGCAGCCACTCCTGTGCGGGATCTCAAGTCGTTCCGCTATGTGGCCCGGCAACCCATCTTCGATCGGGACGAAAGAGTTTTCGGCTACGAACTCCTATTCCGCGACGGGATTGAAAACGCGTTCTCCGGCGATCCTGACGAAGCCTCCCGAGCCACGCTCGACCGCTCCCTGCTCATCGGCCTCGACGTTTTGTGCGACGGCCGCCGTGCCTTCGTCAACTGCACCCGCAACACGCTGATCAAAGGACTCGTCACGCTGCTGCCCTCCACGTGCACGGTGGTCGAGGTACTAGAAAGCGTTCCGCCCGACGCTGAGGTGCTCGCCGCCTGCCGCGAACTCAAGCAGGCTGGATACCTGATCGCGCTCGACGACTTCGTTGCGGCGGATCCCCGCGAATCCCTTCTCGAAATCGCCGATATCGTCAAAGTCGAGATGCAGTTGACCAGCGAAGCGCAACGCACCGAACTGATCCGCAGATTTGGCCCGTGGCGATGCCGCATGCTGGCCGAGAAAATTGAAACTCAACGTGACTTCCACCGTGCGCGCGATCAGGGCTTCGTCTACTTTCAGGGATATTTCTTCCGCCGCCCCGAGATGATGAGCACCCACGATTTGCCCGCGCATCAGATGAATTACCTGCGCATGCTGCAGGAGGTCTCCCGTCCCGAACTCGACATTCCCGCGCTTGAAAAACTCATTAAAGCCGAAGCTTCAGTCTGCTACCGCCTGCTGCGTTATCTGAACTCTGCCGTTTTCGCCCTCAAGAATGAAATCCATTCCGTCCGTCACGCCATCTCTCTGCTCGGAGAGCGCGATGTGCGCAAGTGGGTGCGCCTGGTCGCCGCGGTCGGCGCCGGACAGGATAAGACCAGCGACCTCGTTCTCTCCGCCCTCGTCCGCGGCCGCTTCGGCGAACTTCTCTCCCCCTATGTCGCACACGGCGAGTCCGACCTCTTCCTGATCGGCCTGTTGTCGTTGATCGATGTCATGCTGGAGATGCCGATGTCAGACGTGCTGGAAAAAATCCCTCTCGATTCCGCGACCAAATCGGTGCTCCTCGGTCAGCCCAGCCCGCTGCGTCCCGTGTATCAGCTGATGCTCGCCCACGAGAGCGGAGAATGGGCGGCCGCGGCTGCGCTCAGCCATGGCCTGCACCTCGATCCGGAAGAAGTCGCGGCATACTACTGGCGGGCACAGCAGTGGGCACGTGAACTCGCCTGCTTTACCTAGGAATGGATGATTGTTGATTTTTGATTGTTGAATGAAAAACCATGAGGTCGATTCTGTTGCCGCTTTTCGTTCGACAAAGAACAATCAAAAATCAACGATTCTCTTTGGTCATGGCCTCCTGTGCAAAACCCGGCCCGCCAGCCCTCTTGCGCCGAAGCTCAAGGACGAGTACCATAAAGGTGTTCTCGTTTAGGCCTCGTTCCCGCGCAGGCCTTCCGCGCCAGCCGTTCCGAGGCGGCGCCTGACGGATCCGATAAGCGGAAAATCGATACTACGTTTAAAGCTTTGAAGTCTTCATTTGTCGAAGAGTGGTTTGTTTCAGAGGTGGGGTTCGTTCCATAGTGTATTCCGCTGCAACCCGCACGTGCGCAGTAGCAACGAAGTCTGCCCGGCGGAGCTTTGCCTAGATCGTGCCCAGGACCAAACGGGACCATTTTGAAATTCGCTGAAAAATCGTAATTCGTGTGAGAGGACTATGAACGCAGGACCAGGAAGGCCCTCCGGTGGTGGAGGCAGAAGACGGCGTCGCGGACGCCGGCAGCATCAACAGCGTGGTCATCGCCCCGGCCAGGGTCTGAGCCGTGAAAATAAGGACGGCATTTACACCGCTCCCATGGACCACAGCTACCGCGCCGTTCTGGCCGGAGGCAATAACAATAACGGCCACAAAGGTGGACGCCAGCGTCCTGGCTACGGCACCCAATATCCACAGCCTGAACCCGAGCCAGTTCCCGGAGAATTAGCCAATTCCCGCATCTTCGCGTTTATCGAAGATCTGTTCTTCATGGCTAAGATTCAGGAGACGGCCCGCAAGCTGAACGTCAAGGTCGAATTCGTGAAGACCGACAAGGACTTGGCCGAGAAGCTGCAGCAGAACGGCGAAGAAAAGCCCTCGCTGATCATCTTCGATCTGAACAATGCCAATGCCAAGCCGCTGACCCTGATCCCCAAGCTGAAGAGTAAGCTGAAAAAAGGAACCTCGATCATCGGCTTCCTATCGCACGTCCAGGGAGATCTGAAGCAGAAAGCGCACGAAGTCGGCTGTGACATGGTGTTGCCGCGCTCCGCTTTTTCGCAGAATCTGCCGCAGTTGCTGCGCCGCCACGGCGCTCCCGAAGATACCGAGCCATTAGTGCAATAGCTTTGTTGAAGCCGCGGTGCAAACCGCGCGGCAAAGAAGCTGGACTTGCCAGATGGGGTGCTACGCCAAGGGGGCCTGAGCTTCCGGCGAGCCCTCCGATTGCGCCTTGTGATTCAACACGACCGAATCTCCGTGTCGGACTGGAATTACAGCCGTTACCCTGGTCCCGCGGATGTCGGACTGCAAATATAAACTTCCGCCTAACAAACGCAGGCGTTCGCGCATTCCTCGTAGCCCTACTCCGCTGCGCGCCGACGAGATGAATGCGGTCTCTTTTTCCAGCGACATCCCCTTTCCGGCGTCCTGAATCTCCACCCTCACCGTCGCCCCTTCGAGACCCACGCGGATCTCCGCAGTGGGGCTGCCGGAATGCCGATGGATGTTGGTCAGGCATTCCTGCACTACCCGGAATATCGAAAGCTCAATCTCTTTCGGCAAGCGGACAAAATCTTCTGGAATCTCGAGTTTCGCCTGGATTTGGCTACGGTCGGCAAATCCATCTACAAACCAGCGCAAGGCCGAGGCCAGTCCGGCTTCATCCAGCAAGGGAGGATGCAGCAGGTGGGAGATCGTGCGAATCTCTTTGCTCACCTGTTCCGCCATTTCGGCATTCTGAGACACACATTGGGCTGCTTTCGCACTGAGTTTCCCGACTTCCCTTTCCACTACAGAATTGTTGATGCGGATGGCGGCGAGCAATTGCCCGACGCTGTCGTGCAGTTCGCGCGCGATGCGCCTCCGTTCATCATCCTGCAATACACTCATCCGGGCGTTCAGGATTTCAAGTTGCCGCGTCTTGCGATGCAATTCCGCAAACACCCGCACCTTGGCGCGGAGAAGTTGGGGAATCACGGGCACTGGGACGTAATCCACCGCCCCATGCGCATAGCCCTTCAGGCGGTCCATCTCGGTCACGTGGATGCCTGAAACGAAGATGATGGGCGTGTTGTGAAACCGGGGATGCTGGTGGATCATCTGCGCGGTTTCGAAACCATCCATTCCTGGCATGCTCACGTCCATCAGCACCAAGGCGATGTCATTCTTGAGCATGCACTCGAGCGCCTGCATGCCCGATTGCGCGGGGATCAGATTCTCTCCCAGTTCGGCAAGCATGGCTTCATACGTGAGCAACTTGCCCGGCTGGTCATCCACCAGCAGGATATTCATTTTGTCGTCCAGAAGGTGCCTCCCGGCGAGCCCAATGCGCGGGACCACTGCGGCGTGAAAGCAGTGTGGCGCGCGATTAACATGCGCGAAGAACCGGTTGAAATCAATACGGTAAAATCCTGTATGCGAACAACCTATTTGGTTCCGCAGTTTTGGAAATTGTCCAGCCTATGACGTGACTGGGGGATTCCCCCTAGGGAGTACGCTGTAGTACATCCGTGTTATACTGTATGCAGTTTGTACATCCCGCCTGCATGTCAGGGTTACTTGAGGGGCTTATGTCAGTCTATCCCGCATCCACCAATTCTGATTCCAGTCTTCCAGTTCCCAGCGCGAAGACGACACTGTGCTCGGCCTGCAACGAGCCGGTTTCTCTCGAAACCGCAAAGACCGATGAGTCCGGTCAGGCGATTCACGAGGAGTGTTACCTCGTGAACCTGAATCGTAACCAGGCTTGATGACGCCGGCTGCTACCGGTTCCTTCGTGAGATCTTGAGGTGTGCGGATGTGACGCATTCGCTCGCCATTCTGCACTCGCCACTTAGAATCACCGCGGCGGAGGGCACGTTCCAAAATTGACGCGGCTCAACCCGCACCCCTAGAATCAGTACGAAGTTCTTATCCTGAAGTTGTTATTCTCAGGCGTTTTCCTACCCATGCCACTTTACGAATATCAGTGCAAGAAGTGCGGTCATCGCTTCGAAAAAATCCAGAAATTCTCGGACAAGCCCCAGAAGAAGTGTCCGGAATGCGGCGGTCCCGTGGAACAGATGATTTCCGCGCCCGCAGTCCAGTTCAAAGGCTCCGGTTGGTACGTCACCGACTACGCCAAGAAATCCCAGACGTCTGCGTCCTCGTCCGACGGCGGCAGCAAAGAAAACAAAGATAAGGACAAAGACTCGAAGGAATCGAAGAAGGACGACAAGAAAGCGGACAGCTCTTCCAAAGAAGGCTCTTCTTCCAAGAAAGCGGACAAGCAAAAATAGCCGGAGGCGGGATCCGGCCCGCGTCAACCTGGAGCGCGAATGTGTCGTGGCCGCAGGATTGCACTAACTAAGCACTGGCCACTTGCCACTGATCACTGCCCACTGGCCACTAGTCCCCAGCCCCTGGCTACTTCAACTCCCTCTCAAAATGATCTTCAATCATGGTGAAAAGGTGCACTCGCGCATCTTTTCCCGCGATGCTGTGGGTCTTGTTGGGATAGATCATCAGCCGGAATTGCTTGCCGGCATTAATCAGCGCCGCGATCATCTGAATGCTGTTCTGGAAGTGCACGTTATCGTCGCTCGTGCCGTGCACCAGCAGCAGCGCGCCATGCAACTTGTCGGCCGACTTGGTGACGTCCGACTGCTCATATCCCGCCTTGTCATCCTTGAGCAGCCCCATATAACGCTCGGTGTAGATGGTGTCGTAATTTTCCTGGTTGGTAACAGGAGCCACTGCCACGCCGGCGCGGAAACGGTCGGAATGCGTCATCGCATAGAGCGTCATCGAGCCGCCGTTCGACCATCCCCAGATTGCAATCCGGTCTTTATCCAACTGCGGATACTGCTCGAGCAGTTGATCCAGCGCCGTCAGCTGGTCCTTCAACTCGACCGCGCCGAACTCATGACGGATCGCGGTCTGAAATTTCTTGTCCCGCCCCGGCGTCCCGCGATTGTCGACGGCAAAAATGGCAAATCCCTTGCGCGCCAGAATTTCGTCGAACGCGCTGGGCACATCCTTGCGCACCATCTGAGCCGCCGGACCGCCGTAAATGTTAATGATGAGTGGAATCCTTCCGTTCGCAGGGGCGTCTGGAGGTAGCAATAAGCGTCCGTAGAGCGTCGTCCCATCGTCCGCTTTGAACTCCAGATACTTGGGCGCGCGCAGCCCGTACTCCGCAATCTCATTGTGCGCTTTCCACACGGGATGGCACTCGCCTCCTACCTCGCACAGGGAAATGGTCGGCGAGGCGTTCGGCCCTAAATACATATGCGTATAGTGCTTCCCGTCATCCGAGAAGTGGGCCATGTGCTCGCCTTCTTCGGTGGTTAAGGCCTTGAAGCCCGACCCATCCAGCTGCACCGAATAAATCTGCCTTTGCCGCGGGTCATCCTTATTGGCGGAAAAGAAAACGGTCCCAGCCTTCTCATCGACGCCATCGATTCCCAGCACCTCATATTCGCCCTGCTCAAGCTGCCGTTCCAGCTTGGCATCGGCAGCCATCGGATTCTGGTTGTCGAAGCTATAGAGATAAATATGCATGTTGCCGTCGCGCCAGCTCGGCCATAGAAATTGCGGCTTCGTGCTCAGAAAGCGAACCTCCACCTGATCGAAGTCAAACCACGCCCCGGGGTCCGACTCGCTCAAAACGATCCGCGACTTCCCGCTTTTCGCATCCACGAAATACAGGTCCATCTTGTTTTCCGTCCGGTTGAGCAACTCCGCCCAGATGACGCCGTCGCGTACCCAGCCGAACCGCGGAATATAAGTTTCCTCGTCATTGGTCAGCGAGAGCCACCGCACCTTGCCTTTATCCGCATCCACTACCCCCAGCTTCACTACCGGGTTCGGATCACCCACCTTCGGATACTTCTCCTGCTCCACCGCGGGGTGCGTCGGGATCCAATCCGTGATTGGATACGTCGGGACCTTGGTCTCATCCATGTGCAAAAAGACGATTTCTTTGCTGTCGGGCGACCAGAAATAATTGCTGCGCACCGCCAACTCTTCCGCATACACCCAGTCGATATCCCCGTTCAGCAGGTTCTCACTCGTATCCTTCGTAAGCTGCTTTTCCGAGGTGCCGCTCACCGGATGCACGTACAAGTTGTGTTTGCGGACTAGAGCCACGCGCTTGCCATCAGGCGAGAACTTCGGATCGCCGCTCGGATCCGGCGCCGAAGTGAACTGCACCGCCGTCTGCGACTCCAGGTCGTAAAACCACAATTGCCCTTGCGAATCGAACATCAGATGCTTCGAGTCCGGCGCCCACACATATGCCGCCACGTGATAGCGGGTGAGCCGCTCCTTCTCACGCTCGTTCTTGACCTTGTTGACGTCCGGATCGAGCGAGGCCAGCTTCTCCGCGCTCACCAGCACCTTCTTTTCTCCACTGGCCGTGTCCACATACCACAGCTCGCCTTTCTCCCCCTTCTCGTCGCGCTGCACGAACGAGAGCCGGGCTCCATCCGGACTCCACTCCGTCGTCTCGGGACCACGCCCGGCCAGCCCTCCCGGCTGAAAGAGCGCGTCAATGGTCAAAGGTTTTGTGGGGGCAGTCTGCGCTGCCAGGAGCTGACAGAAAACAAGGGTAGAGAATGCGGCCAGAACAAAACACGAGCAAGTAGAGAAGTATCGTTTCACGAAGCGACCTCGCAGGAAAGTAGTAAAAAGGGACTCAAGACGAACGAAGCAGTGTACACCGGGTTACCGCCTTCCGCAGCATATGATAGCCATGATTAAGAAGTGTTTTGTTTCGCGCCAGTCCCCTGTGCTCCTCTGTGTCCTCTGTGTCCTCTGTGGTGAGCCGTTTTTCCTAACCTCCGCGACAACCGCGTCAAACCGCGCTCCTGCGCGTGCTAGAATCAATGCAGACATCCCGGATGCTTCCTGACATCGAAAATCTGTTGAAACTGCAAGACGCGGACAAGGAAATCCGCCGCCTGCAGGACGAAGTCGCCGAACTCCCCAAACGCGTCGCCGCCATCGAGCAAAAGCTGGCCGGAACCAAGGCCCAGATGGATAAAGCCCAGGCCGCCATCAAGGCCGACGAAGCTGCCCGCCGCAAGTACGACACAGCCATCTCCGACCTTCGCGGCAAAATTTCCAAGTACCGCGACCAGTCGCTCGACGTTAAGACCAACGACCAGTACAAAGCTCTGCTCCACGAGATCCAGTTCGCCGAAAAGGAAATTGCCGCCAACGAGGACAAGATTCTCGAGCTCATGGTCAATGCCGACGCGCGCGAAAAGGAAGTCAAGGCCGCGCAGGCCGAACTCAAGGCCGAGACCGCCGAGATCGAGAAGGAAAAAGAAGAAGCCCGCCAGCGCACCGCCGAAGACGAAAAACTTCTTGCCGAATGGCGCGGCAAGCGCGACCAGCTACGATCGGGCGTTCGTGAAGATCTCCTGCGCCACTACGAGCGCGTCTCCAAGTTCCGCGGCAGCGGCATCTCGGAAGTCCGCAATCAAAAGTGCATGGCTTGCCAGGTCATGCTCCGCCCGCAGACTTATAACGACGTCCGCTCGGGCAACGAGACCGTCGTTTGCGACTCCTGTCAGCGCATCCTGTACTTCAATCCGGCGGACGAACTTGTCGATCAGAAGCCGGGCATCCATCGCCCCAAGCGCCACCATCCCAAAATTGACGCGCCGCAAGCTTGGTACTATCGCCCCGAATTTGCCGGCGACGGCGAAGTCTTTCTCTGTCTCACCAATGACCACGGTCAGGCCAGCCGCCGCGTTTACGACATCCACACCGGGCGCCTGATCGGCGACATCCTCATCCGCGAAGGCGACTACCGCCAGGCTTTTCCCGAGGACATCACCGGATCGACGCGCCTGAACGGCGGCTGGAGCGAAGAAGAACTCGACGGCTTCGGCGCCGAACTCCCCATGGTCGTGCTCGATTCCCTGAACGCCGACCTGGATCTAGCTCGCTACGAAGCCTCCACCGGATCGCACGCGAAGCACGCAGTGCCCGCCACCACCACCGAGCAAGCCGCCAGCTAAGATTGGGAGTGTGGCGACAGCCGCATCTGCATCTCATCTGAGCGGCCGAGGGTGCTCATCGTCCGCAATTGCTTCACAGGCTATAATTGCGCCCACGCATGGCTCTGACCTCTGGCACGAAACTCGGTCCTTACGAAATCCAATCTCTTCTCGGCACCGGTGGCATGGGAGAAGTTTACCGTGCCCGGGACACCCGACTGGATCGTAACGTGGCAGTGAAAGTTCTTGCCTCTCACCTTTCTTCTTCCCCGGAATTCAAGCAGCGAATGGAACGCGAGGCTCGGGCCATCTCGTCGCTAAACCATCCCCACATCTGCCATCTCTATGACATCGGCTCACAGGATGGCACCGACTACCTGGTAATGGAGCTTCTCGAAGGTGAAACTCTGGCCGACCGGCTGCGCAAAGGCGCGATGCCGCTGAGTGAAATTTTCAAAATTGGCATTGCTGTCGCCGATGCACTGGCGTATGCGCACCGCCAAGGCATTGTGCACCGGGACCTGAAGCCGGGAAACATCATGCTGGCTCAAGGCGGCGCGAAGCTGATGGACTTCGGGCTAGCGAAGCCGCTGAGCCTGCGAAACACTGCCACGGGGTCAGGAGCGGCTCCTTCATTCACTGCCGCAGCCACGATGAGCGGCCCTAGTCCGCTAAGTCCGCTGACCACCGCAGGCAGCATTATCGGCACCATCCAATACATGTCGCCGGAGCAGATTGAAGGCAAGGAAGCGGACGCCCGCTCCGACATTTTTTCGTTTGGTTCCGTGATCTATGAAATGGCGACCGGGAAACGCGCCTTCCAGGGCAAATCGCACTTGAGCACAGCATCGTCGATTCTCGAAAAAGATCCCGATCCCATCTCGACCGTTCAGCCTCTGGCTCCCAAAGCTCTGGAGCACACAGTACAGACTTGCCTTGCGAAGGATCCAGAAGACCGCTTCCAGAACGCGCACGATCTCAAGCTCCAGATCCAGTGGCTGGTGGGCGCAGGCGCTGAGGGACCCGCGGTGGGTCCCGCAGTCAAGGCGAGTTCTCCAACGACAGTCTGGGTGCCGTGGGCGATTGCTGCGCTCGTCCTGCTCGCCAGCATGTCGTTCTGGCTCCTACGGGACGACGTCGGCAGCAAACCCGCGGTCGCCCGCTTTTCGATCTCTGCGCCGATGAATACCTGGCTTGACACCGACGCCGGCAATCCCCTGGCGATTTCACCCGATGGTCAGCGATTGGCCTATGCACTCCGGAGCCCTGATTGGGCGACGTCCAAGCTGTATCTGCGCCGCATGGACGAGTTTGAAGGAACTCCCGTCCCCGGCACAGAAGACGCTAGCATGCCTTTCTTCTCACCGGACGGCCAATGGGTCGGGTTCACTACCTCGTCCGCGATAAAGAAGGTTCCATTCGAGGGCGGAGCGGTCGTGACGCTCGCGCCCGTGGCCTATGGATTGGCCGGCGCTACCTGGGGGACGGACGGGTACATCTATTTCAGTCGCTACTGGGCGGGGTTATCGCGGGTCCCGCAGAATGGCGGGAAGCTCGAGATCGTGACCGTTCCAGACTCGGCCCGTCAGGAGCAGGGCCACCGTTGGCCCGAAATGCTGCCGGACGGAGACAGCATCCTGTTCAGCATCATGAAGAATTTCGGCGCGAGTGACGCCGAGACCGGGGTTTTGTCGATCAAGACAAGGGCTTGGCGCACGATCCTGCCCAATGCTTCCAACGCCCATTATCTTCCAACCGGCCATCTGGTTTACGTCCGTGAAGGCACGCTGATGGCTGTTCCCTTCGACCTGAAGTCGTTACGCCTGACCGGAACTCCTGCGCAGGTGTTACACGGGGTATTGGCAAATCAGGATGATGGCTACGGCAACTTGGCGGTAGCGCAATCCGGAAACCTTGTGTACGCGAGCGGCCCCGAACGGGCGAACCGTGAATCCTCTACACATCTGGTCTGGGTGTCGCGCGATGGAAAGGAATCGCCTGCGTCGCAGACGGTTCGCGGGTACGAGGACATGAGCATCGCGCCGGATGGAAAAATGGCAGCCTTCACCATCCCGTCAGATCCAGTGTGGAACATTTGGATATTGGATTTGCAGCGTGGCAACGTGAACCGTCTCACCTTCAATGGGGATAACCGCGATCCGTTGTGGTCTCCAGATGGGCGCCACGTTGCCTATACCTCTTTCCGCGATGGTCATTTCGGCATTTATTGGAGCACGGTGGACGGCAGTTCTCCGGAACTGAAGCTAACCAGCAATCAGTTCGAACCGACGGCTGCGGCGTTCACTCCGGACGGAAAGAAACTTATGTTCACGCAAGATGTTAGTGCGACAAATGTGAACTCCTGGGAAGTCCCGGTCACCGGCGACGCTGCGCCCGCGCCGCTGAACAGCCTCGGTAAGGGTGGCGAACTGGATATATCTCCTGATGGCAAGTGGATCGCCTACGAGTCTGCGGAGACCGGGCAGTTGGAGGTATATGTGCAACCGTATCCGGGGCCCGGAGGAAAATGGCAGATCTCAAATGGGGGCGGCTACCGCCCGCATTGGTCGCCCGATGGGAAAGAGATATTTTTTCGCTGGGGCGATGCGATGATGGCTGCGCCAGTGGAAACGCGCCCTCATTTCAGCTCCGGCACCGCGCACGTGCTGTTCACCGGACGCTATGCGCACGCCGGACGTGACTATGAGACCGACGGCCGTCGCTTCCTCATGATGAAACATGCCGAGCAAAAAGGGCCGACATCGCTCCAGATAGTGTTGAACTGGACCAGAGAACTGAAGAAGTGAGAGCGCTCCGCGCCGGAGCTAAACTCCGTTAAGCTGCCCTTCCATTACCGCTCGAAGGGCTGCCGACCAAGTCCTGCCGGAGTTGCTCCATTTCTGCCGCCGCTTCTCTCATCTGCTCGGCATATTCGTGTCCCTGTCGCGGCAGAAACCCTCCATAATTCTCCAGCAGCAACCGGGAATTCATATTGATGGCAACCATGTTCGAGCGCGCTTGCCCGGAGAGGGCAGCGGTCAGTTTTTCCAATTGTAGATTCCGCACCTCCAGCTCGTTCCTGGTCTGGGCGGCCTCTTCTGCGAGCAGTCGTTCATGGTGCCGGATCAGCCCAAATGCGCATACCGCCAGCAGCAGCAGGACGCAATTGGAAAGAATGGTTGCGGAGAATGCCCGGTGCAGTGCGGCAGTTCTCTCTGCCTCCAGGCTCGCGAAATTGCTGCTCTCGCTCGAAGATAGCGAAGACGCGATGCGCCGGATCTCATCCATGTAGCCCTTGCCTTCGTCGGTATCCACCAGCTTGAATGCGCGTCGTCGATACCCTTGTTGCCGCAAACTGATCGAGCGCTCCATTTCAGCCTGCTTGGATGTGGCTAACGACTCCATCTGCGACTCCAGCGATCGTTCGCGCTGAGTCCGCTTCAAGAGCCGTGCGCGAAGACTGGCGAAATCCATTTCAATCCTGCCCTTCGCGTCTGAATACGGCTGCAAATATGCTGGGTCCCCCGTCAGCAGGTATCCTCGCTGACCCGATTCCATATCGGTGACATCTTTCAAGACACCGGACAGTTCTGCTTTTATCGCGGAGCTTTCACCGCTGAGCGCGGCAGTGGTTTGCACCCGTTTTAGATGGCTCACGGCCAGGTACGCATTCCACACGATAAAAGCGAGGAGCGCAGGGATTCCAATTTGCAGCGCAGTTTTGCGAATCATTTCATTTGCCGCCCTTCACTCGATGTTAAGTGCTCCCTCAGTCGTGATTCGAGGCTTTGCAGATTTCGTTCTGAGTACTCAGTACCCAGTACTCAGTTGCTTTACGACGTGACTGTTAGCAACACCGAGTACTGCGTACTGAGTACTGAGTACTGAGTACCGCCGCGTCATGAGCGTAGCTCCCGCGGACTGTTCCTAGGATGATAGGCCGATTCCGCGCAGGAACGAGGTTATCTGTCTTGGTGCGCCCGGAGGAAATCTTCCGCCCAACAGATCACCAACGCGAATCACCTTTTATTGATCGCGTCAGCAGCGATTTTGCTGGAGAAGTGACTGCAACTAACTCGCTTCGCAATCCGCAGGCGTTACCATGTCCCCATGCCCTCTGCCCCGGAACACGCTCTACTCCCGAAACTCAAGATTTCCGCCCGCGGCGCCACCCGCCTGAGATCCGGCCACGTCTGGGTCTACCGCTCCGATGTCCTCTCCGCTGACGGCATCGCTCCCGGTTCCCTGGTCACAGTAGCAGACGACCGCGGCAAGCCTCTCGGGACCGCTCTTTATTCCAGTTCGTCGCAGATTGCCGTTCGCCTGGTCTCTCCTCACCCGGTTGGAGATTTCCACCCTCTGATTCGCCAGCGCATCGCCGACGCAATCGCTTATCGCAAATCCGTGGTCCGCGATACCAATGCTTATCGCGTCATCTTCAGCGAGGCCGATTTGCTCCCGGGCCTGATCGTCGACCGCTACAACGACATCCTGTCCCTGCAGATTCTGACTCAGGCAATGGATGCCAACCCCGTTCGCGATACGGTCATCTCTTCTTTAGCAGAACATTTGCAGCCCGCTTCCCTGATCGAACGCGTGGAGCCGCGCGTTCGCGACCTGGAATCTCTCCCTCCCCGTTCTTCCGGACTCCTGCAGGGAACCAAGACCGCAACCACGTTCGTCATGAACTCGGTGCAGTTCCATTTCGACGCGCTCGAAGGCCAGAAAACCGGAGCCTTCCTCGACCAGCGCGAAAACTATTCCGCCGCCGCCCAGTACGCTCACGGCGAAGCGCTTGACGTCTTCTGCTATCAGGGAGGTTTTGCCCTCCACCTCGCGCCAGGCTGCGATCGTGTAACCGGCGTGGACAGCTCCCGCCCCGCGCTCGAAGTGGCCGACCAGAATGCCGCGCTCAACCGCCGGGACATTGAATGGATCGAGGCCAATGCTTTTGACCTGCTTAAGGACTACGCTTCGTCCAACCATCTTTACGACACGATCGTGCTCGATCCTCCGGCCTTCGCCAAATCGAAACGCGATCTGGACTCCGCCATGCGCGGCTACAAGGAACTCAACCTTCGGGCCCTGAAGATGCTCCGCCCCGGCGGCATCCTCGTCACCTGCTCCTGCTCGTACCATGTAAGCCAGCCCGCTTTCTTGGAAATGCTGGCCAGCGCCGCCTCCGACGCCCACCGGACGGTCCGCCTGCTCGAAATCCGCGGCCAGGCCAAAGACCACCCCATCCTGCTGAATGTGCCCGAAACCGCCTACCTGAAGTGCCTCATAGCTCACGTAAGTTAATGAAAAATAGGTAAATCAAGTACTTGACAGTAAGTGGCTCAACTTTTATGATGCTTATACGCTAATGATGCATGTGACGAAGTGACCACAAGCCGAGAGTCCTCGGCTGGTCGCGAATTCAAAAGTCTTAGATTCAACCAATTTCCGAAGGAGGATTTTAGCCATGACTGTATTAACCCGTTGGGAACCGTTCCGTGAGTTTGCCACCCTGCAGGACCGCATGAACCGCCTGTTCCGCGAGTCCTACAATGATGCAGGCCGGGATGAATCCCTTACCACCACGAACTTTGCCCCCGCCGTGGATGTCTACGAAGACGAGCACAAGGTCACATTGAAGATCGAAGTGCCCGGAATCGACGAGAAAGATATCGACGTGCGCGTCGAGAACAGCACTCTGACGGTCCAAGGCGAGCGCAAGATCGAGAAGGAAGAGAAAGAAGAGAACTATCGCCGCGTGGAGCGCCAGTATGGCAGTTTCACTCGCACCTTTACTCTGCCTCCGACCGTCGATACCGACAAGGTTTCGGCGCGCTACGACAAGGGCGTGCTGAAGATTGAGCTACCCAAGAAGGCCGAAGCCAAGCCCAAGCAGATCAAGGTAAACATCGGCTCCGAGAAGGGTGAAAAGACCCTGGAAGGCAAAGGCCCCGGTAAAGCCGCCTAAGTGGAAGAGCGGCGCTTTAGCGCCGCGTTACGGTGACGAACAATGCGGGCTTTAGCCCCTGAGCTCTGCGGGAGGCGGCCGAAAATGACCGCCTCCCATAATTTTTGACGGGAAATTTCGTAATCGAATGATTTGCCGTCTACATCAAATTACTCAATTACTAGATTTCCCAAATTATAAAATCGAGGTCTTATGCCCATCCGTTGGGATAAATTTACTGTGAAAGCGCAGGAAGCGGTCCAGCGCGCCAGCCAGCTCGCCTCCGAGCACGGCAATCCCGAGCTGCTGCCGCTGCACCTGCTGGCCGCCCTGCTCGAAGACAAGGAAGGCATTGTTCCGCCGGTGCTGGAGAAGATCGGCATCGGTCCGCAAGCTGTGCTCAGCCAGGTTTACGGCGAGATCGAGAAGCTGCCGAAAGTCTCCGGAGCGGCAGCACAACCCACGCTTTCCAACGAAGTCAACAAGCTGCTGGAGCAGGCGTTCAAAGAGGCTTCCAACTTTAAGGACGAGTACGTTTCCACCGAGCACCTGTTGCTCGCCATCACGCATCTGAAGCGCGATGCGGCCCAGCAGATCCTCGCGCAGCACGGCGCGACCTACGATGCGATCCTGAAAGCCCTCACGGTGGTTCGCGGATCGCAGAAAGTCACCGACCAGAATCCTGAGGCGAAGTATCAGGCGCTGGAGCGTTACGCGCGCGACCTGACCGAACAGGCCCGCCGCGGCAAGCTCGATCCGGTCATCGGTCGCGACGAAGAAATCCGCCGCGTCGTCCAGGTCCTGTCGCGCCGGACGAAGAATAATCCTGTGCTCATCGGCGAACCTGGGGTCGGCAAAACCGCCATCGTCGAAGGCCTGGCTCAACGCATCATCTCAGGCGATGTTCCCGAGGTTCTCAAGAACAAGCGCGTGGTGGCGCTCGATCTTGGATCGATGCTCGCCGGCGCCAAATATCGCGGCGAGTTCGAGGATCGCCTCAAAGCAGTGCTCAAGGAGATTGAAGACTCGCAAGGTCAGATCGTCCTCTTCATTGACGAGCTGCATACGCTGGTCGGCGCAGGCGCTGCGGAAGGCGCCATTGATGCGTCGAACATGCTGAAGCCTGCGCTGGCTCGCGGGGAGCTCCGCGCGATCGGAGCGACCACGCTCAACGAATACCGCAAGTACATCGAGAAAGATGCCGCGCTCGAGCGCCGCTTCCAGATCGTCTTCGTCGGCGAGCCCAATGTCGAAGACACTATCGCGATCCTGCGCGGCCTGAAAGAGAAGTATGAAGTGCATCACGGCGTGCGCATTAAAGATTCCGCCATCGTCGCGGCAGCTACGCTCTCGCATCGCTACATCTCCGATCGCTTCCTGCCCGACAAGGCAATCGACTTGATCGATGAGGCGGCTGCATCGCTGCGCATCCAGATCGACTCGCTTCCCACCGACATCGACCAGCTCGAGCGCCGAGCCACGCAGCTGGAAATCGAGAAGCAGGCGCTGAAGAAGGAAGACGATTCGAATTCGCGCGAGCGCCTTGCCATCATCGAGAAGGAACTCGCGGAAATCCGCGAGAAGTCCAACACGCTGAAGGCGAACTGGAAGAAAGAGAAGGACGCGATTGCCCGGATTCGCGCCCTCAAAGAGCAAATCGAAAAGCTGAAGGTGGAAGAGCAGGCAGAGTTGCGCAAGGGCAACAACGAACGCGTGGCGGAGATTCGCTACGGGCGAATCCCGCAAGCGGAGCAGGAACTGGCCAAGCTGAGCAAGCAGATGGAGAGCCAAAGCGGCCAGCGCATGCTGAAAGAAGAAGTCGATGAAGAAGATGTCGCGAGCATCGTCTCCAAGTGGACCGGGATTCCGGTCTCGAAGATGCTCGAAGGCGAGGTCAAGAAGCTGGTCACGATGGAAGAACGGTTGCGCCAGCGTGTGGTCGGACAGGATCCGGCGCTGGAGCGAGTCGCCAACGCGATTCGCCGTTCGCGCGCGGGATTAAGCGATCCCAAGCGGCCGATCGGATCCTTCATCTTCCTCGGACCGACCGGAGTCGGCAAAACCGAACTTGCCCGCGCGCTCGCCGAATTCCTGTTCGATGACGAGCATGCATTGCTCCGCATCGATATGTCGGAGTACATGGAGAAGCATTCGGTGGCGCGACTGATTGGCGCGCCTCCAGGATATGTCGGTTACGAAGAAGGCGGACAGCTTACCGAACAGGTGCGTCGTCGTCCGTATGCGGTTGTGCTCTTCGACGAGATCGAGAAGGCGCATCCTGACGTGTTCAACGTGCTGCTGCAGATCATGGATGATGGGCGCTTGACCGACGGCAAAGGGCGTGTCGTGGACTTCAAGAACACGATCATCATCATGACGTCGAATATCGGCTCGCAGCTGCTGCAGGCTGAGAGCCTGAAGTCAGACCGTGATTTCGAGGAAGCCTCGCAACAAGTCCAGAACCTGCTACACACGCATTTCAAACCCGAGTTCCTGAACCGCGTCGACGACATCATCGTGTTTCGTCCGTTGGGGAAAGAGCAGCTGGTCAAGATCATCGAACTGCGTTTGGAAGATGTGCGTCGTCTGCTGGCGGATCGCAAGATCTCTCTCGAACTCACGGATGCTGCGAAAGACCTGCTGTTCACGCAAGGATACGATCCGAACTTCGGAGCGCGTCCGCTGAAACGCGCTATTCAGAAGCTGGTGCAGGATCCGCTCGCACTGAAGATACTCGATGGCGAAGTCTTGCATGGCGATCACGTGGTCGTCGATGCCGACAAGAAAGCCGGCAAGATGTCGTTCGAAGTGAGTGAGCGCGTGGGCGAGAAATCGCCGGCGAAGGCAAAGAGATAAAACGCCACGGATTCTCACGGATCAAGAAGCAATTAAGGTTGATCCGTGAGAATCTGTGTTGATCCGTGGCGAAGTCTTTTTGTCGGTAGGCTGGAAATTTTGGACTGAAATGGGAAAGTTTACTGGTTAGTACCCCCACCCCCCTCCCCCCCACCCCTTCAAATGCCGCGCTGGGCGCGGGGTTCACAAAACGTGGCTTGCAAAATCTTGAGCCCCTTGGGTTTAGGGGTCAAAATCTTGAAAACAAAGCACTTGGGAGCGCCGTTTCGACCGCCTGCCGATTCAGCCACGGCGTCGCCGTTACGTAGCATGGCAGAAACGAGAATACCGGCGCAAGGTCAGATGTCACACGTTCGGCTCCTAGCCTGTGGAAATCTATTCGCCTGATGGCTAACTCACCACGGAGGCACGGAGACACGGAGAAGAGCGAAATACAAGAAATTATTTCTTCTCGGTGTCTCCGTGACTCCGTGGTGAATCGACTTTGAATCCCGCTGTGGCACACTAGGTTGATGCACCGGATGACGCTGGGCAGCTTCGAACTCACGGCTTTTTCCGACGGCACGTATCCGCTGGATGGCGGCGCATTCTTTGGAGTGGTGCCGAAGATCATGTGGTCGCGCAAGATGGAGGCCGACGAGAGGAACTACGTGACGGCCGGGCTCAATTCGCTGCTGATTCGCACCGGCGATCAGACCGTGCTGGTCGAAACCGGGATGGGCAACAAACTTTCGGAGCGCATGGTGAAGTTCTACGGGCAGCCGGCCAAGCTGATCGACAATCTGGCTGAGGGCGGCGTCTCGCCGGAAGAGATCGACATCGTCATCAATTCGCACCTGCACTTCGATCACTGCGGATGGAATACGGTGCGCGACGCGAACGGCAAGATCGTGCCTACGTTTCCCCGCGCGAAATATTACGCTCCCCAGGGCGAGTGGGAATACGCGCGGAAACCAAGCGAGCGCGACGCCATCAGCTACATCCCGGATAACTATGCTCCGCTGGTCGCCAGCGGGCAGATGACGCTGCTGAAAGGCGGAGAGGAAATCGTGCCCGGAATCTCAGTGAAAACCTTCCGCGGCCACACCGCGCATATGCAGGCCATCATGGTGCAGAGCCAGGGGAAGACGGCGTGCTATATCTCGGACCTGATGCCCACGACGGCGCACATCGATCTGACCTGGGGGATGAGTTTCGACCTGTATCCGCTGGACACAATCGAAAGCAAGAAGGAGTATTATGCGAAGGCTATTCCGGAAAAATGGCTGACGGTGTTTACCCACGATCCGAAGACGCCGTGGGCGTATGTGGAGAAGGATGAACTGGGGAAGATGGTGGCGAAAGGAGTCTGAATCATGGTGAAAAACAATTCTGCCAAGCTGGGTTGGTGGCTCGCGGTGTGCGTTGTGCTTGCGCTGTCGTGCATGGCGGGCGCGCAACAAGATAAGAAAGCACCGGCCAAGTCCGATGTGACGGGAAACTATGAAGGCAGCGCGAAGAACGGGGACGGAGAAGTGATCCCCTTGACGCTCGAGCTGACCGAGAAGGAAGGGGCGATTACCGGGATGATCCGTTCGTCGCATGGAGATTTCCAGATCAGCAGCGGCTCGCGCAAGGAAGATGCGGTAACGCTGGAATTCGACGCGCAAGGAACCGCGGGCACGATTTCGCTGCACGTGAACGGCGACCAGCTGACCGGAACCTGGACCGCGGGAGGGGATGGCGGGCCCGTAGATGTGAAGAAGGCAGCCGCGCCGCCGGACAAGGCCTCAGGAATATAGCGCAGGGAATCGATCCGCAACGATAAGTTCACAAAATCCGTACGTTCATTGTCATGCCAACAGCTTCATCAGGCCAGAAGCGTGATTTTATAGGTTATTCACTTGACACAAAAGTGGGCGTGTTAAAGTCGAGGCATGTGGCACTTCCGTGGCAAATGGATAGTGCAGTTAGTTCTAATCGCGTTCGCGGTCCTTTCCTCGTGGATACTCGGCATACGGATGCGTCACCGCATCAAACGTGCGCTCGGAATCAATATTGAAAACGAAGCGGAATTAACCTCACTTGACACCTGGATAAAGGTTGAGGATGCCGAAGAGCGCATTAAGGAAGGCAAATTACAGTGAACATCCGCGAAGCACATGAGAGGTTCCACAGGAACACGATTGAATCGGCTTTCTCACTGCTCAAGGGCAGAATCATAGGCAGTTTTCACAAGGTTTCGATAAAGCACTTGCAACGTTATCTAGACGGGTTCTGCTACAGGTTCAATCGTCGCAATGACGATGGCGCATTGGTAGAGACAGTGCGCCGTTTGGCGGGATTCAAGCCTCTGCCGTTCAGTGACCTGACTTCTGAGAAGGCTTAGAGGGCTTCTTAGAGGGCGGGTGGCCAGATGGCAAAGCATAGAATGGTCCGAGTATCTGACAAAGGGGGCGGTACGCACAGCAAAGGCCGAGAACTGATCCAGAACGAACAACTTCGTCTATCCGATGTACCAGACGAAAACGCAGATATCTTCACGATCAGCCCCTTTGCTCTCACATTCGATGGCTACGCGGATTACCCTGCGAATTACTCACTATTCTCTGAAACGAGGAGAGCATTCGAGGCGGGTTCTGCAAACCTGAATCAACTCAGTCTTACCGATTTACGCACGTGTTTGTTTCATGAACAGCGCCTTCAAAAATGGAGCGCGGACAACCCAGACTACAAACCGGCCGTGCGTTTTATGCATGCACTCGTGAGCGCGATTCGAGCTAATCTCACTCGCGCGTAGGCCCCTGTTGGGCGGGTGGCCCCGCCTTCGACTTCTGGTACACCACAACCAGCGTCGGTACCCCATCCTTTCGCTTCTTTTTGCGAAAGGGTGGGCATCACGGACTTCGATGGATTGCAACGTCCCCAGATCAACACATAGGTCCGTGGTTCCCACCCTTGCAGAGAACGCAAGGATGGGGCACCCCTCTCTCGTATTGGGTACGAAAAGTCAAAGGCTGGGCCACCCGCCGATGAACACAGCGACTGTTCGCGCTTAGCCCGTTGACACACGCGCCTCCCTTTGTGAGAGGATTTGCGTTGGAGCCAATCTGCGATGTATCGGCGTACCGACTTCTTAATGTGTTGTGCTCTGCTTCCTTTTTGCGCCGCGTCGCTCTTTTCGCAGACTGCGGCGTCTGACTCGCGGGTCGCTACGTTCCGGGCGGAAACTCGTCTGGTCGTCTTGGACGTTGTGGTGACGAACGGGAAGGGCGAACCGGCTCCCGGTCTTCACAGAGAAGACTTTCAAGTCACGGAAGACGGCAAACCGCAAAATATCTCGGTATTTGAAGAACACACGGGCGGAGCGGTCACCTTGGCCAAGCTTCCCCCCATGCCAGCCGACGTGTTCACGAACTATCCGCTCGCCAAGATACCGGACTCGGTGAACGTGTTGCTGCTGGATTGGTTGAATACTCAACCGCAGGACCAGGCTTATGTGCGGGCACAAACCATCAAGTACCTAAAGAGGATTACTCCCGGCGCGTCATTAGCAGTGTTTACCCTAGGAGCACAGCTCCACATGGTTGAGGGATTTACGACTGATCCGGCGGTTTTGTTGGCAGCGCTGGATAGCAAGAAAGCGAAACCGGGATCGGAGCCCAGGCGGTTGCTTCCCACCACCGTGCAAGCTGCCTCGGAGCGGGACGTGATCAACCTAATGAGGATGAATATGGCTGCGCCCGCCGCGATTGAAGCTGTAACGCAGGAGATGGCGGGCACGGGCGCTTTTCACACCGACGAGCGCGTGAAAGTCACATTACGGGCACTGCAACAGCTGGCCCGCTTTCTTTCTGGCATTCCGGGCCGCAAGAATGTGATCTGGTTCTCGGGTTCTTTCCCGATCAGCATCTTTCCCGGCGCGGGTGTGCCACGCCAGTACGCTGGGGATCTTCGGCAAACCGCCGACTTGCTCACGCCGAGCCGGGTCGCCATTTACCCCATTTCGGCGGAGGGTCTCACTGGAAACTTCACCTATGAAGCCGAAAACTCACCTACCCCCCAAGAACGAGTAGAGAATCTCAGAGAAGAGAGCGTGAAGCACGCCGAGGCCCAGCTTGCGATGGAGGAACTTGCAAAGGATACCGGTGGCCAGACTCTCTATAACACCAACGGCCTGAGCGATGCCATGGCGCATGCGATCAACAGCGGCTCGCACTACTACGGCCTGGCTTACTCACCGACCAACCAAAAAATGGATGGGAAGTACCGAGCGATCCAGGTGAAGATTCCGCGTGGTGAGTACAAGCTGGCTTACCGCCGCGGTTATTACGCCGACGAGTCCAAGGCCCAACCCGGTGTTGATCGAAGTACGCCTTCCGATCCGCTCATCCGGCTGATGGAATTCGGGCTGCCCGACTCTACGCAAATTGTTTACAAAGTGCGCGTGCAGCCATCGAATCCACAGCCAACAGCCGATGCGCCCCACGCTGGCGGTAACACGGAGCTTAAGTCCCCCTTCACGCGTTACTTTGTGGAGTACGCCATCTCGGTAAACGACCTCGCGCTTAGACTTACCAGCGATGGAGTCCGCCACGGCAACGTCGAAGCAATGTTGACCGCCTATGATTTCGACGGCAAGCCCCTGAACTTTGTAGTCAGGACATTCGGCATCGAACTGGAACCGAACGGGTATGCGGAAGCTAAGACAATAGGACTCCAACTACACCAGGAAATCGACGTTCCAAAGGGGGACTTCTACCTGCGCACCGGTATCTACGATCACGGTTCGGCTCGCGCGGGTACTCTCGGAATTCCGCTGGCCACCAGCACTCCCACACACGACCCAGCGAAGTAGTAGCGCTCAGGGCTTGTGCTCAGGATTTACCCAGTTGGCGAAACATCGCGGTTACACTCAATGACCAGCGGTCAAAACGTGTAATCGCCTGTTCTCAACAGTTGACACCAACCTCCGAGGACTTGATCTAAACTAGCGCGAGGATGAAGTCTTCGTGTCTCATCATCGCGGTGGTTGTTTCTTCCATAGCGTGTCTCGACGGCTGTTCTCGGAGACCCAACGATCCGCGTGCTGCTTTGGTTGGGCAATACCGACTCCATTGGGGAAAAGGGAGCAACTGTTCGGGCCGAGGGATCGAAAGCTCGACGCTTGAACTCCGAGCGGACGGTACTTCGGAACAACGCGACCGATTCAGGGACGGTTCGCAGTTTGTAACGGCGGGGAGATGGCAGTACACGGGCGATGACAGCGTCGGAATCGAGAATCTTCGTATAAGCACAACCGGAGAGATCGATAAGAATGCATCAGCAACCCATGCAGGTCTGATCGTGCAGTGGTCCAAACCTCCGAACATTTTGCTCAATCCTGACGATGACTGTCTTTTTGCTAAGACGCAGTAGGGGATGCCGTTCGCGTCAGTTGGCGAAATATCGCGATATCGCTCATTGAGGAGTTTCTCTCAGGTCCAGTTAACGACCATGATGCCGCACTTGCTTTTATCCACACTGGAAACATACATAGGCGATAAGGTGTCTGCACATCTGTGAACACTCGACTATTTCGGCTTGCAGCGATTTGCGACTGGGCGATTGCTTTGTTCGTAGGGGTACTTTCTGCGGCCGAGCTTTACATCATCCGAACTGGGCAATTTCGCAACTCGAACTGGCTGGAGCCAACCTCGTGGGCGCAGACTCAAGAATGGGGTCTTTTGCTTTGTCTGGTCTGCTTGATTTCGGGTTATGGGCTATGGACGGCGAGAACATGGTCACGCTGGCTTGAGCTTTTGCTGGCTGCGCCGAAGGCGTACTGCGGATATATAGAGTCCTGGATTTATGCGATGACACGCGGTTGGCTATTCTTGGTCATCATCCTCATCATCTTCGCGTCCATCGGAATCACGGTTCTGCTGTGGCTCCCGAAACGCCGCATCAAGTCACCTGCCAGTACTCGAAGTGGTTAGTTGGCGCAAAATCGCGATCTCTAACAATGTCGGCCTATGTCAAGCACTTTTGAGCACACGAGAGCGAGCACTCCGAGAAGAGCGCCATTTCGCTCTAGTGGATGGTTTGCGCGTTTCCAACCGGGGCTCGCTTTGAATCGTTCGGGTCAGGAACT
>DATGFC010000063.1:0-60447 GCA_035309485.1 Candidatus Sulfotelmatobacter sp.
TCCTATTCTCCCTTCCATTTTTCATGGAAAATGTCGCAGTGGTCTTCTACTGCAACTAGTTGATGTATAGAGTTAATGAAAAATGAAGTCAAGAAAAAAATGATGAGCAATTCGCGCAAGTTGTGACACCAAAGTCACGGAGGAGAAATTTCTTTGGCAAATGTCAACCAAATTTTTTCTGATTCGCACTCACAACGCCTTGGAATTTTCCTGGTTCGCGCACCGCAACCGTTAGCGGCACCCGCACTCGCACGAAGAATCGTTCCTCGCATGCGCATGTGCACCTCGCTGCCGTGCTCTGGAATAGAATCAATTCTGTCTTCGCAACATCTATAATGAAAGCAGCGAAATTCTTCGCAGGAGCCCGATTTCATGGCCTCTTTTGACGATGTCGTCATCATCTCCGGCTGCCGCACTCCAGTTGGAAAATTCCAGGGAAGCCTCTCCGATTTCAGGGCTCCGCAGCTCGGAGCCATCGTGGTGCGCGAAGCCGTCAAGCGCGCCGGCATCGATCCCGCGCAAGTCGACGAGTGCATCATGGGCAACGTCGTCTCCGCCGGACTCGGCCAGAATCCCGCGCGCCAGGCCGCAATCTTCGGAGGACTCTCTCCCGCGACAGGTGCCATGACAATCAACAAGGTCTGCGGCTCGGGATTGAAATCTGTCGCTCTCGCCGCGCAAGCGGTGCAGACCGGAAACAGTTCCATCGTCGTGGCCGGCGGCATGGAATCCATGACCAACGCTCCCTATCTTCTCCCGCAGGCGCGCAAGGGATACCGTCTCGGTAACGCGCAGATCGTCGACTCCATGGTCCACGACGGCCTCTGGGATATCTACAACGACTACCACATGGGGATCACCGGCGAGAACGTCGCCGAAAAGTACGGCATCACTCGCGAGGAGCAGGACGAGTTCGCCGTCAACTCCCACCGCAAAGCCGTCTCCGCGATCAAAGAGTGCCGCTTCAAAGCGCAAATCGTGCCCGTAGAAATTCCCGCTAAGAAAAAAGGTGCGGCGCCTATCATCTTCGACAAAGACGAAAGCCCGCGCGAAGACACCACCATCGAAGTCCTCCGCAGTCTGAAACCTGCCTTCAAGAAAGATGGCACCGTGACTGCCGGCAACGCTCCCGGCGTCAACGATGGAGCCGCCGCGGTTGTCGTCACCAGCGCGCAGCGTGCGAAAGAACTGGGCGCCAAGCCCATGGTCCGCATCGTCGCGCAGGCCACCAACGGCGTCGAACCCAAATGGGTCATGATGGCTCCTGTCGGGGCAGTTCGCCAGATTTGGGAGAAAACCGGCTGGAAGAATGAAGATGTCGACCTCTATGAACTGAATGAGGCTTTCTCGGTTCAAGCCCTCGGTGTCATGCGCGAGCTCGGCCTGAATCCCGACAAGGTCAACGTCAACGGCGGCGCAGTGGCTATTGGTCATCCCATCGGCGCGAGCGGGGCCCGCGTCCTCGTCACCCTGATCTACGAAATGATCCGCCGCGACGTGCATCGCGGCATCGCCGCCCTCTGCCTGGGCGGAGGCAATGCCGTAGCGATGGCGGTAGAGCGTTAACGAACGACGTAGGGACGGACGCATTTCGTCCGTCCAGCCAGCGCGAAGCGCGGCGTCATGCATCCAACCTTTGTCGGGCTAAACTCGTCCCCGATGCGAGGCATCATGTCCAAGCGTCTTGCCGTGCTCCTGCTCCTCTCCAGTTCTCCGCTGCTGGCCCAAACACGTTTTGACGGAACCTGGCTCATGAAGATGGACACTCTTCACTTCTCCAGCGCGCCCGAGGAATACCTCGTCGAGAAAGACATGTATCGCTGCGTGAGTTGTGTCCCGTTAGTCGACGTCAAGACGGACGGCAGCGATCAGAACGTGGCGGGGCATGAAGCCTATTACGACACGCTTTCCGTAAGAATATTGGATGAGAAGTCGCTTGAGTTCACTTTTAAAAAGCATGGCAAAATCGTCGCGCGATCCACGGAGACCGTGTCGCTCGATGGACGGACGATGCTCGAAGACTTCACGAATACCCCTGGGCCTGGCGCGGTCGTGGGCAAAGCCGGATTTCTTCGCGTCGGTGAAGGCCCTGCCGGCGCTCATCCACTCTCCGGAAAGTGGCAAATGCAAACGATCAAGAATGCAACTGAGGCCGGCACGTTGACTACTTATCGCTCCATCCCAGGCGGCCTCAGCATTCTGAACGGAAGGCAGAGCTACGATGTGAAGTTCGACGGCAAGGATTACCCCATCGCCGGCGACAGCCACGCGACCGTCTCCCTGAAACTCATCGACGAGTTCACCATGGAGGAAGTCGACAAGGCCGAAGGCAAGATCCTGACCGTCATCCGCATGAGTGTGTCGCAGGACGGCAAGACAATGAAAGTGGAGTCTACGAACAAGCAGCGTGGCGCGACAATGGACTACACGGCCGAGAAAGTGCCCTGAGATTACTCTCTTTGTTGAGAATTCCTGTTACCCAGCCGCCGGCAGCGTCACCGTGAATACCGCCCCGCCATCCGGCGCATTGGCTGCTTCCACGCTGCCGCTATGTTCCTTCATCACCGACTTGCAGATACTCAATCCCAGCCCCGTGCCGCGCCCAGGACGCTTCGTCGTATAGAACGGATCGAAGATGCTGGCGAGATTCTCCTTCGCAATCCCCGGCCCGTCGTCGTGAAAGCTCACCCAGACTGAACCTTCTCCCTTGCCCAATCGGATCCGCAACGTTCCCTTTTCGCGCGCCTCCCGGATGGCCTGCTCCGCATTCACGATTAAATTCAGGAACACTTGCATCAGTTGGTGCGGATCGCCGAGCGCGTATGGCATGCCCGGCTCCTTCAGAAAATCCACCGTGATGTTGTTCTTGCGCAGCGAATACGCGTGCAGGTTCAACGTCCGCTCCACGATCTCCGTTAAATTGATCTTGCTCTTGCCCGGCGCCGGCGGCCTTGCAAAATAGGTCAGGTTCTGCACGATCTCGGCAGCCCGCCGCGCCTGCTGCTGCAGCATGGCCAGTTGCTTGCGCGCTACTTCGTTGGTCTCGGTGTCCTGCAGCAGTTCACTCACGCCGAGAATGCTGGTCAGCGGATTGTTGAGCTCGTGCGCCACCCCGCCGATCATCGCTCCCATCGCCGCCAGGCGCTCGCTTTGCACCACCTGCTGTTCCAGTTTGCGTTCGATCGTAATGTCCCGCACCGACATGATCACGCCGCTGGTCTTTCCCTCGTCATCGACCAGTTGGCTGCCCGAAGCTCGCATCGTCCGCCAGCTGCCGTCCCGATGCCGTGCGCTATATTCCGCCGAGCCAAATACCTGCTTTCCCGACACCACGTCATGGTAGAGTGCGGCCAATTCTGGCGAATGATTTTCCAGATCCGTGATCTTCTTCCCCATCATCTCCTTCGGCTCGTAACCCAGCAGATCGCGCGCTCGCGCGCTGGCAAACGTATACCGCTCTTCCAGATCGACCACGAGAATCAAGTCCGGGAAGCTTTCCAGCAGCCGGCGGCGGAACTCTTCCTGCTGTGCCAGTTGCCGCTCCATGCTGCGCTTTTCCGTGATGTCGACCAGCGTTCCCTGATACCGGATAATGTTTCCCGCCGCATCCCACACTGCCCGCGACGAATCCAGAAATACCGCTGGCTTTCCATCCTTCCGCCGCAACCGGATCTCGCGCGTCCTTAGGCCTCCGCGATCGTCCACCGCCCGGCCTAACACCGGCGCTCCGGCATCGAAATTCAGGGCATCAGGTTCCACCAGCAGCAAGTCCTTCTTTTCCTGGTATCCCAGCATGCTGACCAGCGCCGGATTCGCATCCAGCAACTGCCCGTCCGGCGTGCTGAAGTACACGCCCTCCTGCAACGTCTCGAACAATTCTGTAAAGCGCAATTCCTTCTCGCGTTGCTCGGTCACGTCGCGCCCGAGCACGCTCGCGCCCACCACCTCGTCGCCTTTGACAATTCCATTAATCACGCAATCGAAAAACAGCTGGCGAGAGCTGTCCTTGAGGCGCAGCCGTAGCGTCCCCGCCCAGCGCTTCTTTTCCATGAAGCGTCCCAGGCTGCGTTCGGCATCTTCACGTGACGGTTCGTCGATCAAATCGAAGATTTTGTGTCCGACGAGTTGCGAGTAGGGCAGCCCAGTCAACTCGCTGACGCGCTTGTTGACGGTCCTTACAGTGCCATCGAGCGTGAGCGCACACGCCGGATCATCGAACGAATCAATCAATTCCTTGAAATTGCGCTGCGAGCGCATGATGACCTGGCTGAGCTGGTCGAGTTGTTCCTCCGACGGCGCAGCTCCCACATGCTCCTGCAATCCGCGCAAGACGCCCTTAAGTTCGCTGACTTCTTTCCGACGCCCCGCCGCATACACCGCAAACAGAACTGACAGCCCCAGGACTCCGAGCGGAATTGCCTTGAGTGAATACGGGATGCTTTCCAGCCGTTCCCACAGCAAAGCGGTCAAGGCCACCGCCAGCAGGAGCATGAACCCCAGCATCCATCGCCAAAGCTGCGATTCTTCGCGGTCGAGGTTTCCGGGCTGGCCTGGGGTCTGAGAGGCCCTGTTGTCCGAGGTCATGAAAAGTTTGCTGGCAACTGAAAAGCCATCCTCATTGTATAGGCGGCGATGGAGCAATCAGGGTTAGGCACCTTGGTACCAAAGGTCAATGGACGTTCGCAGCCCCGGCACACGCAGCCTGCTGAGTTCCCAAAATGGGACCAGGCCCATTTTTCCACACCTCTTGGTGACATCCGTCACAGCCTCCACAGTTCCTGAAATCGTAACGTAGCTAGCGGAAGTGTTAGCCGTATTTACCCTTACCCCCACTCCTGTGCAACGAGGGGTGGGGATTTTTCCCCGACTCAACTCATGCTCTACAAAACTCTCAGCGCCGCCGTCTTCGGCATCGACGCCAACATCATCCAGGTGGAGGTCGACTGCTCAGGCATCAAGTGCGATCAGGACCACTTCCACACTGTTGGTTTGCCGGATGCCGCCGTCCGCGAATCCCGCGACCGCGTCCGTGCCGCTCTCAAGAACTGCGGTTACGACATCCCGCCCACCCAGATCACGATCAATCTCGCTCCCGCCGACATCAAGAAAGAAGGTTCCGGCTTCGATCTGCCCATGGCCCTCGGCATCGTCGGAGCCTACGGCGGCCTGATTCAAAAAGAAATCCCCGACTGCCTCTTCGTAGGCGAACTATCCCTCGACGGCGGCGTTCGCGGAGTCCGCGGCGCTCTTCCCATTGCCCTCGAAGCCCGCGGCCGAAAAATTTCCCGCATGATCGTTCCCGAAGCTAACGCCAAAGAGGCCGCTATGGTCGGTGGCGTAGACGTTTATCCGGTCCGCTCGCTCCTCGACGTCATCCACTTCGTGAACTCGGGCAACGGCATCATGCCCATGAAGGCCGACGGGGACTCGCTCCTCCGCGAAGCCCAGCAGTTCTACGTCGACTTCAAAGATGTCCGCGGCCAGCAGACCGCCAAGCGTGCCATTGAGGTCGCCTGCGCCGGAGGCCACAACATCCTCATGATCGGCCCCCCCGGCTCTGGCAAGACCATGCTCGCCAAGCGCATGCCCACGATCCTGCCTCCGTTCACGTTCGAAGAGGCGCTCGAGACTACCAAGATTCACAGTGTTGCCGGAGTCCTCGACCAGGGCACAGGCCTCGTCGGAACGCGCCCTTACCGCTCCCCGCATCACACGATTTCCGACGCCGGACTGATCGGCGGCGGCGTGATCCCGCGCCCCGGCGAAGTCTCGCTCGCCCACAACGGCCTGCTCTTTCTCGACGAATTGCCCGAGTTCCCCCGCAACGTCCTCGAAGTTCTCCGCCAGCCGCTGGAAGATGGCACGGTGAGCATTGCCCGCGCCTCCATGTCGCTCACCTTCCCCGCGCGCTTCATGCTGGCTGCCGCCATGAATCCCTGCCCCTGCGGCTTCCACAACGACCGCACTCGCGAATGCCAGTGCACCCCGCCCATGATCCAGCGCTACATCTCGAAAATCTCCGGCCCGCTGATGGACCGCATCGACATTCACATCGACGTCCCCGCCGTGAACTACAAAGAAATGCGTTCCACCAATGAACCGGAGAACTCAGCCAGGATCCGCGACCGCGTCATTCACGCCCGCCAGAAGCAGTTAGACCGTTTCGCCACCTCGCGCCAGAAGCTCTACTGCAACGCCCAGATGAGTTCCCGCCACATCCGTACTTTCTGCGAACTCTCCGCCGACTGCGAACGCCTGCTGGAACGCGCCATGACCCAGCAGGGCCTCAGCGCCCGCGCCCACGACCGCATCCTGAAAGTGGCCCGGACCATCGCCGACCTGGAAGACTCACCGAACCTCGAGCCCAAGCACATCGCCGAGGCAATCCAATACCGCAGCCTGGATCGCACTTACTGGGCATAATTTCTTACTGAAGTGGTTGCCCCACCCTTCTCGCGTTCTTGGCGAGAGGGTGGGGATTTCGACTTTCTGTGGGGCTATTCGCTGCGCAAGATGGCAATGATGTCGAGGCTGGCGATGCGCCGCGTGGCAGACCAGATACTCGCCGACGCTACCAGAGCGAAGAGCAATACCAAGCTGACGGACATTGCCGGCCCAACTGGCCTGGCTCCATCGATCAGGCTTTCCAGAAAACGCCCGGTGAACTCGGCTCCGGCTACTCCAGGAATTGCTCCGGCAACGACCATCAACAAACCTTGCCGCAACAATGTGCCCCGAAGTTGCAACGGAGTCCTACCGAGAGCCATACGCACACCCATCTCTTGCGTCCTCTCGACGACCGCATAAAAAATAATCCCGTAAATACCAATCATCGCCAGCAGCAGCGCGAATCCCGCGAAAATCCAAACCGCGGTTCGGTAGAATCTCGGGCCGCCGAAGACCTCGTCCAGTCGCTGTTCCATGGTTTTGACGCCGAACACAGGAACTTGCGGATCCACCCACTGAATCGCGTCGCGGATCGCCGCGAGATGATCTTCCGCACGCCCGTCTACTCGCGCCACAAACGTCGAGAAGAAGCCGCCCGGCGTCTCCGACGGAATGAACACCTGATTCCCATTCGCCAGCGTCGGATCAGTTTCGTACTCCATTCCTTTCACAACGCCAACAATCTTCCAGGTGTCCTCCCCGTTCGTGAGTAGATGACCGACGGCATCCCGCGGCCCGCCAAATCCCTCAGCGAATCGCTCATTGACGACAGCGACCCTGGCACGCGATCGGACTTCGGCTTCCGTAAATTCCCGGCCGTACAGAATCCTTCCGCCCATCGTCTGAAAATATCCCGACAAAACCGGGACCATCGTCGAATTTCTTTGCGCGGGACGCCCATCCAATCCGAATGCCCCCCCGACAAACGCAGAGGCATAGAGTGGAAGGAATTCAGTCGCACTCGCGGACCGAACTCCCGGCAGGCTGCGTATCCGATTCAGCACTTCCTCGAAATAAGGGAGCTGCCGCTTATCCATCTGGTGCGTCGTGCCGTCCAACGCGACGCCCGCAGTGACGATTCCTTGCACGTCATAACCACGGTCGATGCTCATCAAGTGCACGAACGCGCGTCCGAGCCCCACAGATGCGGCCAGCAAAATCATGGTGAGCATGACCTGCGCGGCTACCAGTCCTTGTCGAAGCACTCGCGAGCCGCGGGGCCTGCTTGTACCGCGCGAACCGAAAGCCTGGATCCGGCCCGCGTACAACGAAGGTACGACGCCCAACGCCACGGCCGTAAGTACAGACACGATCACAGTGAAAGCCAACACGCGTCCATCCAGAATCGCATAAGATTGTGCGCCCAGCGGCGTCGGCTCAACCTTGGCCGCGAGCGAGGTTGTCCAGTACGCGAGAGCCAATCCCGTCAGGGTTGCAACGAACGAAAGAAGCAGGCACTCAGTGATTAACTGCCGCGCTAGCCGAGCGCGACTCGCTCCCAGCGCGGAACGTATCGAAAGCTCCGCCGCGCGATCGACGGTGCGGGCGATCGAGAGGTTTGCAACATTGGTGCACGCGATCAACAACACCAGCAGCACCGCGCCCATGAACATCAAAGACGCGTTCTTCACCCGGCCGGCCAGTCCGTCCTGCAGCGACATCATGCTCGGACGCAGGATGGAATTACCGCCTTCCACTTTCGGCGCAAGTCGCTCCGCCTCCACCGCAAACGCCGCACTCGCTTGGGACCACGTGATCCCCGGCCTTAGCCGCGCGATCGTTCCCCAGCCGTTATTGCCTGGACTGAAAGCTGCCGGCTTCCAAAGAACTGCCTTGCCGGGATAATCGAATCCCGGCGGCGCGACCCCGATCACCGTAAGCGGAATTCCATCAAGTCGGATCGTGGCGCCAAGAATTTTCGGATCACCTCCAAACAGCTGTTGCCAGAGTCCGTACTCGATCACGGCCACAGCACTCCGTCCGGGCAATCCCCACCCCGTTCCGTTCACGTCCTGGTCTGGGGCGAACCCCGATCCGAGCACCGGCTGCACCCCCAGCACCGAGAAGAAATTCCAGGAAGTCTGCGCAACATGAGCACGGCTCCCGATGCGCGTTCCGCCGACATTCGCGTCGAATTCCTCAAAAAGCGCAGCATCCTCAAGATACGCACTGTGCCGCCGCCACTCGTGAAACTCGTTCGCACTATCGTGTGGCGGGATGAATTGATGGATCAGAGCCAGGCGGTCTGCGTCGCGAAACGGGAGAGAACGTAACAGCAAGGCATTCACTACGCTAAAAACGCCGGTGTTCGCGCCAATGCCCATTGCGAGGGCGGCGACGGCAAATGCCGTGTGCCATGGCCGCCTCGCCCAGGTCCGAAGAGTGAACTTGAGGTCCTGCATTAGGTGCCAACCGGTGGCCGGAATCGACCAACCCGACGACGCTAACTTCTCAAATGCCCGGAATCCTAGAACCCCTTAGCCTTCAGCATCGTATCCAAATCATCTGCGTGGATCGCCCGTGTCATCGCATCCTCGCGCGTGAGTTCCTGCTGAAACACGAGCTGCGCCAGCGACTCTTCCATCGTGAACGACCCCTGTTTTCGCGTGATGGTGATCTCCTGGTGCAAATGCTGCAGCGCATTTTTCCGGATATGCTGCCGCGCCCCATAACTCACCATCAGCAACTCCGCCGCGGGCACTCGCCCTCCCTTGCGGCCGGGAATCAGCGTCTGCGTCAGCATAGCCGCCAACGCCATGGCCATCTCCGCCCGCGCCGAGTGCTGCCGCTCCTGCGGAAAAGAATCGGCAATCCGTGAAACCGTCGACGCCGCATCCGTCGTGTGCAGCGTCGTAAATACCAGGTGCCCCGTCTCCGCCGCCGACAGCGCAATCCGCGCCGTCTCCGGATCGCGCATCTCGCCTACCACGATCACATCCGGCGCCTGCCGCATCGCCGCCCGCAACGCGGTAGGGAAGTCCGGCGCATCAATCCCGATCTCCACCTGCTCGATTACGCTGCGGTTGTGTGCATGCTCATACTCGATAGGATCTTCAATGGTCACGATGTGCCGCGCATCCCGCTGGTTGATGTCGTTCACCAGCGCGGCCAGGGTCGTAGTTTTCCCGGACCCGGTCGCTCCGCCAATGATTACCAGTCCGCGTTGCAGCCGCGCCAACGCACCGACTCCCGCCGGCAACCGCAATTCATCGAGCGCCGGCACCTTCGAAGGCAGTGCCCGGATGGTCGCCGCAGCCCTCCCCCGCTCCCGATGCAAGTTGATCCGGAACCGCCCCAGTCCCGTCACGCGATACGAAGAATCTGCAATCCCATACTGCTGGTATTCTTCGCGCGCGTGAGCGGCCAGCGCGGGCATCACCGCCGCTTCAATTTCTTCGCCAGTCAGCGGTCGGTCCCCGATTGCTGACAGAACTCCCTCCAGACGAATCGCCGCCGTAGCCTGTGGCACGAGCAGCAGGTCACTCCCGTTGCGAGCGACCAGTTGCTCCAGCCACTCTCTCAATGGAACCGATTCTTCACTTCGATTTTCGGAGCTGACTTGCGTGCGGGATAATTCTCTTTCCGATGTCATGGCGTCTTAGATGCAACCGAAGTGATATGGGAGCTTTTCGGCGACGGATTCAAACTGCATTCATAGGGATTCAATCACGCCATTAAAGCATTATCCGTGTGAATCGGTGTAATCCGTGGCCGTCTTTGCGAACCTCTTGACGATTGCATTCCATAAGAATAGCCTCCCGGTGACTCAACCTCTCGTCCCAGGAGGCCACCCGTGACCCCACTCTCAGCTCTTTGGCTGCCGATTGTTCTCTCAGCGGTTATCGTGTTCGTAGCCAGTTCCATCATGCACATGCTCCTGCCCTATCATCACGGCGACTATCGCCAGTTGCCCGACGAAGACCGCGTAATCCCCGCCCTCCGCTCCGCTGGCTTGAAGCGGGGACTCTATATCTTTCCCTATACCACACACAAAGAGATGAAGTCCCCCGCCGTGATCGAGAAATACAATCAGGGCCCGGTCGGCATGATGACCATCTTTCCCAGCGGCCCTCCGGTCATGCCGAAATTCCTCGGCCTGTGGTTCGGCTATTGCCTGATCATCGGATTTTTCGTGGCGTATCTCGCCGCGCACACCATCGCCCCCGGCACCTACTATCTCGCTGTATTTCGCATTGTCGGGACTGCGGCATTCCTCGGCTACGGCTTGGGAACCCTCAGCAACGCCATCTGGAAAGGACAGACCTGGGGCTTCACCCTCAAAGAAGTGATTGACGGTCTGATCTACGCGCTACTAACCGCCGGAACCTTCGGCTGGCTCTGGCCCCGATAACCACGTAGCGACGGACGCATTCGTCCGTCCCGCGAGCGAAGCGAGCAAGCTCCGACCACGTAAGGACGGACGCATTCGTCCGTCCGCGAGGCGAAGCGAGCAGCCTCGAACGAATGCGTTCGCTTAACTCAGTTCTGTCTCAGCGCCGGCATCGGAATCGGAATATTGAACGCGGTCGCCGCGCCTCCCATCCCGTTCTCGCAAGTATTCGGCGGGAAGGTGCACCCCGTACCATTCCCCTGGCACCCGGCCGCCCAGAACATGTACCCGAGCATCCCCGTCGTAGATCCCGCGCCCGCCGGAGCCAGATTCTCCACGAAACTCGCCGCCGTATTCTGATCCGAGTTGCTAAAATTGTCGCAATTCGGCTGGCCGCCAACCAGCCACAAGCTTCCCGTCAGCTTAGCGGGAGCCTGCGGTGGAACCGATCCCGACAGCCCATCCACGTGCTGCTGCCAGCCCGACTCCAGTGTGGCCACACTCGTCTTTTGCGAACCCACCATAGCATTCGCATAATCGAGCACCGGCGCGCTGGTTTGCAGCCAATTGGTTACCGCGTAGTTCGCCAACTTCGTCAGGTAGGTGTCCCCATCGCCCAGATCAATGGTCAGTCGCGCGGCATAATTTGCCCCCGTGGCGTCGTAAGGCACCACCGATCGGTAGGCGCTCACGAACTGCTGCAATCCCGTCAGATTCGGTTGGCTGCTGTTCTCATAATCAATTTCCATGCCCACATTGAATTGCTTGGCGGCGTTCGCGGCGTTGATCCCCAGCTGTGTTGGATTACTGCCCAGCGCCTTGTTCCAATGCGACGTAAAGCTGGCCCCCCCGACCGACATCATCACCCGCACGCCCCGGCTCTGGAAATAATTCACCACCGCCGTATTCATGCCGATCGGAATTCCATTCACGGTAGTCGAGTCATTGGTCAGGTTCATTAACTTCACCGGGTCCACAAAACTCAGCACAACTACATTCACCGACGGATGGTACGTGCCGTCGAGGTTGCGATCGATCATCCACCGGTTATCGGTGTCGAAAGTTGTCATGTTCGGCACTGAAGCCCAACTGCACGCGTCCGAATAGCAATGCCATGCGCCATAAACTGTAATCGGCGTTTGCGCGTTTGCAGTGGACGTCATCCCCGGCAGTCCGATCAGGCACAGACCTGCCATTGCGGCACAGAGCAGCACTGAAGTTTTCCGAGTCATAGGTCTCTCCTTGTTGAGTTCCGAGCGGATGCCCCACCCTTCTCGCGTCCTTTGCGAGAGGGTGGGGACTTTGACTTGGTTCCTTGATGTGAAGCTACGGAGTCCCTGACGGCGCTCCGGCCATCTGCCACGAGAAAGCCAGGAACGACGAAGCCGTCAGATCAATCGCCGGTTCTACGGTCGAATACGACTGCACAAAATCGCATCCGGCTTCTCCTATTGAAAGCGTTTAATAAAACGCATGAATGCTCCTCCGAAGATCAAGGACTGTCAATAGGGAAAACGCCGTAGAGGAATGTCGAACCGGAGCCGCCGGCGATTCGAGTCGCAAGGCTCAACTGGTTCTGGACGAAGATTGAGACCCGAAACTGAGTACTGGGTACTGAGTACCGAGTACTGAGTACTGAGTATTGGGTACTGATCACTGATCACTGAGCACTAGTCTTCCTCCCGCACCCGCATATTCCCGCTGCGCAGATACCGATTGTGCCAGCCCAAAGATTCGGTCAGCAGATGCGGCGTGTGCTTTCCATACGACAGCTGCTCCGACCGCGCCAGATAATCCGCCAGCAGCGGCTTGTATTCCGGCGACGCGCACTTCTCAATGATCAGCTTTGCTCTCTGCCGCGGCGACAAACCGCGCAGATCCGCCAGACCCTGCTCCGTCACCACGACTTGCACGTCGTGCTCGGTATGATCCACATGCGACACCATTGGCACAATCGTCGAGATGGTCCCCTTCTTCGCCGATGACGGCGCCATGAAGATCGACAAATATCCGTTGCGGGCAAAGTCTCCCGAGCCGCCAATCCCATTCTGAATGCGCGATCCCATGACGTGCGTCGAGTTCACGTTGCCATAGATGTCGGCCTCGATCATCCCATTCATCGCGATTACCCCCAGCCGCCGGATGATCCCCGGATTGTTCGAGATCTCCTGCGGCCGCAGCACGATCCGCTCGCGGTAACTCGCCATGTCGGCGTTCACTTCATTCAGCATCTCCGGACTCAGCGAGAATGCCGTCGCCGACGCGCAAGTCAGCTTGCCCGACTTCAGCAGCCGGATCATTCCATCCTGAATCACTTCCGTGTATGAAGTCAGTCCCTCAAACGGTCCTTCCTCCAGCCCAAACAACACGGCATTCGCAATGTTGCCCACGCCCGACTGCAGCGGCAGCAGATTCTCCGGCATCCGCCCCTTCTTTACTTCCCAACTCAAGAACTCCAGAATGTGTCCCGCAATCCTCTTCGAAGCTTAATCGGGCGCTTTGAAAGGACTATTGCGGTCCGGCGAATCCGTCAGCACGATCCCTGCAATCTTCTCCGCCGGCACCTTCAGATAAGGTGTCCCGATCCTCTGCCCTGTCTTCGTCAGCGGAATCGGCACGCGATTCGGCGGAGGCTCCAGCCCGTAATAAATGTCATGCATTCCTTCCAGCGCCAACGGCTGCCACGAATTCACTTCCAGAAAGATCCTCTCCGCGCAATCGATCCACGTCTTGTTATTCCCGATCGACGAGCTGGGTATCACCCGCCCATCTTCCAAAATCGCCGTCACCTCCACCAGCGCCACATCCAGCTTGCCCAGAAATCCATACTCCACGAATTGCGCCACATGGCTCAGGTGGATATCCATGTAATCCATCTCGCCCGCATTGATCCTTTTCCGCGTCTCCGGATCCGAGTGGTACGGCAGGCGCAGATGAATTCCTCCCGCCATCGCCAGCGCCCCATCCAACTCCGGCCCAGTCGAGGCCCCGGTGAACACGCTGACCTGGAATTTCTGCCCGCGGAAGTGCGCGTCCGCAATTCGATGCGCCAGTTGAATCGGCACCGTCTTGGGATATCCCGAACCCGTGAACCCGCTCATCCCGATCTGATCGCCCGACTGGATCAGCCCTGCCGCCTCCTCGGCGCTCATAATCTTCTGCTCAACTTTGGAGTTCAAAACGCGCGCAGCGGCCGACGCAACAGACATAGAAATCCCCCTCGTATGCAATGAAACTGGGCCCTTCTTAAAGGTAAGTGGCGCCCCATAGGGTAGCTGTGATCCGAATCACACACCCCCGTACAGTCCGCTGTAGCGCCGGCATCTTGCCGGCTGTCGCGGAGGCGTCCCGCCTCCGCACCGCAACCCCGCAATGACTTCCAATTAGCGAATTCCAATGAACGCCGGTTTAGAAAGAGAACTGCGATGTCGCCGCTAGCAGCCATGGCCGAGCATCAAGATGACTCCAGTAATCTTTCGGAACTCTCCCCCGTCACTATTCTTAAAGACAGTGCGGACTTCCCCCGATGTGATGAGTGAGACCTGTGCGGATCGGCAAGCAATGTTCAACTATGTAGGGAAGTGTCTGGCGGCATACGCCATGCTGGGATCGCTTTTCCTGGCGGCGCAGAACACCTCTGAAATTCGAGGCCGGGTTTTTGATCCCACTCACCATCCTGTCGTGAGTGCGTTCGTCATCATCACGGCGCAAGATACTTCACTCATGCGCGCCGCTACGACCAACGACGCTGGCGATTTCGAATTTCCATCCTTACCGGTGGGCACCTATTTGCTTGAGGTGAAAGCCGACGGTTATTCCGCCTATTCCGCGCAAGGTGTAAGGGCCAGCATTGGCCGCGCGGTTAGCTTCGAGATCACGCTCGGCCAGAACGGTGCTGTCAGTTCGAACCGCTCCTCTGGTGGGTCCCTCGTCGAATCCGAAAACGCCCAACTCGGCCTCGTCATGGGAGAGGGAGAGGTCGTCAAACTTCCCCTCAAATCCCGCGATACATTCGAACTTTTGCAGTTACAGCCTGGAGTGCAGAGCACTGTGGGCGCGGATCTGTTTTACGGCAGCGATCTGCCGGGCGTGGTCTCGGTCAGCGGCGGACGCACCCGCTCCAACAACTACAGCGTCAACGGCGGCGTCTCCGGCGATGAGATGATCAACTTTCCCTCCATCGAGCCGTCTCCCGATTCGATCAGCGAGTTCCGCGTCCTCTCCCACAATTACGACGCCACCTCCGGCCGCAACTCCGGATCCGTGCTCAACGTCATCACCAGGTCCGGTGGCAGCGCCCTGCACGGCAGCGTGTTTGAGTTCCTGCGCAACAATGTCCTGAACTCAAAAGGATATTTCGATCCGGCCGTCGCCGACTTCAAGCAGAATGAGTTTGGCGCCACCCTCGGCGGCCCGCTCCGCCGCGACAGGACATTCTTCTTTGTCTCTTACGAAGGACGCCGCACCATCCAGGGCATCTCTTCGAACCCGGTCATCGTGCCTACTTCGCAGGAACGCTCGGGAGACTTCTCCGCCGGACCGCCCTTTGCCGGAGTTATCGAGGATTCCGCCGTTGCTCAGGCCCTCAACCGCCGTCCCGGGTGCTCTGCCGCCGTTGCGGCAAATGGAGGCGCCACGATTGCTCCCGGTGCGTCTTATGCTTCCATTTTCCCCGGCAATGTCATTCCTGCATCCTGCTTCGATGCCACCGCCGCCGACCTGCTGAACCAGTTCGTTCCGCTGCCCAATCGCGGGGACAACATCTTTCTCGCTACTCCTAATGCCGCTCAGCGCCGTGACCAGCTGACCTTCCGCCTCGAGCACAATCTCACGGGCCAGCAGCAACTGAGCCTCTACTATTACGGCGAAGACGGCTACGATAACCAGCCTTTCGATACTTTTCTCGCCAGTGGTGCCAACCTGCCCGGCTTTGGATATCGCACCCGTGATCGCTTCCAGCAATTGAACCTTTCCCATGCCTGGACGATCGCCGCCAAAACGATCAACGAATCCAGATTCGTGTACTACCGCCCGGGACAGGGCCAGTTGCTGGCTCCCGCACACACCAATCTCGTGCAAGATTCCTGCTCGGCCGTGGCCTCAGGCCAATGTTTCTCCGACCCCTCCAATCCTTCCCTCGGCATCAATCCGGGTTATGGAGCGAAATACGAAGGTGTTCCCCTGGTCAGTCTCTCCGGCGGCTTCGCCTTTGGCAATAATTCCAGTGGAAACTTCTCTCAGACCGGAAATGTCTACCAGGCCGCCGACACCTTCAGCAAGATCGTCGGCAATCACACCTTTAAGTTCGGCGGCGA
Organism: Candidatus Sulfotelmatobacter sp.; assembly: GCA_035309485.1. Lineage (GTDB taxonomy): Bacteria > Acidobacteriota > Terriglobia > Terriglobales > Acidobacteriaceae > Sulfotelmatobacter. The sequence goes on from DATGFC010000063.1 coordinate 16,093, forward strand.
ATGGCGCAATCAGCGCCTCCACCAACTCTATTTTTATGACGTCAGCGGCCAGTTTTCTTTCTATGGCGGCGGATCGAACGATGTCGGCTTCAGTTCTCTGATTCCCAATTACCTTCTTGGCCTGCCGGATTATTTCTCCGAAGGTTCCGCCAACGCTCTCGATGTGCGCAGCACGCAATTCGCTCCCTTTGTGCAGGATGCCTGGAAACTCCGCTCGAACGTGATGCTCACCTACGGGTTGCGCTGGGAGTGGAACACTCCCATGGCCGATGCGAGTCGCAGAATCCAGGTCTTCCGCCCCGGCCAATCCACCGGCATTTACCCCTGTGTCCTGGGTCCATCGGATCCAGTGGCCGCCATGTATGGCTCTACGGATTGTTCTCCCACCGGCCCCGCGCGCGCCGTTTTTCCCTTGGGATTAGTGATGCCCGGTGACCCCGGCATCCCTGACGGCCTCACCCGCAATTACCTGCATTCCTTTGCCCCGCGCGTGGGACTCACCTGGTCTCCCGGTTGGAGTACTGGCTGGCTCTCTGCCCTGTCCGGCGGTCCCGGACGCACCAGCATTCGCGCCGGCTGGGGCATGTTTTACGACAGCAACGAAGAGCTGATGTTTGGGGAGAACCTCGCCGCCCAGCCTCCCTTTGGCGGCAGCAGCGGCATCAGCAACATTTTTTTCAACACCCCATTCATGGGGCAGGATGGTTCCGTCACTCCCAATCCTTTTCATGGCTTCCTCGATCCCGCTCCGGGATCGCCGGTGGACTTTGCCCTCTTCCGTCCCATCACTCTCTACGGCACTCTGCCCCCGCAGCTCCGCAGCCAGTACTCCGAGCACTATCACCTCACCCTGCAGCGCCAGCTGGCGCACGATGTCCTTTTGCAATTCGGCTACGTCGGCAGCCAGGGACATCGCCTCACCGCAACCCTTGATCAGAACTACGGAACCGCGCAAACCTGTCTTGACCTGAATCAGATTCCCGGCCAGTCCTGCGGCCCCTTTGAAGCGGATTCCGCCTACCATGTGGCCGCTAATGCCATCCCTCCCGGAGTCACTCTTCATCTTCCTTATGGCTCGGTAGCGAGCGTCACTGGACCGAACGCCAATCCGATCACCCTCGTCGGATTGCGCAAATACTCCTCGCCCTTTTGCGAGCCCACCACCGGAGCAGGTTGCCCCCTCGACGGCATCCCGGTGTTTGCCAGCATCTTTTCCACCCAACCCATAGCGAATTCTTCCTACAACTCGCTGCAGTCTTTACTCAGCAAGCGCTTCTCTCATGGGCTCCAGTTCCTCGCCTCATACACCTGGAGCAAATCTCTCGACAATGCCTCCACCTTCGAGGAGTCCATCAATCCCATCGATCCTGCGCGCTCGCGCTCGCTCTCGCTTTACGACGCGCGCCAACGCCTGGTCTTCAGTGAATACTGGACTATTCCTTCTCCTGCCGTTGACAACTGGAGCCGTCACCTTTTCACCGGATGGGCCATTGCCGGCATCTTTACTCTTCAATCGGGGTTCCCCATTCGCCTCACTTCGGCCAATGATCAGGAGTTGATGAACAGCTTCAATTTTGAAACCGTCGGAGAGCCTGACCAGATCGCGCCCTTCCGCCGTCTCCACCGGCAAAATTCCGGCGGCTATTTCTTCGATCCTGCTTCTTTCGTTGACGCTCCCCTCGGCCAAATCGGCAACGCACCTCGCACAATTTGTTGTGGCCCGGGCATTGCCAATCTCGACCTCGGTTTGCATAAGACATTCGTCGTGCGTGAATCCACCACCCTGGAATTTCGCACCGAAATTTTCAACGTCGTGAACCATACCCAATTCTTCAATCCCGACGGCAATATCACTGACGGGCCAACTTTCGGACAGGTCAGCCGTGCTCGCGATCCGCGGTTGATTCAGTTGGCGTTGAGGCTTAACTTTTGAAACGAGCCAAGCCCATTCTGCTTTCCGCGATCCTTCTGCTGGGCGGCGTCTATGCAGCCGATTCTCCCGCCCGCAAGCTCGTTCTTCACGAGAATCCTGAATATCCCGCCGTGGCTATTCAATTTTCACTGCATGGATCCGTGAAGCTCCGCGTTTGGGTCACTCCCCAGGGCACTGTCAGGAAGGTGGAATACATCGGCGGTCATCCGCTGTTGGCCGAGTCTGCCGTGAAGGCGGTCAAGAACTGGAAGTTTGAGCCTGCTCCCAAGGAAACGACCGAAATGCTCGAAATCAAATTTTGATCCCCAAAGTGCCCCGGGCCATCGCCCACTCACCCGCGTCCCCGAAACTGAATAATCCTTCTCCGGTCCCGCTTCGACGGCCTGCCCTGCGGCAGAACCTCGAACTCCCGCATCGCCTTTCTTTCCGCCGCCGCTTTGGCCCGGGCCTCGCGACTCGACTCGCTCTCTAGATACAGCTTCTGTGCCTCCTGCGCCGGGCCACGCACGTCGCTCACCCCCAGCACCTCGACGTCAAAATCGCCGCCTGGGTTCGTGATGCGCAGCATATCCCCGACCCGCACCTCGCGAGCCGGCTTGGCGCTCTGCCCATTGCACACGATCCTGCCCAATCCACACGCCTGCTTCGCCATCGCCCTTGTCTTGAAGAACCGCGCCGCCCACAACCAGACATCCATCCTTACGCTGGTCATAATGCCATCCTGAATATTTCACTCGTCGAGTGGGTGCCGCCAAGGCCCCCGACCACAATCGCGTAATTCTCTCTGCTAAAAGGCTTTAGCGCGAATCCACCAAAATTATGTCCTCCGGCCACGCGCGTTGCGATGACCTAACGTATCCGTTGCGAAGAATTAATCTGGTCTACAGTGTGTAAGGTATCCAACATTCCTCCGCCGTATGTCATCTTCTATAGGCCCATTCGTCCCATGTACCACCCTATGCCCGCGCGCCGTCTTGAGGATCGCATACGCGAACTGTGTGCCCGTGCACTCTTTGAGAAGGGACCGGAGTGGGTTTCCACCGTGCACGAGTTGCAACTTGCCATTCAGGAGCATGCCCTGCGCGTGGCCAACCTCAGCACTGCAGCCACCCTCGCGGGCCAGCCTCAGCTTATGCGCGAACGCCGTAGTGTCTGATTCCGGTTTCGGGCCTGTTCAACTTTGTATTCGAAATTAATACTTGACCTCTTTCACCATTGTCGCTACATTATCCAGTTCCAGGGAACATCCGGATTTGCGGGCTTTGCATGTTTTACCAGCGCCTGCGAACTTAAGCCCACAAAATCAAGCATCTTCGGTACCCTGTCACGCATCTATCACAAAGAGTGAGTTTTTACGCTTAATCCTTTACAACCTACTCGGAATCAGTGACTTAGATCGGTCCCTGGGGTTACCGGTCACCCTCCTGTGGAGGGAAGGACAAGGCGAAAGGCCACAATTCATAAGGTAAGGAGAACAAAACTCATGCGCTCTGATCGTGTGTTTGATGCTTTACAGACTCTGCGGAATCGTTATATGCTTTGTCAGCTTGCCTCCAAAGCCACGCGGAAATTTCATCGTCCCAGCACCAGAATCCAGGAAACTATGAACGGCGTGCTGGATCGGATCGCTGACTCGGAGCGGCAAGAAGTTTTGTCGGAACCAGAGAACGTTGCCGAGGCACAACGGCGGGCTGCCTAAACCCAGCCCCGCCTTCCTGCCTGGCTGTATTTTGAATCTTTCCTGAGTCCCCTCCTCAAAAATCTCCCGTTGACACTACCGAATACGCACTAGTGCACGGGTTCAGGTGAATCATGACCATTGCGGAACTGAAAGAAAAGAACATCACCGAACTGACCAAGATCGCAAGGACCTTGGATCTGCCCGGTGCCAGCGGCATGCGCAAGCAGGACCTCATCTTCAAAATCCTGCAGGCGCAGAGCGAAAAAGAAGGCCACATCTTCGCCGAGGGCGTGCTCGAAATCCTGCCCGACGGCTACGGCTTCCTGCGCTCGCCCGATTACAACTACCTGCCGGGCCCTGACGACATCTACGTCTCGCCCTCCCAGATTCGCAAGTTCGACCTCAAGACCGGCGACACCATCAGCGGCCAGGTGCGGCCTCCTCACGAAGGCGAGAAATATTTCGCGCTTGTCAAAATCGAGGCCGTCAATTTCGAGTCTCCCGACGAAGCCCGCAACAAGATCCTGTTTGACAACCTGACGCCTCTCTATCCCCAGGAGCGCGTCAAACTCGAAACCACTCGCGACAATGCCAGCGCTCGCGTCATGGATCTCCTCACGCCCCTCGGCAAAGGCCAGCGCGGCCTGATCGTTTCGCCGCCTCGCGCCGGCAAGACCATGCTCCTGCAGAATGTCGCCAACTCCATCACCACCAACCATCCTGAAGTCGTTTTGATGGTTCTGTTGATCGACGAGCGCCCCGAAGAAGTCACCGACATGCAGCGCTCTGTAAAAGGCGAAGTGATTTCGTCCACCTTTGACGAGCCTGCCGCCCGTCACGTCCAGGTCGCCGAAATGGTGATCGAAAAAGCCAAGCGATTGGTCGAGCACAAGCGTGACGTCGTCATCCTGCTCGACTCCATCACCCGTCTCGCCCGCGCCTACAACACCATCGTTCCGCCCTCAGGCAAAGTGCTCTCCGGCGGCGTGGACTCCAATGCCTTGCAGCGCCCCAAGCGTTTCTTCGGATCGGCCCGCAACATCGAAGAAGGTGGCTCGCTCACCATCATCGCCACCGCCCTCATCGACACCGGTTCCCGCATGGACGATGTGATCTTTGAAGAATTCAAGGGCACCGGCAACAGCGAAATCATCCTCGAGCGCAAACTCGTCGACAAGCGCGTCTTCCCCGCCATCGACATTCAGCGCTCCGGCACCCGCAAAGAAGAACTCCTCATCCCGAAAGAAGATCTCTCGCGCATCTGGGTTCTTCGCAAAGTGCTGAACCCGCTCTCCCCGGTAGAAGCCATGGAATTGCTGATCGACAAGCTAAGCAAGACCAAGTCGAATAGCGAATTCCTGGCCAACATGAGCGCGTTGTAAACTAAGGTTTCGTAGCGCCGCCGTCCCGGCGGCTGTGGTGGCGGCGTCCCCGCCGCCACATTCGCCAGCGGCACCACTGCCTGCGAGTCTCCCTGTGCTCCCCGCTTTTCCTCGAAGTGAACTCCTTCAAATGCTCGACGTATAATCGGTCCAGAACCCGTACAATCCGGAGGTCCCGGTGCAAGTCAAAATCTCTACTTTCATCGTCTTTCTTCTCTTTCTTCTTCTCCCAGCGGTCGCGCAAGCACCGCGTCAAGCACCGTTACCCAGCGCTTCCGACAATCCCCCTCTGACCGATGCCGAGGAAGCCCGTACCCGCATGGAGAGCGACATGGCCAAGAAAGCCGCCAAAGAACGCGTCGCCGCCCTGAAAACCGACACTGACAAGCTTCTGAAGCTTTCCATCGAACTCAAGACCTACGTCGACAAATCCGACGAGAACGTCCTTTCCGTGGACGTCATCAGGAGAGCCGAGGCGATCGAAAAACTGGCCCGCAGCGTAAAAGACAAAATGAAAGGCCCGAACTAAGAGTCGAACGAAGTCATTCTTCTCAACCCTGTTTTTCTCACCGTTCTCTGCGTTCCGTCCTCAGCGCACTCAGCGGTTAGGCTTTTGCCGGCCAGCCGTTAACGTTTCCGCTATTAAAGCGATGAATTTCGCAACGCCCTCCTCCCCTAGCCCGCATTTTGCTCTTGGAATCTATTGTGTCTCCGGCCCTTTCGCGGCATAATGCCCCACAACTTTTCGCACGTGGGGATCCTGGGGATCTCATACAACAAGGAGGATCGTATGCTGAAGCAGACTTTGCTGTTCGCTGTATTGTGCACGCTGTTTGCAGTCGCAGCCCCCGTCTCGGCCCAGCAAATGAACCTTCCTCCCACCATCTCGCAGGGCCAGAGCATGGCAAGTATTCCAATCACCATGGGCGACAGCGTGCAGAGGCAACAGGCCGAAGCCGCCAACCAGCAGCGTCAGGTTGAAATCAAGCGCGACACCGAGAAGATGTATGAGCTCACTCAGGAACTGAAAGACTATCTGCAGAAGGCCGGCCAGGGCGTGATGTCCATCGACGCGATCAAAAAGGCAGAGCAGATCGAGAAACTCGCCAAGAGCGTCAGATCAAAGATGAAGCAGTCGTTCTAACCTCAGCAGCCCAGGGGACACAGCGACTCGCGGAGGAAATCCTCCGTGACTCTCTGTGTCCTCTGTGGTAAAGCTCTTGATCTGCTACGCCGCGCCCTGCTTAATCCGCATCCCGTAGAACGACCGGTGCACGAAGAACAGCGAGACCAGGAAGAACACCAGCGCCAGGATGTTGGTCAGAGTTGATCCCTTGTCCGCTGACAGCGACACCGCCAGTTCCACCGCCAGCAATCCAAACAGCGTCGTGAACTTGATCACCGGATTCATCGCCACCGACGATGTGTCTTTGAACGGATCGCCCACCGTATCCCCGATGACCGTGGCATCGTGCAATGGCGTACCCTTCTGCTTGAGTTCGACTTCGACAATCTTCTTGGCATTGTCCCAGGCGGCTCCTGCGTTCGCCATGAAGATGGCCTGGTACAGCCCGAAGATCGCAATCGAAATCAGGTATCCCACGAAGAAGAACGGATCCACGAACGCGAAGGCCAGCGTGCCGAAGAATACCGCGATGAAAATGTTCAGCATCCCTTTCTGTGCGTACTGTGTGCAGATCGCCACCACCTTCTTGCTGTCCTGCACCGAAGCCTTCTCCACGCCTTCGAGCTTGATGTTGGCCTTGATGAACTCGACCGCGCGGTACGCCCCGGTTGTGACGGCCTGCGTCGAAGCGCCGGTGAACCAGTAAATCATCGCCCCGCCCGTGATCAGTCCCAGGAAGAATGGCGCGTAGAGCAGCGACAGTTTCGCCACCCCCGCCGCATCCGTCAGCCCATTGGTCAGCGCCATGATGATGGAGAAAATCATCGTCGTCGCCCCCACCACGGCCGTCCCGATCAGCACCGGTTTCGCCGTCGCCTTGAACGTGTTGCCCGCGCCGTCATTAGCCTCCAGCAAGTGCTTGGCGCGCTCGAAATTGATCTGGAGATTGAAGTCCTTCTGAATCTCGCTCTCCACGTTCGGCACCGCCTCGATCAGCGAAAGTTCATACACGGACTGCGCATTGTCGGTCACGGGACCATACGAATCCACCGCGATCGTCACGGGCCCCATTCCGAGGAATCCGAATGCCACCAGTCCAAACGCGAACACTGCCGGCGCCAGCATTCCTGCCGCCACCGCTAGCCCCATCGTGCTCACGTAATACCCGATCGCCATCAAAATCATCATCGACAATCCCAGGTAGTATCCCGAGAAATTTCCCGAGACAAATCCCGACAGAATCCCCAGCGACGCTCCACCTTCCTGTGCCGAGGTCACTACTTCCTTCACATGGGCCGACTCGACCGACGTGAATACTTTCACCAGTTCCGGAATCAAGGCTCCGGCCAGCGTGCCGCACGAAATAATGGTCGACAGTTTCCACCACTGCGATCCGTCGCTGCCCAGGCTTGGAATCACGAAGTAGGAAACGAGGTAGGTCAGTCCGATCGAAACGATTGAGGTGATCCATACCAGCGAAGTCAGTGGCGCCTCGAAATTCATCTCGGTGGCTGAGCCGTATTTCGCCTTTGCAATAGCCTCGTTCAAGAAGTACGAAAACGAACTCGACACCAGCATCATCACGCGCATTACGAAAATCCACACCAGCAACTGCACCTGCACCGCCGGATCCTTCACGCCCAGCAGGATGAACGCGATCAGCGCTACGCCGGTCACGCCATAAGTCTCAAAGCCGTCCGCCGAAGGCCCGACCGAATCGCCGGCATTGTCCCCCGTGCAATCGGCAATCACGCCCGGGTTCCGCGCGTCGTCTTCCTTGATCTTGAACACGATCTTCATCAGGTCCGACCCGATGTCGGCAATCTTGGTAAAGATCCCGCCCGCAATACGCAGCGCAGCCGCGCCCAGCGATTCACCGATGGCAAATCCGATGAAGCATGCCCCTGCATAATCTCCCGGCACGAACAGCAGAATGAACAGCATGATCAGCAGTTCCACCGAGATCAGCATCATCCCGATGCTCATGCCCGCCTCGAGCGGAATCTGGTACACCGGATACGGTTTGCCGGGCAGCGCCGCGAACGCAGTGCGCGAATTCGCAAACGTGTTTACCCGAATCCCAAACCACGCCACCCCGTAACTGCCGGCAATTCCGAGCAGGCTGAACGCCAGGATGATGGGCAGGGTCAAAGAGACCGGCTTATCCGGCACCGGTGCCAGCCATCCGAAATAGGCTCCGATAATGACGGCTACAAAAACCCACAGCAGCAGGATGAACTTGCCCTGCGTAATCAGGTACGTCTTGCAAGTCTCATAAATCAGCTCCGAAATTTCCCGCATCGCCCGGTGTACCGGAAGGTTCTTCAGGCGCATATAAATCGCCATACCGAACCCGAGCCCGCCTAAGCAGAACAGGATTCCGATCAGCAAGAGCTTGTGCCCGTCAATTGCTCCATTGAAGAAGCTGACCTGCGAAAGATCAGGCAGCTTCAGCGAAGCCTCTCCGCCGGTCTCGTTCGCGGGTTGCGCGAATGCTGTTCCCGCTCCGACGGTAAGCAGCGCAGCTACAGCCGACATTTTCATGGCCACGCGGCGGCTAACGAGCGCAGCAGTGGCGAGCCAGGTACGCATAATGAGTCCTCCGAATTTAAACGGTTTAGGAATTACAAACGTGTTTTCTGGAATTTCCGAACACGCTTCCACCGCAAGACCTGAAAGGCGGGTTGAGCTTGGCCGCGTCGGATTTTGCGCCGGGATTCGATTTCTGCAATGCCCTAAATAAGTGCCTAGAGAAATAAGACTCTATCTCCAGCATTCCTGCGCAAAACGGGCATTTATAACACGTTGGATGGGTCGGGTCAAACCCATAACGCAGGTTCAACTCCCAGCCCTTCCCACATCGGGCAAAGAATCGTTTTTGTAAGTGTGAATCCGCGAAAATCCGTGGCCAGGGAAGTTGCTCTCCTCTGTGAACCTCTGTGCCCTCTGTGGTAAATGGTTTTACTGCAATTTCACATTCATCCCCAAATTGTGGGCCACGAAAGCCCACTCATCCGCTGTCTCGTCAATGATCTTCGAAATCGGCTTCCCCCCGCCATGCCCGGCCTTGGTTTCTATCCGGATCAGCACCGGAGCCGTCCCCGCCTGGTCCGCCTGCATCGTGGCCGCAAACTTGAAGCTGTGTCCCGGCACCACCCGATCGTCATGGTCCGCCGTCGAAATCATGGTCGGAGGATACTTCGTCCCCGGCTTCAAATTCTGCAGCGGAGAGTACGCATATATCGCCTTGAAATCCTCCGGGTTGTCCGACGATCCATAATCCGAAGTCCACGCCCATCCGATGGTGAACTTCTGGAACCGCAGCATGTCCATCACTCCGACCTCCGGCAAAGCCGCACCCCATAACTCCGGATGTTGCGTCAACGAGGCCCCCATCAGCAGCCCGCCATTGCTCGCCCCTCGGATGGCCAGCTTCGGTGTCGACGTATATTGATTCGCAATCAGCCACTGCGCCGCGGCAAAGAAATCGTCGAACACGTTCTGCTTCTTCGCATGCGTCCCGGCTAGGTGCCAGTCTTCCCCGTACTCGCCGCCGCCCCGCAGGTTCGGTTGCGCGTAGATGCCTCCCATCTCCAGCCACACCAGGTTTGGCACCGAGAAAAATGGCGTCAGCGAAATATCGAATCCTCCATACGCATACAGCAGAGTAGGATTCTGCCCATCCAGCTTCAACCCCTTCTTCGCCGTGATGAACATCGGCACCCGCGTCCCATCCTTGCTGTGATAGAACACCTGCTTCGTTTCATACTGCGTGGGATCGAAATCGACCTTAGGTTTCTTGAATACCTCACTCTTTCCCTGCGATGGCAAGTAGCGGTAGATTGTCGTCGGCGAAATAAAACTCGTGAACGCGTAAAACGTCTCCTTATCTTTTCTCTTTCCGCCGAAACCGCCCGCCGTCCCGATTCCCGGCAAATCCACATTGCGCACGAACTTCCCCTGCAGATCGTAGACGCGCACTTCCGTCTTCGCGTCCTTCAGATAACTCAGCAGGAAGACGTTATCCACCAGCCCCACGGCTTCCAGCGTGTCCGGCCCTTGCGGCACCACGGTTTTCCAGTTCGCCCGCTCCGGATGCCGCGTATCAATCGCGATCAACTTCCCCCGTGACGCATCCAGATCGGTCTGAATCCAGAACACCGGACCATCATTGTCCACAAAGTTATATCGCGCATCGAAATCATCCAGCAGCTTCACCACCGGCGCATCCGCCTGCGTCAGATCCTTGTAGTACAACCGCGTCTTCGGCGAAGTCCCCTGCCAAACCGTAATCACCAGGTAGTGACCGTCATCCGTAACCGCTCCGCCGAATCCCAACTCTTTATTATCCGGGCGCTCGTAGATCAGTTTGTCTTCCGCCTGCTCCGTCCCCACCTGGTGGTAATAGAGCTTCTGGAAATAATTCGCATCCCGAAGCCCCGCTCCCTTCGGCTCGTCATATCGGCTGTAGAAGAATCCCTTGCCGTCCTTTCTCCACGACGCCCCCGAAAATTTCACCCACTTGATCAAATCCGGCAAATCTTTTCCCGTCCCCACATCGCGCACATGCCACTCCATCCAATCCGATCCCGAAGCCGCCGTCCCATACGCCATCAACTTGCCGTCATCCGTGATTGCAGTTCCCGACAATGCGACTGTCCCATCCGACGACAGCGTATTCGGATCGAGCAGCACCCGCGGCTCCGCATTCAGCGACTCCGCCACCAGCAGCACGTTTTGATTCTGCAGCCCATTGTTATGCTGATAAAAATAGCGTCCGCCCTCCTGCTCCGGCGAAGTAAAGCGTTCATAATTCCACAGCTTTAGCAGCCGCTCCCGGATCGCACCGCGATATGGAATCTGATCCAGATACCCGAACGTGACCTTGTTCTCCTCCTCCACCCACGCCTTGGTATCCGCCGAATCCGTGTCTTCCAGCCACCGGTACGGATCCGCCACCTTCACGCCGTGATAATCGTCCACCTGATCGACAGTCTTCGCCTTGGGATAAGTCAGCGGCGCCCCATCCGTTTGCGCGGAGATCATCCCCGCAGTCAACGCCAACATCATCAACCCAGAAAAAATCCGCATCACGCGTTTCATCAAGAACTCCTCACCGGATCATATCCATCAAACAAGCCGTTTTACTCACCCGCCGCATAACCGTCAAGTACAAATCCCCCGCGCCGATCCCCATAACAAATAACAAATGGTCGTAATCGTAGCGCCGGCGTCCTCGCCGGCTGTAGTGGCGGCGTCCCCGCCGCCACACCCGTATCCCAAGTCTTACTCCCAAGTCGTCAAAACAATTTCCAGCCGGATACCGCGCTCTCGGTGATTTTCTCGGCGCTCTCCGCGGCCGTTCTCCGCGTCCTCTGTGGTTAAAGTCTTTCCACTCCTCTCCCTGTCCGGAGTCTCGCAGGCTATCTGGTCGGGCGTTCTCCGCACTCTTACCAGAATTCCTGTAGTCACGAAAGCAATACACCCCAACCACTCCGTGCCAGACCCCTCACGACGCCAACCCGCCAAATTCCGTCCCGCATCTCATCTTCGCGATTCGGATCTCCGCTCTGTGTCCCGTTCCGATCGCACTGAGGCTTTTCGGCCCTATGTATTTCTGGTGGCGTCCGTGCGTTCCCCCTCGCTGGCATCGTGATTTTTACAACCTGAGTTCCGCCCGTTTCGTTTATCTTCACACCCACGCGCATCAACTTCGCTGCCGCATTCCCCGCCGATCCTTCCGCGCCAAAGCCTTCTGCACCAAAAACTAACGACTACTTCCGCTTTAGCGCCGACAGCAGCAACATCTTCCGCTCGCTGCTGTGCGCATCATGACACTCCACGCATGTCCCCTTCACGCTAGGCACATGCTGGCGCAACGCCGCCGCTTGCTCATGGCACGCGGAGCATATCTTCTCTTTCGGCATCGACAGGCTCATCAGCGTCATATCTCCCTTCGTCATGGTGACGTGACAAACCGTGCACGAGGCCTCGACAACCGAATGCACCGACTTCCCCGTAACCTTCGAGACATGGCATGATGCGCACTCCGCATCCTTCCCCAAGACTCCCGGATGCTCCACCGCCGGCATCTCCCCGCCCAGGGCCAACACCATTCCCAACGCAGCCATCGCGCGCACACTCCGCGCTATGCCCCGACTCCGTAACGAACTGACGAGATCGGTTCCACTCATAAAGTTGCGCAATTCTACAAATGCGGCAACCAGCGAAGCATTACTACAAATCCACTAATGGCCCCGCACGCAGGCTGATCGCCCCGAAATGTGCGCTCGTAATTCGTTTGAAGGCAAGCCCTAGCAGCCGACGCGTGATCGCAATCACGCATCCCTGCGACCCCACTCACACCCGCCCCCGCTTTCATAGCTCATACCTCATAGCTCACTGCTCATTGCTCCCTGCTACGTCCATACAGCCCTTTCACAACTTCAATACACAAGTCGATGGATAGCAGCGCCCGTTCGCCCTCGTTATAGATTGTCTTATCACCCAGCGCTTTCTGCCGCGCGGAAAGAAGTTGCTATGCGTTCTCTGACAAGTCGCCATAAAGCCACCAACTGGTTTCGATTCTTTATGAAGCTCGGCCTTCTCGCCACCGATGCCGCCGTCTGGGCATCCATGCATAACCTGCTCAGCGAACGCGAGGACGTCACCCGCCGCGTGCGCGAGACGGTTTCCAGCAATCTCGCTCCTCGCCGTGGGCGTTCCCATGTCTCTACTCTCCTGACCGGAATGGCGATCGGTGTGGGCGTCGGAATGCTCTTCGCCCCGGTTTCCGGCGAAGAGGCCCGCAGCGTCGTCCGCGACAAAGCTTCCGCGGTAAAAGATAAGTGGGACGACGTCGCAGCCTGGGCAGGTTTAGGCTCGCCTGAGATGCGTCGCTCCACCGGAACCTACGCGGATTAATTTCAGTCTTCTCGATCGAAGGTGAGCGCTGCTTCCCTCTGGCCACCCCGCGCAATTTCCATGCGCGAATTTCACTGCGAGGGATACGCCTATGAAAGCTCCTTTCCTGATCGGTCGAATTCTTTTCGGCGGATTCTTTCTCTATAACGGCATCAACCATCTTCGCCAGCGCAAGGACATGGCGAATTACACCGCATCGAAGGGCGTTCCCGCTCCTGAAGCTGCGGTCACCGCTTCCGCCATCCCCCTGATCGTTGGCGGCACCAGCATGTTGCTCGGGATCAAGCCGAAGTGGGGAGCCATGGCGATTCTCGGATTTCTCGCCGGCGTCTCGCCCATCATGCACGACTTCTGGCGCCACGAAGATCCCAACCAGCGTACGAACGAGATGGTCAACTTCGCAAAAAATCTCGCGCTCGCCGGCGGAGCTCTCGCGCTGATGGGGGTCGACGAACCGTGGGAAGGCAGCGTTCCGGTAGGCCGCCCCTCGATCGCCGAGCGGGTGAAGACAATCGGCCGCCGCCTGGCCGCCTAGGTTGCGGAAAATGTCGTTCGCGTAATGCCGGCTTTCTCCCCGGCTATAGCGGCGGGCATGCTGTCCGCCGCTTCCGCGTACCGGCGTGCCTTCATCCGATCTGCCTGCAGCCCGCATCCAATCATTGCTAAGACGCATGTCTCTACCGCTGAAACTCACATACGCTCCCATGGAAGCTCTTCCCGCGACGGACTTGCCCGTCGGTCCCGAATGGCAATACGAGCCCAAGTGGGACGGCTTCCGCTGTCTCGCCTTCCGCGATGGCGCGCGCGTCGATCTCATGTCGAAGGCTGCCAAGCCGCTCACCCGATATTTTCCGGAGCTCGCGGCCAATCTCTCGGCGCTCGCCGCGAAGCAATTCGTCCTCGACGGCGAAATCGTCATCCCGCAAGGCGGACAACTTTCCTTCGACTCTCTGCTCATGCGCATTCATCCCGCTGCGAGCCGCATCAAGAAGCTCAGCGAAGCCACTCCATCTACTTTCATCGTCTTCGATCTCCTGGTGGATGATCGCGGAAAATCTCTGGTCGATCTTCCTCTCGAAGAGCGCCGCCAGAAACTCGAACAATTCGCCAAAAAATATTTCAAGGACAAGAAATCTATCCGCCTTTCTCCCGTCACCGAAGACTTGTCCGTCGCAAAAAAATGGTTTCACATGGGAGTCGCTCTCGATGGCGTTGTTGCCAAGCGCCGCGATCTGGTCTACCAATCCGGAGAGCGCACCGGCATGCAGAAGATCAAAAAGGAGCGCACGGCCGACTGCGTTGTGGGAGGATTCCGCTATCTCGAAGGCAAATCCCTAGTCGGCTCGCTGCTGTTGGGTCTCTACAACGACGAAGGCAAACTCGATCACGTCGGCTTCACTTCGTCCATCCATCAAAAAGACCGTCCTGCTCTTACCAAGAAACTGAAAAAGCTGATCAAGGCGCCTGGCTTCACCGGAAAAGCTCCCGGTGGCCCGAGCCGCTGGAGCACCAAGCGCTCTACCGAGTGGGAGCCGCTCGATCCGCAACTCGTGGTCGAAGTCCAGTTCGACCACTTCACCGGAGGCCGCTTCAGGCACGGAACCAAGTTCCTGCGCTGGCGCCCGGAAAAATCTCCCAAGCAGTGCACGCTGGAGCAGGTAAAACGCGAAAACCGCTCTGCACTGAACCTTCTGTAGGTAGCACGCAATCGTTGCATCGCTGAGCGTGTCTGAAAACCGTCGCGCGGGGGCGAGACGCCTCCGCGACAGCCGGCGGGACGCCGGCGCTACGTTCAGGGCTGCGATCATCACTAACGGGCCATTTCGCCTAGACAATCGGGCCATTTTCAGCACGCTAGCCCTGCTCTAAAGTGAGAAGTTGCGGTGCAGGTATTTTTTGGAGTTGGCACAACCCCAGGGATTCCCGCCCACGCTCTCCCGGCCAGGTCAGGGCTAAGGTTTCGAGACTGGCGCGCGAGAAAAGAGAAGACAAGAAGGAGAACGTGCCAGGCATGTCGCAAGAAATCATTCGTTGCCCGTACTGCGTGCTGGGCGACGAGTTTCGTCCTATGCTTCGCGAAACGAGAAAGAGGTTCATCTGCGCCAGCTGTGGCCACACAGCCAAGCCGGAGGAACCGTATTCGAAGTGCGCCTGCACCCGGTGCCTTGAACTGGCCCGCCTGGCCGCCGTGCGCAGAAACTCCGCAGAGCTCCGAAAATCTCACAGCGCCTCGCTCTGATTCGCCGTCATTTGCGGGCGAGTTCCGGATTGGCAGCGAGCAGATCAGGCACAGCTTTGCGCACTTGGTCCACGATCCTGGCTCTTACCGCGGCTACGCTCGGGTCACCTGCGTTGACGGCGGGCGGTGCGGGCTGCGGCGGCTTCGGTTTTGCCGGATTCGTTGCGGGCGGCTTGGCCGGCTTCGGCGCGAATCCGTGAACGCCTCCACTCTTGCGATCGAGTTCGTAGAGGTACTCGGCGGCTTTCATGATTCCGGCCCTGCGGGCGGGATCAACTCCGTCGTCCTCTTCTTCTTCGTCTTCTTCTTCCTCGAAGTCAGAATCGTTCCAGGCGAGTTTGCCGAGAGGAGTTTCCGCGGCGGCATGCGGATCGAGGATCACCTCGTGGCGCTCGGGCTGGAAGCGAGTGCGGCCAAGATTGGTGCTTGCGGTTTGCAGGGCGTAGAGGAGAAGACCGGCGGTCTTGCTGTCGATGCGGCCGGCAATGATGAGGCGCATGATCTGGGTGAGGGAGACCTGGATGGACTCGGCGTCTTCCAGAAAGGGAAGATCGATCGAAACCTTGCGAGGCCGATTGGCGCGGGCGCGATCGGTGTTGAGCTCGATGCGCTCCTCGTGATGGCGCTTGTGAAAGTAGCAGAGACGGTTGCGGCGCAGGGCGGGCGATCCGCATTGCGTGCCGTTGACTTTGATGTGCTGACAACGATTGGGAAAGAATTGCATGGAATCTCCTTTTAGCTAGTGAGCTATGAGCGATGAGCAATGAGCAATGAGCAATGAGCAAGATCGGGTTCGGGGCTCCCGGCTCAGCACGTTGGTGCTCGTGGCTCATTGCTCATAGCTCACTGCTCATTGCTGTTTGCTTATTACTTATTGCTTACCTCCCCCTCCCCCCTCGATCTATTGGGATGTTGGGGTTAGGGGGAATTTGCGATTTGATCCTTGGGCTGCAAATAGTTACGGGCAAAATCCTGGGAGCAAACGAGTTAGAAGTCGAAAGATGCGCGCTCGTATTTTGCAGCCAACGCTCCGCCCGGCCCACTCCTGGCTGTGAAGGCGAGGAGCAGGCCGTTTTCCCGCATTTGGTTTTCAAAGAACTGGGTTTGTCTGGAGTGTTGGCTCCAAAACGAAGCCCCCGTCGGACTCTGGGTCCGTGGAGGCTAGCCACACGCCGTGGCTACTTTAAACTCTCAGAGATGGGGGGAGAAGTCAGTGAGTGGAGTCACGCTGGCGCGTGATGGGGAGCACTGGGGGGGATCAGGGAATGGAGCAGTAGAGAGAAAGAGCAAAAGCCCCACTTCTCGCGACGAACGCGAGAAACGGGGCACCCGGCCAGCAACCCCACCCTTTAAAGAGCGCAAAGCTGGGCCGCCCGCCCCTCATCACTTGGCTGGCCTTCGCGTGAAAGTCAATTCTTGATTGAACCCCAAGTCCTCCCCCCGCAGCATCTTAGTGACGTACGCGATCTGCCCATAATGCAGTCCGAAGTGTTCCACAACTTGGTAAACGGCCTGGAGCCCATTGACCTTGTAGCCCTGAATCTCAAATGGAGAGAGCAAATCGGCTTCGGTCAATCGGGAAAGGACTTCGGAAGCCTGCTCCATGGTTCGCCCAAGTTGCTCAAGGAGGGCCGAGGCTGCAACACTACCTTGCGCTTGAAATTCAGCAGGTCGGTTGCGGCTGTCTTCTCGCTTGTTAAAGGATGCAATCAACCACTGGCCAACGTTGCCATTCAGGTGAAGGATCATATTGCCAATACTGTTGCTGGCTTCGTTCGGACGCCACCAGACTTGTTCGTCCGTCAGTCGCTCCACACAGGCTCGCAGACGCGGCCAATATTGTTCCAACAGCTTATTGCGAGAGAACTCAAGGAAGATGGTTGCAGGACTGTTCATACAGGGAGGATAACAGTTGACAGGCCCAAGACTATTCCGAACAGAGTGGGCTTGCACCCCTTAATGAGTGATATCGCAATTTTGCAACAGTTGTCGATTCTGCAGGCAGCCTTGGCTTAGAATGTTGTCATCTACGAGGGGTGAGATTATGAAGCGAATAGCGGCCCTCTCGGTCGTGTCTCTCCTGCTGGCAACTCCTGCAAGCCTTCTGGCAAAGGCCTCAACACTCAAGATAGTGATTCAGGGGGCTGACCTCACAACTCCCATTCAAATCACTGACAGGAAGGTGCTTGCGAATTTTCAAGTGTTGAGTGGCAAAGGAACATACGCTAACGAGCCGCGATTAGAGGAACCAAGTTTCGTCATCGATTGGCCTCAAGGACCAACTGCAGAGCCTCCTAAAGGGCTGCCGCGCTACCAGATTTTGTTCTATCTTGATCGGCGAAATGAGCGTCTGGTGTATACGGTGGCGTATGCGTTTGAGGCTGTCACAGGCGAAGGGTACGTGTACCTGCCCGGCAAGAACGACGAGAACTATAAGCAAAACGCTCACACGATTGTTCGCCGCGTAGATGGAAAGTGGTTCCACTCATGGGACAAGTGGGACAGCGTTGCACAGCAACTCATCCGCTCTCGCGAACGAGAGCAGTCAACCACTGCCAGCGGAATTGAACCCTAGCTGACGCTATCAGGCCTTTACACGCTTTGAGCCGCAAAGCGGGATTCTGAGTGAGATGGCGATTTTTCACCAATTGAGTTCTGAGTTCAGGCAATATATCCGTTTAGGTCGCCTGTTCTAAAACATACCAATGGACGCGACGATAGAGAAAAGTTCAACGCGCAGGTTATCCCATCTATCTGTTCGGTTACTGGCTGCGATCAACCTTGCCGACGCAGCGATCGAGATGTTCTCACCGCGGTATGCTCAAGCCGTTGCCAACGGACCATCGGCGGATGTTGTCGTCCGGTGGTTGATCCTTTCGTCATTTCTGCTACCTGGGTGGGTAGTGTTTGAATTTTTTTGGATGTGGGAATTTGCAGATGAATGGAAATCTTTGTGGATTGATGCCTGCTTCGCTTTTAGCTGGTTCCTGACTTTCTGGCTAACCATCGGCTACGCTTTCACCCATCGCGTGCTATTCATCTGACAGGTCGTCCGGTTTGACAAGCGTCGATGAGTGAAATGGGGATATTTCAACAGTTGGCGCTAGTTCTGCGGACGCTGATCGACGGCGACTCCCTTGGGACCGCGAAACGAGAACCGAAGAAGAAAGTATGCTCCGGCCCCGAAGAGGCCAGCTACAACCAGAACCAAGCTGATTCCGCCTATGGCTCCCGACAGCGAAGCGTGGCCGCCATACTGTTTTGCCGATTCAAGTTCTTGGAGTGTGTTTGCCAGAAACAGCAAAGGAATAACCAGCGTAACGCATGCTGCGCACAGGCCGAGTATCCCGGCGAATGCTCGAAGGAGAAACGCTACCGGACCCGGCATGCCGCTATTCTAAGTCCGCATTCCATTAATTGAAGCCTTACTTTCGTACCTGCCTGAAGGCTATGCCCTTACCTTGTGGACGTTAACACGGCATAGCACTCAGACCGCGGGTCAGTGGTCGGTGAGCGTTATCGAGATTTAACGCCACCTACCTGCGAATTTTCGGAGCGAGCCTGATCTCGTAGACACTGGGCCACAATTTCCCAGTGACAAACAGGCGCTTTTTAATGGGATCGTAAGCGATGCCGTTTAGCACGGCTTCTGAGTCAAGCCGATAAACTGGGCTCAGAATCCCTGTAAGGTCAATCCACCCCACAACCTCGCCAGTCTGCGGCGAGATCCGGGCAATGCGATTGCTGTGCCACACGTTGGCGAAGATCTGCCCTTCCACGAACTCTAGTTCGTTCAGTTGATCGACCGGAGTCAGCCCATCGTGGATCTTAAGGCGACTCTTTTCCTCAAGAGTTTCGTTGTCTAGGACTCGAATCTCCGACGTTCCGTCACTCATGAAGACTTCACGGCCACTGGTCGCGAGGCCCCAACCTTCTCCCGCGTAGGAAAACTTCCGCAAGAGGCGGAAGCTATTCAGGTCGTACACAAAGCCCGTGCCCGACTTCCAGGTAAGCTGCAGCACTTTGTCTTTGACCAGAGTGATTCCTTCGCCGAAGAACTCGTGCCCTAGGTCAACTTTCTGAACCACCTCTCCGGTTTCGAGGCGAACCTTGCGAAGCGACGAGCTCCCATTTCGGCCTGTACCCTCGTACAGGAAGCCGTCGTGATACGCGAAACCTTGGGTGTATGCCCCGGTGTCATGGGGAAACACGTGGACGAGCACAAAGGTGTACTCGGGCGGAGCATTCGCTGAAACTCTAGGGGAAGCCTGTGCTACCAGAAACGCATGGCAGGTGGTCAAGAAGAATATGACGCTAAATTGTGAAAAGATTCCCTTCATTAACCCGTGGACCCTTCCCATTATTACATCGCCAGAAGGGAGGAGTTCTACTCACCTGTTGAAACCAGGCCATTACACGTTTTGACTGTTGGTCATTGAGCGCAATCGAGATTTTGCAATAGTTGACTCAGTTCGATACGCGTAGAATGTGAGTGATGTCGCCCGTTGGCGGTTCCGACACGAACAAGGCGACCTGTTTCTTGCCGAAATTGCCTTGGGCTGACATGAGGGAGGCACACCTTGGGGTATCTCAGAGCATCGCTCAGCGTTGTGGCTGGGTTATTTCTCGCGATCCTTGGTCCGCCCTTGTTTTACTCTTTCCGAAACAATGCCAAGGCGACAGGATTGGCCGCATTTATGGTCTTCACCCCATCTGTCGGAATCTTGGCCATCTTGTTCTTTGCGCTCTTCTTCGCGGCGAGTCGGCTCAACGGCAAATGGGTACGAGCTCTACTATTCTGGACACCGGTTACGATCATTTCGACGCTGGGGTTTGGCTTCTTGGTACTAGCCGCGATCTTATGGCTACACGTTCCGAAAGGCTAAGCCGTTCGATCTAATCTGACGAGAACAGGCCATTTCACGCTTTGAGCCGCAAAGCCGATTCTGAGTGCTATCGCGATGTTTGTCAGTTATCCGAGTTCAGTGTGCAAAATTGACCATTTTTTTTACTCTGGCTTGTGCACCATCAACAAATGTGAAGGACAAGAAACGTACGCAATTGGACTTTCCAGGAATCAGGTTTACGTGGACCGTAGTCGTAAAGACAATCTCACCTGCCGAATATGTAAAAAGCCGCTCCGGCTGGACGGCAACATAACAACGGACGAGAACGGGAATCCGTTCACGAATGCTGTCAGGTCAAGCGACTCATCGGAGCACGACGCTACAAGGAATTATCCCGACCTCGTATTATGTAACCCAAGCATAGGTGCCCTAGTCAGGCGATAGCACTCGGACTCCGTCTGGGGGCGGTGAGGGTTATCGGGATATTACGCCCACTACCGTTTCGTGCCGGGGTCGTCCGATTTGGAGGGCGCTGTCCAATCAAGTGGTTCGGGCCAGTATCCCGCATTCTTATTGGCGTACTGTTCATCAATGCTGCTCAAGCCGAAATGACAAATCAGCATGACGGCAATTGAAGCGACAAACAGGAGCACCTGTGTTCCGGTACGCAAGGGGCACAGCCAAAAGACCACTCCGGACAGTCCCGCCAAATACTTGATAGCCGTCACAACGAATCGCTTCATCGGGCCAATAGAAGTGACGTTGGCATCGTCGTCGCTTGACGGGATCAGGGAAGAAGGCAGTCTAAGCGCAGCCCCACACTTGGCGCAAAAGATTCGTCCAGCATCAGCAGGGGTGCCGCAGTGACGGCAGGTCGTTTCGGCGGCGTTTTGATCTATGCCGTCCATCCGCAAATATCATACCCTCAGCTCAAATGTTGGTAGCAGGCGTTAACACAAGCTTGCGCCGTCTTCGCCTCTTTGAGGCTTGGTGAGTGCTTGGCGATGTTTCGCCACCTGTCCTCTAAAATAGGTGAAGCCGGGGGCTGTTCATAACTGTCTGAGCCTACCAAAGTCGAGATTAGAGAAGCGTACCGAGACTACACTCCTCCGTTCGATGCATCAGCAACGGTGCACAAGCTTTTACTCACAGTGCCCGACAAGTTCCTACAGGGGCTAGATTGCATTCTGTTGACGAATGAGGCAGGGTTGCGACGCAAAGACCGCGTCGGCAAGGTTTGGTCTCGTAAACGTAAGGCCCCCAAGTCACGAATTCTTGGCCGGTACCACGGACGCTCACGCAGTTCTTTACCGTACATCGAACTCCGAGTAGACAAAATCGTGCGGGGATTATCCACCGTTCCTCTTCGCATCGCATTTTTGCGAGAACTCTGGTTGGGGAATGTGCTCTTCCATGAGGTCGGACATCACATTCACAACACAATTCGCCCTGAACACGCTGAGAGAGAGGACGTAGCGGACAGTTGGGCAGGCAAACTCAATGCAAATTTCATCCGCAAGAAATACTGGTATGTCTCTCCTTTTCTCGTGCTCGTCTCCAAGGTTTACAACTTCATGAAGCGTAAGCACTGGATTGAGGGCTAACCCGAGTATTCCTGATGGGCGGGGAGCATTTCGTCACGGACCCACTGTTCCCAACCGAGGAAAAATCTTGTTGTAGGCCAACGCGGGTTCAGGCCAATGCGTTCCGCAATGTCAGTAGGAGAAGACCCTTTCACCGACGGACTTGGACGACCAATACGTCAAGTTCCTGCTTTCCAATGTTCCGCAGGAGATAGTGTTCTTCTTGCCGCATCAGGAGCACTGAACCGTTCCTCACGTTGATATGGGCTGCTGGCGACTTTGCCTCATTGACGAGCTCGCCGTCACCCATACCAAAGATGAGAACCTCTTGTCCGTCAACCAGAGACGCCAACGGCGCGCCGGGCGAGAGGTTGAATCTTGTAACAAAGAGCTGTGGACTACTGCTGGGAACCGTGTTGACGCTCTTTCCATCCGCGGTTTTGAGCGGCGCGGGGGAAAGCCAGTCGCAGCTCATCAATCCCGAGGGTGCAACTCCGCAAGAACCACTGGACGTGGGCAAAACCTGGGCGGTCGCGATCAATGGGGCGCATATAACGAGGAACCACAATACCACGGCATGCTTCATAAAGGGGCCTCCCGTACCTTATTGTAGGGCTGGGGCGATAGGAACTTTGGAGATTCTACGGGGTGGAAATGCTGAAGATCGGTTGCGATAGCGCTGAAATTATGATTTCTTGCGATTCAGTTCACATCTGAAACTGTGCAGAGAGAGGGACGTTCACTTCATTTCGCGGCCATCTTCTCCCGCAATCTGTTCTCCTGCTCCTCGGTCCAATAGCCGCAATCCAGGCGGACGAACACGGACGTATAGGGAATCGTCATCCTTGTTTTCAGCACCAGGACGTGGAATGTCTTGCCCGCTTCATCGAGTTTTCCGATGATGTCTTCGTGCGGCAGCGAATGCAGCTCGAGGCCGCCTCCGTTGAAGGTTTCCAGAAAGTGCGTCAGCGTGTCGCGATAGTAGGTCACGCCTGGCGCGTCGGCCTCTGGTACGGCCTTTAACTCGGCGTCGGTGAAAACTACCGGACGCAGGTGCTTGGTTTCCGCCACCTCATGCAGCACGCGCCGCACTACCTCGAGATGATCGCTATCCGTATCGATGGTTTCGATGCCCGGGCTGATCTGCAGGGGATACGCGGAATCCACCACGGCGATCCAGTTGCGATGGCCCAGCAAGGGGAGTTCCTCATGCAGTCGAGCGCGCCAGTCGGAATTGGCGTGTGTATGGGTTTGCGGGAATGCGAGAGTGGGGAGGAGGAAGACAGCCGCTAAGATGGCGAGTTTTTTCAGTGTAGCGATCATCGGGCCTCTAGAAGTACTCAGTACCTAGTACTCAGTACCCAGTACCTAGTACTCAGTACTCAGAAAAATCATATGCCTTGGGCCATGGATCTGGTGGACGCGATCAGGCCGTTCAGGATTCGCCCTAGCTCGGCAGATTTTAGCAGCAACGTCTCGGCATCCTTTGGCGGGAGATAAGTGAGATCAGCAGCGAGCATGATTTGAGTTTCGACCTCGGCTAACGAGCCGCGTGCGTTGCTCAGGAAGTGGTGAAATTCACGCCGCGAATAGCGGGCTTGGCCTTCGGCAATGTTGCTGGGCACCGAGACTGCTGCTCGCCGGAGCTGGCTGGTTAACCCGTAGAGTTCATCCTTCGGAAAGGTTCGCGTCGCCCGGTAGACTTGCACAACCAGGATCATCGCTTTACGCCAAGCAACTAGATCTCGGTACGATCCAGCCATGATTTCTCACATCGGAAGCATGATCTCACCATGAATTTTGTGCGGCTGAGGCGGGCTGAAATAAAATCTTCGGGAGTTCCGAAATGGGAAAAGACGGCACTCAGTATTCAGCTATCAGTTGTTGAGCAGGTTAACTGAGTACCGAGTACTGCGTACTGAAAACTATTCCTTCACGCCCAGCTGCCAAAATAGAAAGGAATAGACGTCGGTGAATTCTTCAATCTGCTGTGATGAGTTTGCCGGCGCCTCTACGTTGCGGCTCACGCGAACTGGAGACGCTTGAGCTTGATGCGGCCGGTCTGTATGCGGGAGAGTTCGTAGTGAGCTTGCTGCGTAAGCCAGCTTTCGGCGCTTCCTCCGAACACTTTCGATAAGCGCACGGCCATTTCCGGAGAGATGCCGCGCTTCCCGTTCACCAGTTCCGAGAGGGTCGTGCGGGTGACGCCAAGCGCAGCGGCAGCTTGGGTAATGCTCAATCCTAGGGGCTCGATGCATTGGCGCAGCACAAGGCCGCCCGGATGTGGAGGATTTTTCATCGCCATAGGTCAAATCTCCTTCAGTGGTAATCCACGTAATCAACGTCCATCACGTCGCCATCTTCCAGCCGGAAGATGACGCGCCAGTTTGCGCGAACCGTTACCGCCCAAAAACCGCGATGGGTGCCTTTGAGGGCGTGCAGACGAAAACCGGGAAGTTCCATGTCGGTAATCGCCGATGCCGCATCCAGACGTGCCAAAATGTCACGTAGCTTCTCTACGTGTTGACCACTCACGCCACGCGGATCAGCGTCTTCGTAGAGGCGCTTGAGCCCCTTGTGGCGGATTGAGCGGATCATTTTTGCTTTTATTAGCGTAACGCGTTATGTAACGAAGGTCAACCTTGTACCTTATTCCTTTACACCCAGCTGCCAGAATAGAAATGAATAGACGTCGGTGAATTCTTCAATCTGCTTGGTGACCGGTTTTCCGGCGCCGTGGCCTGCCTTACTTTCAATTCGCAGGAGAATTGGGCGGGTGTGACTGGTGCCGTTCTTCGCCTCGGCCTGCATCTCCGCCGCCATTTTTTTGGCGTGCATGGGATCGACCCGCGTGTCGGTGTCGGCGGTCATAAATAAGATCGCGGGATACTCCACCCCCGGCTTCACGTGGTGATACGGTGAGTACGCATACAGCCACTTGAAATCGGCCGCCTTCTCCGCGGTTCCATACTCCGGGATCCACAGCTTGGCGATCTGGAAATCCTGATAGTGCAGCATGTCGAGCAGAGGGACCTGGCACACCACGGCGCGGAAAAGATCCGGACGCTGCGTGATCATTGCCCCCATCAGGAGACCGCCGTTCGATCCGCCCTGAATTGCCAGATGATTCTTGTCCGTGTATTTCGCTGCGATCAGGTGCTCGGCCGCTGCAATCATGTCGTCGAAGACGTTCTGCTTTTTGTCGAGCATGCCGGCGCGATGCCAGTCTTCGCCAAACTCCGCGCCGCCGCGGAGGTTGGCCATGGCAAACACTCCGCCGTGTTCCATCCAGAGATACGCCGTCCGGCTGAACGTGGGAGTCAGGCTGACGTTGAATCCGCCGTACGCGGTGAGCAGGGTGGGATTTTTTCCATTTTTCTGCAGTCCCTTCTTATGGACGACGAAGATCGGGACGCGCGCGCCGTCTTTGGAGTGAAACCATTCCTGCGTCACCTCATAGGCGGAAGGATCGATCGAGGGCGCGTCAACCTTGGTCCAGAGAACAGGTTCCGTCTGGTTAGCGGAGGCAGATTTGGGAGGGGCAGGGCTTTCAGCGGTGGCGCCGGAGTCCGGCAATGGCGCGAGTTTTATTCCCTGAGGCTCCGACTTGAGATCAATGCGGTAGATGCTCGGAGGGGTGGTGAAGGATTGAAATCCGAAAAACACTTCATCATGATTCCACTTTCCACCCGTGGCGAAAACCGTGCCAATCGCGGGAAGGCCAACGTCGGAGATTTTGGTGCCGTCCAGATCGAAGATCTTGAGCTGCGAGGAAGCGTTCTGCTCGTACTGGGTGAAAAGCTTTCCGCCAAACACCGCGGCACCCTGCAGCACCGCGTCCGACTGCGGAATGATCTCTTTCCAGGCTTCGCGGTCGAAGTTGCCCACGTCCGTCACGAACACGCGATAGCGGGGCGCATCTTCGTTGGTGGTGATGTAAACCTTGCCGTCGTAAACGTCGCCGCGGTAGAGAAAATCTTTGCCCGTGGTAAGGCGGCTTGCGGGGCGGTCCGATTTCAAATCCATCAGAAATAATTCTGACTTCGTCCAACCCTGCTCGACCGTGATCAGCAGCCAGCGGCCGTCGTTCGAAAGCTGCACGTTGGGCCAATCCTCGGGATCGCGCCCTTCGCCGAAGACCAGATCGTCGCTCTCCGGATCGGTCCCGAGCAGGTGGAAATAGACGTGCCGGTTGTACATCTCCTGCCCGGCGGGCACGTCGCCTTTTTTCGGATAGCGCGTGTAATAGAAACCGGAGTTGTCGCGGAGCCAGGCGATCGAAGCCGCGCGCGTGCGCTCGATCGTGTCGGCAAGAATCGTGCCAGTCTTGGTCTCGACGATGTGCAGTGTGGACATTTCCGAGCCGCTGGGAGAAGTTCCGTAGGCAACGTATTTTCCAGTCTCGCTCGGCTGAAACCAGTCGAGGGCGACGGTGCCGTCAGCGGACAGTTGATTCGCATCGACCAGCACGCGGTCCGGTCCGTTCAGCGCATCGCGTACATAAAGGATGGGCTGGTTCTGCATCCCCTCGCGTTTTGTATAGAAATAATGATGGCCTGCAATTTGCGGCGGGGTCACGATCCCGATGGAGAGCAGTTCGGTCAGCCGCTTGTGAATGGCGGCGCGGCCGGGCAAAGGGTCAAGCAGAGCGCGCGTGTAAGCCATCTCCTGCTCGACCCACTTCTGTGTCTGCGGATTATTTCCATCTTCGAGCCAGCGATAATTGTCCAGGACTTTCGTGCCGTGAAAAATATCGATGACCGGTTTCTTCTCCGCGACGGGGGGAGACTGCGCAAAAACCGCGGCGCTGATCACGACGGACGAGAGAATAATCCAGGCCCACATGCACCCAGCCTAGCAGTTTTCACGCATCAGCCGAAATGTTATGATAATGAACACCAACACACTCCTCAGTAGCTCAATGGCAGAGCATCCGGCTGTTAACCGGAGGGTTGTAGGTTCGAGTCCTACCTGAGGAGCCATTCTTTCAATAGGTTACGAATCCACACCTGCCGATTCACCTGCCGTTAGCTCTGATTGCATCGCTAGCTGCACGATTTTGCTGTGCGCCTTTCGCATGTCCGCTGAAGCCGCATCAGCGTAGATGTTCATGGTTGTGCGGATATCAGAATGCCGCATGAGTTTCTGCTGCACCCCGACGGGCGTGCCTATCGCGTCAATCCACATGCGGTAAGAATGCCGGAATGTGTGAGTTCCCATGTGCCCAAGACCTGCGGCTGCGCTTGCGCGGTCCAGTTCCCGCCACACTCCGGTGTAGGAGTATGGCAGTCTGCCGATTTTCAGAGGGCTGGCGAAAATCCAGTCACTATCCGCTGAAAATTCCGTGGTCTGTCTCCACAGATTCAACCGTTCAAGCAGCTCATCCGCGATAGCCAAAGACTTTCGGGACTCATCTGTCTTCACATCGTCCACGTTGCGCTCAACAATGCCGCGCTCTACGCGGAGCCGCTTGTTCAGCCAATCAATGTCTGACCATCGAAACGCCAAACATTCGGATATGCGAAGCCCAAAACAAGTGCACATGAGTGCAATTGTTCCGTGTGGCTCATGGAGATGTGATACGAGCAAGCGGAATTGTTCAACCGTGAGGCTCCGCGGCTGCCGCATCCGCTTGGACGCACCTTTCACCGTGACCAAACTGATTGGGTTTACTTGCATGGGTATGGCTTGCTTCCACATTGCGAAATTCCAAAGCGAACTGAGAATCCCGCGAATGTGGGTTCGACTCTTGGGAGCGAGCGGAAGGGATTGCAACCACAGTTCCACAGGCCGAGCCTGTACGTCCGTGATCCGGTGCTCGCCCCACTTCGGCAAAATGTGCAGCCGAATCCAGGAGCCATACGTCCGGCGTGTGTCCTTCCGATCTGGCATCTTCTCTGCCTTGTACTGTTGAATCAGCATGCCAACAGTGGGCACGCCGATGTTGTGTTGCGGCTTTGATTCCAGGGCATCACGTAAGGGCTTTGCTGCTTTCCACGCTGTTGCCTTAGTTGGCAGGTCGCGGAGCGGACCAATTACCTTCGAGTGCCGCTTGCCATCTGCCCACCAGAAGAAATTCCAAGCCTTGATTCGTTTGTCGAGTACTACACTGCCTTGCTTTGCCCGTGCTCTCTTCACTGAATCCTCCCATTCACGAGAGCAGCGGACGGCGCGGCCAGAATAGCATCAAGCTCGGAACGGAGAAAGCGCCAGGTACAGCGTTTGGTGCCAGACAGCACATGGCCGCGAATTTTGCCATCCTTCGCCCACTGAAGAATCGTTCTCGGCTTTACCTTGAGGTGCGCGGCTGCTTCTGATGCGGTGAGCCACTCCTCGGCGGAAGGGCTGATAGCGGGCTGATCGGCTCTCGGACCAGGCTTCGAAAAGGGGGCGGAAGGCTCGGGCATAACACATACTCCCTGGCTCGTGACAGGAGTATATCACTCTTATGACCGATGTACAGATATTTATCTTCGTAGAGTGATTTAAAATTTTGAAAGAGCCGCACCTCGACGGGCTATCGGTTGAGGGCGAGATTACCAGAGATCGTCGTCGTGGCTCCCAGGAATATGGCCCTCTGGCCACGAGGTTTTCAATAGGCGGCCTTGTTCGTCAACAATGCCAAGCCGGACGGCCTCGGCATGCTGCGCTGCATAGATTTTGTCCCCCTCCGCGAGAACCTGGGCCATCAATGCATCTAGCTCTTCATCGCTTTCCACGTCAATCGAGTCGATTGTGAGCTGTTTAGGCGCATTCTTCATCTTGTTCTTCTTTGTCCGACTCATCGGCCCTCCATTAAGATCTCCATCGGCAAGCGACGTGCACGAGTCCGAGCACTGGAGACGACATCTGCCCAAAGTTTACCTCTTTTGCTGGGAAACCCAATGTAGTGCAGTTGTAATACACATAGATGGATGTATACTACACATTAAAACGTTGACGGATAGCAAGATGCAAGGAAAATACGGGCCTCCTGCACTACATCCCTTTATGTTCCACTACGCGATCTCTGTTTCCTAATGAAGCAACAACACCCGCGCCGCGGAGCGGGAAAAACTGTTGGCTAATGTTGATGAAGAGTAGTCAAACAGCATATTTTTGTCTCGCGATTGTGGGGCATTTGTGGACTTTGCGTTGCCGTCTGTAGGTCATTTGTGGTCTATTGTGGATTGTGACTGAATGGTATATACCTATCATCGTCGCACTTTTGTCCTGCTTTTGTTGATGTTTGTTGTTGGCCTTGGAGTAGCCGTATGTCAGATTCCCTGTCCGACGCCCTCGATGCCCTGTGCAAAGAACTGCCGCGCGCCAAAACACGCTGGGTGAAGCGTTTCCTGCCGCAGATTGAGCGGGCGCTGGCGGCAGGGCACACCCGCAAGGCAGTCTGGGAGAGACTGCATCAGCAACGAGCCGATCTCGGGTACAAAGAATTCTGTGTCTACCTGGGCAGACTGCGCGAGTCTAAGGCAGAGGGGGCAGATGAGTCCCGAATACAACGCGAAGAAACAGCGGCTCCCTCTAGCCAGCCTTATGTGCATGACCCATGTGCAAACCTGCGTCGTGCCGAAGCCGAACGGGTGGTGTTCAACTGGCGCGGTACTGAGGATCTGGACGAGCTTGTTTATGGCAAGAAGAGAACCGACAAGGCGGGCGGCTAGGGTGGGACTGTCGGGGATTGGGGGACTTCGCAGTTGAGGAAGAAGCGCAAACTTGTTGACGCGTCGAAGCTGAGGCGCCGGCCCAATGATCTGGTCGTGTTCCAGACAAGATTGCTTCACAAAGTGGATGGGATGCTTAGGAGTCGGATTCGCCGGCATGGAGACATGTCGCTATTTGTTCAGAAAAGCCTGGAAGAAATGGACCTCGACTCGGTTGAGGTATTGCGGTTTCACGGCAAGAAAGTTAGCTCCACGACCAAAGCAACGCAGGTGGTCATGCCTGTTTCGCTTCGAAAGAAGCTGCAGGGGGCGGCGCTGGCGCGAAGCTGCTCAATGAACGAACTCCTCAATAGTACGGTTCTTGCTTGGCTCACCAAGGGGCGGTCGGCGCGAGGGGCGCTCGGAACGCGCCGCACGACTTACGACGCAATGAACGGAATAGAACGAAAGCAACTGTGGGAATCGTTGGTCTCGCTGACCGGATTGGAACCTGGCCCGCATTCTCCGTCCCGAGAGGGTGGCCATTTCGAATGGGACAAGCGAACTAAAGCCGTGTTGGAGGTTGTTCCCAGCGGGAAACGTTTCGTTGTAGACGCTCGCGGAGGCGATCTCGTGCGGGTGCGGGAGATCGGTCGTTCTCATTTTGTCGAGAGCCCACGGGCAGAAGGATGACACTGTGAGCGCCACTACACTAAAGAGCAGCCCTGAAACTCCTGCCGCCGGTCCGGAGAGGCCGTTGCTCCTGATCCTTTGCGGAGCACCTGGCGCGGGTAAGACGTCGTTCTATGAGAGCAAGCTGCGCGAGTCGTTCCCCATTCAGTTGAAAGCCAGTTTATCTCCTTTGGATCAAGCTGAAATCGAGCAGCAACGAAAGCGTCTGCTAAAGGAGGCGAAGTCCTTCGTTTATCAGAGCCCGGCTGTGGACCTAAAGCTCGTGGACGTTGCCCGCTCTTCTGGCTTCGAGGTACGCGCAATCTTCATCGCAACGGAACATCCCGACCTGAATACAGCGCGCGTTCTTTCTCGCGCTTCGCGCGGCGGTTTGTTCGGCCCGGTGGCAGAGATTCGAGAAGAATATGAGAAGGGATTGCGTGAATTGCCGACGGTGAAGGAAGCCGTGGACGAACTCATCCTGGTTGATAACACTGCTGAGGGGCGAAGTCCGCGCGTGGTTGCTCAGTTTGTGAACCGGGAGATTGTGAGGGTGGCGCGGTCGATTCCCGAATGGGCCCAACGTTCGTTCAGTAAAGAATTCGCAAAGTTGATGGCCCAGGAGCGATCGCGACCCGAGCGCGCGCGGTAGAGACTGCGACCTTCAGGAGATGAGGAACTCGGCGTTCTTAACATCAGCAACTTCCAGAAAAGCCCAGCGGGTCAAAAACAAGGGAGGGATCGCGACGGGCACCGCCAGTCGGTCTGCATGAAAGACAGAGTGTGTAGGTACTGCGGTCAGAAATTCCGTCCTTCGAGGTACCACCCCGATCAGCTAGTATGCAGCTCAGCTCAATGTCAGCTTCGACGCCGCACCGACTACCATCGGCGGAAACTCATCGAAGATCCCCTCTATCGAGAGCAGTGTCTGGACAGCCAGAGGAAATGGCGTGCGAAAAACCCTCAGTATATGAAACGCTACTGGACAAGGCGACGAGCCCACACATCTCCGAACGGCAACAAACGCCAGTTAACTTCTGAACTCCATCACCTTTTGGAGTTGGTAGAGAACAACCTAGCTTTTGATCTCCGGTCGCATGACGCCAGCATCTGGCTTGTGGGTCCCAACGGACTGCTAGGTGAAAAGAACAACCTTGCTTCTGCGAAAATCATTATTCTGCAAGGAATTGAGTCGCCCTCGACCCCGCAAAGAACAACTTTTTGAGCCGGATTTCTTTCTCGCCATATAACTATTAATGCCCGGAGAGTCCAGCATTGGGCACGGCGGCTTTGTCTGGGGCTGCCTTGTATCGCGGTCTGCAAGAGCAGTCATCGACTCGGAAGGTCGCGGAGCTCCCATCGCATGAAATCCGAGCTCTCACACAAGTGGCGATATGGGAGAGATCGAACGACAGCCCGCTTCGACAGATCGTCCTAGTTCCGTTGCTACGCGCGCCGTGGAATATGTTCGCATGTCGACAGAGCACCAACAGTACTCCACCGAGAATCAGCGGAGAATCATCCGGCAATACGCCGAAGCGCGCGGTCTCAACGTCGTGAAGACCTACACTGATGCTGGCAAGAGTGGGCTGCGAATCGACGGCCGGGACGCTCTGAAAGAGTTGATCCGTGATGTCGAGGGCGGCCAAGCCGACTTCGGCACAATTCTTGTTTACGATGTGAGTCGTTGGGGGCGCTTCCAGGATGCCGATGAAAGCGCTTACTACGAATACATTTGTCGACGTGCACAGATCTCCGTTCACTATTGCGCTGAGCAGTTCGAAAACGACGGCAGTCCAATTTCGACCATCGTTAAAGGCGTGAAGCGTGCGATGGCCGGGGAGTACAGCCGAGAGCTTTCCGCGAAGGTATTCATCGGGCAATGTCGCCTTATCGAGCTCGGTTTTCGCCAAGGGGGTGCACCAGGGTTCGGGCTTCGCCGAATGCTGCGCGATGTGACCGGCCAGTATAAGGGCATTCTCAACAGGGGAGAGCAAAAGAGCATACAAACCGACCGCGTCATCCTCGTTCCGGGGCCACCGGAGGAAGTTGAGATCGTTCGTTGGATGTATCGGAGCTTTGCAGAAGATGGAATCGTTGAATCGAGAATTGCGCGGATGTTGAACGAGAGAGGTATTACCACTGATCTGGGCCGAGCTTGGACTCAAGGGACCGTCCACCAGATCCTGACCAACGAGAAATACATCGGCAACAACGTCTACAACAAAATGTCCTTCAAGCTGAAGAAAAAGCGCGTGCAAAACCCGCCTGAAATGTGGATTCGCAGTGACGCAGCATTCGAATCCGTCGTTCCCGTGGACTTGTTCTCAAAAGCGCAGGACATCATTAGGGAGCGTAGCCGCAGGTATTCCAATGACGAGTTGCTCCAACATCTTCGCCAGCTCATGGAGCGCGAGGGCCAGCTCTCGGGTCTCTTGATCGATGAGGCGGACGGTATGGCCTCCAGTTCGGTATATCGCAGTCGCTTTGGCAGCCTGATCCGAGCGTATGGTTTGATCGGTTACACCCCCGACCGCGACTATCAATTCATTGAAACGAACCGTCAACTTCGCCTGATGCATCCGAAGATCGTCGCCGATGTCATCGCCAAGATTCAGCAGCTGGGCGGCGTGATAAGTAGCGACCCCAGTACGGACCTGTTGGTTGTGAACGATGAGTTCACAGCAGCTCTCGTTATCGCCCGATGTCGCCAGATACACTCCGGCGCTTTTCGATGGCTTGTTCGACTCGATGCCGGATTGAGTCCGGACATTACCGTCGCCGTGCGAATGAGCGCTGACAATGAGAATCCTTTGGATTACTACCTCCTGCCAAGACTTGATATGACCTTTGAAAAGCTGTTGCTTGCCGAGGACAACGCTGTCGGTTTGGACACGTATCGCTTTGTCACACTTGATTTCTTTTTTGGTATGGCTCGGCGCGCACGGATACCGGAGGCGGCATGAACGATACGGCTCTGGTTGTCCAGATGATTCCGATCAATCAAATACACATCCTCAATCCGCGAAGCCGGAACAAGCTTGTCTTCCAAGGCATTGTCTCGAACATTTCTAGCCTTGGCCTCAAGAGGCCCATCACCGTTGCTCGTCGGGGCGAACCAGTGGACGGGAAACAATACGATTTGGTTTGTGGCCAAGGCCGTCTTGAGGCGTTCGTCGCACTGGGCCAAGCTGAGATACCGGCGATCGTGAAGGAAGCATCACGAGAAGAATGCTTCCTGATGAGCTTGGTGGAGAACATTGCGCGCCGTCAAATCCGCCCTTTGGAGTTGCTACGAGAGATCGAAAATCTGAAGTCGCGGGGCTACACCACGACGGAGATTGCCAAGAAGATTGATGTCACGAAAAGTTACGTAGTGGGAATCGCACATCTGTTGAAGAATGGGGAAGAACGCCTTCTCCATGCCGTCGATAAGGGTCGGATACCTCTATCAGTGGCCATGCAGATTGCGGACGCCGATGAGGAAGGAATCCAGAGGGCGCTGTGCCAAGCATACGAAGACAAGACTCTGCGAGGACGCAAACTGCTGACTGTTCGTCGCATCATTGAGCTGCGAAAGGCGAACGGCAAACGAGCGACGCCTGGCGTCCGTCGAAGGAATGATGGCCTGCAATCCGCGGAGTCTCTGGTCCGCGCGTACCGTCAAGAAGCAGATCGTCAAAAGCTACTAGTTAAGAAGGCGCAGCTGACTGAGCACCGCTTGTTGTTCCTCGTGTCGGCTCTAAAGAACATCTTCCGCGATGAGAATTTCATCACCCTGTTGCGAGCCGAAGGCCTGGAATCGCTGCCGGCCTATCTGGCGGACAAAATTCAGATTGCCGAGAGGGTTTGAGCATGGCTAAGCCGGTTTCGTTCGCATTTCTCCCCGAAGGAGTAGTGGTGCCGATTGCCAACATTCTGCCGCTTAAACACGTAAGGCCCGTCATGCGCTCCAGCGAAAAGTATCAGCAAGTACTGTCTTCCGTGCGCGAGGTCGGGATAATCGAGCCTTTGATTGTGTTCCCACAGGACGGCAGTTCGGACAGCTATTTCCTGCTGGACGGCCATATAAGGCTTGAGGTCTTAAGACAGCTCGGCGAGACTCATGCTCGATGTCTGGTCGCGACCGACGACGAAACGTATACATACAATCGACGCGTGAGTCGAATGTCGCCGATCCAGGAACACAACATGATTTTGAAAGCTACCAAACATGGAGTCTCCGAGGAACGCATCGCTAAAGTGCTGAGGGTGGACGTTGGCACCATCCGGCAAAAGCGCGATCTGTTGAATGGAGTATGCAAGGAAGCTGCGGAAATCCTGAAGAACAGACACGTGTCTCTGGGCGTGTTTTCTGTGCTGCGAAAGCTCAAACCAATGCGCCAGATCGAGGTAGCCGAGCTCTTGGTAGCAACGAGCAATTTCTCGGTTCCGTATGCAAAAGCGCTTCTTGCCGCCACGCATCCCGACATGCTCGTCGATCCTGACAAGCACAAAGTGGTCGAGGGCCTAACGCCGGAACAAGTGACGAAGATGGAAAAAGAGATGGAAGTGTTGCAACGGGACCTGGCGCTGATTGAGGAATCTCACGGGAATCAGGTTCTCAATCTGGTCCTAGCGCGGGGGTACGTCGCGAAGTTGCTGGGCAATGCCCGCGTCGCACGCTATCTTGGCCAACATCACGCGGACATCCATCGGGAACTACAGGCAATTTCAGAAAGCTCTTCGCTGGAGAGTTGAAGGCTACACCTTCTTGAAGAATCCCAAGCTGAGCGAGAGTGGCAGGGCGCGGGCGGCGGCGCAGGCCGTGCCAAGTTGCGTGTGTTTAACCCGGCGAAATCCGAAACACTCGTCCGATCCCCAGGGGTGTGTGCCAGGCGTATAACGGGGCCTCTGGCGACACTACTTCACATCGAATTTGGCTATGATTTTGGCAAGCGCCTTCGTACTGAACAGCCCCTCAGTGCTCGTAGGTCGCACCTTGTTATATCTCGGTAGCTGGAAATATTTGTTACGAAAAAGGTCCAGCAGTGCTGATTCTAGCCGCTTCCACGTCTGCATTGCTTTGCGTGGGGCGCACGTCACGATGTGGACATCAATCGTTTTGACGCCACGCAGTTTGTAGAATGCTTCGCTAGCTTTGTTCACTGCCGACGCGGCTGGTCTATCGGCCCCCTTCTTCGTCGTCCCGATATAAAGGATGTGGGAGCGTCCGTTACTGTACTTGTGAGGCTTGTTGGCGGCTAAAATGTACACCATTTTGTCAGTCCACTGATGGCTGCGCTTTATGGACAGTAGCGCCTGTTTTGATGGTCGAACTTTCAGTTTACGCACGCCAAAAGCTCCTAGCCGATCATCAGCGGCTGCGCACAGCCTCGTCGCTTCTGAAACTTGGCCCCTCAGTAATTCCAGGTGTAGGCAGTGAAGGTAAACAAAACAGAAATCGTCGTGATAATCGAGGCATTGCGTGACAGCTTGAAAAGCCACGGTAGGCACCAGTGCTCGGCTAGCCGCCTACGCCAAAAGCTGCTTTCTTAAATCGTGATTCCGGCACGGCCAAAGCATACGCCTGTTTGTCAAATCCGCACGGGTTACTGCCGTGCTATTTCGGCGCGAATACCCCGGAAACAGAGTTGCCTTGCTCAATCACGCCGCAAATCATGTGGGCATCAACGCGCGATAGGCCGATATCTTCCAAGTACTCGTGCAATTTGCTTGGTGCTTGCACGCGGTCAATATCCTTGGCCGAAAACGTTTGCGCCACTTGCTTTCCTTCTCGCAAAACGGAAACAGACGTTCCGTCAACCTGAAAGTCATAGCGCGCCTTCGGTATCACCAGAGGGACAGTAGGTGGGGGCGGGTCGCCTTCCTCCATAGTGAAGCCCATCGGAATGTTTCCATGCAGCGATGCAGCCCCGGCAAGGCTTCGGAGGGCGAGCATGTGTGCTTTCGGTTGCTGCGAGGGTACGCCGAGCAAATGAGGTGCAGGGTCCAAATCGTGGATGGCATAGTGATGGGGGTGATTACTTAGAATAAGCAAATCGTACGGGTCCGCATTGTTGTGTTCCCGCCTAATCTCGTCCAGCAATATCTGCATTGGCCGCGATAAGGTATTCCCAGCCTGCGGCGTAAGCCATCTTTCGGCCCACTTGAAGGGCAGGTTGGTATCCAAGAAAATAATCAGCGGGTGTTGCGGATTCTTCTTCACGGCATCGTTGATTAAGCGGGCAAATGTAAATGAGGGCCTCTCCGCCGCAACACCTGGCCTGCCCAACACACCTTCGCGGTGTCTACTTTTGGCCTCCACTGATAACTTTTGCCCCGTTGAATTGTGCGTGGCTGTGAATTCGGTGTGTCGCGTACTTACATCTCTTTCGTTTTCGTGCTGTACGGTGAAACCGGCTCGATAGCACGTTGCTTCTGCGAACAATTCATGACGCGCGCCCTGAAACTGCGCAGGATTTCTTAATCGCTCCAACAGGTCCTCGTCGAGGCCGCCATTGTCATGGACTACATACAAGTCGTAAGCGAAATTGGTGTACGCGGCAAGCGCCCCGGACGGCAGGGCGACGCGGCTGCCGTCAGGCTGTGCCGGTTGCGCATTCATGTAGGCTTGGCCCTGCGCCCGCCAAGTGATTATCGGATGGCGTTCTGCCTCGGACTTCGCCGCCTCGGCCTTGCACCATTCAAGGCCAAGCACCTCGGGGTGCATAGTCACGAAGAAAGTCGGAAAAGTATTTCCATTTATCCGCTTCTTTGTAGAAAAGTCTGTTGCGAACCACCACCCAACGCTGGCCTTGCCACACCATGGAAATCTGCGGCCTTATTTGGCCAAAGCGCGCTACTCGTTCCTGCTCCTTGCGGCGCTTCTCTTCAAAGACGCGCATCGCTTTTGCGTACAATTCTGGCGGGGCTTCCTTCCACACCTGGCCATCTTTCGACGCCATGATTCGTTGCGGCGCAGGGCTTATTACTTTCGGCAGGCAGCACTTTTTGAACTTTAGCCCACTTCCGCAACTGCAAGGGTCGTTGCGACCAAGCTTCCACGGTCCCTTCTCAGTCCTCCTTTTCTTTTGTCCCTTTCTTCCACTCATTCAATTGTTGCTCCCACTCTGCGGATTCACGCATTGCCTTCCTCCCAGGGTCGGTGTTCTCCCAAGCGTCATCTGGCATCGTGCCGGTTTCAAACCAGTACGGTCGTGTTTCGCCTTTCCAAGAAACAAATTCGATATCAGAATGGGCACGTGACAGCCGGTTCGCTTCATCCACCACGTTCTGTCCTACAGGCATATAGAACGGGTGTTTGCGGTGTGAAATGAACAGCAAGTGCTGCGGCGTCAAGGGCAGCGTTACTTCGATGTCCGATTGACCAAGGCCGGGACTCCGATAGAAAGGCGGCAAAGTGTGCAGCGTTGGGTTGAACCAAACGCACGGCGAGTCAGAGGTTATAAATCCAAGCTCGTCGTTGGCCACAAAGACAGACAATTCCATTGCAAAATACATTGGGGCTTGCACTTCAAGCATGGTCATAACAAGGTGCTGCGGCGCTATTTCAACCAACCTTCCCGTTTGTCGTGAAGTGGTCGGTTCCAGATTGTGCTGTTCTTCCATTGA
Organism: Candidatus Sulfotelmatobacter sp.; assembly: GCA_035309485.1. Classification (GTDB taxonomy): domain Bacteria; phylum Acidobacteriota; class Terriglobia; order Terriglobales; family Acidobacteriaceae; genus Sulfotelmatobacter. The sequence goes on from DATGFC010000063.1 coordinate 53,731, forward strand.
GGAAACGATCTCGTGCATCTGCTGGGCCGTTTGCTGCCAATGATCACCCGCTCGCCTCGTCCTAGAATGCATCGCAGCCGTGAACAAGCACAACGTGGCACGCTCTTCGTTAGTGAGTTCATGTTGTCGCTCGATCTTGCTGCGGACTGATACGAATGCATTCTCAAGGCCCGCCAACGTGTTTTCGACAATCAAATCCTTTTCGCCGGTTGGCAGTTTGATTGTGTATCGGTCGGTCGCAGTGAAGGATTTTTCTGGTGCTCTGTTCTTCTTGCCGCTTCCGTCTCGAGCAATCCGCCAGATATAGGGCGTTTGACCCTCAGGCGTGCGTGGGTCGCACCACGCCTTGAGGTAGCAATTCGGGATTAGATGCTGTCTCATTCCGCCCTCTTGCTGCTAGGCCAGCGCCGGTCAATCTCCTGCATGATATGTTCCGCCCAGCGCAGGGCATCGGAAACGGCGGTTGCCGGTACCTGTTTGCCTCCGTCGTATTGCGCAAGTTTCCGTGCGCAAGAATGGCTGGCCGCAATCAGCAGGACTCGCTTTCGCCCCTCTTCAATCAAATCGAGGGTCTACTCTTATTCGCCATTTGTTCGCCATGCCGTTTGATGTGGCTTTGATAAAATAAAAGTCAGACCCACGGGCAGGAATCGAACCCGCATGTCTGGGGCATGAACACGTGGCGGGGTACCTTCGCCGGAATCCGCAACGCTCACTAGCCACCCCAGCACCCTATCCGTTGAGCGACCGGGGCCTGACACTCATAGTGCGAAGGATAAACACACTTCGCGCAAAATCTATTGCGCGGCCTTGTTGTGGCTGCGGCGTCCCGTGCCGTTTTTCTGGCCCGACGAATTGCGGCCCGCAACCCGCTCCAGCCGTTCTGGGTTAGCCTCTTTCGTTTCCAGCAGGCGCAGCGTGTACGCCTCCCACCAGGATTCGGGGACTTTTCCCGCATCACGCAACCGCGTCACGGCCACAAGCGGGTCCACAACGAAAACAAGTTTGTACCGCTGATTTCCGACGTGCTTGGCTTTTATGAACCCAAGTTCTTGGAGGAGCAGCATCCGTTCATGCCACGTGCGGATTGCTCGGCTGCCTGTGTACCCGGCGGCGTAGGCGTGGTCGGCTTCGTTGCCCATTTCAATCACACCGCCATCAAAATGGCGCGAAAGCAGTTCGAGGTAGACGCGCGCGACATCACGTCCTGCGGTCAATGTTTTGTCTGAAAGCAGTGCAAGAATCAGCGGTAGGGTGCGCGGCCCTTTGAACCAGCCTGCGCCCGCGCCGTTCCACGCCGCATCTTCCGGCCAGTAGTGCTCTTTGAGTTGTGCTCGTCTGTCGGCTCCGGCTGTTTGTGGCATCAGATTTTGTGTTCCAGTTCGCCTATTCGGGCGTGGTAGCATTCTAGCACCAAACTGACGTTACGAGGAGTAGAATGACTACACGCAGAATCATGGTATCGGGAATTGCCAGTAAATATCAATAGTCTTGGAAAGGGTACTTTGTGCCCGCTGGCCCGAACGGTCCGCGAACTCATGGAAAAATTAAACTCGGGATAGCGATACCTGTGAAAGAAGTTTAGCTAGATGCGCGATTATTCGCCTATTTGATGACTTTTAATTTTCTCTTTTCCGCATTTTACATACTCATAACCGATGCCATGTGCCCATGAAGCGTGTCCAGTATCCCATGTATCATGTATCCAAGTCTCCTGCGTATCCGCTCGTGTCGCGTGGGTTTCCCTGTCCAATAGTCCAACCTAAAGAGCACTACGGGCCGGAAGATGCGGCGTGGAACGGCGCAGGCGCAAGCCGGTCCGAATCGCGCTTCGCTTGTTGGCGTGCGGCATGGCTGCTGCAACCTACGTTTCCCTATTCTTGCAACATACGCATTATGCGTAATAATATACGCATTATGCGTAGCTCTTCTCCAGCGCTGGACAGCCTTTTTCCCAGGGTGCGGCAGGGCGTGCTGGCCGCAACCCTGACTCGGCCAGAAAAGTGGTGGTATCTCTCCGAATTGGCTGAATTCCTTCATACTCGGCCATCCAGTCTACAGCGTGAACTCCGCTCGCTAGAACACAGTGGCATATTGCAGCTACGGAAGGACGGGCGCAGAGCATACTTTAAGGCAGAGAACCGGTCCCCGATCTTCCGTGACCTGCAGAGCATATTCGAGAAGACTGTGGGACTCATTCCCACGCTGCGAGCTTCTCTTCGCCCTTTTGGGGAGAAGATCACTAGTGCGTTCGTGTACGGCTCGATAGCGCGCCGGGAAGAACGTGCTATAAGCGACGTAGACCTAATGATCATCGGAACAGTGGGGGTGGGAGATCTAGTGCCTTCTTTACGAAACGCCGAAAAGCGCCTCGGTCGCGAAGTGAATGTTACAAACTACTCAGTCGATGAGTTCCGCAAGAAAGTCGCAACGGGCGATCATTTTCTGACAACCGTGCTGAAGGGCAGCCTGGAGTTCGTGAAGGGTGAACAGCGTGACCTGGACGCAATTGCTGGCAAGTAACGAAGTTCAGCGACACAAAACCTCGAAAAAGGAACTAGACAAACTGCGGGCCGTCATCCGTCGCGACCTAGCTGACGCATCACTGGACGGAGCGTCGGCTGACAGACGTTTCGCGACCGCCTACAATGCAGCACTGCAAGCTGCAAAAATGGCGATAGCATGTGCTGGCTATCGCGTCGTCGGCGCTGGACACCACAGGATTTCTTTCGATGTGGTTAAGCTCGCGATTGGCAAAGCCGCAGACCCGTACAGTGATTACTTCGACAGATGCCGGCGGAAGCGGAACGTGATTGACTATGACGATGCCTTCGTCGCTACAGAAACAGAGGCCATGGAGATTCTGACGAAAGCGAAAGAATTCGCGACTATTGTCGAGCAGTGGATCGCTAAGAATCATCAGTCTTTGAAGGTGTAACGATTTGCGAAGGCTTCGATGCAACGGAGCTACATGAACGTGCGTCGTTTGAAAGACTTCACATCTGTTGCGTCTAGCTCGAATCACTCACCACCCTTCCGTTTGGCAGCAAAGCGTCCGTGCCAGTACGCCTCAATTCCAACTGGGTCGTCAGTTTTGATCTTGTGAACTGTACTCGGGGGATCAGGCAGCAGAATGCCAAGCTCGTATTCACGACGCCCCACGGCGTTTGAGCGGCCTATTTTGTAATGCTTGCCTGACTTCATTAGATACACGAAACCGAACGCAGGCTCCGCACCTTTGACTTCATTCGCAGGGCGTCCATTGCCCTGAACAGTTATGGCAGTACACATCGCCACAACGTCATCATATCCTGCCTTTGATTCGCTGTAGGCCCGCACTCTTGCAACAAGCTCGTGCTTCAGGCCAAATCGGGCAAAGGTTTTGAGATTCGGGAAAGTGGGGTCTTGCGCATCCTTCAGCCGTATCTCGGCAGCGACTGGGAAGTGACCGAGTTCCCGTATGAGGGCTATGAGCTTATCGAGTAGCACGTTGTCATCGATAGCTCCCTGTTTTTGATTGGGCTCCAATCCGGCTTCGCGTACGGCATCACTCCACCTAACCCAAAATCTGCCGCGCCAGTCAGACTCTCGGATGCCCGTTTCCTTTAGGAATCTCCCAACACCGAGAGGCACTCCGCCGTTGTCTTTTGCAGTGCGCCGAATCTCGTCGATGATGTGCTGCTTTGTCACCTTGAGTGGAACGCTAATTGTACAGTGACTGAATCACGCCATATAGAGTCTCCTTGCTCCGCAAGATTGATTCGCCGAGGCGAAGCACCTTGCTGTCAGGCCCTGATAACCAAGCTAGAGCGATGGAGGATGCTCGCGTCGTCCGACAGGCCAGACCAGAGCAACGCAAGCCCCGCAAAGGAGATTGGGCGAGAGCAAGTCACTGCGTTAGCGGTTTCAGGGTGGGGCAACGCATTGGCAAAAGCCCTAAGAGCAATCTGGGCGTCCCCTACGTGGCTTTGAGCCTTGGACGTGCCGGAGACGAATGCCTCCCACAGATAGAGTGAGTAGTTCCCGGCCTGGAACTCGCTCCAGTCCAAGGTCGCCCGCACTTCACTCCGAACACTGGATCTAAGGCGGTCAAGCAACCAGCAAAGCTGCTGGATACCTAATATGCATGAGTTTGCTCCGGCGCCCGCGCACCAAGGCTTGCCATGTTCGCCCTCGCGCTGCTTGGAGAGTGCTCTTGCATCGGACGGACAGGGGATGAAAACTGGGCATTCGAACCCTAGGCACGTGCGCCAGCCATTGCGGACCAAATCAACCAACGTTGTCCCAAGCTCTTCGATAGATAGGCCCTGTTGGATCGTGTCGCTCCACGTGCCAGCCCATCCGAAATTCTTACTGCTGCCAACGTCCGCTGCAAGGATAGCGACTTTTTCTCTGTCCGAGTTCATGGCAGGATTGTATCCATATCGACGATGCGAGCGAAATAAACTGATTGCGGAAAACTTGCAGATTTGCCGATCATCGATGGGTTCTGGTCAACGTCCCCTCGATATCTCGCGTTTGAGCAGGTGTTCGTGATCTCGCATCGCGATTAGTTCAGTTGAAAGTTTCTTTTGATAAGCCCCCAGCCATCCACCCCAACTGTGATCGACTCTTTGTACTCCGCTTTGTAGCAAGCGCTCTGCCGCCTGTCGAAAGTAGGCGTCATTCTGGAGGAGCTTCCACGAGTTTCCCAAGTCTAGGACCGTCAGGAAAGAGCTGCCCCCAGCGACGTGTTTTTCGATCCGCGCGAAGGAGTTTACCCGCAGCAGCCCCTCTCTCCGCTTTGCTTCAATCTCAGGGTTCTGCCAGAGAAGATGAATCCTCCCGTCGACACCCTCCAGCAGCAGATATGGGCGGTCCGCACCTTCGTCATGCCCGTGACCGAGCACGCGACCTTCCAGAACCGACATGCCTGGAACCGGCGTAACCTGCAGGGGCAGGCGTTCGTCCGAAACCAAAGCGGCGTGACGTGCGAGCATCTTCTGCCGGTCGTTTGTACGCTGCAGTGTGCGCAAGATATCTTCGAAGTCTCCTCGTACAAGCCAGGTGTGCCGGCCTGTTTTGGCAGCTAGACCGATCTGTTCCAACTTCATGAGCCGAGCCTCCACGTGGTGTTCATGGACTCGAGCAAATGGGGTTTCGCCGACTGGTTCTCTGCGGACTGTGAAATAGTTCGAATCCCGACTGCCAAAGCGCTGAATGATTCGATCCAGGCCGGTGAACCGGAGTTGCTGAACCTCTCTCCGATATCCCTCAAGGGCGTCACGTTCAGTCCGATATCCCAATTCCATCGTCGCCAACTCTTCTGCATGCTGCCGAATCCCCGACTGGATGAATGCACGGGGAAGCCTCAGCGAAGTTCCGCGGTCGTCAAGGCCGCGAAGCGCAATGTGAACGTGCGGGTGCTCGGTGTTGCGATGGGCGACTGCGACCCATTCCAGCTTTGTGAGGAGGCTCCGTTCAATACGACGCATCAGATCGCGAGTGTGCTTTTCAAGGTCCACCCGTTCGCCGAATTCTGGCGAAACTATGATCTTGAACACCCGTTCGTCGCCAGCGGATTGCCAGGATGCCAACCGCCCCGCAACGTCTACGGCGGTTTCGGTAGCGGAGAACCCAACAGCTCTGGTCCCCTCTTTCAGCGACGCACCCTCCCGAGCGATATAGTGTCCGTGCGCCTTCCACTGGCCGGCAGTCTTGTCGGTTGAATAGGTCACACGGACTGCAACGCGCTGGTGAAACTTGGGCGCGTGCGCTGATCTCATGGAGCCAGATCTGCTCCGTCCCCCGCGTCGGCCCGACATCTGGGCGATGCGCAACAGGCGCCGAAGCCCGTCAGCACACCTCCGATCTGATCCGACACAGACTCCCCTGGGCGGCCTGCGTGGTCGCAATCTAAATGGCCGTTCTGAATCTCTATTTCGCATCGGCTCCAAACGAGGTGCGTTGCAATTGCACCTGCCATTCACCTGCCGTTAGCGCAAAACTCTATGGAAAACACTGCGTTTAATGCCGTCCACTACTCTCTATGTTGTTGAAATGACGTTTTCACGCGGATTCGAGTCCTACCTGAGGAGCCATTCTTTTTGTGTGATGTCTGGAACTGCCTCTCTCCCCGACTCATTTTCGCATCTGTGTCTGTTTTATGCCGGGCCGCTAGGCGAGTCTGCGCGCAAATTCCATGTCTTGCCGGATGTCGTCGTTCACGTCGCCCTCTTTTTCGTATTCGACAGCCACCAGTCCCGCAAAATTCTGCCGGTGCAGTTCCTGCATGACGGCGGGAATTTTAGAAATTCCGGTTCCAAGCAACACGTTCACTTCGCCGTCCACGGCCTGAATATCCTTGAGGTGCACCAGTTTCAGACGAGGCCCCAATTTGCGCAGGGCGTCGACGGGATCATGGCCACAAGACGCAAAATGCCCCACATCTGCGGTGGCGCCGACGGTTCTGGAAAGTCCTGCGAGAGCGCTCAGCACATCCTCCGGACTTTCGTAGGCGAACTTCTCGCCCTTGAAGTAATGATTGTGGATTCCAAAGGTCAACTGCTCCTGCGTAAAGCGCCGATCGATTCGATTCAGAATGCTGCCGGTAGCATCGCCCGTAACATTGCTGCTGCCCAGCAGCCTGGCAAACCGCACAGCATTTTCTAAATCCTGATCTTCTTTGATGGTTGCCGTGTAGTAGGACACGCAGCGGATTCCCGCTCGATCAAGTTT
>DATGFC010000064.1:0-67592 GCA_035309485.1 Candidatus Sulfotelmatobacter sp.
GTCTCCCGCGCTCTCTGTATGTTGTGCTTCATAATTCCTCACGGAAGGAACATCCGCAATGAAACGTTTCCTGGCAATTTTGCTGGCTTATGCCTTTGTTTTTTCGACCTTAGCCACAGCCGACGAGGGCATGTGGCTGTATAACGAACCTCCCACAGCAAAGATCAAGGCGAAGTACGGTTTTGAACTGACGCAGGCGTGGCTGGACCATGTGCGGCTGTCGTCGGTGCGGTTTAATAATGGCGGCTCCGGCTCATTTGTGTCCGCCGACGGTTTGACCTTTACCAACCACCACGTGGGCGCGGGCTGCGTGCAGCAGCTTTCGACCGAAGCTCACGATTACATCAAGACTGGGTTCTACGCGAAGACGCAGGCTGAGGAAGCCAAGTGCCCCAACCTCGAGCTGAACGAACTGGTGGGGATTGAGGATGTGACCGACAAGGTGGATGCCGGGGTGAAGCCGGGGATGTCGGCGGCGGATGCGGGGCAGGCGCAGCGCGCGGCGATGTCGCAAATCGAGCAGCAGTGCTCTACCTCAACCGGGTTGCGCTGCGATGTGGTGACGTTTTATTCGGGACAGGTTTATAACCTGTACAAGTACAAGAAGTTCACGGATGTCCGCCTGGTGTTCGCACCGGAGTTCGGCATCGCATTCTTCGGGGGCGATCCCGACAACTTCACCTATCCCCGATACGATCTTGACATCACCTTCTTCCGCGTATACGAAAACGGCAAGCCGGCGCACCTCGACAACTATTTGAAATGGTCGCCGACCGGCGTGAAAGATGGCGAGCTGATTTTCGTCTCGGGGCATCCGGGTAACACCGGGCGCATGCTTACGATGGCGCAGCTGGATTTCCTGCGCGACGTCCAGTATCCCGCGGCCCTGAAGCTGTATGCGCGGCGCATCGCCGTGCTGGAGAACTTCAGCAAGGAATCGGAAGAGAATGCGCGCATCGCCAAGGAAGATATCTTCGGGCTGCAGAATTCCCAGAAAGCCATCACGGGATACCAGTCGGGCTTGCTCGACAAGGCGATCATGGAGAAGAAAGCCGGGGATGAGGCCAAGCTGCGCGCCAGCTTCAAGGCCGATCCGAAAAATGCCGGTGCTCCCGATCCGTGGGATGAAATTGCCGGAGCCATCAAGACCCAGCAGGAAATCTATCCCAACCTGATGTACCTGGAGCGCATGCGCGGTTTCTCTTCACGACTGGCGCAGATGGCGCGCGTGCTGGTGCGTTCGGCGGAAGAAAAGCCGAAGCCCAATCAAGACCGGTTGCGGGAGTTCCGCGACTCGGGGTTGCCGTCGCTGGAACAGCAACTGTTCTCGCCGGAGCCAATCTACAAAAATCTCGAAACCACGCTGCTGTCGGACTCGCTGAGCGACATGCAGGATGCGCTCGGCAAGGATAATCCGGACGTGAAGAGCGTGTTGCAGGGGAAGACTCCGGCCGAAGCTGCCAAAGACATGATCGCCAATACCAAGCTCGACGATATTGCCGTCCGTAAGCAGTTGTATGAGGGCGGGAAGGCGGCAATCGATGCCAGCACCGATCCGCTGATTCTTGCGATGAAGGCGATCGAGCCGGATGCCCGGGCCGCGCGCAAGGATTTCGACGACAAGGTGGACGCTGTGGTGCGGCGTGACGGCACGCTGATCGCCAAGGCGCGCTTCACGCAGAGCGGCTTTACCCAGCCGCCGGATGCGACCTTTACGCTGCGCCTGAGCTATGGCGCGGTCAAAGGCTATCGCGAGGACAGCCGGGCGATTCCTTACTACACCATGATGGGCGGGGCGTACGAGCATGCCGCGGCGCATGGAGAAAAGCCGCCTTACAACCTGCCCGAAAGCTGGATGAAGGCAAAACCAAAGCTGGATTTGAAGACGCCGCTGAACTTCGTTTCGACCGCGGACATCATTGGAGGCAATTCCGGATCGCCCACGGTTAATACCAAGGGTGAAGTCGTGGGAATCATTTTCGACGGGAACATCCAGTCCTTGCCCTGGAATTTCGCCTACAGCGAAGTACAGGGGCGGGCGGTTTCTGTCGATTCGCGCGGCATTCAGGAATCGCTACGCAAGATTTATGGCGCCACCGCTTTGGCCGACGAATTGATGGGAACGAAGGCGGAAGCGGCGAAGGCCGGAAAGTAACTGATCTGAAACGTTAGCGGCCCGCCGGCAAATGGCGGGCCTTTCTTATTGCTTGACTAAAGTTTTTTGAGGTCAAGCCGGCCAGATTGTCAGCGCGGTCTTGCTCAGGATCTGCTGCTGCAACGATTCGCTCAGCGGGAGCGCGCGGAAATCTTCCAGATTTTTCTTGATGTCGGGGACTCCGGGACCGGGCCAATCGGTGCCGAATAGAGTCTTGTGCGCGATTTCTTCCAGGCGCGGAAAATACTTCAGCAGGGTCTTGGGCGGAATGCCGCTAATGTCGAGATATACGTTGGGGTGCCGGCGCACCAGAAAAAATGCGGTCTGCATCCACAGCGGCCGGCCGCCGTGGGCCAGCAAGATCTTCAGCTTGGGGAAATCTACGGCGACGTCATCGACATAGATGGGATCGCCATATTTGTTGCGGGCGCCCGGAAAAATCGAAGTCCCCGTGTGAAACATCACGGGCACGCCGTTGGCTTCGGCCGCGCGGTAGATAATCTCCAGTTCCTTCGCGCCGCTCAGGTAGTCGTTGGGGAAAAGCAACTGGTGCGGGGGGTGAATCTTGATCATCTGGAGGCCGAGCCGGAGGATCTGCTCGACATCGGCTAAGACGTTCGTGGTGTGGCGGGGATGCAGGCTGCCACACGAGAGCAGGCGCCTGGGATCTTCTTTTACGTAGTCGGCGACGAACTGATTCACTCCGCTGGTGAAGCCGATCACTTCCGGAGCCACATAGTTGATCAGCATGGCGCGATCGATGCCGCTGGCGTCCATGTACTTAAGAAATGCTTTCGGGGAGCGGCAGAATTCGGCAATCTGGTCGAAATTCGGGCGCTTCTTCTTCATCAACTCCAGCGCCTCGGGCTTGAACATCTCCATGGGCTGGATGTGAATGTGGCAGTCGGTGATCATCAGTGGCAAGTGATCAGTGACTAGTGTCAGTGATCAGTCGCGAAAGCAGGATACCAGACGGGTCAGCTTGCCGCTGCCAGCACGGCCCTCTTGGTGAAGACGCGGATCATTTCGCGGCGGTATTCGGGAGTGAGGGCAGAGGTAGTGAGGGGCTTGGCGGTTTTTGCGGCGAGGTCGCCTGCGGCTTCGGCGAGAGAATCGTCGATCAGTTTTCCGGCGAGAAGAGCCGTTGCCCCTTCGACCAGCAGTGGCGCGGGATTGACCGCGGTAATGCCGATTCTTGCGTCGGCAACGTGGCCGTTGGATCGCTTCATCACGACGGCAATGCCGGCCAGGGGATAATCAATTGATCCGCGAACTCGCAGCTTGCGATAAACGCCGCGATAATCCGCTGACGACGCGGGCAAGAACACGCGCGTGACCAGTTCATGCGGCTGCAGCCGACGGTAAGTGTCACCGAGGCCGGTGTAGAAGTCGTGGAGCGGAATGCGGCGGGTTCCGCTTGCACTGGCGATTTCGATTTCGGCGTGCAGGCACAGCAAGGCGGGAGGCGTGTCGCCGGAAAATGCCGCCCAGCATTTCGTCCCGCCGGGAGCGACGTGGCACAGGTCGCCATCTTTCTTGATGCAGAAGCCGCAGCCTTTGCGCCAGGTGAGCGACTGGTTGTACCAGAGGCAGCGCGTGTCGAGGCAGATGTTGCCGCCGATGGTGCCCATGTTGCGCAATACGGGCGAGGCCACTGTGGATGCCGCTTCGGTCAGGACAGGATAGTGCTGGCGCAAGTACTGGGAGCGCTCGATTGCACGAAGGGATGTGAGGGCTCCGATTTCGACTCCAGCTTCGGCGCCCAGTTTGATTCCGCGCATCGCCCAGATCCCGCGCACATCGAGCACATATTCCGGCTCGAATAGTTTCTGGCGCATGGACGGGATCAAGTCCGTGCCGCCGGCGAGCACGCGGATATTACCCTTGTGTTCGGCGAGATGTGCTACGGCTTCTTCGACTGAGCGTGGCCGCAGCAATTTGAATTGCGGGAGGCTCAATCGGCACCTCCGGCACCCGTCTGGCTACGTGCGGGGTCAAGGGGATGGCGCTCCGGACCTTTACCCTTGAACCACAGAGATCCGCCGTGCTCGCGAAACCGGGTTGGAGCGGTCGGGTCGATGCCTTCGGTCAGGTTCAGCGCTTTAAAACTCCTATTGGCACGTAGCGCGGCCAACACACGCTCGGGCGTAAATGGCGACTCGTGCAGGCGCACACCGACGGCGTCGTAGATTGCGTTGGCAATGGCGGGGATGGTCGCGGCCAGCGATCCCTCGCTGCATTCTTTGGCGCCGAACGGGCCTTCGGGATCGATGCTCTCGACGATGATGGGCTCAACATCGGGGGACTCGATTGACGACGGGCTGCGATATTCCAGCAGGCCGGGGTTCATGAGCATGCCATCTTTCCAGACCATTTCTTCGGTGAGGGCCTGGCCCATGCCCATCCAGACGGAACCGATAATCTGCCCTTCGACGGATACGGGATTAAGCGCACGGCCGCAATCGTGCGCGGCCCAGACTTTGTGCACCGTGACTTCACCAGTGTCTTCGTCTACGCTGACCTCGGCGACTTGAGCTGAGTAGGAGTAAGCCGGCGACGGGCCCACGCCCGCGCCCTTGTGCTTGCCACCGCGAGCCTCCGCAGGAGGAGCGTAAGAGCCGGTACCCGTGAGGGCGCCGTGGAAATCGATGGCGGCGACCACGGCCTCTTCGAACGTGAGCGAATCTTTTGGGCCTTCGTCTTTGCGCTTCTGCTGCAGAGAGCCGCGAAGGATCTGGCCTTCGACCCGGCCGGAGACGGAAGCTGCCTCGCTTCGCTCGGGACGGACGAGGGCGTCCGTCGATCCATGGCCATTTTTCTTGACTACGGTATCGGCGCGGAAAACCAGGTCTTCTGGAGCGCAGTTCATTTTCTTTGCGGCGGCGGCGGCGATCAGTTTCTTGACTTGGGTGGCGGCGCGCAGCGTGGCGTTGCCGGCCATGAAGGTTACGCGGCTGGAATAGGAGCCAATGTCGATGGGAGTGAGATCTGTGTCGGCCGCGATGACGCGCACGCGAGAAAGCGTGCAGCCCAGGGTCTCGGCTGCGACCTGCGCCGTCATGGTGTCGGATCCCTGGCCGATTTCCGAAGCGCCGGTGTAGACCACGACTCCGCCGTCGCGATCGATTTTGATGTTGACCGTGGAATGCGGCATGTCGGAGCGAATGATCGAATTCGCCGCGCCGCTGACATAATGGCTGCAGGCAATGCCGAGGCCTCGTCCCCTGGGCAGCTTGCCCTTGCGCTGCTTCCACCCCGAACGCGCGACGGTTCTTTCGATGCATTCGGGCAGGCCGTAGCTTTGCACGCGTAAGCCATTGACTGTGACGCACGGTGTCTGCAAGAGATTGCGCTGGCGAATTTCCGCAGGGTCCATACCGATTTTTGCGGCCAGTTCGTCGAGTTGCGATTCGAAAGCGAAGCGGACATTGACCGTGCCGTGCCCCCGCATGGCACCACAGGCCGGCTTGTTGGTGAGCACGCGGTAGCCGTTGTACTGAATGTTAGGGATGTCGTAAAGCGCGCCCAGCAGCGCTCCCGAGTAGAGGATCGTGACCACACCGTAGGAGCAGTAGGCGCCGCCGTCCTGCACGACGCGCGCTTTGACGGCGGTGATGCGGCCGTCTTTCTTGACGCCCGTTTTCAGATCGATGATCGTGCGCGGGCGTCCGCGATGCGCCCAGAACACTTCTTCGCGGGTGTAGGTGATCTTAACTGGAGCCTGGGCCTTGCGCGCCGCGATCGCCGCAATTATCTCCAGCGGGATGACCTCGCTCTTGCCGCCGAAACCTCCGCCCACCAGCGGCTTGATCACGCGGATCTGCGCCATCGGCATTTCCAGCACCAGCGACAGCTTGTGCTGCAGGTAATAGGGCACCTGCGTCGATGACCATACGGTGAGGCGTCCGGGCCTGCCGGTGTGGGGATCGAGTTCGAAAGAGGCCAGCGTGGAGTGCGGCTCCATGGCGGCATGCGTGACTTCGTTGGCAATAAAGCGCGCCTCGGCGACTTCATCGGCGTCGGCAAAGCCTTGGTCCGGATCACCGAAGACGTGGTGGTAATCCTTCTCGAGATTGTGGGGCTTGTTGTCGTGGATGAGATGGGATTCGGCCTTCATCGATTCTTCGGGATCGAAGTAGGCGGGGAGAACCTCATAATCGACATCGATCAATTCGAGGGCTTTTTCGGCGACTGCTTCGGAGGTCGCGACCAGGCAGGCGACGTTGTCGCCGGCGTAGCGGACTTTATCGAGCGCAAGAGCGTGCTCGTCGTGACCGACGGGAAGAATGCCGTAGGGATTCGGAGCGTCTTTGCCGATAACGACGGCGATGACACCATCGAGTTTTTCTGCGCGCGTGTAGTCGATGCGCTTGATGCGGGCGTGCGGGTAAGGCGAGTGAAGAATTTTGCCCACCAGCATGCCGGGTACAGACAGATCGTCGGTGTACTTGCCGGCGCCGGTGGTCTTTTCCGCCGCGTCGACCATGGCCGTGCGCTTGCCGATAATGGAGAAGTCGTTGCTCATGCGTCGCTACTTAGCCTCAGCCAATCCCTTCCGCTCAGCCTGGATCGCCGAGCGAATGGCTTCGTACATCTGGTTGTATCCGGTGCAGCGGCAAAGATTGCTGCTCAATGCTGCGCGAACGTCGGCCTCCGACGGATCGGGATTCTCGGATAGCAGCGACTTCACCGTCATGATGAATCCCGGGGTACAGTAGCCGCACTGGGCGCCGCCCCAATCTCCGTAGGCCTTCTGGATGGCCGCGAGGCTGCCGTGCTCGCTGACGCCCTCGATGGTCGTGATCTCCTGCCCTTCGCAACTGGCCGCCAGCAGCGTGCAGGACATCATCGCCACACCGTCAACCAGCACCGTGCAGGCCCCGCAGGAAGAGTCATCGCAAGCCCGCTTGGAGCCGGTGAGTTGCAACTCCTGCCGCAGGACGTCAAGCAGGAGCGCGCTCGGCTCGATGGCGACCTCGTGTGAGCGACCGTTGACCCGGAGTTCAATGAGTTGTTTTTTCATAGCTGTGAGCAGTGAGCTATGAGCGAGCGGGTTGCTCACCGCTCATGGCTCATCGCTCTAATACGTCGGCACATTCGCATCCACGCGGCGCGACCAGGCATCGATCCCGCCGCGCATGGATTGCGCTTTCTCGAATCCCTGTTGCCGCAGCCAGGCTGTGACGTTCATGGATCGGACACCGTGATGGCAAAGGACGACGATGTGATCTTCCGGGTCGAGTTCCTGATTCGCCCGCGACGGAACCTCGCCCATGGGCATCAGCTTGGCATCGGTGAGCCGCGCGGTTTCGAACTCCCACGGCTCACGCACGTCCAGCAAGGTGAAGGCGTCGCCGGCATCGCGCTTCGCTTTTACTTCTTCGGGGGTGATCTCGTAATCCATCGGCTACTTCCCTGTCCAGCGCGGCGGCCGCTTTTCCATGAAGGCACGAATGCCTTCGTTGGCATCGGCGGTCTTCATCAGGTCCTCGAAATAAATCTTCTCGGCTCGGGCAAGTCCTTTGTCGAGGTGGATGGAGTCCCAGGCGTAAGACGCTTTCTTGGCGATGGCCAGAGCGGCCGGGCTCAGAGTGCGCAGCTTACCGAGACATTCGTTTACGGCAGTGGGCAAATGATTCTCCTGGACCGCCTGCGTGGCTAAGCCCATCTCCACCGCTTCCCTGCCGTTGATCGTGCGTCCGGTCAGAATCAGCTCCGCAGCGCGTTTCTGTCCCACTAGCGCGGCGAGCGCGGTGCAGGCCACCGGCGGATAACAACCGAGCTTGATTTCGGGGAATCCCCACTGCGCATTCTCGGTCGTGTACCCGAGATCGCAGACCATCGCCAGTTCCGCACCGCCGCCCAGACAGTGGCCATGAACGGCGGCGATTGTGACCTTTTTCGTCGCGACGAGCGCTCGAATGACAGCGTGGAATTTCGTCAGCATCTCCTGGACTTTGTCTGGAGTGTGCGCGGCCACGTCGACGCCCGCCGAGAACGCCTTCCCTGCCCCGCTGAATACGATCACGGTGACGGCCGGCTGCGCTTCGATCTCCGCCAGGGCGCGACCGAGTTCGTCCATCATGGGAATATCGATGACATTGAGCGGCGGATTCCGCAGCGCAATGCGCGCGACCGAATCCTCGACCTCAACCGAGATTCGAGCGAGCTTGACGTCGGTGAGCGTGGTGGTCATGGGAAGCTAAAGATTGATGGCCGATTTCCGCACTTCGCCGATGCTGGCAAGCGGATCCCGGGCACCACTCTTTTCGGCAATCCATTTTTTCTCGGTCTCGATGATGTCGAGCAGCAACTTCTTGTCGGCCGCCGACGGCATGTATTCCTTTAAATGTTCTTCGTAGGCGCGATCGTCGAGCGGCTCGCCGGTTTTGGCATGAAACTTCTGGCCTGCCCATTTTCCGATGGCGCGGTTGAACTTGATGTCCGGCGCATACAACTTTGGTTCGCCTGGTTTGAGCGAGTTGTTGAAGCGCTCAATCAGCCCGGCGACTTCATCGCGATAAAGATTGCGGTTGTAATCGTTGAGATCGTCGAGGTCGGGTTCCTGTTCATTCTTAGGCTCATCGTAGCGGCCCTTCACCCCCCAAACATAAGCCCAGTGGGCGGACGAAGAGTGATCGGTGCCGAATAAGTCGTACGAACTCGAAATCCACTTGTTGAGATATTTCTGGATCAGCCACGCGGGGATCACGCCCGCCTCGACGATACGGCGCAGGCCATCGTTGCCCGTCCCCATATGGAAGGCCTCTTCGCGGAGCATGTACGACATGGAACGGCCCAGGGGGGCAAAGGCCGAATATTTCAGCATCTGCAGCTGGAACTTCCCATCGCGGTCGACGAAATCGGTGTAGGTGAAAAAATCCATCCAGTTATCGACGTCGACATTGAACGCACCGAGCAGTCGCTTGTTCTCGAAGGCGCGGCGCTCCAGCATTTTCTGCGCTTCCACTTTTCCCGAATAGCCGAAGTGATCGACCAGCAGCGCGCACATCTGCCAGCCATGCCGCATCTCTTCGATCATGACGCGGGTGATGGCGCGGCGGTCCCAATCGGTGGGCGCATTGTCCAGCAGGTTGCGCTGTTGCTCGACACTGGCGAACTCGGTGTCGCCCTGGTAGACGATCATGTTCATCAGGGCGTCGCGCATCTGTTGCGTGGGAATCTGGCGCAGGTTCTCCCACTTGCGGCGGCCTTTGTAGGCGCCAAATTCAATTTCTTCGGTGTCGATGGCTCCGTAGAGCGTGTCGAAGTGGAAGGCTTCGATGTCGTCGGTGTTGACGCCGATCTCTTTGCGCCAGTCGTTGAACAGGCCAACCCACTCGCTGAACGTTCCGATTTTTGCTACTTTTCCAGGCATAATTCAAAACCTCTTCACCACAGGGGATACAGAGGAACACTGAGGAAAACCCTCTGTGGTAATCATTTTCATCCCAGGTTGAGCCAAACTGTTTTCAGCTCCGTATAGTGCTCGATGGCGTGCGCGCCCAGTTCGCGGCCGAATCCGGAACTCTTGTAGCCGCCGAAGGGGAGCGACGCGTCCATCAAACCGTAAGTGTTGATCCATACCGTGCCGGCTTTCAGTCGGCGCGAGACGCTGTGTGCTTTCTTTACGTCACGGGTCCAGACCGCCGCAGCCAGGCCGTAGGGATTGTTGTTCGCTTGCTCGATGACCTCGTCAACGTCGTCGAAGGTCAGCACGGATAG
Source organism: Candidatus Sulfotelmatobacter sp. (assembly GCA_035309485.1). Taxonomy (GTDB): domain Bacteria; phylum Acidobacteriota; class Terriglobia; order Terriglobales; family Acidobacteriaceae; genus Sulfotelmatobacter. The sequence continues at coordinate 9,881 of DATGFC010000064.1, forward strand.
AACCGGCCCGAAGATCTCTTCGCGCGCGATCTTCATATCGTTCTTCACGTCACCAAAAATCGTGGGCTCAATGAAGAACCCCTTGTCTCCATTGACCGCGACGCGATTGCCGCCCGCCACCAACTTCGCACCGTCTTTTTTCCCCGCCTCGATGAAGTTCAGCACGGTCTGCATTTGTTCCTGGCTTACGATTGCGCCCAGGCGTGTCTTGGGGTCGAGCGGATCGGCGGGACGCATCTTGGAAGCGCGGGCGATTAACTTCTCTGTGAATTCGTCCTTCAGCTTGCTTTCCAGAAACAGGCGGGAGCCGGCATTGCAGACCTCGCCCTTGCCGTAGAAGATGCCGTTGATCGCGCCCTTCACCGCGCTGTCGACGTCAGCATCAGCGAAAACGATATTCGGAGACTTGCCACCCAATTCTAGGGTCACGCGCTTGAGCGTATCCGCGGCCCCGCGCATGATTTCTTTGCCGACGGCCGTCGAACCGGTGAAGGCGATCTTGTCGATCCCAGGATGGGCTACGATGGCTTTGCCCGTCTCCGGGCCGCCGGTGAGGATGTTCACAACCCCGGCTGGAAATCCGGCTTCGCTCACCAGTTCTCCGAATTTCAACGTGGTCAGCGGGGTCTGCTCTGCGGGCTTCAGCACCAGCGTGTTCCCGCACGCCAGTGCTGGTCCCACTTTCCAAGATGCCAGCAAGAGTGGAAAATTCCAGGGTACGATCAATCCGACGACGCCGACCGGCTCGCGCAGCGTGTAGGTGAAGGCGGCCTCGAACGTGTTGACGGTCTCGCCTTGGATTTTGGTCGCAAGGCCCGCGTAGTAGCGGAGAACGTCGACAACCATCGGCATGTCGACATAGCGCGATTCGAAAATCGGCTTGCCATTGTCGAGGGTCTCGAGTTCGGCGAGTTCTTCGATGTTCTTCTCAACCAGGTCGGCGAGGCTCCAGAGAAGGCGCCCGCGCTCGCTGGCGGAGAGCTTGCGCCACGGGCCGTTGCGATCTTCGGAGGCGTGGCGGGCAGCCTGGACGGCGCGATCCACGTCGGCCGCTGAAGCTTCGGCGACCTGGGTCAGCACCTCGCCCGTGGCGGGATTGGTGGTGTCGAACTGCTTCGAGCCGGTAACCCACTCGCCGTTGATGAGGAGCCGGCCGGATTTAATTTTCGCGTTTGTCGCTGCCAACATTCCGAATCTTTCTCCAGAACCTCGCTTCGCTCGGGGGCGGACGAAATGCGTCCGCCCCTACGCGAGCTATTTTGCTTTGAAGGTCGCCGGGCGCTTCTCTACGTATGCGGCCAGGCCTTCCTTCGCGTCTTCGCTTTGGAAGAGCAGCTGCTGGTTCTCGCGTTCGACCGCGAGGGCGGACTCCATCGGAATCTCCCAGCCAGTCTGCACCGCGCGCTTGATGCGGCCCACGGCCTTCGAAGCCTTGTTGGGCGGGCAGAACTGCTTGGCGTACTCCATGATGTTTTCCATGAAGCCATCGCGCTCGAAGATGTCGTTGACAATGCCGAGTTCCTGGGCCTCTTCGAAGGAGAACGTGTTGCCGGTGACCATCAATTCGATCGCTTTGCTTTTCCCTACAAGGCGCGACAGGCGTTGCGTGCCGCCGGTGCCCGGAAGCACGCCGAGGTTTACTTCCGGCAGGCCAATCTTGCCCGCGTCTTTGCGAGCAATGCGGATGTCGGCAGCCATGGCGATCTCGAGGCCTCCGCCAACGCAGTGGCCGTTGATAGCCGCGATCACGAGCTTGGGCGTGTGCTCCAGGCGCAGCAGCATTTCGTTGGCATGCAGGCAGAAGTAATACTTGAAAGTGGGATCGACGCTGGAGAGCATCTTGATGTTGGCGCCGGCAGAGAAGAATTTATCGCCCGCGCCCGTCAGGAGAATCACGTAGACGTCGTTGTCCATGCGCGCCTTCAGGATCGCGTCGTCCAACTGCCGGTTCATCTCGTAGGTGTAGGTATTGGCGGGAGGATCGCACATCTCGATCACGGCCACTCCGCCGTCGGTGCGGTAGTTGACTAGCTGTTTGGTGGTTTCGCCGGTGGCCGGATGCGTTGTCGTTGCCATAAGATTGCTCCTTGATGAATGTCTAGCCCACAGGGGCTGAAGCCCAAATTCTTTTTGCCGTTAACGGCACGCTGAAGCCGTGCCCTTCCACAAAAAACTTTAAAACTTGGCAGTCACGTCACCGCTCTTTGCGGCTTTTTTCTCCGGCCATCACACCGCGCAAGAACAAATCCGCCATCTGACCTGCGATCGAAGTAGCATCGTCATCCACGCGCGGATTGTGCCAGGTGTAAATCCAGTTCATCATGCCAAACAGGCTTAGAACAGCAAGGCGGGTGGAAAACTGGAGTCCTCGCTCGCGCTTCAGGTCATCGAGCAGCCCCACGCAAATCCGGTAATACTCGCGCTTGATGGCGGCCACTTCGGAGCCGAAACCGTTCTTCAGCACCTCGTCCTCATGTGAGAGCACCTTCATCGCCGACTGGTTGGCGAGAAAATATTCCAGGTGGTTGAGGATAAAGATCCGGATGCGATCTTCCGTATCGTCCACACCCTGCAGTCGCGCTTTCAAGCGCTCGACGATCGTGCTGAAGGTGTGCCTTTGGATGAGGTAGAGTAGGCGCTCTTTGGATTCAAAGTAGTAATAGAGGCCTGCCAGCGACATGCCGCTCTCGCGCGAAAGATCGCGCATGGAGGCGCCTTCGTAGCCTTTTTTGCAGAAGACTTCGGTGGCGTGGGTGAGGATTTCAGCGAGGCGGCGGTCGTAGCGGGTCTCGGGCGCGCGTGCGCCCCGGTGCCGGCGCGTAGAAACTCGGGTTGCTGTCGAAGGACTCCCCATAATCCTTGAACCAGGCTTTTTCTAATTCGAACGTTCGTTAGAATTAGTATACGCCCGGCGTGATTCAAATCACAAGAGGCATGGAACTATTTTGCTTTCCTGACCTTGCGGGCGGCTTCGTAGGCCTGCCCGAGCCAGTCCAAGGCTTCGTGCAGGTCGGCATTCGAGGAAATGAGAAACGTGAACCAGCGAGCATTTTCATGCTGCATGGAGCCGACTCGCCCATCGGAACGTAGTCGCTCTCGAAGAGAAGTAGCGGGAGATTCTATTTTAAATGCGATCGTATTCGCACTCTCGAGGTTCCGGCTGCGGGGCAGCAGCGCGAATATCTTTTCGCGGCGATAGAGCGCGGTAAATCCGAAGAAGGAACGCTGAGAAATGTGGGGCCAGTCGGCGGTTTCGGTCACTAGCGCGGTCGACCAGGCTTTCATCTCCTCAGAGATGGCGGGCTGCGGGTGACGTTGTCCTGCCTTTTTCATCAACGTCGTATTCTAGTCACCAACCAGCTCTAGCGAGAACAATCGTGAGCGCTTTCAGGCGCGTCGGGGTCCATCTCCGGATATTGTTTGGTTATGGGAATAACTATACCTGCGTTGAGCTCGGACATTACAACGCCAAGACAGATCAGCAATCGTTTTCTTTCATCAAGATCGTTCACTTCTCGCACGATGGGATCCAGATCGTTAAGTCCTTTTCCGAGGTTTAGGACGGACTTCAAAATGATGCCAGCGAGAGCTTTTTCCATTGATTTGAGTTCTCAATAATCATGGCGCGGGGATTTGTCTTCAGTTCCGAATATCGGCAAGCAGAGTTTCGATCTCCGCCTTCAAATCGGCCGTCAGGGGCAGGAATGGCAGGCGCGCGGGGCCGCCATAGTATCCGTTGAAGTCCATGCCGTACTTGAATCCGGGGACACCGAGATCGCCAACGCGCTGTGCAGCTTTTGCGATTCGTTCCTGCTTCAAGCGCGCGAGCTCGGCGTCGCCTTCTTTCCATGCGGCGTAGATTTCATAGCAGGCGGTCGGCGCCGGGTTGGCGAAGGCGAGAATTGCGCCGATGGCTCCGGCATCGAGAGACGGGTGCAGTTTGTGTGCTGCCCCGACTAGCACCTGGAATCCGACTTCCTTCTGGCGGGTCTTGATCTTGCCCACCACGGTGACGGCTGAGGAAGATGGCTTCGACTCTGCGGTCCCGGACAGCACTCCGACTGGTACCAGTTCCCCACCATCGCTGGGCGTATTGGCTGCGGCGAGCATGCGGGGCGTGACGGCGTCGAAGGTCTCGGTAACAGTCACGCTGCGCTTGATGTGCTGGGTGCCCTCGACCATCTTGCGGACCTTTTCCACGTCGCCGCTGGATTCCTTGATCCCGATCAAGTTGGGGTGCTCGGCGAGTTCAATCACGACCTCGGCTGGCATGTCGTAGCCGGTGGCCTGCGGGAAGTTGTAGGTGATTACCGGGAGAGGAGAATGGTCGGCCACGCTGCGATAGAACGCGAGTTGGTTCGCGGGCGCCATCTGTTTCTTGTAGTAATGCGGGGTGCGCACCATGGCCACGTCGTAGCCGAGTTCAGCGGCGTATTCGGTGAGCCGCAGCGTCTCCACAGCAGACTCGATGCCGGTGCCGGCGATCAGAACTTTGTGCGGCGCAGCGGCCTGGCGCGCGCTCTTCAGGACATCGCGGCGCTCTTGATCGGAAAGCATGATCGCCTCTCCGGTCGACCCGAGCACTACGATGCCTGCGACGGGAGTGCGCGAGTAGCGTTCTACATTCGCTTCCAGCTTTTTGAAGTAGACGTTGCCCTCGGGATAGAACGGCGTAGTGATGGGAGGGAGAATTCCGTGAAGAAGCATGCTGTCACCTGTGAACTTCTGAGCGTATCACTTCTTGGGAGGGCAAAGCAGCGGAATAGCGTCGCGCTTGTTGCGACGGTAGATACGAAAATCACCATCCACCGTAATGATCGTATGCCGCGAATGTATTTCACTCATGCGAACCAGACAAAGATCTGCCAGATCCGGGTTCAGGTCTGCATAACGTGCTGCCAATTCTCGGAGCTGTTCGATGTTCCGGCTGCAGTCAAAAGCCACTTCCAGCATTCCAGCAGCTACAAGGTCCAAGGCCGCCTCGCTCGATCCCAGATGGAAAGCCGCTTCCGACAAGACCGACTCGCACGTGAGCAAAGGCTCGTCCAATGCGCGCGCTAGCTCTACAGCCCAGGCATGATACCGATCGTCGCGGTTTCGGAACGCGACGATAAAGCCGGTATCAGCAATTCCCTTCATGAGCGCGAATAGCCCTTGCGGGAAGACAGGTCACGCGGACCGCTGAGCGTACCCGCATACTTCATCCAGGCCGGTTCGTCTTTGTCGAGAGTCTTTTCTAACGAATCGCAAACAATCCTGCCAACCGGCAGACCGGTGCGGCGCGCCCTTTCCCGCAACCGCCGCTGTAAATCCTCAGGGAGTCGAATTGTAAGTGTATTACCCATCTGTCACGATTGTAACACACATTCCGGAAATTCCTGACACGCCCTATTTATGCACTGCCCGTTCCGCATGCAACTGCTGCAGGGCGCGGACGCTGATTTCTCCGCGCTGCAAGGCGGCGATGCCCTCTGCAGCGGCACGGGCGGCGGCCAACGTGGTGATCGTCGGTATGCGGGCAGTCACAGCGGCGCGGCGGATCGCTTTTTCGTCGAACCAGGGCTCGAGTCCCGTCGGAGTATTGATGATCAGCTGGATGCGTTGTCCTTTGATGAAGTCGACGACGTTCGGACGTCCTTCTTTGACCTTGTAGACGCGTTCCACATTCATGCCGGCGGTCTCGATCACGTCGGCGGTACCGGCGGTGGCGACCAGCTTGAATCCCATGTCCACGAATTTGCGGGCGACCAGTGCGACGTGGCGCTTGTCGTGATCGGTGACGCTGATGAAGACCGCTCCCTTGGTAGGAAGCTTTTGTCCCGCAGCCAGCTGCGCCTTGGCAAAGGCTTCGCCGAAGTTATCGGCGACGCCCATGACCTCCCCGGTGGATTTCATCTCCGGGCCGAGCACCGTATCTACGCCGGGGAACTTGCTCCAGGGAAACACGGGAGACTTCACGTAGTAGCAGCTTCCGGTGTCGAGATCGGCGCGGCGCTCGATGAAGTCAGGCAGGAACTCGCGCAGCTTCCGTCCGGTCATGAGGCGGGCGGCGATCTTTGCCATCGGAACACCCGTCGCCTTCGAAACGTAAGGCACAGTACGGGAGGCGCGAGGATTTACTTCGAGCACATAGACTTTTCCGCCCTCGCCTCGATTGCCCGCACCGCTGCCGTTCCCGCGAGGAATAGCGAATTGGATGTTCATCAGGCCCACCACTTTCAGCGCGTTGGCGAGCTTAAAGGTGTACTCGCGCATGCGTTCGAGCAGCGGCTGCGGAATATCCACCGCGGGCAGCACGCAGGAAGAATCGCCGGAGTGAATGCCGGCCTCTTCGATGTGCTGCATAATCCCGCCGATCACGACGTCTTCGCCGTCGGAGAGCGCGTCCACGTCGACTTCGATGGCATCTTCGAGGAAGTGATCGATCAGCACCGGTCGGTCGTGAGAGTATTCGACGGCTTCCTGCATGTAGCGCACGATCGACTGCTCGTCATAAGCGATGACCATCGCTCGGCCCCCGAGCACGTAGGAAGGCCGAACCAGCACAGGGAAACCGATGCGCTTGGCACCTTCGACTGCCTCTTCGATGGAGGTCGCCATTACGCCGGGCGCCTGGGGAATCTGCAATTCTTCCAGCAGTTTATTGAACTGCTTGCGGTCTTCTGCGAGGTCGATTGATTCCGGCGACGTGCCAATGATCTTCACGCCGGCCTGCTTCAACGGCAGTGCAAGGTTCAGAGGCGTCTGCCCGCCGAACTGCACGATCACACCCACGTCGGCGCCCTTTGAGGTTTCGTGCTGGTAGATCGCCCACACATCTTCAAACGTGAGCGGCTCGAAGTAGAGGCGGTCGCTCGTGTCGTAGTCGGTCGAGACGGTCTCGGGATTGCAGTTGATCATGATCGTCTCGTAACCGTCGTCGCGCAGCGCGAACGAAGCGTGGCAGCAGCAGTAGTCGAACTCAATTCCCTGCCCGATGCGATTGGGCCCGCTGCCGAGAATGATGACTTTCTTTTTGTCGGTGGGAGTCGCCTCATCTTCGTCTTCGTAGGTGGAGTACAGGTAAGGCGTGAAGCTTTCGAACTCCGCGGCGCAGGTGTCGACCCGCTTGTAGACGGGCATTACGCCGTGCTTCTTGCGCAGGTGCCGGACCTTTTCCTGCCCCTCGAGACGCCAGACCTGTGCCAGGCGGCCGTCGGAGAATCCCATGCGCTTGGAATCGCGCAACACCTCGGCCGGAATGGATTCCATGGGATGCTTTTCCAACTCGAGTTGCTGGTCGTTGATCTCCTTCAACTGGTACAGGAACCAGGGATCCATCGAGGTCATCTTGGCAATCTGCTTGACCGTGTGCCCCTGGCGGAGGGCGTAACGCACGTAGGCGAGGCGCTCAGGATGAGGTGTGACCAGTCGCTGGGTGAGGATCTTGGGTTCGATTTTGTCGGAACCGACTTTCTTACCGGTGTCGAGCGAGCGGACGCCCTTCATCAACGCTTCTTTGAAGGTGCGGCCAATGGCCATCACTTCGCCCACCGACTTCATCTGCGGGCCAAGCGTATCGTCCGCGCCGGGGAATTTCTCGAATTGCCATTTGGGAATCTTTACCACGACATAATCGAGCGTGGGCTCGAAACACGCCGGAGTTTTGCGCGTGATGTCGTTGGGGATTTCGTCGAGCGTGTAGCCCACGGCCAGTTTCGCTGCGATCTTAGCGATCGGGAATCCCGTGGCCTTTGAGGCGAGCGCGGAGGAACGCGAGACGCGCGGGTTCATCTCGATCACGACCATGCGCCCGGTTTCGGGATTCACGCCGAACTGAATATTCGATCCGCCGGTATCGACGCCGATTTCGCGGATCACTGCGATCGAGGCATCGCGCATCGCCTGATACTCGCGGTCGGTGAGGGTCTGCGCGGGGGCAACCGTGATCGAATCGCCGGTGTGCACGCCCATGGGATCGAAGTTCTCGATCGAGCAGATGATGATGACGTTGTCCTTGGTGTCGCGCATCACCTCAAGCTCGAACTCCTTCCAGCCCAGAACAGATTCTTCGATCAGGGCCTCGTGCACGGGAGAGAGATCGAGGCCACGGGTGAGGACTTCGCCGAGTTCTTCGCGATTGTAGGCGATTCCGCCGCCGGTGCCGCCCAAGGTGAACGACGGACGCACGATGACTGGGAAGCCGATCTTGCCGGCGAATTCGATGCCGTCTTTGGTGTTATTGACCAGAGCAGATTTCGGAACGTCGAGGCCGATGCGCTGCATCGCGTCTTTGAAGAAGAGGCGGTCTTCGGCCTTTTTGATGGCCTCGACATTGGCGCCAATCAGGCTGACGTTATATTTTTCCAGCACGCCGCCGTCGGAAAGTTCGATCGCCAAATTCAGCGCAGTCTGCCCTCCAACCGTGGGCAGCACGGCGAAGCCCGCGCCCGGCGACATGTCGCGCTCAATGCGGATGATCTCTTCCAGATACTCCAGCGTGAGCGGCTCGATGTAGGTGCGGTCGGCCGACTCCGGGTCGGTCATGATGGTGGCCGGGTTCGAATTGGCCAGCACCACTTCGTAGCCCTCAGACTTGAGCGCCTTGCAGGCCTGCGTGCCGGAGTAATCGAACTCCGCCGACTGCCCGATGACGATGGGCCCGGAGCCGAGTACGAGGATCTTGGAGATGTCAGTGCGTTTGGGCATTTAGAACCAGTTGTCAGTGGCCAGTGGCCAGTTCGCTCTCAACCTTTCCACTCCTCCATCATCTTGGTGAACTCTTTGAACAGATAATGCGAATCATGCGGGCCGGGCGCCGCTTCCGGGTGATATTGCACGGTGAACAACGGCATGTTGCGGTGCCGCAGGCCTTCGAGCGTGTCGTCGTTCAGATCAATGTGCGTGAGCTCCACTTCGCTGTCGGCCAGGGAATTGGGGTCGACGGCGAAGTTGTGGTTGTGCGCGGTGATCTCGATCTTGCCCGTCCTTAACTGCTTCACCGGATGATTTCCGCCGTGATGCCCGAACTTCAGCTTGAAAGTTTTTCCGCCCAGCGCGATGCCGGTCAGTTGATGGCCGAGACAGATTCCGAAGATTGGCTGCCGACCCATCAACCTGCGGATGGAATCCACCGCGTAGGTGCAGGGTTCGGGGTCTCCGGGGCCATTCGATAGGAAAACTCCGTCCGGCTTCAGCGCCAGCACATCCTCTGCGGGGGTTTGCGCCGGAACCACCGTGACCTTGCAGCCTTCGCCACGCAGCTTGCGCAAAATGTTCTGCTTGATGCCGAAGTCGTAGGCGACCACGTGAAAGCGCGGCGGCTCGTCTTTCACTCCGACTACAGCGACCGGTTCGTGCGAGCGCTCGCCGACCTCCCAGACGTACGGACGCTTGGTGCTGACCTCTTTCGCCAGATCGGTGCCGTCCATCTTGGGAATCGACCGCGCCTTCGCCACCAGCTTCTCGGCATCGCTCTCCAGCGTCGAGACGACTCCACGCATCACGCCGTGATCGCGCAGATGCCGCACCAGCGATCGCGTGTCGATGTCTGACAGCACGGGCACTTTAAACTGCTCCAGATATTCTTCAGCCACCTGCTGCGAGCGCCAGTTCGAGCTCACGCGTGAAAACTCGCGCACGATCAGGCCTTCGATCCAGGGGCGGGTAGCCTCGTTGTCTTCCTGGTTGGTGCCGTAATTTCCGATTTCGGGGTTGGTTAAAACGACGATCTGGCCGGAGTAGGAAGGGTCGGTGAAAATTTCCTGGTAGCCAGTGATGGAAGTATTAAAAACGACTTCGCCGTAGCATTCGCCTTTGGCGCCGTAGCCTTTGCCTCGGAAGACTTTTCCGTCTTCCAGCGCAAGGATAGCCTGCATTCTCGCTCCGAAGAGTGGATTTTATGAAGTTTAGCAGGGAATGTGGCGGGGGCCAAGATAGAAGAGCGCTCGCGCAGAGGAAATCTGAGGAAAACGGGTGGGAAACCTCTGGGAGAAATTTGAATGGTCGCTCCAGGGACGGGAGTGGCGGCGTGGACGCCCGCGTTACCACTGGCTGCCGGCTACGAGGAAAGACTTACCTTACGCGGCCCAGCTTCTCCATCGGCCAGTAGCCGAACACGGCTTTGCCATAGATGAAGCTCTGGTCGACCGAGCCGAAATCACGGCTGTCATTCGACATGGAGCGGTGATCGCCCAGCACGAAATACGAATTTGCGGGGACAGTGATCTCCGGGTAGGATCGCGAATCCGTATACTCGGATGGAACGTAGGTTTCATCCACCGCCTGCCCATTGACGTAGACTTGGCCACCATCAATGCGGATGCGATCGCCCGCCATGCCGATCACGCGCTTGATGTAGCTCTTGGAAGGATCGCGTGGATACCGAAATACAACAATATCCCCACGCTCAATGGGTTCCAGCCGATATACAAACTTGTTCACGAAGATGCGTTCCTGGTCTTCGAGGGAGGGCATCATGCTAGTGCCTTCCACTTTTACCGGCTGATACAGAAAGATGATGATGAAGGCGGATATCGCGAGGGAGATGATCAGATCACGCAGCCAGACGCCCAGGCCGGTACCGAGCCGAATCGGCTGAGTCACGATGATGGGCGAAACTGTAGTAGCGGGAGGAACGGGTTGCCCCACGGCAGCAGCGGCGGGAACCGGGACCCCAATCTCCCCTGCTGAGCCAGGGTCTGGAAAGATTTCTGGCATGCGTCTCTATTGTTATACAGAACTCGTTTCTGGGGAAGCGGGTTGTATGGCTTCGCAGGACAATCTTCGCAGGACAATAGACGATAACTGGACTCAGCCGGCCCCAGTGGCTGACGGGTTACAATAGCTCACTCGGGAGATATCGATGACGCGCTTACTTCAACACAGGATTCTGTACCGCGGCCTCACTTTAGCTTTTCTATTTCTCGTAACGCTGAGCCTCTCTGCCGAATGGGCGGCACCGCAGGAAGAAGGCGGGGCTCCGGCCTACAATGCGGGGCCGCCGCCGAAAGGCACCAAACTGCCGCGAATCCTGACGAAAGCGGATCTCTGGGGAGCCGACGCGGAGTATCCCTACCAGACACACGCCTACGAACTGGCGGCGAAGATTCCCACCGTGCTGCATCAGCAGCCCTGCTACTGTTATTGCGACCGGATGGGCCATAACAGCCTGCACAGCTGCTTCGAAGGCACGCACGGAGCCCAGTGCGCCACTTGCCTGAAGGAGCTTTACTATTCGTACCAGCAGCACAAAAAAGGCAAGACTGCGGCTCAGATTCGGGCAGGGATTATCAAGGGAGAGTGGAAACAGATCGATCTGCTGGGCGCCGCGAGCATGGATTAGGACGGCAGCCGCCCCATCCGAAACTGGACCTGCACCCGAGCTTTGGGCGATACTTTAAAGCTCAGGCAGGAAGCGCAACGTAAGGAGTTCCCCCATTACCAGGAGCACAGGAAGAGTTTTGCACATGGCTCAGAAACCGACTGCGAAAAAGGCTGCAACAGAAGATCCGCGCTATACACAGGCTCTGCAGAGTTACGAGCTCGGCCTGCGGGCGATGCAGGAACACAAGTTCGAAAAGGCCAAGCCTCACTTTCAGAAGGTTCTCACCGGAACGAACAAGGAGTTGTGCGATCGCGCCACGGTTCATCTCAGTATCTGCAATCAACATCTGGAGCGGTCGACGGCGTCGCAGTTCAAGACGCCCGAGGAGCACTTTGACTATGCCGTGTCGCTGATGAATGTCGGCGACTACGTTACCGCACGCGAGCATCTGGACAAGCTGCTCAAGCAAAATGCCAAAGCAGACTACGTGATCTACGGCCTGGCTGCGCTCGACTGCCTGACGGGAAAGGTCGAAGAATCGCTGCGCCACCTGGACGAGGCCCTGCGCATGAACCCGCAACTGCGCTTCCAGGCGCGAAACGATTCCGACTTCCAGAATCTGGCCGAAGACCCGAGATTTACGGAACTGCTTTATCCCGATCCTGGAGCGGAAATTGGCTCCCCTGAAGGCGGCCTCGGCGAAGAAGAACCTGTCTAGCAGTCCGCCGAAAAGCCCATTTTGATGGAATCGAAAACCGCCGAGCTCGCAACCGCTCCGCCGCAGAACTCGCAGGCGCAGGGTATTCGCGTGGTTGCAATCGGCGGCGGCACAGGGCTTTCCACGCTGCTGAAGGGATTGAAGCAGTATGTGCCCCCGCCCACAGAGACACCCACCGCGCCGCCGTGTGCGCCTTTCATTCGCGACCTTTCCGCCGTTGTAACCGTAAGCGACGATGGCGGCTCCAGCGGGCGTCTGCGCAAAGAACTCAACATGCTTCCGCCGGGCGACATTCGCAACTGCATTGTCGCGTTGAGCGAAGATGAAGCCCTGCTCTCCAAACTGTTTCGCCATCGTTTCGAAAAGGGGTCCGGTCTCGAGGGGCACAGCTTCGGCAATCTGTTCCTGGCCGCGCTCACCTCTCTCACCTCAGATTTTTCGGAAGCGGTGCGCTTGTCCTCGGAAATCTTGCTGACTCGCGGGCACATCTATCCGGCGACCACGTCGAATATCGAATTGGAAGCGCTGATGGAAGATGGCACTCGCGTACGAGGAGAAACCAAGATCACCGCCAGCAAAGGACGAATCCGCGAGTTGTTTCTCGTTCCTCCCGACGTTGGGCCGATGCCGCAGACACTGGAAGCCATCGCTCATGCCGATCTGATTACGATTGGCCCAGGCTCGCTGTTTACCAGCCTCATCCCCAACCTGCTGGTGCGCGGCATCTCGCAGGCGATCGTTGAATCACCGGCAACGAAAGTCTATCTCTGCAACCTGATGACGCAGGCCAACGAGAGCCTTGGCCTTACCGCCGCCGATCACATCCAGGCGCTCAACCGCCATGCGCAGAAGCAGATTTTTGATTATGCGCTGATCAACCGAACGCCGGTCTCGCAAGAGATGAGGGCCAAGTATGAACTCGAGGGCGCCTGCCAGATTGTGAATGATCTTGATGCCCTGGAAGCCGTCGGCGTGATTCCCGTGCTGGGAGATTACCTGGAAGAGGCGGGAGTGGCGCGGCACAATACAGCGCGCGTCGCCCGCGACCTGATGCAGTTGGCTGCAGAACATCCACGCGAGTCCTAACTTCGCGCTGCATCGTTTGTCCGCGTGCGCTGGTTATTGTATGGTGATTGTTCCTTCATGCGCTCTTCCCTTCTTCTCGCTGCGACTCTGCTGCTCGGGTCGTCTGTGTGTTTCGGCCAGACTGGCCCCGACAAAGGCGGCCACGAAATCCAGGTGTGGGCAGGCGGCGGCCACTCGGTCAGCGGCGGACGCGGAAACATTGGCGCGTTTAATGCCGGGCTGCGCTATGGATGGGTTCTAACGGGGCCGCATCTGCCCGGGTTTCTGCGCGGACGCTTTGAATACGCCGTCGACGCGGTTCCCATTTTCCTGATGTTCCAGCCGACGAATACGGCGTACGGCGTGGGCTTCGATCCTCTGGGACTGAAGTGGAATTTCGAGCGTCACGGGAGCATCTCGCCGTATCTCGAGCTCACTGGCGGCACGGTATTCACCAATCACGATGTCCCGCCCGGAACCAACACGGTCAACTTCATGGATCAGGCCGCGCTCGGGATGCACATCCTCGGCGCGAAGCACAACGTGAGCCTTGAATTGCGCTACATGCACGTTTCGAATGCCGGGTTGGCAACGCTGAATCCGGGGGTGAACACGGTGCAGGTCCGGCTGGGAATCGGAAATTTTTTCGAGCGCAAGTAAGAATTGCCTCTGTGCCCTCTGTGTCCCCTGTGGTGAAGTGTTTAGTCAGCTGAGCTCTCAACCTTGCGCGGTTAGTCTGGCGCAGATATCCTCATCCGTTATGTCCACGCTCGTCGAATGCGTTCCAAATTTCTCTGAAGGCCGCGACAAAGCCAAAGTTGACGCCATTGTGGAAGCGATGAAGATGCCCGGCGTGTACTTGCTCGATCGCGAAATGGATTCCGATCACAACCGCTGCGTCATCACCTTGGTTGGCGAGCGCGAGGCCATTCAGGAAGCTGCGATCCGGGGCGTGGGCAAGGCCGCGGAACTCATCGATCTCAACCTGCACAGCGGGGCGCACCCGCGCATGGGAGCGGCTGACGTGGTTCCGTTCATTCCGATTGACGGGGTCACAATCGAAGATTGCGTGGCCATGGCGAACCATGTGGGCGCAGAAATCTGGAAGCGCTACCAGATTCCCGTGTACCTGTACGAATCGGCGGCCAAGATTCCCGAGCGCCAGGGGTTGGAGAACATCCGGCGGGGACAGTTCGAGGGCATTCGTGCGGAGATTGCCACCAACCCGGCGCGTCGGCCGGATATCGGCGAACCGCGCGTGCATCCTACGGCGGGGGCAACGGTGGTGGGAGCGCGTAAATTCCTGATTGCCTACAACGTTTTCCTCAATACCCCCGATGTGGAGGTTGCAAAAAAGATCGCCAAGGCCGTCCGCTTTTCGAGCGGCGGCATGCGCTTTGTGAAGGGCGCGGGATTCCTGGTGCGGGGTCTCGCCCAGGTATCGATGAATCTCACCGATTTTGAACAGACACCCATTCACCGCGTGTTCGAAATGGTGAAGCGCGAGGCGGCGCGCTATGGCGTGATGCCGGTGTCCAGCGAAATTGTCGGGCTGATCCCGAAGAAAGCGCTGGAACAGGCTGCCGAGTGGTTTCTGCAGGTGGAGAATTTTGATTCGTCGTTGATTCTTGAGAACCGCCTGGCCGCTGTCATGGGAGGAAAGATGGCGGTGGGCGGGCTGCGCGCCGGGGTCGAGCCGTTTATTGAGCAACTGGCGGCGCCCACGGCCACCCCGGGCGGAGGTAGCGCTTCCGCCGCTGCGGGCGCGATGGCGGCAGGGCTTGCCACGATGGTTGCGTCGATGTCTCGCGGAAAGAAGGCGTATGTGCAATACGAGACTCAGCTCAGCGCGGCGATCGCCAGCCTGACTTCGCTGCGGGAGGAATTAAAGGCGGCGGTGGATGCGGACGCGGCGTCTTACGATTCCGTGATGAAGGCCTATAAAGCGGCCCGCACGGCAGCTGACGACAAATCCGGCGAGACATTGATTGAAGCGGCACTGAAGGAAGCGACCGCAGTTCCGCTGGGTGTCGCGGAAAAGGCTCACGAGGTGGCGCAGCTTGTGAAAATGCTCGAGCCCATAACAAATCCGAATATGAAATCGGACTTAACGACGGCTGCGGCGCTGGCGCAAGCGGCCATTACCGGGGCATTAGCCAACGTGGAGATCAACCTGGCATCGCTGAAAGATCTGAGCTTTGCCGACACAGTCCGGCGGCGCACGTCCATAATCCGCGGCTAGACACGGGTGAATCTTGCCCTTCAGGCCTTCGTAGATTCAACACGAAAGGCGGCCCTTCCGCTCTGTGGTTGACAAATAAATGATCGTTAACACGCCTAGCGGTTCCAAATCGGTCAACGGTGCCTGTCCTTTTGTTTATGCCGCTTGATGTGCAAGTAAAATACAATAATACGATCTACTAACGAGAAGGCTTGAGCGTGCATCCAACAAGGTACACGCAATTCTGACCATTTTCCCGATTCGAGGCGTTATGAGAATTTTGAAGGTTTGCCTGGTTTCTGCCCTGCTGGTGAGCATGGCCTATGCCATGCCGCTGAATTCGTCGGCCCGCACCTGCGTTCCGGCCGATCTGCTGCAACTGATTTCCGTGGATTATCGGGCCTTGAAGGACTCGCCCACCGCGATGGCGCTGAAGCAACAGTTGATGCCCGATAACATCAAGCAATTCGAGTCCGCACTCAAGAACATTGGCATCGATCCCGAGAAGGATGTGGACACGCTGACCTTTGCGTCGTTTCGCTCGGGCAAGCAGGGCGTCAGGGGACTGGGAGTGGCGGCGGGTCCCTTCAACATGAAAACTGTGCTCAAGAAGATGAAGCTGCAGAACTACAAGCCTAAGAAATATGGGCAGGCGTTCCTCTATCCTATGGACGGCGGCTTCGTCATGACTTTTCTGGATGACAGCACGCTGCTGTTCGCGGATCCGACCGCGATTCGCATCGCTCTCGACACCCGCGACGGCCAGGTGCTGGGGCTTGATACCAATGGGACCATGGCCGACATGATGACCAACGTAGATTCCGCGCCGGTGTGGAGCATTCTGGACCAGCAAGGAACGCAGAACATGATGCGCTCCGCCCTTGGCGACGCCTCGAAAGTTGCCGACTACGAGACCATTAAGAAACGCATTATGGGCTCGCGCTACACCATGAGCTTTAACAGTGGCGTAAACTTCGACCTCACCGTCGTGACTTCTGATTCCGTGACAGCGGGTACCATGTCATCCCTGGTCAAGGCCGGCATCCTCTACAAGAAAATGAGCGCCACGCCGGCCGAGAAGGTGGCCGTGGACAACACGACCGTCGATTCCGATGGCTCGAACTTGAGTGTTCACTTCAAGGCCAGCGACCAGCAGTTCCAGTCGCTGATGCACTCGGAGTTGTTCGCCGCGGTTTCCCACTAGACAGGCTCGTACGAAAAAGGCACCGAGGTGCAAAACTCGGTGCCTTTTTTATTTCCCCACGTTTTTTCTCTTTTGCGAATCCGTCTTCTGATCATTTTTTAGCTTCGGTTTTCGGCATTGCCGATTTTGCCGCGCCGGCCTCGGACGTGACCGGAATCATCGCGTGCTCGTAAGGCGTGTCGGCCCACATCATGTAAGGCTTCGAGGGGTCTGCCTCGGGCGTTTTGGAGAGCCCAAACGATTTGCTGGCCGAGCCGAGGATCATCACGTGCGGACCCGTCACCACCCAGTGATTGTCCGCCGTCTTACCTGTCGCAAAAGGATCGGTATTGCTTGCGCCGGCATCATGTCCGGATAGCATGTACACTAGTCCCAACTTGTCCGTCGGCGGTTCGTGCTTCATCACGGCACCGAAGAATTCCATGCTGTTGGCGTCAGCGCACATTTTCTCGCCCTTGAGCACCATGCAGGTGAATCCGTTCTTGCCGTCACGCAGCGTCGTCATTTTCCCATCAGTTTCCATGCGAGCGACGGCCGCGTCTTTGGCGACCGCTTTGGGAGCGGCCGACAAGGCTTGCGCTATGTAGTCGGCGTCCGCGGATTTTGTTTTTTTCTGCGCTGGCGCAACACCCGCCAGCAAAAGAGTCGCAACTGCCATGAGAAGAATTGTCTTGAAACTACGCATAGTTTCTCCTGATTTAGGTGAGATTTTCGAAGCCCCGGGGAATCCGCGTCATTTTACAGCGCGTTGGAGTGTCGTCAAGGTTTACAACGGTGGAGTCAGCAGTGAGGAATTGTCGAATCCGGGCGGCCCTTACTTACTTCCTCTCAGCGGGCTTCTGCTTCGCCCAGCCCTCTTTCACAACCTGGCGGCCTCGCCCGATCGCCAGCGATTCGTCCGGGACATCGTCCGTTATGCATGAAGCCGCGCCGATGTATGAGCCTTTGCCTACCCGCACTGGAGCTACCAGGGTGCTATCGCTGCCGATGAAAGCTCCATCGGCAATAACGGTCTTGTGCTTGTGCACGCCGTCGTAGTTGCAGGTGATGGTTCCCGCACCGATGTTTACGCCGGCACCGATCTCTGCGTCCCCCAGATAAGTCAGATGGTTCGCCTTGGATCCTTTTCCCAGCTTGATTTTCTTGGTCTCGACGAAATTTCCGACGTGGGCTCCCTCGCCAATCTCGCTGCCCGGCCGCAGGTGCGAATACGGGCCGAGCACTGCGCCGGCGCTGACGTGAGCATCCTCCATCACGCATCCCGGGCGAATCATTACGCCGTCTCCAATCTGGGAGTCGCGAATCACGCAGTACGACCGCACGCGGCAGGCTGTGCCGATCGTTGTATTTCCCAGTAATTGCACGTAGGGCTCGATCACGGTGTCCGGGGAAATGGCAACATCGACATCAATCACGCAAGTTGGCGGATAAAAGATGGTCACTCCATCGGCCATAAGCTGCCGACACTTCGCCAGCCGCATCTGTTGATCGATATCGGCTAATTCCGCCCGCGTGTTTCCGCCCAGCACCTCATTCGGGGTCGCAGTTTCATAAGCCACGACGCGGCGCCGCGCCGTGCGCAGTACCTCGGCCATGTCGGTCAGGTAATACTCGGCATGAACATTTCCCGTCGATAGGCCCCCGATGTTGGCATACAGATCCTTGACGGAAAAAACGTAAAACCCCGAATTGATCTCCCGAATCTTCTTCTGCTCTGCGCTAGCGGCCTTTTCTTCGACGATTGCCCGCACGTCAGCGCTACGTGGGCTCTTGCGCAAGACCCGTCCATACCCGGTGGGATTTTCCAGTTCGGCGCTCAACAGCGTCATGGCGGCTTGCTGCTCAAGATGAAAGTTGCGCAGGCGGCTGATCGTTTCGGGAGTAATCATGGGAGCGTCGCCGGAGAGCACGATGACGTGGTCGTATCCCGCGAGCGCCTCGCGCGCGACAATCAGAGCGTGACCAGTGCCTCTCTGCTCCGCCTGCAACACGAAGTTGACGCCAGTGTGCTTGATGGCTTGGCGAACACGATCGGCCTCGTGTCCGACGATGGCATAAACGTCTTTCGGCGGCACGACCTGCACCGCCGCGCGGATTACATGTTCCAGCAGCGGCTTACCCCCGACTTCATGCAAAACTTTAGGAAGTTGGGATTTCAGCCTCGTTCCCTTGCCCGCCGCCATGATCGCAACCGCTACGCGAGGGTTCAAGGCGCCCGCGCCGGCGGTCACTGGCTGGGCAGTGCTCCGGCGATTTGAAGCTTTGCCTTTCGATTTTTTCATTCGACCTCAATATACCTTGGCTGCCCGGCAATGGCTATTTCCAGCAAGCTTTCAGCGCCGAATGAACAAATGGTGCGGGAGCACGCCCACCAAGGAGGCTTTCGGCCAATCGAGTGCCAGAGGTGAAACGGCGCAAGCCTAGAGCCCCAATCCTCCGTCGACGGCGAGAATCTGCCCTGTAATAAACTGCGGCGCGGTCGCAAAAAACAGGACTGCAGCCGCGATTTCTTCCCCCCGGCCGTTGCGGGCCATGGGCGTCTGCTTGGCCATGCGGCGCATGAATGCCGCGGCGGACTTTTCGCCTAAGTCGATCATTCCCGGGGCCACCGCATTCACCGCAATCTCGGGCGCGAGCGCCTTCGCCATCACCTTCGTGAGCATGTGCAGCGCGGCCTTGGACGAGCAATAGTGCGCGTGCGTCGCCCACGGGCGCAGGCCGCCTAGCGAACCCATATTGATGATCTTCGCTTGCACCGGGGGCGCGCCCTTGCCGCGGCTGCGCCGCATCCACTTTAGCGCCTCGCGCGTCACTAGAAACGGCCCCCGCGTATTGGCGGCAAACATGGCATCCCATTGGCGTAGGGTCAGCTTTTCGAACTCGGCGGTCTCGTAGTTCGCGGCATTGTTCACCAGGATATCAATCCGTCCCAGTTCTCGCCCAACCTCCTTCATCATGGCCCGGACGCTGCTCTTGTCGGTTACATCGCAACGCAAGGCGAACGCCCGCACGCCCAAGGAGGAAAGGTCCATGACCGTCTCTCGGGCCTCGCGGGCGGAGGTCAGGAATGTAATAGCCACATCCGCCCCTGCCTGCGCCAGCGCCAGAGCCGAGGCTCGGCCCAGACGCCGGGCAGCACCCGTCAGCAAAGCGGTTTTTCCGGCAAGCGGTTTGGAGGGCTGGTTCTGCATGCACGGGCATTCTACCGCTTCGACCATGCCTGGTCTGGCTGGTCAGACCACTAGACCCACTTTTTTCTTATAGAAACGCCGATTTCTTCGCGCTAGAATTTGTGCCGCATGCCGGAGCCTCGCACTGTCGTGGTTTACTCCCGCAAGGGGTGTCACCTTTGCGAAGTGGTGAAAGAGAGCCTTTCCAAGCTGTCGCGCCGCGGCGGCTTTCAGTGGAAAGAGATTGACGTCGATATGGATGCGGAGTTGCGCCGCCAGTTCAACGACGAAGTGCCTGTCGTATTCATCGATGGCCGTAAAGCCTTCAAGTATCGGATGGACGAACAAGAATTTCTGCGCAAACTGGCCAGCTAGCCCGCATTTCTAAGACGCATTGATTGCCTCTGCGAGTGTGGTCGTTCCTCGGAAGTCTTTTCCATTTACAATCTGTGCGGCATGTTGCGCACCGAACTTTACGCCGACCCGCAGAATCTTTTCCTCCCCAACCTGGTCCTCGACTCATGCCGCCGCAATGCCAACAAGCTGGCACTGGTCGACGCGTCTTGCGGCCGGCGATTGACCTACGCGGAATATGGAGAGATGGTTGAGTCGGTTGCCCGCGGTTTGATTGGAGCCGGCGTCCGTCCCGGAGAAGTCGTCGCCATCTTCCTGCTGAACTCGTGGGAATTCTGCGCCGCCTTCCATGCCGCGCAGCTCGCCGGCGCCACACCCACACTGCTCAACCCGACCTATCGCGAGCGCGAGGTGCGCTATCAACTGGAGAACTCCGGTGCGGTTTGCCTGATCACCGATGGGGGAAACATCGAGGGCATCAACCTGGGTGGATTACCTGACCTGCGGCGTGTTTATGCGACGCGAAAAACTGCCGCCGGCGCCGAGCCGTTTGCCAACCTGCTCCGTCCGCTCAGCGCGGTCTTCCCCGAACCAACTCAATCGCCCGATCAAGCTCTGGCTGCGCTTCCCTACTCGAGCGGCACCACGGGACTACCCAAAGGAGTGATGCTGTCGCATTTCAATCTGATCGCGAACATTTATCAACTCCTCGGCCCGCATGCGACGGAAATCAATCCGGCGGATCGCATCCTGTGCTGCCTGCCTCTTTACCACATCTATGGATTGAACGTGATTCTCAATCCGGCGCTGATTCTGGGCGCAACACTGGTATTGATGCCACGATTCAACCCTCAGCAAATGATCGAACTGATCAGCAGCGAAGCGGCCACGATGATGCCGCTGGTGCCGCCGATCATTAATGCTCTGTGCCAGGCGGCCGAAGCCGGTCAGTTCCCGCGCGAGCACCAACTCCGGTGGGTCAAATCAGGCGCTGCGCCTCTTGCTCCCGATCTAGCCCGCCGTTTTACGGCGCTCACCAATGTTCTCGTGTGCCAGGGCTACGGCATGACTGAAGCTTCTCCTGTCACTCACGTCGGCTACCTTGATCCGGCACTCTATTGTCCCGATTCCGTCGGCCACCCCCTCGCCCAAACCGATTGCCGAGTTCTCGCCCAACCTGAAATCGACCCAGGCGATAAACCTGACGATCTCACCGAAGCTCCTTCCGGATTGCCGGGCGAACTGGTGATGCGCGGCCCGCAGTTCATGCTTGGGTACTGGAAGGAGTCCCAGGCGACGGCCGCCGTTCTGCGTGATGGCTGGTATTGGTCCGGCGACATTGTTACCCGCGATCGCGAAGGTTTTTACCGCGTCGTTGATCGCCGTAAAGAAATGATCAAGTACAAAGGATTTCCCGTCGCTCCGGCTGAAGTCGAAGCCGTCCTGCTGGAGCATCCGGCAGTCAAGGAATGCGGCGTCGTAGGCAGCCCCAATTCAGAAGCGGGAGAGATTCCCGTCGCCTTTGTGGCCCTGCGCGACGGATTCGCCCGCGGGCAAAAGCTCGCCGACGAACTCTGCGGCTTTGTTGCCGATCGCCTTACCCATTACAAGCAACCTCGCGAATTACATTTTGTCGACATGGTCCCGAAAACCGCCTCCGGCAAGATTCTGCGTCGTGAACTCCGCAAGCAATTGCACTAACCGGTTACCGGATGTGACAGGGTTTTGACAATCTGATGACAATTACTTCTGGCTGACATAACAAACTCATGGTCAACACGCTGGCGGCCGGATGCTGCCAATGCGTGACCCGCAAATGCCCAGCCCGGCGCCTCATCTCGCGGGATGGCGGCGCGGAACTGCACAGGAGGATTGTCATGAATTTTTGTCAACTGAAGATCTGGGCTTGCGCCGCGGCGCTCATCGCCGCCGGCGCGCTTTCAGCTCAGGCCCAGGGGAACGGTTTCAACACACCCGGAAACGTTTTGATCTCGGACCAGTACAATAATCGTCTCATCGAAGTAAATCCCGATACGAACGAGATCATCTGGCAATTTGGAGACGGCTCCAGCGTTGCCGGGCCGACTTCTGTCGTCGGCGTCAACGATGCACAGCGCGTCGGCGCAATGACTCTCGTCGCAGGCACTGGCGTACCTGCCGGAGCGGAGCCTACCTGCCCGGACGGATGCCCCGACAACCGCGTAATGCTTGTAGATCCCAACGGCAACATCACTTGGCAATACGGACAAGCCGGCGTGACCGGCGGAGGCCCCAATCAACTCAACACTCCGGTGCAGAACACCTGGCTCCCTAATCACCACATCCTCATCACGGACCAGGGCAACGCACGCGTCATTGAAGTGAATCACGGCAAACAGATCGTGTGGCAGTACGGCCAAACCGGAATAACGGGAGATGGTTTCAACCAGCTCAATAACCCCAACAGCGCCGAACTGCTCGCAAATGGCCATATCCTCATCGCGGATGAAGGCAACAACCGGGTCATCGAAGTCGACCGCAAGAAACACATTCACTGGAGTTACGGCTGCGCGACGTGCAGCGAACTGAATGCCGCCGCCTTTGCCAGCCGCCTGTCGGATGGAACCACGCTGATCACCGATGGCGGCAACAACCGCATTCTCGACGTCGCCTCCGACGGCACCGTGATATGGAGCTATTACACGAACGCGCGCCCCGGTAGCGTTTCCAATCCTGCTCCCAGCCGGGCGCTGATGCTGAAGAACGGCAATGTCCTGATCAGCGATCAGTACAACATGCAGGTCATTGAAATCGACTCAAACCAGAACATCGTGTGGAGTCAGGGCCAGATCGCCGTGGCCGGCAACGGCTTCGACATGTTGAATGGCCCCTACGATGCCAAGGTCAATGGAGACTACACCGGCATCACACCGCCCCAGCACCATGACCATTCCCACTAACGCATGACTAATCCGGGAAACCCCACTCCTTGCTGTTTTTCGGCGAGAAGTGGGGTTTGTTTTTTGTGGAAAAAGATTAGGGGGCTGATTTACTTCTGATTCGCATTCTCTGTCCCCAGCTTGCGCGTGACGAGGAAACTCCAGATCACCTGATTGGCGTCGAGATCAGAACTGGTCTTGCCGATCGCATTCTCGGCTTCGTATTGCTCGCCGCCCGGCCACGTATTCCCTCCGCCCTTCACGCTGTAGAGGACGACCTGCGAATTCTGCTGGCAGCCGCCATAAGTATCGACTTTCGTCTCCATGCCGCCCTTCCCTTTTGGCAGTTTGCTGTGCTCGGGTTTCTCTGCGCAGTGATCGATCTTAGCCCACGCTTTGGCGCTGTCTTCGGCCGAAAGCGTCCGCAGGTTGAGATTGTGCTCGGTGCCTCCGCCATAGGGGACCACAGGGTCGGAGGTGCCATTCATCATGAGCAGCGGCACGGGGCGCGTGGGCACACAGATCATCGTTTTCGGCATGTCAGCGCCCACCGCAGCGACGGCGGCGATCCGGTCACTTAGTGCGCAGCCCAGGCGCAGGCTCATGAATCCTCCCTCAGAGAGGCCGACAGCATAGATGCGGGAAGAATCGGCGGAAACCTTGGAACCGATCTGGTCGAGCATCTTATTGAAGAAGGCAATATCATCGGAAGGGCCTTGCCGGTGCTCCTGATCCGGTTCACGGTTCGGGCGCTGTCCCCCGGGATAACCACCGCCTCCGCCAGGGTAGCCTCCTCCGGGATAGCCTCCGCCTGGATATCCGCCGCCGGGATATCCCCTTCGACGACGCGGCCCCGGACCCATCATCGGCTGCCGCAACTCAGGGTGAACGCCCACATTCCAACGCCCGTGCAGAGCAGCGGGATAAATCACAATGACGCTGTCCTTGTCGGCCAACTCGTCGAATCGCGTAAGGCGCTCGATGTCGTCCGGATCTTGATTCATGCCGTGCAGCATGATCACGACGGGATAATGTTGCTGGGCGTCGTATCCGCGGGGCAGGCGCACCATGAATTGCCGGTCTACGCCGTCTACCGTCACACTTTCTTTCGTTTCCTGTGCCCGCAGCGGTTGGGTGCCAAGCATAGCCAACGCCACAGCCGTTATCGCAAAGATTCCATAAGATGTTGCAAATTTCATCTTGTCTCCATTGACTGGTTGGGAAGAGGGCAGAATCAAATCCCTGATGTGTCCTATTACCTTCAAACCCATCTCCCCGCTGAAAGTTGGCTGTTCGGGAACTTTCTTGGCCTTCCCGTCGTACCTTTAACCAGAAAACGAGTTCTTGCGGGCGAAAACCCAGCAGGAAGGAGAACTGTCATGGAAGGACTCACCGGACTCGCAGCAGTGGTCATGGTTTTCACGTTTCCCATCGCGATCGTAGGACTGTACATTTTTTACCGCGTGCGCAAACTGCGCACGGACGAGCGCATGGCGGCAATGGCTCGCGGAGTGGAAGTTCCTATGCAAGCTGAACTTTCCGAATCTGCGCGCTCCCGGCGTGCCGGCATTTTGCTCATCGCGGGAGCCATTGGTTTCATGCTGACCTTCAGCATCATCGCCCGCGTCGAACCTGACGCCTTGATGGCGGCCGCGTTCGGGGCCATCCCCTTCACGCTGGGACTGGGCTACTTCCTGGATTCAGCCCTGATCCGCCGCGACGCCAAAGCCTCGTAAGGCCTCGACGGATGAGACGGTGAGTCGTGCCCCACTTCTTCCAACTTAGGAGAAGTGGGGCTTTTGATTTGCGGTTATTCGCCTGTCAGAAACTTGTACTGTGCCTCGTTCAGCGGCACCACGCTGAGCCTTCCCTGCCGCGCCAGAGGTGAATCCGCAAAGATCGTGCTGGCCTTGACTTGGGCCAGTGTCACCGGTTTTGCGACTGGCTTTCCAACTTTGATTTTCAGCTGCGGATTGCCGGGATCGGACGCATCCACCGATACAACCGTGGCCGTTCCTACCGCGCTCTTTTCGTCTCCGGTGTGATAGATCACCAGCCGTTCACCGGGCTTCATCGCGCGCATGTTCTTCAAGGCTACGGGATTCGAGACGCCATCCCAGATGGTGGTCTTTTCCCGCTGCAGGTCGGCAAAGGAATAGGTCGAAGGTTCTGTCTTGAGAAGATAATCCATGAGGAAACCCCGCACTGTAGAAGGATTTCAGATTGTAGATTGTAGATTTCAGATTGTAGATTGAAATCCTACTGCGCCAGTTTCAATCTGAAATCTACAATCTCAAATTGGTTTCAGTTCGGCTTCTTGTCTTTCTGATCGGCGGGCGGAGCGTCCTGCTTCGGCGGCGGATTGCTGTCTGTCGCGTGATCGTCGTAGATGGAGAATTGCCCCTTGGGGCGCTTCAGCTTGATCGTGATTTCGGTTTTCTCTTTATCGATGTCAAAATCATCGCCGTAAGTCTGGAAGCCCGACGCGATCACCTGTACCCGCAGCCTGCCATACGGGACCCCGTCAAATTCCGTCTTTCCCTCGGGATTGGTCTTCAGTTCGAGGTCGCCACGCCCTTGCTTGCCCTTGTCATTCACGGGATGCATAATCACGGCCGCATTCCGCACCGGCTTGCCGTTATCTTCCTTGATGACGTTGAAGTATATCCACGAGGTCGGCTCGTTATCTTTGTCCTTCTGTGCCAATGCCACGCTCGCCGACGCAAACATGACCAACAGCAGCGCCCGAATCATGAACTTGTGCATGCTGTCATTCTATGCAGCCGGGGATTGGCTGTCACCTGCCAATTGGTAGAACGAGACGACTACGCCTCGGAGGTCCGCAACTCTTTTACAATGCGGACGTGAAGACCTGTGACGTAATTGTCGTGGGCGGAGGGATCATCGGGCTCTCGCTGGCGATCTCGCTCCGCAAACGGGGAGCCGCGGTTCTCGTAGTCGAGCGCGGGGAGCCCGGGCGCGAAGCTTCCCATGCAGCGGGCGGGATGCTCGTCGACTGCGGCCTGGAATTACCTGACCCGCTCCAGCCGTTAGCAGTTGCCAGCGCTCGCCTGTATCCGGAGTTCGTGCGTGAATTGGAAGTTGAGTCCGGAATGAAGACCGATCTGCGGGAGTATGGCACCATCATTATTCCGCCTCCGGAGCATGTTCACGAGCGGCCCGGATTCAATTCCGCAAATCTGCTGCCCGCGCCACTATCCGAGATGGAACCCGCATTGGCGCAGCCCGACCGATCGGCCTTCTATTTGAACGAAAGGAGCGTGGACCCGCGCGGGCTGGTTGCTGCCGCGTTGAAGACCGCCAAGAACCGGGGCGTCGATTTTTCTTCCGGCGATGAAGTCACGGCCGTGACTCTGGCAGAGGGCCGAGTCGCAGGCGTTAGCACGAAGAAGACCTCATTTCACGCCGCCAAGGTTGTGAATTGTGCCGGGGCATGGTCGGGAACAATCGCTCCTCATCGCTTCCCTACCCGTCCGGTCAAAGGCCAGATGCTCTGCCTCGTCATGCCGTCGCGCAACTTGATCAAACACGTGATTCGTTCGCCGCAGGCATATCTGATCCCGCGCAGTGACGGCCGCTTACTGGTGGGAGCCACCGTGGAAGAAGCTGGCTTCGATAAGCGCACCGTTCCAACGACTATTCAACACTTTTACCATGCCGCTCTGGATTTGGTGCCGCACCTTCGTGGCGCAAAGATTCTCGAGGACTGGGCCGGCCTGCGCCCGGGAACTCCGGACGCGCTTCCCCTTCTCGGAGCCACCGAAACACCCGGCTATTACGCGGCGACCGGCCACTTCCGTGACGGGATTCTGCTCGCTCCGATTACCGCGCAACTCATGGCGGCGGTAATTGAAGGGCGCGCTCCCGAGTACGATCTAACCGCATTTTCTCCCTCCAGGTTCGCGTAGCGCTGGCGTCCCGCCGGCTGTCGTGGCGGCATCTTGCCGCCACTGCCTGCTGCAAACTCAAAAATGCTTCGATCGCAGCGCCGGCTGCTCTGGCGGGACGCCGCCGTTACTCGCCCCTCATACCCGGCTCTGCGGCGTTATACTGGTTCGTTTCCTCGGACTCACAACCCGCAGAGTCCGATCACAGAAAGGACTTATCTATGGCTTCTCCTGCAGTGGATTTTGCTCGCAGTAACCAGCAACGTTTCTTGAACGAACTCAAAGATCTTCTTCGCATTCCCAGCGTCAGCACTCTCGACGAACACAAGCCCGACATCCAGAAAGCAGCCGATTACGTCGCGAGCGAACTACGCCGCATCGGCATGGAAAATGTCGAGGTCATTCCGACCAAGGGACACCCGCTCATCTACGCCGACTGGCTGCACGCTTCGGGCAAGCCCACTGTTCTCTGCTATGCGCACTACGATGTGCAGCCCGCCGAACCCCTCGACGAGTGGCACAGCCCGCCCTTCGAGCCCACCGAGCGCAACAACAACATCTATGCGCGCGGCGCCGTCGACGATAAAGGCCAGCTTTGGATGGAAGTGAAGGCGCTCGAGGCGTTGATGCAAACCGGCAGCGGCAAGCTGCCGATTAACGTGAAGATCATCTTCGAAGGTGAAGAAGAAGTTGGCGGCGAGTCGATCGCGGAATATATCCGCAAGCAGAAAGCGAAGCTGAAAGCTGATTTTGCGCTGGTCTGCGACACCGAACTCTTCGCTCCCGATCTTCCAACATTGTGCGTCGGCCTTCGCGGGCTGGTGTATACCGAGATCGAAGCTTTTGGCGCCAAGACTGATCTGCACTCGGGCATGTATGGAGGCGCGGCTCCAAATCCTTTCTTCGCCCTCATTGAGATGATCAGCAAAATGAAAGACTCGAAAGGCAAAGTGCTGATCCCCGGGTTCTACAAAGGCGTAAAGGCCCCCACTGCGGCCGAACTCAAAGCCTGGAAGCGGCTGCCCTTCAACGAAGAACACTACCGCAAGACTGAAGTCGGATCGAAGGTCCTGACGGGCGAGCCTGGATATTCCGTGCTCTATCGCACCTGGGCGCGCCCGACGCTCGAGGTTCACGGCATGCCGGGAGGCTTTATCGCCGATGGCGCCAAGACCGTGATTCCTGCGAAGGCGAAGGCCAAGGTTTCGATGCGGATGGTGCCCAATCAGGATCCCAACGACATTCTGAAAAAATACATGGCGTTTATCAAGAAGAACACACCGAAAGGGATCGAGACGAAAGTCAAGGTCTGGAGCAAAGGTCCGGCGTGCGTCGTGAGCACCGACAACAAGTACATCGAGGCAGCGACGCAAGCGCTGCACGACACCTTCAAGAAAGACACGGTGTTCATTCGCAGCGGCGGCTCGATTCCGATCGTGACCGATTTCCAGGATGTGCTGAAGATTCCCAGCGTGATGATGGGCTTTGGCCTGCCGGACGACAACCTCCACGCACCCAACGAGAAGTTTCACATCCCGAACTTCTACCGTGGCATTGAAACCATTTGCCGGTTCTTCGAGAAACTGGGCGGCTAGATCGAGCAATTCAGCGGTTGGCAATTTGTGTTTTAGCCGACAACAGAGGGCCCTTCGGGGCGCCTTTCTTGTTCGGGTCGGTGGTTTAGAGTATCCGGTCGATCGGAAGACTAGGCATGACTGTAAGAATCGTCGCCCGACTTCCCAATCTGGTAATCTTCAGGATTGTTGTTGCCATCTGCTCGTTCCACAGCAACCAATGGACAGCTCAGCGACTTTCAAAAGCCAGATCAGATCAGGTTTCTATAGGTACGGGCTTGCAATCCTGGCGGTCGCATCCGCACTTGTCATAACCCAATCTCTCAAGCCGACGGTTTTTCCCACGCCGCTTTTCTTTGCCGCCATCGTGATCGGCACATGGTTTGGAGGGACCGGCCCAGGACTCACGGCGATCGTTCTTGCCACGCTTGTTCTGGATTTCTTTTTCGTTTCGCCAGTCCGTGGATTTACGATCCACACCGCCGACCTGCCGTACATGGCGCAGTTCGTCTTGCCAGCCCTTCTTAGTGGATGGTTCACGAAAAAGCGGAAGGACGCCGAGACTGCGCTGAAGGAAGCGCGCGATCATCTTGATGCGAAGGTGCAGGAGCGTACGGCCCAACTGCGTCAAACCAATGAGCAACTGGAATCGGAAATCGCCGAACGCAAGCGCGCCGAAGAGGCTGTACATAAGACCCAGGCCGACTTGGCCCACCTGACACGAGTGATGACGATGAGCGAGTTGGCAACATCGATCGCGCACGAGGTAAATCAGCCCCTGGCTGCGATTGTCACGAACGGTGCGGCCGGAATGCGTTGGCTTGGAGCCGAGCCGCCTAATGTCGAGCGGGCACGCGACTCGATGGCGCGCATCATTAGCGAAGGTAACCGTGCCAGCGAAGTAATCAAGCGCATTCGGACGCTTTCAAAGAAGGCTTCCCCGCACAAATCGCTGCTGGAAATCAACGAAGTAATTCAGGAGGCGCTGGCGCTGATTGGAACAGAGTTGGTGAAAAGCCGGGTTGTCTTGACCTGTGACCTCAAACCGGAGCTGCCGCGGGTGATCGGCGATCGAGTGCAGTTGCAACAGGTGTTGCTGAATCTGATCATGAACGGAATTGAGGCGATGGCGGATGTCGCGGGGAGATCGCGGGAGCTAGTCATCCAGTCCAACGTCGATGACCGGGGCCAGGCGCTGGTCTGCGTGCGCGACACCGGAACCGGGCTGGACGCGCAACATCTTGAACAAATGTTTGAGGCGTTTTACACAACGAAGACCGAAGGCGTGGGCATGGGGTTATCGATCAGCCGAAGCATTGTTGAAGCACACGGTGGGCGACTGTGGGCGAGCCCCAATACCGGTCCTGGCGCCAGCTTTCAATTTACTTTGCCCACAGGCGAGGCAGCGTGAAAAAGAACGACCCCATTGTCTTTGTGGTCGATGACGATGCCGCGGTTCGCGAGGCCATCAAGAATCTATTGGAGTCGGTTGGAATGCGTGTGCAGACGTTCGTGTCCGGCGCAGAGTTCTTGGCGAGGACTCCCGCAGAAGCTCCCAGCTGCCTGATTCTCGATGTACGGCTGCCGGGCATGAGCGGCCTGGAGTTCCAGCGAGAACTGACTGCGGCCGGGGCCGAAATCCCGATCATCTTCATCACCGGGCATGGTGATATTCCGATCACCGTGCAAGCCATGAAAGCGGGAGCTGTCGACTTTCTGACCAAGCCGTTTCGAGAACAGGAACTGCTGGACGCCATCCACAAAGCCGTCGATCGAGACCGCCAGCGGCGAGAGCAAACCGCGGACATCGCGAAACTTCGCCAGCGCTATGAAGAGTTAACTCCGCGGGAACGGGAAGTGATGGCGCTGGTAACGCAAGGTCTCCTGAACAAGCAGATTGCGGCCGAACTAGGCACCAGCGAGACGACGGTCAAGATCCACCGCGGCCAGGTCATGCGAAAGATGGAAGCTGAATCCCTTGCCGACCTCGTCCGCATGGCTGACAAACTCCCCAAACTGTCCAAAGGTATTAGTCGCCCGTCCTAGCGTGTGATTGATCCTCTCCCTCCCTCCCGCTAAGTTGTTTCCAGCCCAAATGCTTCGGCAGTTCCGCTTCGAAGGATGCACGAACTCCGAAGACCCCCCTTCTCCTGTTCGATTTGACAAGAAACCTGAGATGGCCGTAGGCCATTCATCGCTGGACGATTGGCCGACGTGTTCAAATCCGACTCGGGAGGTAAAAAGGTGATTCAACCTAGGAAATTTCAGGTTCTAATTGCAGTACTGACGTTGTCCATGGCCGGACTGGCCGTGGGCCAGACGTCTTCAGCGCCAGATCGTGACCGCACTTTCATCGAAGACCGCCTGCAGGTCGCAGGACACGCCGATGCTGAACAACCGCACTGGATCGCGCCGCTTTTCACCACCACTCCGCGATTGCTGGAGCAGCTTCGTTTCGATATCGCCACGCAACCGAAAAAAGGATTCGAAACGACCAATTTCGGTGGTGGCAAAGGACTGGAGATAATCCCGTTCAGGAACACCGAGATCCTGATCAGCACGCCTCCATACGTGATCCAGGACAAACCTGGTGTCGAGGACGGCATTGGCGACATGTCATTTCTGCTGAAGTATCGCGTCGCTGCCGGAAACGAGGAGGCCGGGAACTATATCGTCACGGCATTCCTGGGAGCAAGCGTTCCCACGGGCACTTACTCGAATGGGGCCACCAGCGCCATCCTAATGCCCACCCTTGCCGCGGGAAAAGGCTGGGGCCACTTTGATTTTCAGACCACCTTCGGGATTACACTGCCCACGAACCACAGGGACAAACTGGGCACTCCACTGGCCCACAACGTCGCATTCCAATACCGGATTTTGGGCAAGCTCTGGCCGGAACTGGAGGTGAACTACACGTTCTGGACGAATGGTTCCCTGGCAGGAGATAAGCAGGTGTTCCTGTCCCCGGGCTTGATTGCAGGCAAGTTCCACTTGTGGAGAAGGCTCGGCGTCACCGTGGGTGGTGGCGTGCAGATTCCGGTCACGCACTTTCACGCAGTGGATCGTACCTACCTGACATCCGTGAGATTTCCATTCTGACAAAGGAACGCCTGTGACACATGCGAATAGAAATTTCGCGTTCGCGTATGTGCTTCTGGTGGCTCTGCCGCTGTTCGGGCTCGCCCGAGTCCTTCGAAGCGAGCGAAAATTCTCCGCACCGATGTCGGTGGGCGGGCTCTGGACAATTGCAGCCAATTAGGATCACCTCGCCGGATTTCCCTGCGGAAAGTTTCTGCTAGGCCAGAATGCTGCGTTCACGGTCTCGCAGTCAGGCAGAGCCTTCACGCTGACCTTTACCAACTCGACCTGGTCCGAGCCCTCCGGACCAATCGAGGGCAACACGATCAATGCGACCTTGATTCCTTCTGCAGCTACTCCGAAAGAAGCCGGATGTGGTGAACTTCCGCTTTCGCTCACCGCGATCGTCGACACCAAGGCAAGTCCACGATCCTTGCAGGGGACACTGCGCGTACAGAATTGTCCTGGATGCGCGGCAATTGAGTTCCGCGGAATTCGAGACGAACAGGCCAAAGCGAAGGAGATCCACTGATGGTAAACATGTTCACGCTGGTTCTGCAGATTGCGGTCGTGTTAGCGGTGTGCCGGCTGGTGGGAAACGTCTTCCTGAAGATCTATCAGCCGCGCGTGGTGGGCGAGATGTTCGCCGGAATCATGCTCGGACCGTCGTTGTTGGGATGGCTGGCGCCGCAATCCTCCGCGTTCCTGTTTCCCGCCGCTCGCTTGGGATTCCTGAGTGCGTTGAGCCAGGTCGGCGTGATTGTATTCATGTTCCTGCCCTTCTTTTCGAATCCACCCCAATCTTTAAACCGACCTCAAGAAAAGCCTTGACAACTCCGGAATGCAGGTATCTTATCTGAACCAATAAGAATCTATTCGTAAGAAGTCGAAACCCTCGTTCGTAACCAATCGCATTTCGGGCCCCAAGCTGCAACCAGGAGGAATTTTCGTCATGAAGACAAGCAAGCAGTCGCATGCTGTCCAGCAGCGCCCCCGCCAACTCTTGCTGATCGCCCTAGGAGTTCTAATTGTGGCCGGCCTTGCAACCCAATCCATCGCGCAAGTCACCGTCACCATTTCGCCGAGCGTAATCACAGTGGCCACACTGGCCACGCAATCCTTCACGGCCACGGTCACGGGATCCACTAACACGGCCGTCACGTGGCAGGTGAATGGTATAAGCGGCGGAAGCTCAGCCAATGGCCAGGTCTCGACGACGGTTCTGGGAACCGCCAACGAATCTCTGTATCTGGCACCCTCGGCTGTACCGAGCCCCGCGTCGGTTTCGGTGACCGCAATTTCGCAGGCGGATTCGACCAAGTCCGCGACAGCGACTGTCACTATCCAACTGCCTTCGCGCTCTGGCGTGACTTATTACGTTTCGACGTCGGGCAATGACACCAACGCGGGGACGCTTGCGGCTCCTTGGCGCACCATCCAGCATGCCGCCAATAGCGTTCACGCGGGGGATACGGTCCAGGTACGTGCCGGCACCTACAACGAAATCGTCACGATGACAACATCCGGCAATTCCACCGCGGGATACATTACGTTCCAGAACTATCCGGGCGAAGCGCCCATCGTGGACGGCACCGGCCTGGCGGCGGGCGGACAGACCGGACTTTTCAGCCTGGAAGGAACTTTCAGTTACATCATCATTCAAGGATTCGAGATTCGGAACTTCTCGAGTTCCGCCAAAGGCAAGGTTCCCGTAGGCATTGATTTCGAGGGCGCGGGCAGCAATATCGAGATTCTGAACAACCACATCCACAACATCGTGCAGACACTCTCAAGCTGCAATGCAGCCAATGCGCTGGCGATTGCCCTCTACGGCACGCAGGCTCCGGCGTCCATCAATAATGTGACCCTCAAGGGCAATGAAATTGACCACAACACGACCGGCTGCAGTGAGAACGTGTCATTCGATGGCAACGTTCAATACTTTGTGGAAGCCAACAATCTGGTGCACGATGGCGACAATATCGGGTTGGATAATATTGGATTCGAGGGCGTCTCGCCCAATTCCGCTTATGATCAGGCGCGGGACGGATGGGTCTTCGGAAACACCATTTACAACATCAGCTCCACCACCAATCCCGTCTACCACAACCAGGTTGGAGCCGACGGCTACTATTGCGATGGCTGCACGCGCATTATTGTCGAGCGCAACCTCATCCACGATTCCGACCTGAGCGAGATGGCTAGCGAGCATTCCGGCCACACATCAAGCTATGTGCTGTTCCGCAACAACATCATCTACCACTCCCTTTACGTCGGTCTTTCTATAGGCGGGTACTCTAAAAATGTTGGTGGTACCGACCATTGTGTGATCGTGAACAACTCGTTGTGGGACGATGGAACCTATGGAAACTCAGGACTGGGTGAATTTCAGATCCAGTACTACGCTACCAACAACACCGTCGAGAACAACATTTTCGACGACTACACGCTCACTTCGAAGTATCTCGTCTACGACTTCACTACAAGCGTGCCCAATCCAGCGGTGATGGACTACAACGATTACTACGACACGGCGGGGGCGAGCAGCCTTTTCAACTGGCAAGGCAAAAGCTACAGTGGATTCGCCGCGTATCAGACAGCTTCGGGGCAGGAGGCGCACTCGAAGTTCGCCGATCCGCTTTATGTCAATATCACGACTACGCCCTACAACTTTGATCTGGCCTCGGGTTCGCCGGCCCTCAATGCGGGAACGAACCTTGGCGTGAACACCGTCGGCGTGCTGGATTATGCCGGCAACGCGAGGGTGAACGGCAGCGGGCAGATCAACATCGGAGCGTACGAACAGTAACCGCTACTGAAGATTTCGAGAGGGCGTGGCATGGGTCGCGCCCTTTCTTTACTGCGAAAATTCTCGTTGCGAGGTGATTCTGATGCGAATTCAACAAATGAAGAAATCGCTGCTTGCGGTCTGGCTTTGCCTGGGCAGCGCTGTGGCGTTTGCGGGGACCTGCCAGAATATCGCCGTACCGGCATATTTCTATCCCTCGCAACCGACATCGCAATGGAACACGGCTGTAAGCGACGCTCCTCTTCCCACGACCACGGCTCGCATCCTGATCATGAATCCGAGCAGCGGGCCGGGAAAGTCGCTGAATCAGGACTATGTAAAAGCGGTCAATACAGTTCACGCTGCCGGAGCGAACTTTCTGGTTTTCGGCTATGTGTATTCAAAATATGGCAAGCGACCGCTCAGCGCGGTCGAGGGCGACATCGACAAATACTATTCCTGGTACGCGGTGGACGGCATTTTTATCGATGAAACTGCGTCCGCTGCGTCTTACGTCAATTCGTACTACCAGGTTCTGGCCAATTACATTACCGCGAAGAAATCGGGCAGCGGGGTAATGCTCAATCCCGGCGTCTACCCCGACCAGTCCTATCTGAATATCAGCGTGCCCTCGAATTCGCTGTTCATCGTGAACGTCTTCGAGGATGCCTACAGCAACTACGTGAATGCGGCCGTGCCGTCGTGGGCGTTCAGCTATCCGAGCAGCAAGTTTTCGCATTTGGTGTATTCGACCACTTCGGCGCAGATGTCGAACGCGGTCGCACTCTCGCAACAACGCAATGTCTTGTGGGTGTACGTAACGGATCTCGGGCTGCCGAATCCGTGGAACGCCCTGCCCTCTTATTGGAGCAGCCTGACGGCGCTGGCGAAGACCGGCTGCTAAGGATGAAGGCGGAAACCCGCGTTCGGCAGCCTCATGGTAACGGAATCCGGTACAGATTGCGGTAGACCGTTTGCTTGGAAAAGGCGTAGATGGACGGATTGGGACCGGGCAAAATTAGCGCCTGATCGATCACCCGCACGCCGGGCACTTTAGCCAATTCTGCTTCGGAGTTGAAGCCATGAGCGGCCAGACGGGCGAATGCGCTGCTATCGGTCAAGGGAAGCGCGTAGGCCTTGTTCGGTTTTTCCTTTTCACGCGGCTCTGCCCCATTCCCGCCAAAGACCGGGAACGTCACATAGAGGAACTTTCCATCGCGTGCCCACTGCACCTG
This sequence comes from Candidatus Sulfotelmatobacter sp., assembly GCA_035309485.1. GTDB lineage: Bacteria > Acidobacteriota > Terriglobia > Terriglobales > Acidobacteriaceae > Sulfotelmatobacter. Next base: position 45,419 of record DATGFC010000064.1, read on the forward strand.
GCATCGATCGCAGAGCGGCATCGGTGCTCCGCCGCTCGTGGGATAGGCAACTACCGCAGCCGCTGCTGCTCCGGGCAGTTCGACAAAAGCCGCCAGCCATTTTGCGTCCGGAGAAACTCCCATAAGAAAAATGATGGGATTAGGAATCGCCTTTTGCAAGCCGGTTCCATCTTCTTTGATGCGATAGATGAAGTTGAGCTTGTCCTCGGCGGCGACGAAGAATAAGTCGCCCGCATCGTCGAAGATCAAATGCGACTCTGGGATTGTAGGCGCGAGCTGCCGCGGAGCAAAACGGCGATCCAGCGAAGCTTCCCAAATACCGGCCTTTCCTTGCGAGTCAACCGCGACAAAACCGACACGCTTGCCGTCGGGAGAGATGGTGTAGTCGGTAATGGAGAAACCCGGGAGAACAACCTCGTTGCGGCCGGCCTCGAGGTCCGCCGTCCAGAGGTCTCCTGCACCATACAAGGTGCCTGACGTGCCGCGCTGAACCAGATAGTAGAGCTTGTGCCCGTCTGGCGAGAGGGTAGTGCCGGCTGCGGTGAGGAACGAGTAGCCCTCCGATGACACTTCGCGGTCGCCGCGTGTGTCGTGCACCCACACCGAGCTCTGTGTGGTGCCTACGGAAGTAACCAGCGAATGGCCGTCGTTGGACATCGCGATGCCCTCCTCCTCGGTGGGGCCCGATGTAATCTGCTCCGGCTGGCCGCCCGCCACGCGCTGCCGCCAGATATGGAGGCGGCCACCGGCGTTCGAGCTGAGATAGACCCACTTCCCGTCCGCAGACCAGGCACCTGTGGTGCACGCTGCCCCGGGTGGACCCACCTGCTTGCCGGTTGAGCTCCCGTCAAAGGGAATCAACCGGCAGGGTTGCCAGCCCCCGTTCTCCATCTCAACCAGCAATACCTGTTTTCGATCCGGGGAAAGGTAAGAGCGATGAACCATGCCGCGCTCATGCGCCGGGACATAGAGGTCGCGGGTCCCGGTGCAGCTTTCGGTTGCCGAGACCAGACCCATGTGAATGCCTGTCTTGATTTCTGAGAACAGCAGGCTGTGTTCGTCGATCCAGGTAAGGCCGGAGGCGTTCGGCAGCCAAACCCGCGGCTCACCACCAAGAACCGGCACGACCCAGGTATCCCATGGGACGGTGTAGGCCAGCCGCGAGCCGTCCGGGGAAAATACCGGGCTCATCTTCGGCAGCGCATCATGAGTCAGTTGTACAGCCTCGCCGTTGGGCAGAAACTTGACGTAGATCTGCCCTGAACCCGCAAATGTTTCAGAGCTACGAACGAACGCCAGCATGCGGCCGTCGGGCGAAAGCGCCGGCGAGACGGCTGAGTCGGTGAATTCGGTGAGCTGCACCCACTCCGCGGCAGACGCAGGAGGGACTTTTCTGCCCCTGAAGAGAAGCCAGCCCAGCGCTGATAGTGACAGAAGCGCAATGGCCACGCCCGCGATGGCAAAGAAACGATGCGAGACTTCGGTGACAGCCGTCGCCTGCGTCACGGCCTGAGCTGTATGAGCTGAAGTGGTATCTCTCCTGAGGCGCTCGAGATCCGTCCGCAAGTCCGAAGCGGACTGATAACGCAGCACTCGATCCTTCTCCAGGCACTTGTCAACGATCCGTTCCAGTTCAGCCGGAACATCAGGGTTGAAACGCAGCAAAGGAGCGGCAGGGCGGTTGAGGATAGCCTCGGAAATGATTCCCGTACTTTCGCCACGGAAAGGCAAAAGTCCGGTGGCCATCTCATAGAGCACGGCGCCGAACGAGAACAGATCCGTGCGAGCATCCAGTTCTTTGGCTCGAATTTGCTCCGGCGACATGTAGGCAATGGTCCCCATCGCCGTTCCCGGGCTGGTCAGGTGTTCGAGGGTAAGGGTTTTCGCACTATTGCCACCCGCCGCCGAAATATCGAAGGCGGCCCTGACCTTAGCTAAGCCAAAGTCCAGTACCTTGGCATGGCCACGTTTCGTGACGAACAGGTTGGCAGGCTTGATGTCGCGATGGATGATCCCTGCTGTGTGGGCGGCGTCCAATGCGTCGGCAATTTCGACGGCTAATGAGAGGAGCACTTCGAGGTCGAGCGGGCGCCCGGCAATGCGATGTTTGAGAGTGACCCCGTCCAGGAACTCCATGACCAGAAAATAGCGGTCCCCGTCTCTTCCGATCTCGTGAATCGTGCAGATATTTGGATGGTTCAGAGAGGAGGCTGCGCGCGCCTCACGGCGGAAACGTTCGAGCGCCTGCTGATCCTGGGCGAGATCGTCAGGAAGGAATTTCAGGGCCACGAAGCGGCCCAGATCGGTATCTTCCGCCTTGTAGACTACGCCCATCCCGCCGCCGCCCAGTTTCTCGACGATGCGGTAGTGCGAGATGGTTTGGCCGATCACTCAAATACTCCCGCGCGCCTGGCCGAATCATATTAAGTGCGCGGGATTCCTGCGTCAACGAACGAAGGCACTCGGCACAACAGCATCGTGCCCGAAACTGTAGTGGGCCGCTGAGATCAGTCACAATCCGGTACTTTTTTTGGCCACGACCCAGGCTATTATCGGACTCTGTGCCTTTGACAAGAGTAGACCACGAGAGTAGCTTCATCGCTGACCAGAGAGGAGTTCCGTTCAGCCTTTCCGGGCCCCGCCTTTTCCATCAACTCTCTGCAGGTTCGCTTGTGGCCTTGTCTTAAGCAAAGAACATTTTTTACCCGCGCAGAACGCAACCTCTTCAGTTCACGAAAGGGATAACAACATGCCTCCAGAATCAGGTCTTGTCCGATGACCGCTATTTCGAACTCTCCAGTGATTCTTCTCCTGGTAAGCGCAGTTTTGTGCATCGCGCCGGCGCAGGTTTCGGCGCAAACGTCTCCCTCTTGGGGTCACATCGGCCCATCCAACGGAGAGATCGCTGCCATCGGCATTGGCGCCATTGCCGCTATCGGAGTCGTCGTCTACTTAGTCATTCCTAAGCACCCGACCATCGAGGGCTGTGTAGAGAGCGTAGAAGGAACTTCTCGCATCACTGCGGCAGACCACAAAACGTACGTCCTTGTTCCCGGGGACGTCACGGTCGCCAACGGACGACGGTTGAAAGTGAAAGGCAAGAAACATAAAGACGAGGCCGGGAACCGGCAATTCACAGTGAACAAACTGGTCGAAGATAAAGGTCCCTGCTCGGCGCAAGCCGTACCCTAAAGCTGCAAAACCGTGCCCTCGAACATACCGGCAAAGAGATCGAATGGATTGCCACCTCCACGCCTTCGCCATTGCCTTTCTTGATCGTAATGCGCTAGGCTTATTCCGCTCTCGCGGTTCTCCCACCTCCGTTTCCGTCTCCACTCTCGAACTGTCCATCTGTCGCAATGTCTGTGCAATACAACGCGCTCGTCCGTAAGCCTACACTATATATAGTGTTATATTGCTTGACCCCGCCCCGATTTCACCGTTACAGTAGCTTAACTTTGTGCTCACCCTTACCAGCCTGGGGTGAGAAATGGCGTGCAAATGCGGCCCGGATCAGGCCCGAGTGGGCATCCAATGGGAGAAGGAATCTCCTGAGTAAACACTCGTGCCCACACGATTGGCGCGACGAACCGGGCTCAAAAAACTGGCAACTAGCCACTGACGACTGGCCACTGGTTCCAAGGAGTTCACGTTGCTCAAACTGAAGAGACTTCAGATTCTGGGGTTCAAGTCGTTCTGCGACCGCACCGAACTCAAGTTCCACGGAGACGGCGTGGCGGCCATTATCGGCCCGAACGGTTGCGGCAAGTCGAACATCTCCGACGCAATCTCGTGGGTGCTGGGCGAGCAGTCGGCCAAGACGCTGCGCGGATCGCGCATGGAAGACGTGATCTTTGCGGGCACGCGCGATCGCAAACCGACCGGCATGGCTGAAGTTTCGCTCACGCTGATTGATCCTGAAGTTTATGGCGGAGCGGACGCCCACGCCGCGACGGAAATTGATATTCAGGATGACATGCCGGAACCTGACGCTCGCACGGTCGAAGACTGGGATGAGGCGGCCATCCGGGCGCACTCTGCGGCTGATACGGAACGCGCGGTAGAAGATGCGCAGCCCGGGAAGATGGAAGAAATCGAAGTTCCGCGGTCGAAGATCAATACCAACGCGTTGGCCTTCCCTGATGATGAGCCGATTTTCGCCCTGCCGGCGCACAACGTAACCGCGCCTCCCCCCGATGCCGGGATGGGAACGGCGGCTCCGCATGTCGTGCTGAAGATCCGCCGGCGAAAGTTCAATCAGCAGCAGTTCCGGGCAGGAGAAATTGTGGTTACCCGGCGATTGTTCCGCTCCGGGGACAGCGAGTATCTGTTGAATGGCAAGCTTTGCCGCCTGCGCGATATTCAGGAACTGTTCATGGGCACGGGGTTGGGGCCTGAGTCCTATGCGCTGATCGAGCAGGGGCGCATTGGGCAAATCTTGAGCAGCCGTCCAACGGATCGCCGCGCCATTCTCGAAGAGGCTGCGGGCATCACCAAGTTCAAAACCAAGAAGCGGCTGGCGGAAGCGCGGCTTGAGGAAGCGAAGCTGAACCTCGCGCGCGTGAATGACATCTTCGAGGAAGTCACGCGACAGATGAATTCGCTGAAACGGCAGGCCTCGAAGGCCGAGCGCTATGCGCGTTTGCGCGAGGAAATGCGGGCCAAGCTGCGCCTGGTCCTGGCCAGCAAGTTCACGGCGATCGAGCAGGAGAGCGCCGAAATCGACGCGCAACTCAACGCTCTGGGCGAGGAGATGCAGCATCGCTCCACGCAAGTGCAACAACTGGAGACCGAACATTCGGAGCGCACGCAGCGGGGATACGCGATTGAAAGCGAGTTGCGCGAGAACCGCGACCGCATCAGCCAGATTGCTTTGGAAGTGGATCGCGCGCACGCGCGCCGCCGTCACAACGAAGAACGCTGTGCCGAGTTGGTGGTGCGTTCGGCGTCAGCCGAAGCCGAACTGGCTCAGGCACGCCATCGCCTGACTGCGCTCGAAGCCGAGCAGGAGACGAACCGGCAGATTCTCGAGTCCGCCGCAGCCGATTTGGCGGCCGCGCAAAGCGATTTTGCGATGTGCCAGCAGGAGGCTGCCGCGGCTTCCGCCAGCTTGGCGGACACTGAGCGGCAACAGGAAGAATCGCGTGTCGCCATCTTCGATGCGGTTTCATCATCATCGCGGCTCCGCAATCAACTTGCCCAGGCTGAGGAACGCCTGGCGGGAGTCGATCGCGAGGCGCGCCGCCTGGAAATCGAGATTGAGAGCGCCAACAATCAGGTGCAGGCTTTTGGCGGGCAACGCGGTCAGCTTGCCCTGGAATTCGAAAGCGTAAGCCAGCGGGTCAGCGGCATCACCGAAGAAATCAGCCAACTGCGCCGCCTGATCGAATCGAAGAAGCTGGAAGAAACACGCGCCAAGACGAACCTCGACGTTCTTCGGGCAGAATACGCCACCGCGCTTGGCAAGAAAGGCTCGCTCGAAGCAGTCATCGCCGAGCATGGATATTCCACCGAGTCGGTACGCCGTCTGTTTCAATCCGGCGTCATGCAAGGTGGTCTCGCACCGGTCGGAGTCCTGGCCGATTTCCTGGAAGTAGAACCCCGGTTCGAACGCGTAGTGGAAGATTTTCTGCGTGATGAGCTGAACTACATTGTCGTGAAATCCTGGGATGCCGCGGATGAGGGCTTGCGCGTGTTGCGCTCTGACGTGGACGGCCGCGCCACGTTTCTGGTTCATCCCGAGGACTCGCAGGCTAAATTCTCATTCGTACTCGATGAGGCTGCACACTGCGCGCCTCCCGCCGCCCAGATCCTACCGTTGAAGCACACAATTCGCGTGCTCGATGGCTTCGGCAAATCGCTGGAGGTGATTCTGCCCAAGCTGCGCGACGGTTACATCGTTCCCCAAGTCGACGTTGCGCGCGGCCTTGCGTTGGAGAATCCCGACGCTTTTTTCCTCTCCCAGAGCGGAGAATGCTTTCATAATGTGACCGTGACCGGCGGCAAGCAGCGCATGGAAGGCCCGCTTTCCATGAAGCGCGAGTTGCGCGACGTGATGCGGCAATTGGAAGAATTGGAGCGCGCGCTGCGCGAAGAAGAAACGCGAGTGCTCACGCTGGGTCACGAAATCAGGGATCTCAGTGCCCTGCTCGAACGACTGGATGGCGAAAAACGCGAAGCCGAGCATCAGGCGATGACATCGGGGCACATGCTGCAGCAGCTGGACACCGAGATGGCCCGTGTCAACGAGCGCCTGCAGGTTTCCCAGTTCGAGCTGCGGCGGCTGGCATCGGACCGCGCCGAGCAGGAAGGCATCCTGTGCGCCCGGCAGTCGGAGATTGAAATTGTGGAACTGCGGCGCGCGGAACTGGAACGGCAGCTCGCGGCGGCGCAGGAGACGCTGACCTCACTTCGCCAGCGCCGCGAGGAAGCGGCCCAAACCACTTCGCAACACGCGGCTCGCGTGGCGACACTGGAAGAAAGGCATCGCTCGGCGGCGGGCGTGCTGCAGCGAATTGAAGGTCTGTTCACCGAGATGGGCGAACGCGTCCAAGCGCTCGAATCGCAGATCGAAGGCGCGGCGGCGGAGAAACTGCAGCGCGAGACGGAAAATGAACAGCTCGCGCAGCAGGCAGCTGACCTGGACGCCGAGCGCAACGCGGCGCAGACCCGCGAGGGCCTGCTGCAGTTTGAGACCGAACAGCTGCGCGCGCACCTGGCAGAGATCGATGAACAGCTTCGCAACAGCCGCGTGCTTCTGGATCAGGCGCGCGATCGTCGTGGAGAACTGTCGGCCACTGCCGCCAAACTGCAGTCTGACGCGCAATATATTTCGCAGACGTGCCTCAATGAGCTGGGCACGGAACGCGAAGCGCTGATGGCGGACACGACGCTTGTCCCGGTAAGCGGCGAGCAACTCGCCGCGGAAGACCAGATTTATCGCGATATGCGGTCCAAGTTGGAAGCCATGGGCCCGGTTAACATGATGGCGCTCGAGGAGTACAAAGAAACAGCGCAGCGTCATGAGTTCCTGGAGACCCAGCGCAACGACCTGATTTCGTCCATCGAGAATACGACGGCAACGATCCGCGAGATTGACCTCATTTCGCGCCAGAAGTTCGAAGAAGCGTTCACCAAGATCAACGAGAACTTCCAGGCGACGTTCAAGAAGCTGTTCGGTGGCGGGCATGGCTTCATGAAGCTGACCGACGAAGAAAACAGTGCGGAAAGCGGGATTGACGTCGTCGCATCGCCTCCCGGCAAGCGTCTGCAGAGTGTGTTGCTGCTCTCCGGCGGCGAAAAGGCCCTGACCGCTCTCGCCCTGCTGGTGGGCATCTTCCAATATGCGCCCAGCCCCTTCTGTATCCTGGACGAAGTGGACGCCCCCCTCGACGAGGCCAATGTGGGCCGCTTCACGGACCTGGTCAAAGAGATGAGCGTCCAGACCCAGTTTGTGCTCATCACCCACAGCAAGAAGACGATGAGCATCGCACCCGTGCTTTACGGCGTGACTATGCAGGAGCCTGGAGTTTCAAAGCTCGTGTCGGTGCGCTTCGGCGCCTGAAAGCAACTGCCAGGTGTATACAAATGATGTAGGATGTACACAGGAGACACGTATGGCTGGCTCTTCTGTGCTCACGCTTCGCCTTGACCCCAAGCTCAAGCGACAACTAGATCGTTTATCGCGAGCGACAAGCCGCAGCCGCTCATTCGTCGCTGCCGAAGCCATTCGCGAATATGTCGCGCTAAACCAATGGCAGATTGAGGAGACAACCAAAGCGTTGTCCGAGGCCGATGATGGCGACTTTGCTTCCGAGCGAGACGTAGACCGTACCCTGACCAAATGGACACGACGTGCGCGTTAGATGGCTGCGCACTGCCTTGGCCAACCTCGATGCTGAGGCAGCATACATCGCGCAAGATAGCCCCGCAGCCGCCGCCCGGGTTGTGACAGCTATTCAGCGTGCAGTCCAGAGACTTCGGCGCTTTCCAGCCTCAGGCCGCCCGGGCCGGGTGGTCGGCAGCCGGGAACTAGTCGTTCCTGGCACTCCTTACATTCTTCCGTACCGCATCCGGAACAATACTGTCGAGATTTTAAGGGTATTTCACTCAGCCCGTCGCTGGCCCAAACGCCTCTGAGCAACGCCAGAGTCCTCACCGGATACCGCGAGGTTGTGAGCCGCACCTTTCGATCTTCACATTTCTCTCCCTAGCATTCTGGTAACTTTATCCACGCCCTTCCTCAGCTTTTCCACAACTCCGCAATGTCTTAAGTATCAGGGAAGCGGACATTTTCAGATATCCGCCAACCTGTCAAATGTTTTTTCGTGAGGTTAACGTGAGATTGATTTCACATGGTGATTAGAATCGTTGACAATTTTTTCTGACAAGCTAGAATACGCCTCGCCTCTTACCTGTAAAATTCAACCATGAACTCTGAACTTCTCGATTCCGTCCTCTTAAAAACCGATTTTCCGGATCTCGGAAGCCGCACCAGCGGGAAAGTCCGGGATGTGTACTCTCTAGACAACAAGCAGCTGCTTTTCGTTGCCAGCGACCGCATTTCGGCCTTCGATTACATCCTCGCCACCGGGATCCCTCATAAAGGAAGGGTTCTCACCCAGATCTCGCTGTTCTGGTTCGATTTTCTGGCGGACATCGTGCCCAATCACCTGATCACGGCCGATGTAGACCACTATCCAACCGCGGCCCGCAAATATGCCGACCAACTCCGGGGACGCTCCATGCTGGTGAGGCGGGCAGATATGTTCCCCGTGGAATGTGTGGTGCGCGGCTATATTTCGGGCTCCGCCTGGAAGGAATACAAGGCGACCGGAAAAGTATCGGGAATCACACTTCCGGCGGGACTTAAGGAATCCGAAGCCTTTCCTGAGCCGATTTTCACGCCCTCCACGAAGGCCACGACCGGCCACGACGAGAACATATCGTTCGATCAGATGTGCCAAACCGTGGGCGTGGAGACGGCGAGCCACCTGCGTGACTTGACTCTGCGCGTCTACAAGAAAGCCGCGGCTTACGCGCGCCAGCGCGGCATCATCATCGCCGATACCAAATTCGAGTTTGGGCGCACCGAGCACGGCATTACTCTTGCCGATGAAGTTCTGACGCCTGATTCTTCCCGCTTCTGGCCCGCCGACAAGTATGCTCCGGGCCGGGCGCAGGATTCGTATGACAAGCAGTACGTTCGCGATTACCTCGAGCAAATCCACTGGAACAAGCAGCCGCCCGCTCCGTCTCTTCCCCCGGACGTGGTGAAACGCACCAGTGAAAAGTACCTCGAGGCCTACGCCCAGCTTACGAGGCACAAGCTGGATGTCTGATCGGATGACGGGCACGATCTCCCCGAAGCGGGATGTATGACGATCGCCGACTGGATGATTTGTGCCGTGATGCTTTTGAACGTAATCGCCGCCGCGGTACAGGGTTTTTTTTCGGAAATCCTCACCGTTGGAGGCTTGGTCGTTGGTTATCTCGTGGCTGCGTGGAAATATCGCAGCCTAGCCGAGTGGTTTGAGACGTTTTTGAAGAACCCGTGGTTAGCTGACGTTCTTGGCTTTCTAATTATTTTTTTTGCCACCATGCTCCTGTTCGGCATCGCCGCCAGGCTGGCCCGGTGGATCATGAAAGAAGCCGGACTCAGCGCTTTTGACCGTTTCCTGGGCGCGGTGGTGGGGTTGCTCAAGGGCGGGCTGATGGTAGCGGTGATCCTGATGTGCATGACGGCATTTCAACCAGCTTCGAAGCTACTGCAGAATTCGCAATTGGCGCCCTACTTCCTCGTGGTGGGCAGGGCTGCGATCTGGCTGGCTCCATCGGAGTTGCGCGCGCGTTTCTATCAGGGTCTCGATCTGATTCATCAGGCTCCCCAACATATGAGTAGCGCCCCTGCTTCTTCGCGGAAATAAGCGAACGGTGCATTGAAAAATTTCTGAAAGAAAGAGATGCCTCGTGAAAGATCAATTAGAAGCCCTCGTCCTGCAAATGTACCGCAGCAATATTCTCTACTCAGAGGGAGTACGCGAATTTAAAAAGCGCTTCATTCTCACCGTGCTGCAGGAGAACAAAGGCAATCAATGCCGGGCTGCCCGCCAGCTTGGCATGCACCGCAACACGCTCAGCCGCACTATTACCGAGCTTAAGATAGATGTCCGCCAACTGCGCGATGGCGTCAAACGGCCGCCCCGCAGCGCTCGTCCCGTCTCCTTCGAAAAGAAAATCGTTCGCTGAAGCTTCCATCTGTGCTCAGGTCTTGAATTGCGTCATTCCCGGCGAAGCGCGCGGAATCCCCCTCGTCCGCTGAAGCTGCATTCCGGAACTGTCTCAGCGCAAAATGAAAGAGGCAACCCAGGAAGGGTTGCCTCTGTGATGAGCCGTTGATGAGCTACTGCGCAGGCTTCTTATGGTGGACCGGCGCCTTCTTTGCGGGCGCTGCCGACTTGGCCCGCAGCAACTGACCTTTCTCCATGACCATGATGAAAGGATTGGGGGTGTACGACGCCGGTTCGCCCTGGAAATCGAAGCTGGCCCCGTCTTTCGGAATGAGCCGGGCCGGAACCTTCTCTTCGAACTTCAAAGTGATATCCGGCTTCTTGGCCTCGATGTCGTCAGAACTGCCGGCAATCATAAACTGATCCGGTTCTGTGCTGATGACCACGCCGTTCATCTGCACGGCCTTGCCTTTGATGGCATTCCAAACGGTGTCTTGATCGGCTTGGCTGCCATTGCTCAGGATGAACTCCCAGGTGGCAAAATCCATCTTCTCCGGCGCAGTCTTCGTCACCATGTCGTGCGCCTGATCGGCAGGCGTCGGCGGAGGTGGAATCATCATCTGAGGGCCGCCGGATTTGGCTGCATTGAACACAGCATCCCACCCGTCGTCCCCCTGGTGGTACTTTACGTACTGCCCGCGGGCATACTTTTCAAGTTGAGCCGCGTTTTGCGGCGGAGCAACGGCAGCAGCCCGCGCCGCGTACCAGATTCCATTCTGATAGTCCGGCGGAGTCTGCTGCAGGTAGGCCAGGGCGAGCGGGTATAACAATGCAAGGTCCTTTTGCGAATCCGGCGGATTGGCATCCACCGCAGCCGTCAGAAACTTTGCCGCCTTGGCGTAATCTTTATCCTGCAACGCGCCCCATCCGATGCCGGCGTTGAAGTTCTCTGTCATGGTCTTCAACTGTCCCTGGAAATCGGCGTCGCTGGTTCCCTCGGGCTTGGTGTACTTCGGCAAGCAATCCAGTCCCTGCTGGCCGTATTTTTCGGCGTCGGCGGACTCCTGCTTGCCGTTGGCATCACCGCCCTGCGCCATGACGCGGTTCACGTATGTCAGCAGGAACAAAGCCGGAACCTGGCAAGGATTGGCCGCGACCAGTTTGGCGGCGGTGTCAGTGGCTTTCTTCATGTTCCCAGCCTGCTGATAGGTGCCCATCAATAGCTCGAGTGCCGTATTCTTCATTACGCTATTGGGATACTGCGTCAGGAATGCTTCCAGGCCGCTGATCTTCGCGTTGGGATCCTTCTGCTGCACAGCAGCAACGTAGGCGTTATATTCAGCCGGATCCTTAATGACGGGCGGTTGTGCGGGCGCGGTCTGGCCTGTGGCAGGCGCTGCTTGACCAGCTGCGGGGGCAGCCTGACCTTGCGCGGGAGGAGTCGTCGTTTGCCCCGCAGGCGGGGTGGTTTGGCCCGCAGATGGCGTCGTTTGGCCCTGCGCGGGCGGTGCCGATGGCTGCGCTGGATTCTGGGCCACGCCACTCACAGCAACCCCAAGCACAACCGTAAGCAGAATCTTTTTCATCTATGGCTCCTTGGACTGTTGGGAAATCGCTCTTGAGATCTATTCCGTAAAAGCTAAGCAGCAACTGCATTCCGCCTGGACCGCATTGCGTTCGGATCCTGCTCGGGAATGCCGGCTTCCGGGCAGGGAGCCGGGAGGTGAGGGGTTGCCAGGTTGGAGCGTACTACGGCGACCCATTTTCCCGGTAGGCCGGATTATAAGTACCTCTTCTTCCGAAGGCAAGCGACTTCCCTCTCGTCCTCCTCTTTATTGTTAAGATGCACATAGTCGAGAGCGCGGATGGTTCTCACAACGGCATTCTCCCGCACTCCGATGGAGGAGCATCACTGGTATGGACACCAAACCACCCCTCGCCGGCCAGGTCGCAGTGGTTACGGGAGCCGGCCGCGGCATCGGCGCTGCCATTGCGCGGCAACTCGCCGCCGTGGGCGCAACCGCCGTTCTCTGCGGACGAACCCAGTCTTCTCTCGATGAGACGGCCCGCACCATTCATGAGCTGGGAGGCAAAACCGAAGTCATCCCCTGCGATGTTACCGTGCTCCATCAACTGGAGTATGCCTCGGCCCGCGTGGACAGCACATTTGGCCGCGTCGATATCCTGGTGAATAATGCCGGCGTTGGGGGATTCAACCACCAGCTGCACGTTCTCCCGCCGGACGACTGGGATCGCGTTCTCAATACGAATCTGCGCGGCGTCTACTTCGCCATTCGAGCCTTCGCGCCGCTGATGATTCGTGCCTCCTCAGGGCACATCATCAACATTTCATCGCTTGCCGGGAAGAATGCTCTGCCCAAAGGCGCCGCCTATGCCGCTTCCAAGTGGGGCTTGAACGGCTTGACATATTCGGTGGCGGAGGAGCTTCGGCCGCACAACATCCGTGTCTCTGTAATCTGCCCGGGCTCAGTGGACACCGAACTCAGCCCTCATGCCGGGAAAGATCCAAAGAAGATGCTGCAGCCCGACGACGTGGCCCACGCCGTCGCCATGCTGGTGACGCAAGCCCCGCAATCGTTTATGAGTGAAATTCTTCTGAGGCCGACGCAAAAGCCGTGAGGCAGACCTTAGACCTCGGACTTCGGACTTCTGACCTCGGACCTCCGCAAATCCAGCCCGCGGTGAGACCTGAAAGTTAGTTTGAGGTCTGAGGTCGGAAGTCAAAGGTCAGAAGTCGTCTGCTCTTCTATTTTTTGAACAGATTCTCAAAGGCCGCCCGCGCGTCGTTCGGCCGGGCGCTGGCAGGGGTCGAAGTTTCTTTCTCGCGGGTGACCCGAATCTCGAACAACTCGCAGTCATTGCGCGCGTCCTTCTTCGCGATTCGCTCCTTCACCGGTTGCATGCATTCGAACCGGCTGCCGGGATCGAAATAAGTGCATTGCTTGCACGAATGCAGCTCAAACCCGCATTTCGGGCATTGACCAGCGCTGGGCGTTCCCTGCAGCACGGTTCCGCACTGCGCGCAGCGCGAAACATTGCGAGTACCGGGCAGATTCACCGGTCGCGGACCCAGTGCGTGATCCCATTTCGGCGGCCCGCTCTTTCGTTCCGCAGGCGGCTTTCGCGGCTCCTGGCTCCGCGGTTCACGATCGCGATCCTGATACCCCGGTTGACGGTATTTCGCCACAAGTCCTCCCCCAAGCGGTGTGCCGAGTATTGTCCACCGGCGACCGCCCACGCGGCAAGTGCCCGGGCAAAACACTTCGAGCCACGGATTCACACGGATTCCACGGATCCAACAATGTTTGTGGGCATCCGTGAAAATCCGCGCGAATCCGTGGCAAATGTACCCGCTACAATAATTGCATGATCCACGAGATAATTCCCGTCGGTCCGCTGCAATGCAATTGCTCGGTGATCGGCGATGAGACCAGCCACGAGGCTATGGTCATCGATCCCGGCGATGACATTGACGACGTTCTCGCCCTGGTTCGCAAACATAATTTGCAGGTCAAGCAGATCGTCATTACGCACGCGCACATCGACCATGTGGGGGGAGCGATGAAACTCCGCGCCGCTACCGGCGCCCCCATCCTGCTCAACCAGAGCGACTATACCCTGCTGAAGATGCTGGACGTGCAGGCAGCCTGGATCGGAGTGCCGACGCCGGGAAAAGTTGAAATCGATCGCAGCGTGAATACGGGAGACACAGTATCGGCTGGGTCGCACGAAGCCAAAGTCCTGCACACTCCCGGCCACACCGAAGGCAGCATCTGTCTTTACTTCGAGGCGGAGAAGAAGTTGATCGCCGGCGACACGCTCTTTGCGGGATCGATCGGCCGCACCGATCTGCCGGGAGGCTCAACCCAGAAAATCATGCGCTCGCTGCACGATACCGTGCTGGCGCTGCCGGATGAAACCGTTGTGATTCCCGGCCACGGAGAAGTGACCACCATTGGCCAAGAGCGTGAGAGCAATCCCTTTTTGGTACGGCGTTAGCTCAAGAATGCCTTGGCCCAAAATGACACTGGAGGCGCATTCCGTGATGTTCCGCACGATCTTCACCGCTTCCCTTCTGTTATAGTGAACCCCTGCAAAGGAGCACCGCCATGGCAGGAAGAAGTCTGAACCGGGTTCAACTCATCGGCAATCTGGGCAAGGATCCCGAAGTTAAATACACGCCACAGGGCACCCCCGTGGCCAAGCTGGCCATCGCCACCAATGAGCGCTTCAAAGACAAGGCGGGCGAGTGGCAGGACCGCACCGAATGGCACAACGTCGTACTCTGGCAACGCCAGGCCGAAATCGCAGGCGAGTATCTGAAGAAGGGCAGCAAGGTCTACATCGAAGGACGGTTGCAAACTCGATCCTGGGATGACAAACAGAGTGGTCAGAAGAAATATATGACCGAGGTCGTGGCCAGCGATCTGATCCTGCTCGGCGGCCGTGGAGAAGGCGGTGGCGGGGATTTCGCGGGCAGTTCGCGGGGCGCATCCGCCAGCGGTGGCAACAACTTCGATCAGCGCACTCCGGAACACGAGCCAGCCCCTGCCGGTCCCATCACCGACGAGGACATTCCGTTCTAATGGCGGCTGGTCACTAAGGATGCAGAAACCACGGAGTCGTGGTGTCGTCGGTCTTGAAGAAGTTGAGCAGCCGGCCGGCGACCTTCAGTTCTCCCGAAGGCGAGGACGGATGAGTCCCGTCCGCTTGCAGGTCCTGGCACGTCCAAACCAATCCATCGCTGCGCGGCAGTAATCCGTTGGCCCAGTAGTAGGGCCCCCACGACATCCACGGCGCCATAACCGGTCCAAGATTGGGATTGTAGTTGAGGTTCAGATTTCCGTTAATCTGATCGCCGATCGCGTTCTTCACAGCAAATCCGGCTTCATAGGCGTACGGTTCAGGATCAATTTTCGCCACGCCATTCGAATAGCCCGCATAAATTCGGCTCGAGAAATATGCCAACTTGACGCTCGGGAACAGTGTGTGAACATTGTTCATCACCGTCTCGTAATCCGCCTGCATTCCGGCCATATCGTGCGGAAACGTTCCGCTGGTAATGCCGTTAGTGTCCTCGATCCATACGGCAACGACTTGATTGGCAGTCACTCCCTGGTCGGGAAGATAGTTGTTGAGGATCGTGCTCCAGTATGCGGACGAAATAGAGGCTAGAAGGTGTGGCGTAGCGCCACCTTGGGCGCCGTCCACTAGAACCAGCGACGAATTGAGTGCGGGATCATAGCGGGCCAGCGACAGGAACTCGGTGAATTCATCGAGAGCGGTCGATTCTCCAATCCCCAGGAGCACGTATTTCCCGGTCGGACTGTAGTTGCCATTGGCATCCAGCGGGACAATGCCCTTGGCGAAAATGGTGCCGTCCGTGTCGTGGGCCGGCGGACGCACGTTGCTGCCCCCGGCATACAGACCTCCCTCTTCACCGAAATACGTTCCTGTAGCCAGGTCGGTGAGAGGAACGATAGGAACCGTGGTTCCGGAAACATTCCACCAGATATTGTTGCAGGCTGATCCGGTCGGCGCGCCCACGTTGAGAGTGAAGGTTCTACTTGCGGTTTTGCCGTTTGCGTCCTTCACTCCGATGCTGAACGAAGAATTGCCGGTTGCTACCGTCGAAGCGACGGTCCCGCTGATCAATCCTGCACTCGAAAGGGACAAGCCGGTCGGCAAAACTGATCCCGGTTTAAGCGAGAAGGTGTAAGGAGCTGTTCCCGATGCCGCGACGACATTGGCCTGATATTCCGCGCCCTGCGTTGCCGCCGGCAGGGTTGCTGTACTCGTGATGCCCAGTGAACTTGCGACCTCCCCGTTACCAGTGAGGTCAACAACCTGGTTCGGAATGTGGTCGAAGGTGAAGCCGATCGCTCCAGTTTCCGAGGTCACATAGGCAGGGGTGTAGCCCACCTTTACTGTCGTGCTGGAGTTGGGGTTGATGGTGATGGGCAGGCTACTGGAACTGTAAGAGAAGGTCGGCGGGACGATGGTGATTCCCGAAAGTCTCACCGCGGCTGTGCCAGTGTTTGAGATCGTGATTGTCTGCGCAGCACTGACCGTACCCACTGCCTGATTGGGAAAGCTCAACGAACTCGGACTGGCACTTACGATCGCGTTCGATTGCAGCCCGGTTCCCGAAACCGAAACGACCAGGTCGTTCGCACCCGCCACGCTTATGGTGTAACTGCAGTTGAATGTCTGGGCCGCGTCCGGCGCGAAGTAAATCGAATAGCTGGTTGTCTTGCCAGGCGCCAAAGTCGCCGGCGCTGCTCCAAAACCCAGTTTGAACTCAATGCACGACGACGTTACAGAGTTGATGGTCGCACTGGTCGTGCCCGTGTTTTTCAGCGTGAAGTTCTTCGTGGTGGTGGCCAAACCGATGTAGGTACTCGTAAATGACAGCGAACTCGGGCTCACTGTCACTTGGGCAGGAGAAGCCGCCGCAAAAAGACCGATTAACGCGAAAACATGATTGAGGAGATAAAAACGCATTCCGCGCACAGCCAACATAATTCCATCCTCGAGCAGGGCAGTCGAAGTACGAAGCGTCAGGATCGCGTCTTGGCCAGCCCGGCCAGATGCTCAGGCTACGTAGCTTTCGCTGTCCTCCAGACTCATTTGCGGAGTCGGATTTGGCCGCGTCAAGATCTTATTGGCCGCCGAACTTTCTTCCAGTTCTTTGGCGCAGATCAGCCGGAGCAGCGGCGTGGTCATAAACGTGGTGACCAGGGCCATCAAGACCATCATCGAGAACAACGCCGGCGAGATCACGCCAATGTCCAATCCGATATTGAGGATTACCAATTCCATCAGGCCGCGGGTGTTCATCAGTGTGCCCAGTCCGGCAGCCTCACGCAGCGGCATGCCGCTCAGCCACGAAGCCAGGGTCGAACCACCCAATTTGCCCACCGTAGCCACCAGGATGATCAAACCGCAGTACATCCACATCTCCGGACTCTTCACCAAGCCGATGTTGGTGCGCAGCCCGGTGAAGGCAAAGAACAAGGGCAGCAGCAGCGTGACCGTGATCGTCTCGAAGCGGTCGAGCACGTAACGGACAAACTGATGTTCCTTTGGCATGATTGCGCCCATCAGGAAAGCGCCAAACAGAAGATGGATCCCGAGAAATTCGGTGAACAGCGAGGAGGCGAGCACCAGCAAGAGCATCAGCGCCATCAGGTTTTCGCTGATCGCGCCCTTCCTGCGGTAGACCCTCTCAAAACCGGTCAACAGGCGCCGGACCCCGTGAATCATAGCCAATGCGAACACGATGATTCCGGCGATCGTCATCCAGATCGAGGTGGATGAGTGCGCCGACCGGATCAGCACCACGATGTAGGCGAGAATGCACCAGCCGGTTACATCATCCACCGCTGCGCAGGCAATCGCCACCGTGCCCAAGCGGCTACCCAGCATATTGCGTTCTGCCAGAATTCGAGCCAGTACCGGGAACGCGGTGATGCTCATGGCCGCTCCCATGAACAACGCGAAGCTGGAGAACGCTACGCTGTCATCCGAGAGCCGCGGGTAGAGATAAAGCGCCAGCACGGACGCGAGCACGAACGGAGCCGTAATGCTGACATGACTGGTCAGCACCGCCGCGTGCCCCTCTTTCTTGAGCTCTCGAGGGTTGATTCCCAGGCCCACAAGAAACATGAAGATGACGACGCCCACCTGGCTGAGGGCATTCAAGAATCCAAGGCTGGCCGGCGGGAACAGGTACGCGGAAAAATGCGGTGCGACCCAACCCAGCAAAGATGGGCCTAGCATGATACCGGCAAACATCTCGCCGACCACGCGCGGCTGATGGATTCGCAGGAACAACTCACCCACCAGACGGCACACTGCGAGGACCACGGCAATCTGGAGGACAAGCGTAAACAGATTCAGCATCAGTGCCCCCCGTCCTTCTTGGCTCGCGGCAGTCTGACGGCGCGAAAGGTTATCGGGCCACACGAGGGACAATCGTTCAGTGAGAATGAGCCGCTTAAAGTGCGTGGCTCAGCTTGCTCATCAACCGCCGCAACCAGCGTCATGGCCTGGGCGGCCATGCAACCAGAACCACTGGAGGGTTCGAGCATGAGCGGCGCGCTCATCGTCCTGCCATTGAGCACACCTGCACTGACAGATCTTGGTCCATCGCTGAAGGTCAGGATCAGGCTTTTGCCGGATTGCGAGATGAGCAGCGAGGAATTTGAGAGAGCGGTGATCGCCTGAGAGCAAGGGGCTGGGCCTACACGGCTGGTATCAGCCTCCACTTTCCACGTTCCATCGACCGATATCGGGGCTGCCAGGCTGCGTCCGGCCCGCAGCACCCCAGCCAGTCCGGCCAATGGCAATCCCACCAGGACGACATACGCAATCACGAAGTTACGATTCGTACGCGACATTGGCCCTCTTACTTTTGGTTATTGACGGCAGCGCCGAACCCTGAGCGCCGCAGAAGTCTTGCGCAACTCCCGCCAAAACGCAAGGAAGTTCGACATTCCATCGAACTTCCTTCCAAGCAAAGCAACTGATTCCCGGTCAGAACGTCGGACGGAATGCGTCGGAGGTCAGATCGCCCAGCAGCTTATGCCAGGGATGCTTCTCGTTCTGCTCGACCTTCGCGACCATCTCCTTCATCTTCGTCAGCACCGGTGGCGCCTCGTCATCGTAAACATCGCCTTGCAGCAGCTTCAGGACGTCGAGCCGGTAATTCTTGTCATGGATGAAGTACGTGAACAGTACGTTCAGCCGGTAGTAGACCGAGATGAACTCATACCAGTTCTTCGTACCCCGGCGCAGCTTGTTCTCGTATTCGGAGAATGCCTGGCGCGAAAAATCATTCTTCTCCAGTGCGCTGAGAATGTCCTTGTACGCGAACCGCGAGCTGTTCAGGGCGATGCTGACGCCGGTCGAGAAGATGGGATCCACGAAGCGCCCCGCGTCGCCCACCAGCATGAACCGGTCGCCGCAAAGCTGCTTCATGGCATAGCTGTAGTCGCCCTCGTCCTTGAAGGGACGAATGCGATCCGACTTGCGCAGAGTCTCGGCGATCAGAGGGCGGCTTCCCACCGAATCCCAGAAGAACTTCTCGCGTTCTGCTTTTGCCTTGGCGAAATTCTTCTTCTGCGTGACTACGCCCAGGCTGGTGACGCTGTCGGTGATCGGAATCTGCCAGATCCACGTATTCGAGATAGGCAGGAAGTGGATGTAGATGTAATCCAGGTTGGTGTCGCGTCTCGCGAATACCTTGCGATCGTAGCCATCGAACCAGGAGTGAATCGCGTATTGATCGAATACCGTGTCTTGAATTTTCAGCTTAAGCTGATTTCCAAGGAAAGTCTGGCGTCCGCTGCAGTCGACCACCATCTTGCAGTTGACGCTCATCTCCTTGGGGCCGATGTTGAAGTAGACGTCGGGATGCTGCGGCCCGAAATCCACGCGGCCGACCTTCACCCCGTCATAAACCGTGGCGCCCAGCTTGTGCGCGTGCTGCAGAAGCATGAGATCGAACTTGCCGCGATCAACATGGTAGGTGTAGTTGCGGTCCTCCATGCCTTCCTGCATCCGCTCTTCGAACCGGATATCGACGTTGTACTCCGGAGTCAGCCCATCCAGATCATGAACGTATCCCGGGTTCTCGTCGTTAGTGGTCCATACCGCACCATACTTGTGCGGAAACTTGGCCGCTTCCATGTGCGGCAGGAAATCCAAATCCTTAAACACTTTGGTGGAAGATGGGACCAGGGACTCGCCCACGTGCGGCCGCGGGAAGAGTTCGCGCTCGAAGATGACGCATTTGATACCGTTCTTCGCCAGATAGCAGCCCATGCTCGCCCCGGCGGGTCCACCCCCAATAATTGCTACATCAAAATCAGGCTCAGAATGATTCGTTTTCACCGGTTTCTCCAAAGACTTTGCTGTGCCGCCGGTTGCGCTTTTATGTCGCAACCGGCAGCGTCCAATTCCATTACACAGAAGCTTCCACGAACGCGTCGGCCGTCAAGCTGCCGAGGAATCCGTGCAGCGCGTGGTTCGGATCCTTCTCCACCTGCCGGACGATATTGCGCATCCGGGTCAGCACCGCTGGCTCGGCATCGTCGTAGACATCACCCTGCAGCAGTTTGAGCACGTCGAGACGATAGCGCGGATCCTGCACAAAGGCCGTGAACAGTACATTCAGCCGGTAGTAGACGGTGATGAAGTTGTACCAGTTGCGCGTGCCCAGCTTCAGCGTGTCTTCGTAGGTCTTGAATGCCTCGCGCCTGAAGTCGCCCGTCTCGAGCGATTTCAGAATGTCCTTATGAGCGAAACGCGAGCAGTTCAAGGCAATGCTCACACCCGTCGAGAAGATGGGATCCACGAAGCGCGCTGCATCGCCGACGAGCACGATGCGGTCGCCGGTAATCTGCTTCATGGCGTAGCTGTAATCGCCTTCGTCCTTGAACGGTTTGATCTGCTGCGAGCCTTGCGCCTTCAGCCCTTCGTACAGCTCGGGACGGCTCTTGATGCACTCCCAGAAAAACTTCTCGCGCGATTCCTTGCTCGACGCGAAGTTCTTTTTCTGAGTGACCACCCCAATGCTGGTGACCGTATTCGTGATCGGAATCTGCCAGACCCACGTATTGGTGATCGGCAAGAAGTGGATGAAGATGAAATCGCCCTGCGTTTCTTTGTTGGCGGCCATGCAGCGGCGGTCGTAGCCGTCGAACCAGGTGTGGATGGCGTACTGATCGAATACTTTGTCCTGAATGCGCCACTTCATCTGGTTGCCGACCAGAGTCTTGCGGCCCGATGCATCCACGATGATGCGGCAGGTCGTGCTCATTTCCTTCTTGCCGACCGTGTACTTCACCGTTGCGTGGTTGGGATCGCTGAAATCCACGCCCGTGACGCCGATGCCTTCATAGACCTTCGCGCCAAACTGGTTGGCGTGCTGCAGCAGCATCAGGTCAAACTTGCCGCGGTCCACGTGATAGGTATAGTTCTGGCCCACGCCCTGGTCGCGCTCCGAGAAGCGAACGTCGACATGGCAGTCTGCTGAGACGCCGCCGAAGTCCATGTTGTAAACCTTGGCGTCGGAAGCCGCCGTCCAGGCCGCGCCAAACTTGTGTGGGAACTTGGCTTCTTCCATCTTGGGCAGGAAGTCGAGATCCTTGAACACGCGCGTGGACGACGGAACCAGCGACTCGCCTACGTGTTCGCGAGGCATCAACTCGCGCTCAAACACCACGCAGTTGACGCCGGCTTTCGCCAGATAGGCCGCCATGCTCGAACCCGCAGGACCGCCCCCTATAATGCCTACCTCAAAATCAGGTGCCGAAGCGCTCATATCTGCCGTTTTCTCCCAGGGATGATTGTCACGAAATGGTTCATTGCTGTTGAAAGCGCCGAATTTTGATCTTCGCTTCTAAAAGACACGTGGCGTTCGCTCCGCGAACAAACAAAACCAAAGAAACGTAATGCGGGGGACGCAAGATGTACGCCAAACTTTTGTGAAGGGGGAACGCTACGTTTACAGCCGCGCTGTGTTCCATAAGTAAACCAGAAACCAGGCCCTCTCTCAAGGCTGAAAGTTTTTGCACACTGGCATTCGAACGACCTTTCATGAGGGGTTAAAGGTAACCTTCGCAGGTTACTTTGCGGGGATTACTTTATCAGCTCGGTCACGAATCCGAAGCGACGTTTCGAGGCTGGGGCGAAGAAGTTAATCTCCCATTCAAAACCACCATTGCACTTTTGAGTGCGGGTGAATCTGAATTCGGCGAGTCATAAATGCACAAGAAGTGTCGGTAGCAAGTTAAAATGTCCGGTTTTTGTAGCAAGTGAAATGTCCGGTTTCAAAGTTGTGCCCTCGCCGTTCGGATGGGGTTGATTTTGGGGATGGGGTTGCAGGGGAAGGGGGCCGTTCCCCTTCCTCTGCTCGT
>DATGFC010000065.1:0-4907 GCA_035309485.1 Candidatus Sulfotelmatobacter sp.
CCCCGCATTGAGAAGCAGGAAATCGATCGGCTGGCCTCGCTTGACGAGCTCGGCAACAGTCGACTGAACGCTGGACGGCTTGTCCAGATCCAGCGCCAGCGGCGTGAAAATCGCTCTTTTGTTCTCAGCCGCGAGTTGAGCGGCCGCTTGCTGGGCCCCGGTCAGGCTGCGCCCGGTGACGATGATCTCGCGGTAGCCCTCTATGGCGAGCAGGCGGGCTGCCGCATGGCCGAGCCCGGAAGTAGCGCCGGTGACGAGTGCAATCGAAGGTTTCATAGGCCTCTCCGTGGTGAAGGGTGAAGGCTCAAGTCGTGAGGCCCCACGAGGCCAGAATCGGCTTGCTAATTTAGAACTATTTGGTTTTATAATGGTGGAATGAAGGTGTCAAGGAGTTTCGAACTAAATGATTCAAAAAAACACCAGGCGGCGGGGTCGACCGCGCAGTTTCGACGAGACGGGGGCGCTGGAGAAGGCGACTCAGGTGTTCTGGTCGAAAGGCTACGATGGAGTAACGATTGACGATCTCGTCGCAGGGATGGGTGTGGGACGGCCCAGCTTGTATGCCATCTTTGGGGATAAGCGGGCGATATTCTTGCGCGTACTTAAGGCGTACGCAGAACGCAAGGGCGCAGCGGCCGCCAAGGCACTCCTCGCGCCACAGACGCTTCGCGACTCGATTGCGGGCTTTCTGAAGTACGCCGTCGAAAGTGCGACTGAGAAAGGGTCCGCCCGGGGCTGCCTTCTGATCTGCGTCGCACCGCTTGTGAACGACGCTGACGTTCAGCGGTTCTTGCAGAATGCGGCCACTGGCGGCGCGGCGCTGGTGGAGCGCCGGTTCCGGGACGCCATCAGCGCGGGAGAAATCCCATCTGACTTTCCCGCAGCCGAGCGTGCTCGCCAAGTCACGGATTTAGCGCGTGGGCTGACTATGCGTGCGCAGATAGGCATGCCGCGTAAGACGCTCCTCAAAGATGCTGAGGAAGCGGCCGAGTTGGTGCTCCTGCCGCGCCTGAAGGCCATCGGCAAGCAGAAGCTATAATTTCTCTCGCCGGCGCTCCACAAGACTGGACGCAGCAATAAGGTCGAGACTTCTTCGTTGTGGCGCAAATCGATTGCGGGAGGCGAGAGCGGTCAAGATCATCATGGGAACCTTCGACGATGTCCAGGCAGCCGAAAAGCGGATGAATGAAGCGAAAGCAGCCCTGGAGCGTTACATTGATCGTCCTCCGGACGAACCAGTTGATCACGAACTTCATCTCCAGCTTATACAAAAACTACGAGTCACTACGGATGAATATGCGAAGCAGATCGCAACTTTCATCCCATAACTGATCCGAGTGACCATTGCCGCGCTGACTGTCACCAACGCGCAGGGATTTCGATTCCGCCTGCCGTTCGCTTGCATGTGTCGCATGGGCAGTCATATTCTGACTGATCCATCTTTTTCGAATCTGGATCACAGATCTGCGGATCTTTAGTGATGGGAAACGCAAGAGAACGGGGACTAGCGCCGGACCACTTTGCTGTGCCTGATATTGCTCCACCGTCAGTAACGGTGATGGCGTGGTAATTGAGTTGACGGAGTGCGGTTGCGCTGCAAACGTAAACAGCGAACAGGGTGTGGAATAATCGGCGCATACGTGCCTTTCGATGCTGATGGTATTCGTGCGACGTTCTCAACCATGCAGCAGAAAAAATCCAGCCCTGCCGGTCCAAACGAGAGCGAAGCGTTGTTATGCAGGGTCTTAGAAGTTCAAAGGGGAGAGCCATTGCGCTAAGCGCAAGCTTGGGGATTTGGAGTCTTCTTTAGCATGGTCTGAGAATCCGCGCGTGTCGAGATTACAAACGTAACTATGACGCCGCATTCTCTAGATCATGCAGATGTTGGGACGATTGAGCGCGACGCTGCACGAGCCTCGCGCCGAAGTCGCTCTAACGACTGTGGGTTTCTGGGGGCATCCACCTTCGGGCAGGAACTTCAAGCAACGAATCGCCCAAGCTCGGTATCTTGATGGCTCACCAGATCACGCCAGTAGGATGATGATCCGCCCAAGCCGTGGAGGAGGAGCATCCTGAGTATGATCTCGGACCAAGAAAGCGGTGCAGGTCGGGTCATTGTGCTGCAAGCGCGGAGGCCTGCTCCAGCGCAGTGGGTAACAGTAATCGGGTTTTTACGCCGAACATTTCATAATCCGAGAAAAGCCCCCGACACCAATACGTGTTGCCCTGATCGGCTTGCGTCGCGATGGTGACTGGGACAAGGTACCGCGCTCCATCCTTCTCGAGCCAGCCGTAAGTCATCACTCCCCACCAGCGGTACCAGGGGCCCGAAAGGTTAAGGGTTTCCGAGATCCTTAAGATGATCCCAGACTCGTCCGTCCAGACTTCACCGTGGCAATCGTAGAACTTCGTCGTGCTCCGCTGGAAGAAGCCGTAATTCATGACAAACCGAAACGGGCACACCTTGTCCTCGACCTTCGCTTCGTACTGGAATACATGGAGGGTTCGACCACCGACAACGGCGTCAGTCGCTTGATGAATCTTCAGATTAAGCTCCGTCCCAACCAACTCAGGAAGATAAGACCACTCATCGCCAGAGACTATGGCGGGGATCAGCGGCGGGAAAGGGACTTCGTCGTAGAGCTTCTTACCGCCGGGGCGACGCCAATGTTGCCAGCCGTCGACGATGAGCGTCTCGTATGCGTCCGCCATCTGCGGGTCGCCGTTGTCATGACCCCAAGCGAAAGTTTCCGTCGCGATGAAGTTATGCATTGAGTCGGCGAGATGCTGCGCTGTGCGGCGTAGCTTGCTTACCTCGGGCAGTTCCGGCGTGCGCTGCGAAGGAACTTCGGCGCGCGGCCAGATATAAGGCCGGTACATGTCCGCGGCAACAGGAGAAACGAAAACAGTCTTCGGAAAAAGAGTCGCTTGCAGATATGGCTGTGCCCGCGAAATAAAGTCCGAAAGCTCCTTGACCGGCACAGCGAGTGCGATGCGGTCTTTTCCCTCGCCCAGTTCGCTGAGGACAGCGATGATTTTCTTTGTCCTGCTGTCAACCACAATGCCGCCGCTAGCGCCTCCGTGTACGCGACCTTCCTCGTAGCTAAAGGCAAACAGACCTTCGCGGGTCTCGCCTATGAACTTGGCTCGCCAGCAAACCAGCCCGCGCTTCGGATTCCAGTTGAACGGGTAGGCGTAGATGTCCGCTTTGGGGCCGTTTCCCAAATCGTCCGTGGCGAAGCCGATGCCATGGAAGTGCTTGAGAGGACGCTTCATCTCGTAAATTGCAAGATCATGAGCCGGAGTGTATTTCAGCGATCCGCCGCCCCCGTTTATCTCTCGCGCACCAGCGTCGTCCGGGCCGGAATCGAGATAGCGGTGCGCGGAGAACACTCCCTTGATGCGGATGTACTTGCCCATGACCTTAGCGACGTGGTAGTTAGTGCCCACGAAGCGGCACTCTTTGTCCAGGCAAAAAGCCGTGCCGAACTTAATGGAAAACGGGGCAAGGTGCTTGATGTTGGGCTTGAAATCCGTGACTGGAAAGACCACCTGCTCGGGAACAAGTTCCTGAGCGCACACCGGAAGGGTTATGGCGAACCAGAGGAGTAGAGTCCACACGCTTGGGCGGCGGAGTGCCTCGCGAGGACGGGCGCGAAGACTAGACAAGTTTTGAGAGTCTGTCTGGCGGGCGCAACGGTTGTGTCTATCTTTCGCTGACTGTAGCGGCAGATCTGCTCCTCCTAGTGAGACTTCATAAACGTAGGTTCTGGGGGTGCCCGGACTTGGCTGGGATCTGACGCCTCGTGGAAAACTGATCCTTATATCGCAGCTTGAGCCTGTGAAGTGCCCCCATTTGCTGTACCACTTTCGATGTTAGTTCTCGGTTGATTGTCGGTTTCAGCGGGGATGAGGCGCGGAGCAGGGGCGGCGTTTGAGCCCCTGCTTCGCTTCCAGCTCTGTATAGACCTTCCACTCATGCCCGCATCTCCACTAGTGTTCTGGCAAACTCCGCCGGTGGCAGATACTTCAACGAACTATGCGGTCGCTGTTCGTTGTAATCCTGCCGCCAGGTTTCGATTTTCCGTCGCGCATCACTCAAACTCGTGAACCAGTTCGCATTCAGGCATTCATCTCGCAGCCGCCCATTGAAGCTTTCCGCATAAGCGTTTTGCACCGGCTTGCCGGGCTGGATGAACTCCAGTCGCACCCCTCGTTCTTCGCTCCAGGCCGCTAAGGCTCGACCGCGAAACTCCGGTCCGTTATCCAACACAATGGCTTCTGGCAAACCTCTTTCGCTGGCAATCCGATCCAGCACACGTCGCACCCGTAATCCGCCTAGAGAAGTATCGACTTCAATCGCCGGACATTCCCGAGTGCAATCGTCTACCACCGTCAACATGCGAATCACTCTTCCCGTGCTCACGCAATCACTGACGAAATCCATCGACCACTTTTCGTTCGGCCGACGCGCTGCCGGCTTGCTTGCTGGCCCAACCCATCGGATTCGCCGTCGCTGCCGGATCCTCATCGCCAAGCACTCCTCGCGATACAGGTGATACACGCGCTTGTGATTGACTGCCGCCCCTTCTCGCACCAGCATTGCCGTCAGCCGCCGATATCCGAACCGCATGCGCTTGGAAGCCAGCTCTTTCAGTCGTGCCCGCAAGCTCATATCGCGCTCCGCTTTCCGCGCTCGATATCGATAGGTCGAACGTCCCATTCCCAGCAGCCTGCAGGCGTGCCGCTCACTCATCTCGTACTCCCTTCCACATAACTCACGGCTGCCCGAAGTCCCGCAGGCACTACCAGTTTTTTGAGAGCACATCCTTCAGCGCCCGGTTATCCAGCGTCAGATCCGCCACCACGTGCTTGAGCTTCCGGTTCTCGTCTTCCAGTTGCTTCAG
>DATGFC010000066.1:0-135298 GCA_035309485.1 Candidatus Sulfotelmatobacter sp.
AAGACCGGCTCATCCTGATACAAATCCCATAGTCCCGCGGGGCGGCTTCCTTCAAGTCGCTGTATCCGAAGCGCCCTTACACAGCGTCTCGAATCCCAACTCTTCGCTCGGGGGGCGCTTCAGATACAGCCCTAGGACTTCTCGCCCGTAGTTCGGGGTCAGCGAGGAATATTTTCGTCGTTATATTATATTGCTCATCGTCCCATCCGCGCTCAGAATGAACGGGTCAGTTTGGAGTAGACCATGCGGTCCCAGATATGGATTTCCTTCCTCGTTGTGCTGGCTTTGCCCGTAAGTTATAACTCGTTGACCCACGCTCCGCACCCCTCACCTTTCGCTCCCGTCGCCGCAGGTCTGCTTCCAAAAGCCCAAATCTCGGAACAGACAAGAGCCGACACATCCGAACTTCCTGAACTTGATGTGCAAAGCGGCCACTTAGGGCCCATCGTGGCGACTGCTGTTTCCGGCAACGGACTGGCTGCCACGGCTGGAGAGGACGGAACCGTGAAAGTCTGGAACGCGACGACCTCTCAGCTACTGCGTACGCTGAGAGTGAGCCAATATTGGGTATACTCCGTCGTTTTTTCGCCCGACAACACTTTGCTTGCTGCCGGGAGTGGCGATAATACCGTCCGCATATGGGACATCGCGACGTGGCGTCAGCTTCAAGAACTCACGGGGCATTCTCACGCCGTGAAGCAACTTGCCTTCTCTCCCGACGGAACAAGGCTCGCTGCTGCCGGTGCACGCTTCAGTTCGGACAAACAGGGCTGTCTCATCTGCGTGTGGAAGGTGGATTCGGGGGAAAGGATATTTCAGGTTGACCGAAGCGGCGAAGTGACGAAGCTACAATTCCATGGAAACGAGAAACTCGGCGCGGCACTTACCGAGGGCTCTCTCCCCAATGCGTGGAATGTCGATAGCGGTGAGCCCATCGGGCCGTCGGATCTCGCGCAAGGCGAGGAAGGGACCGCTTCTGCTGGAGGCCGCCTGAGCGCCATAGGTGCCAACGGCAGATCTGTAGCTGGAGTCACCCAAGGTACAACTCCGCCGCCACCTCTTGCGGTACGCGCGATCAGCGTCTCGGCCGACGGACGCACGGTTGCGGTCGGCAATACGAACGGCACCTTGACCGTCTGGGATCTGCAATCAGGCCAGCCAAGCCGGTTCTTTGACAAACAAGGGATCGACGAGAACAACATTCTTCATTCTGTGGGCTTCAGTCCTGACTCTAAGCACCTTTTCAGCGCCTCCTGGAATAGCGGCATCTGGTTCTGGACGTCGGCACAGTCTGGTGCGCCAAAGCAACTTCACAGCCCGCTGAACAAAGAGAACCTCGATATTCAAAGGATCCACGCTGAACTGAATCCTCAACCGAATACCCAGCCAGCGCCTCCCTCGAGATTGATTGCAGTCGTCGACGGGGGACACTTGCCGGCGATCGAAGAGGTCTACACTGCCGCAGTTTCTCCGACGGGCAGTCTCATTGCGTACGGCGGATACTCCTATGACGATCAAACCCGAGGAAACTTTACGTCGATCGTGGATTGGGAAAGGGATCAGAGAGTGGACTACGTGCTGGCACAACCGGGGTTCGGGAACACAACAGCCCTATCATTTTCAGGAAATGGGGCTGCGGTGGCCGTAGGGTCCGAAGACGGCAACGTGGGGATCCGAGATCTCGCCAGCCACAGCTTTCTGCAGACGACAAAGGCACATGCAGGTTCCGTTGCCGCCGTTGCCTTCTCCCCCAGCGGGCAATTGGTCGCGTCTGCCGGAGCAGATCACCTGGTAAAGATCTGGAACCTATCGTCTGGAAAGGCGATCTCTCTCGAAGGACATTCCGGTCCTGTTTTTTGCGTTGCATTCTCCCACGATGGGAGCACGCTCGCCTCCGGCGGCGCCGACAGCCGAATCATCCTGTGGGACCCCAAAACCGGGAATAAACTGCAGACGATTGGGACGAATGTATCGTCTATCAATGCGCTGGCATTCTCTCCGACACAGAATCTCCTGATTTCTGGCAGTGAAGATGGAACCGTGACATTTTGGGGTGGAAAGCCCTATGCACTGCTGGCGACCGCGGTTGCGTTCGGCAAGAATCAATGGCTGGTTTTCAGCCCTGAGGGGTTTTTTGATGGAACGCAATTAGCCTGGCAGTTGGTACCTTTCCGATTCCCTTCGGAGCCCACTCGTTTCTATCAACCCGAACAGTTCTTCAACCAGTTTTATCAGCCCAACCTATTGGCAGACGTGCTGGCCAGCGGCAAGTCCATGTTCCAGACTCTCCGCGAACGGAATGATCCACGCGCCAATTTCAATGTGGCAACCTACCGCAATTCGTCTTTGCCGAATGTGCAGATCACTGATCCAGGAACCGGAGGAGCATCATCCGACCGAACAATTCAGATTTCGATCGAGGCTGAAGACACTGGATCCGGATTGCGCGACCTTCGCGTCTTTCGTAATCAAAGCCTAGTGCATGTCGAGCATGGAGACCTCACCCCGGGACCTTTCGGGAAATTTCAAATCGTCGTTCCAATAAGACTCTCCGCGGGGGAAAATGCAATTTCCGCCTATGTCTTCAATCGCGACAATCTCAAGAGCAAAGACGCGAAAATTGTAGTGACCGGCTCCGCAAACCTAAAGCGTCAGGGAACCGCCTACATTGTTGCGATCGGAGTGAACGAGTATTCCAATACCGCATTCAATCTGCACTATGCAGCGCCGGATGCCGAAGCATTTAGCCAAACTCTGAGTCGCAGCCTGTCTGAATTGAAGACCTACGAAAAGGTCGTTCCAGTTCTGTTACTGGATGCGGAGGCAACCAAGAAAAACATTCAAGCGGCTTTGAATCGGCTGGCGGGTGCAGACGAAGAGACGTCATCGGGACTCCCGACAAAAATTAAAACATTGCAAGCGGCTCAGCCCGAGGACGCCGTTCTCATCTATTTCGCCGGACATGGTGCCGCTCTCGGCGAGCGCTACTATCTCATTCCACACGATATTGACTACCAAGGGGATACGAAGCAGATCGACGTGCAGGCTCGACTCCGAATCCTCAAGAGCGGACTCTCGGATTTAGATTTCCAACAGGCCATCGAGAAGATCGACAGCAGCCGCATTCTGTTCGTGATTGATGCCTGCCAGTCGGGGCAGATCTTAGAGGCAGAAGAGAAACGGCGCGGTCCCATGAATTCCAGGGGATTGGCCCAGCTAGCGTATGAAAAAGGGGCATACGTATTGGCCGCTGCGCAGAGTTATCAAGCCGCCATGGAATTCAAACGATTGGGGCATGGAGTCCTGACCTATGTTCTCCTAGAGGACGCCCTCACCAACTATAAGGCAGACACCGATCAGGACGGATTGATCACTGCCTCGGAATGGTTGCAATACGCCACTCGCGAGGTCCCCATCGAAGTGCAAGCTCTGGAGAACGAGCGTCTCCGAGTACTGGGACGCGATGTGGACTACGGCGAAATATCTGTCACCGGACAAGCTCCCCGCTCTTACTTCCGGCAGGATCTCGACGAAAAATGGACAGTTGCCAGTAAACAAAAGTGAGCACACGATCTCATTCCGATGTTCGGCTTGAGGACCCAGCGGACTCAATCGATGTGTTTGAGTTGGAACTCGAGTAACGCATTCTTGCCGCTCTCCTCCGGCACGGAAGAAAAGTACAAGTAATCGGCGTCTTTGAAGACAACATCCCGGTCTGTTTCGCCGAAAGGATCGCGGATAACAAAATTTGTCGTGTTGGAATCCGCGTCTGTTGTGCTCGAATCGGCCTTCTTGGGCGACGTGACTTTGCCTTTCCCCGGCTGAGGCCTAGGTTTTTCCGCCGAACTGCTTTCTTTCAAATCTGGGGGCGTCTGCCGGGATCGAATTGAGACGTAGAAGTACTCCTGCCCGACATCGCCAGAAAAAATGAAGACATTTGGCCCGGCGGGTATCTCGTAAGTCTTGCCGGCCCCGATTGCGTTATCCATTCGATTCTGCGGCCAGAGCTGTTTCAATGACCCGCCCGGGGCAGCGTGCAAAATATAAAGATATCCATCTCGATTGGAAGTGATGGCAAAGCGGAATTTATCCTGGTTGTGGAATGCATGATCGGGCGACACTTGCTTAAAACCATCTTCGGTTTTGAGGAGTATGCCAAGCCGGCCTACGGTTCTTGCAGCTTCCGAGGAGTTCTCATTTCCGAGGAAAACGTCGCGCAGGCTTTTGCCGCTGGTGGCAGAGTTCTGCGGCTGGGGAGCCTTGTCATCCACCTGTCCGGCTGTGAATTGAGGCAGGACGAGCAAACTGATTAACACTCTCAGCAGAGCGCCGCATAATGCGCCCACCCTTTTCATATTGAGTCTCCTTCTGAACAGTGCAGCCCTTGTGTTCGGTCGATTCGAGGAAGGATGTGCTTACGGGCCCTCGCTCTTTTGTATGGGTCGGGCCTGATAGCCGAGGATTACCAACCCCTTTGCGGAGATCGCCGTCGTCATCGCGCCACTGTCGGTAATTCCCATTCTCACGCCCGAGTTCCGGCTGGCCGGTTGTTCCCCCGAGTCAACTTGTGACAGAGCGCTCTTCGATTTTTCCACCACAGCGCCTCGCGCATCCGCAGACAGATTCTGTTTCCATTGCATTTCCAGCGTGAGTTCGTCAGCTACGACTGAAGACAGGATAAGCCGGAACCACTCTACCTTGTCACCCGCCCGTATCGCTTGGTTCAGTTTTTCCACGCATGATTTGGAGAAGCCCCCGGACAGCTCACCTTTGGCGAAGGCGAGAACTCGCGTATCCCCCACCTTCAAGGAATAATTGGCAACAGCTCTGCTATCGAGGGTGAGGGACGGTACCAGCCGGAAAACGCGGTCTCCACTCACTTTCAGGCTAGCGGATTGAGTTCCGGTTCCTTGTGCAACAGTGAATTCCTCGTTCCTTGGAGCCTTGTCGGGAAAGCATTCGTCCGCCCACGCGAAAAGCAGGGGCGTTGCAAGGGCCCGCTCCCCGCCGTTTTCCCCCGGTTCGCTCACTTGAATGATGTTTCCGGGTCGAAACAGGCCTGAAAAGCCCGGATTCGGCGTGTATCCGCGCTGCTCGAGCAAGCTGAACACATCGGTCGAAATCTGTCTTTTTAGGAAATAACGCGAGTAAACGACGTAAGCGGCGACAGCGGCGATTACTGCCGCAATCATCCAAACCCTTGGCGAGCGGAAGTTGCTGGAACGCTTTTTTGCGCTCATGAGTCACTTCCTCGATGCGAAAGAGTTGCAAACATGCGAACGGCCATATCATATGCTCAATGTTTTTCGCATTAAGCAAGTCATGCCCGCGGGACCGTTCCGTCGTTCGTCATCAACTCTAACCCTGAACGGCGGAATCGAAAGACTTGCCAGCGGTTGGGTTACAAAAAACGAACACCAGGAAAATGCCGTTCTTGGGTACGCCGCCAGGGTAGACGACGCGGGCAGAAGTCGCATTCTGGGAAGTTTGAGGGTGCAGTCGGAGCTTGCCGATCGCCGACGAATTATGGATCCACTGCCCGGCAATGGAAATCCGCATTAAGTTGGCGCTCATGGGGAGGGGCCCCCACTGCGCTCACTTAGGAATTCGTTTCCGGTTTGCCCGGGACGCGCCGAAACCCAGAAAATTGAAGCCCTTTCAGTGCATTCGGGATGTTCTGGGAGTGACTCGTCGCTTTCTCTAGAATGAACTAAAAAATGTCGGACTGTTATTCTGCTCTCAAGGCATCCGTTGGATTCACCGACGCCGCGCGACGCGCGGGCAGGAAACTGGCTGCCATCGACGCCAGCCCCAGCAATGCTGCCACTTATCTTCCAGCGCCAGGGCGCATTATTTCGCACTGTTGTAGTCTTTCTCGCTGACCGGCTCCAGCCAAATTGTTTTTCCTTTTTGAGTGGGTGTAACCGCCAGATAGGCAAAGCTACTGCTCGGTGTTGCACCGTGCCAATGCTCTACGCCCGGAAGGCACTTTATTACATCGCCTTTGTGAACTATTCGTGCGGGCTTTCCTCTTTCCTGATAATAGCCGGTGCCTTCCGTGATCAATAAAACTTGGCCACCCGGATGAATATGCCAATCCAACTTTGCACCGGCATCATACGTTGCTAAAGCAATGCTGGGATCGAACGTACTGTCACCTACGTTTAGCTCATTGAGCCAGATATTTCCCGTGTGATTCTTGGCAGTCGACAATTCACCTTTTGGGAAACCTGAATCTGTTGTTTGTGCGTGAGCTTGGAAAATGAATCCAGAGGTCACCGCGAACGCGATGGCTAAAAGTTTTGTTCTCATGTCTTATCTTCTCCTCGGTGCTTTTAATCCGGTGGGTGCTGCTAATCCGACTCTACGAGCGGCAGCAGTGTCAGAAATCGGCGCGCTTCCCCGATTCGGTCGCCAACTGCGTCACGTCCAGCCGCGCTTTCCATGGATCCGGAATCGCGCTGGCCGAGCCATCGGAATGGAATTCGAAGATCAAGTCCTTTCCCGGATCGTAACGCGGCCAAACGGGCAAGCCCGAACCATTCGGATCGCCGGTCCTGGCGAAGTTGACCCAGTAGCTTTGCGCCATTCGAGAGACCGCCTGATCCTGGGGAGTCGGCGGAGGTGGCGGCGGCCCGAAGCCAGCAGTACCCAATGTGCCGAACACGAAGGCGATTTCGCCGCCGTGCGGTGTGCCGGCCCGAAACATGTCCCGCATCGCAGTCTGAACGTAGGAGAACCGGTAGAGATAGACCGGCGAACCGTTGGCCGCGAAGGCACTCGCTGCGAAGCGGGCTGGCTCGGCTTGCCCGAAATCGTCGTTTGCCCTTGATATCAGCGTGGCCAAATCCGTCGATCCGTCGGGATCGTAGGCTGCCTTCGCCTGGGCGCTCCACTGGCCGAATCGAGCGAACAACTGTTCCTTGGTAGTCGCTTTTATGCGGTTGCCTGCAGTATCGGCACTGTTGCTTCCAAGCATGAGAGGAACGCGCGGCTCGCGGTGGGTCTTGTAGGCGGTCTCCGCAGTCTCCGTGATTAGCTTGCCGTCAAGGATGGGTGTTGTCTCGTAGGACGGAACGCTAACGCCAGGCTGGGCTGGTGCGCCGCGAAGGACCTCTTCCGCACTAAGCGCGCGCAGTTTGGCCAGTGCGGCCTGATCCGTACCCTTGATCCCCATCGATTGCGCGAAGTTGATCCCGATCGTCTCGGCCGAAACCGGATAGTTCGGATCGACACCGTCTTTGCTCATCGGCCGTGCGGTGAGCACGCTGTCACGCGAACCGCCCGACTCAACGATCGCCTTGTGGAACAAGCCGCGGGCCGTTGGCATGGTCAGGAGGCTATGCACCGAGACACCGCCTGCGGAGAATCCAAAGATAGTGATGTTGTTGGGATCGCCTCCAAATGCGGCGATGTTCTTCTGCACCCACTTGAGGGCAGCAATCTGGTCCATGTAGGCGTAGTTGCCCTTGGGCTCTTCAGGATGCTCGCGGCTCAAGGCGGGAAAGGCAAAGAATCCGAACCGCCCGACGCGGTAATTGGCTGCGACCAGAATGACGCCCTGTTTAGCGAACTGAGTTCCCGACGTTAAGGGCATGGCGCTTGAGCCGCCCACGAACCCGCCGCCATAGATCCAGACCATTACGGGCAACTTCGCGCCCGACGCAGCGCTCGCGGGACGCCAGACATTCAGGTACAGACAATCTTCCGACGGCGCCCGCGCCGGAGGCGCACCGGGCGCTGGTGGCGGGCCGAAGCGTCCCTGCATGCAATCCGCCCCAAATTCCGTCGCTTGGCGCACGCCGGTCCAGCGCGCAGCGGGTTGAGGCGGCCGCCATCGCAGGTCGGCCACCGGAGGCGCCGCGAAGGGAATGCCTTTGTAGGAAACGACGCCGTCGTCGACCGCTCCTTGCAACTGGCCACTGTCCACTCGCACTACAGAAGGGGTTGGCTGCGCGGCGGTTGTCGCAGTGTCTGCCGGTTGCGCCAGAGTAAACGCGCGTGGCACATTCGTCGCCAAGAAACATAATCCCAAAATCGTCAGATTTAATTTCATGTCGTAGCCCTTTGCCTTTCGGCCTCTCTTGCAATCGGCGATCTGGATACAGCTGAAAAGAGAAATGATCAGCGTCCAGTCATCTTCAGCGCAGCTTCGGGAAGACGGGCTCCTTCGAGTTTCAGCCTGGAAGAAGCTTCATCAATCTGCTTGAGGTCGTTCTCGGTCAGCGCGACGTTCACCGCACCGAGGTTCTCCTCCAGGCGATGGAGCTTGGTAGTTCCGGGAATCGGCACAATCCACGGCTTCTGCGCCAGAAGCCAGGCGAGCGCGACTTGCGCCGGCGTCGCGCGTTTGCGCTCCGCGACGGCCTTGACCAGGTCGACCAGAGCCATATTCGCCTTGCGGGCCTCCGGCGAAAAGCGAGGCACAACGTTCCGAAAGTCGGTGGGATCGAACTTCGTGTTCTCGTCTATCTTGCCCGTGAGGAACCCTGCGCCGAGCGGGCTGAACGGCACGAATCCGATGCCAAGCTCCTCGAGGGTCGGCAGAAGTTCGGCTTCAGGACCGCGCCAGAACAGCGAGTACTCGCTTTGCACCGCGGTGATCGGCTGGACGGCATGCGCTCGGCGGATAGTCTGAACGCCAGCTTCGGACAGACCGAAGTGTTTGACTTTGCCCTCGGCAATCAACTGCTTCACCGCTCCGGCCACGTCTTCGATCGGTACGTCAGGATCCACGCGGTGCTGATAGAAGAGATCGATGTGATCGGTGCGCAAACGTTTCAGGCTAGCGTCCGCCACTTGCTTGATGTGCTCGGGACGGCTGTTGGTCCCGCCACCGCGCTTGCCAGTCGCAAGGTCGATGTCGAACCCGAATTTTGTGGCAATGACAACCTGGTTGCGGATTGGTTGGAGCGCCTCGCCCAGCAGTTCTTCATTCGCGAACGGGCCATAGGCTTCGGCCGTATCGAAGTGGGTCACGCCGCGGTCATGGGCGGTACGAATCAATTTGATCATCTCGCCCTTGTCGGCTGGGGGGCCATAGCCAGAGCTCATGCTCATGCAACCGAGGCCAAGCGCCGAGACTTCAAGTCCTGACTTTCCCAATTTTCGCGTTTGCATCACTTCTTCACCACCTGCAGTTTAGGGAGAAGAGCACGCGGAACGTTATCCCGATTCTGCCGATCTTTTGCCTGATTCTCTTGACTGCCAGCTTTTGAGGTAGCGTCGTGAGAGGCGCAAGCGCTATGCTTACGATGGAAAAGCAAGCAGAATGAACATGAATGGCAAGCACTCCGGCGCTTTGCCAGCGGCCCGGTCGATACAGGATTTGAGAGCCGAGTTGGCGAAAAAAATTGCCTGGTTCATCGGCGCTTCAGAGAGACAGATCACGGACGTGCCCGGCCTGCTGCTGGTGCGCAGGACTGCCCCCAGCGCGCCGTGCTCGGGAACATACACGCCGAGCGTGATCGTAGTCGCTCAGGGCAGCAAGCGCGTCGATCTCGGCCAGACGACCTTCACGTATGACAAGTCGCGATTCCTTTTGACATCGATCGACCTGCCGATAGTCAGCCAGGTTGTCGAGGCGAGCGACGCGAAGCCCCTTCTGGCTTTGGCGCTCAAGCTCGAAATGCCGGTGGTCCGCGAACTTCTGAGCCGGGAAGAAGTCAACGTGCGCGAGCTGTCATCTGACATGCCCGCCATGGTGACCGGTAAGATCACGGCTGAATTGCTGAGCGCCTGCTGCCGGCTACTCGATCTGCTGGCGAATCCAAGGGATATTCCTTTTCTGAGCGGCCTGATTCAGCGCGAGATCGTCTACCGACTTCTATGTGGACCCGAGGGCGCTCGCCTTCGAGCGATCGCAACGGCAGGAGATCAGAGCCATCGCACGGCGAGAGCGATTTCCTGGATCCGGGACAATTACACGAAACCGGTACGCGTGGACGATCTAGCCGAGATTGCAGGCATGGGTGTATCGACGCTGCATCATCATTTTCGGGTGCTGACCCACATGAGTCCTCTTCAGTATCAAAAGCAGTTACGGTTGCAGGCAGCGCGTGGGCGGATGCTAGTCGACGGCCTGGATGCTTCCAGTGTGGCCTTCGAAGTTGGATACGAGAGCGTCAGCCAGTTCAATCGTGAATACAGCCGCTACTTCGGCCAGCCGCCGATGCGAGACATCAAAGCTCTCCGAGAAAAGACACTCGCTGAGATGAACGCTGCCTGATGGCGAATTGTTAGAGTTTGAGGGGAAATCCTCTTCTTAACTTTTGGCAGCAGTTAAAAGCGCTCTTGGGTAGCATTGGTTCGTGATCCGGGTGGCTTGCGGCAAACTCTTCCCGAACCCGATGCTGGCAGGGCAACCTCTGGACCGACCTGCCCTACGGTTTATTTCGGCAGCACGGACGGGAATCTGTATGCGCTGCAGTAGAGGCGGGTTCCCCGGGAGTAGAGTTCAAAACCCCACTTGTCGCGAAAGACGCGGTGGCGCGATTATTGTTGGGCTCGGTCATTTAATTCATTCAGCAGTTTTGTATTTTTTTCCAGGGCGTGCTGGAGGATTGCGGCTTGCTGGCGGGCGGTGGACCAGTCTTCCTTTTCGACGGCTTCGGTCAGGCCCGGGAGTTCCAGGTGAGCGTAGGTGAAGCGGGCGCCGTAAAGAATGTGCTTGAACCAGGGGCGTCCGGGAATGCCGTCGGGATTGAGCCAGTTGCGTTCGACCTCCATCATGCCGTGGTTGAGGTCCGAAGCGAGTTTGGGATCGAGTTTGCCTGCGGCTAAGGCGCGGGCCAGGGATTCGTTCAGGCGCTTGCCGGCGGCTTCGAAGGCGTCGATGGCGGTCTGCACGCTGCCCAGGTTCAGAGAGGACGCAAGGTCCTTCGACTCCGCGCGCTCATTCGAGCGCGCTGCGCTCAGGATAACAGAATTATTTTTCTCCAGATCATTTACAAATTGGCGGATATTGCTCGCGTAGGTGGCGAAGTTGAAGGGGAGCAGGTCGGCATTGGCGAGGCGCAGGGCGGTGACTCCCCACAACTGCGATGTGAGCGTGTGGTAGCGGTAGCCGGGATCTCCGAAGTGGTTCATCCAGAAGAAGTCATCGTAGGCGGAGTGGTAGACGCCGTAGTCGCCTTCGAATCCGAGGCCGATGACGGGCATGCCGATGAAGTTCAGAAAGACCGTGTGGTCGGAGCCGCTGCCGATGCGGGTATCGGCGAGGGTGGAGTTAACTATTCCAGAATTGAATGGGCCCGATTGTGCGGAGGCTTTCTCGTGCTCGACCGTCGCTTTCCAGGCGTCGTAGAGACTCTTTCCTGAGGGATCCTGCAACGAGCGCGTAGTTTCTTCGAGCATGGGCGCCAGCGAGGCTACGGCCTGGCCGTGGAAGTTCGGGCCGGAAGTGGCTTCGTCGACGTTGATGTAGGCGACGGCTTTGGCGCGGAGATCGTCGGCGAATTGCTCTCCCCACTCGGTCGAGCCGGTGAGGCCAACTTCTTCGCCATCCCAACTGCAGACCACGATGGTGCGGCGCGGGCGCATGCCTTGTTTCGCGAGTTGGCCGAGCGCACGGGTGAGTTCCATCATCGAAGCGGTGCCGCTGGAAGGATCGACGCCGCCGAAGACCCAGGCATCGCGATGATTGCCGAGGACGACCCATTCGTCGGGCAAGTCGGCGCCGCGAATGCGGCCTTCGACGACGTAGTAGGGCTGGAGGCCGTTGTCCATTTCAATTTTCAGGTGGGCCTTCACGCGCTCGCCGCCGAGGTGATATTGGATGGGCAATCCGCCTTGCCAGTCCTCTCCTTTCCAATCACGCGGCGCTAACGGGCCGTCCATGTTTTCGAGAAGAGGCTTGGCATCGTGCCAGGAGAGCGGGAGGGCCATGATCTTCGGCGCGGAAACTGCGTCCTCGATGGGAATGCGCCTGGCGCCGGGGACCGAGGCCCAGCCGGGAGTTTGCGGATCGCCGGGAACCATGAAGTCGTACGTGATCGCGCCGCGCTGAATGTGATATTCGGGACCCCAGGGGCCGTCGGGATCGACTTTGCCCTTCTTATATCCGTCTTCGGCGGGATCGCTGTAGACGAGCATGGCCGCGGCGCCTTCGCGCTGCGCGGTGAGCGCTTTGAATCCGCGATAGCTGTAGGGATTCGAGTAGCGGACAAGGACGATCTTGCCTTTGACGCTGATGCCGTTTTTGCGGAGCAGGTCGTAATCTTCGGGATTGCCGCTGTGGGCGTAGACGACGGGGGCGGTGACCTCGCCGGAGATGGACATCCCGAGCCAGGCGCTGGTGATGGCGGGATTTTTGGAATCGTC
Organism: Candidatus Sulfotelmatobacter sp.; assembly: GCA_035309485.1. Classification (GTDB taxonomy): domain Bacteria; phylum Acidobacteriota; class Terriglobia; order Terriglobales; family Acidobacteriaceae; genus Sulfotelmatobacter. Next base: position 12,322 of record DATGFC010000066.1, read on the forward strand.
ATCGCCGGGGATCGGAGTCTCGCGAAGGATCGCTTGATAGTGCGTGGGGGCGATCATCTCGAGTGAGGCACTCTCGGGATTGGTGCCGTAGACGTCGTAACGGCGGATGATCACGTCTTCGAGGCCCTGCTTGCGCCATTCGGCGGCGATGTAATCCGCGAGTTCGTTGTTGCGCTTCGATCCGGCGGTGTGGGGTTCTTGCGTGAAGATGCGGTGCTGGCGGCGCTCTTCGTCGGGGGTGGGGATGGACTTGAATTTTTTCTCCACCTCGGATTCATGGGCGGCGGAGGTTGGAGTGAAGCCCAGGATGGGGGTTTGGGCCGAGGCCAACGGTGCTAGCAGGGTCAACGCAAGTGTGGCGCTAAGTGCGCGCATGGCGGGTGATTGTACACCAGCGGGTCGGATCTGAAATCTTCACCACACAGGGCACTGAGGGCACAGAGGGGCAAAATCTTTACCACAGAGGGCGCGGAGGGCACAGAGGAAAACTCTCGAGGGTTGGAGTTGATTGTTCCACTTGAGTGTGGGGGCGGGGACGCCCTCACTACAGCCGGCGGGACGCCGGCGCTACGGTCTGGGTCGCTACGGTCTGGGTTTGAGGATTTCGGTCAGCAGGTCTGGTTTGGAGTCGTCGCGGACCAGGTGGGGGTACAGTTCGCCGCCGTGGTAGTCGAGTTTGTAGGTCTTGAAATAGTCGGTATTTTCGACCAGGAGTTCGATCGGGGCGGTGGAGTTCTTTCCACTTTTGAGGGCATCGCGGAGAACATCGGGCGTGAAGCGGCGGCCGTTCACCGCGACCAGCTTCATGCCGGGACCAATGCCGGCTTTGGCGGCGAGTTCGCCTTCGATGGTGTCGCTGATGCCGCCATCATCGCGCAATTCGAGACCCAGGGCGAATCCGGCCGGGACGATGTGGAACATACCTGCCATGCTGCTCAACATATCAGAAGGAGTGTCGTCGTAGGTGAGCTTCCATCCGCTGCCTTCGATGCCGCCGAGGGGCGCGCCGGGGCCGTGATTGGTGAGGCGCTCGGTCCAGAAGCCGCGCCAGTCGTAGGGAACGATCTGATTGAGGGCGTTAACGACGTCGTCGAAGGTGTAAGTCTTCAGCGCCGGGCCGGTGCTCGGGGCGCCGTGGAAGAGGTGGCAGAAATCGTCAATCGATTTCTTGCCTTTGCTCTGCTGGCGGATGATGACATCAACCCATAGCCAGTTCAGCGTGTCTTCGCTGTAGAAGTCGGTGCCGCGACGCCAGGAATACCAGGCTTGTGGCGCGAAATAGAGTTGCGGCGCGGCATCGGCGGTGTCCTGCAGATTACGCCACTTGCGGCCGGGGAGATGATCGAGTTGGGCGGCGGTGATCCCGAGATCATCGCGATCCTGTTCGGGGGTAAGCAGGCCGCTACGAGCCGTGAGTACGAACCCGAGATAGTTGGTCAGGCCTTCGTAGACCCAGAGCAGGTCGTCTTGCATGGGGGTCTGGTATTCGGGCGTCGCGAGATCGTAGGGACGGCGGTACTTGCCGTTCCAGGAGTGCACGTATTCATGCGGAAGCAGGCCGGCGGCAAGTTTGCGGGAGGCGTCATCTACCAGGCTGCGCTCGTCGACGCGGCTGTCGTCGGACTCGTGGTGCTCGAGGCCGAAGTGGGCGACGTGATCGCTGAGCGTGTAGAGGAAGTGGTAGTCGCGGTAGTGGTGCGCGCCGAACAGTTTCTGTGCCTGATCGACCAGGTTTTTGTAGTGATCCCACGTGTCCTGCGGAGCGTCGAGGGCAGCGGCGCTGTCGGCGGCGATATCCATTTCGGTGGGCGGGTCTTGCGCCAAGGGGACGACTTTCAGAAATTCTCCGGTAATTACGGGGGAGTCGACCAGCGTGGTGAGAGATACCGTGGCGAAGTGAATTTCGTTTCCGCTCTGGCTGGTGAGGGGCAGCGGAGTGCCGAACTTCCATCCATCAGGAAGCTTCAGCGAGGCGGTGTAATTGATGTCGTCAGACTTGTAGCCTTTGGGGTAGAGCAGGACCTGGTTCCAGCTGATGACGGCCAGCTTGTCAGTCGCGGAGGAGCCGGCGGAGAAGCCGCTTTCGAGAGTGGCCGGGGAGAGATAGTCCAATTCGGCGTCAACTTCGGTAACGCCGGCGGGAACTTCGACGTGCAGGGTCCAGCCGTCGAGAAGGTCGCGGCGCCACTTGAGCGTCTGGCCGTTGGCTTTGAAGGCGAGGCCAGCGAGGTCGGCTACCGGGCCGTCAGGCGCGTGTTCGCCGGGGATCCATTTCGGGTAGTAGAGGGTCAGGTCGCCCGCGGTGGCGGGAATTTTCAACGACGCGTGGAAGATCTTGCGGGGAGCGGAAGTGGCATCGACCAAGACAGTGACGGTGGGTGCGGTAGCGGCGAAACTGGAAATTGAAAAGAGAAAAAGACAGACGATTGGAAAAATTCTGGACAGTCTCATTCGTGCAGGCCCTCTTGATGTGTTGAACCCATTCCCTCGACAACAGAATTTAGAACTATAGCAGCAGTGGAGAGGCGGTTCATAGGGCGGGAGCGGCACCGAGCTCTCTGCTCCTCGGCGGTTACGTCTTCGCTCACGTAAGAAGCTTTTAACCGCAGAGTTCGCTGAGGATTCGCTGAGAACGCGGAGGGGTGCTCGTTATAGAACGGTGGCTGATATCATGCGGCAGATGTCCCGGCGCGGAAAATTCATCACGTTTGAAGGGCTCGACGGAACGGGCAAGAGCACGCAGATGCGGAAGCTCGCGGCGGCGCTGCGCGCAGCGGGACATAAAGTTATCGAGACGCGCGAGCCGGGCGGGACGGCGACGGGAGAGAAGATCCGCAAGGTGCTGCTCGATTCGAGTACCGCAGGGCTGGCGCCGCTGGCGGAGATGGCGCTGATGTTTGCCTCCCGGGCGCAGCACATTGCGGAGGTGATTGAGCCTGGGCTGGCGGCGGGCAGCATCGTGCTGTGCGACCGGTTCACGGATTCAACTGAGGCTTACCAGGGGAGCGGCCGGAGGCTGGGAAGCGAGCCGGTTCGGGAGTTGCATCGCGTGCTGTGCGGGAACCTGCAACCAGAGTTGACCATCCTGCTGGATTCGAATGCCTACGCCAGCGTGAGCCGGGCGCGGCGGCGAAACAAACGCAATTCGAAGAATGCAGGACGCAGCCACGACGAGAACCGGTTCGAGCAGGAGACGCGGGCGTTTTTTGTGCGGGTGAGGGATGGATTTGCGGCAATTGCGAAGCGGGAACCGGGGCGAGTTGTGACGGTGGACGCGCGCGGGACTCCGGGGCAGACGCATGCCAAGATTCGGGAAGTGGTGCAGAGGAGGCTCAAGTTGTAGCAACTTCTTAACCACAGAGGACGCAGAGGAACACAGAGGGAACACAGCGGAAAATCTATGGCATTTTCTGATTTTCATGGGAATACCGAGATCGTCCATCGGCTGCGCGACATGCTGGCGCGAGACCATTTGCCGCATGCAATCGTGCTGGCCGGGGGCGAAGGATCGGGGAAGTACACGCTGGCCCTGATGCTGGCGCAGACGCTCAACTGCCTGACTCCTCCGAAGAGCGATGGCTTGCCTGACTTCTGCGGCACGTGCGCCAACTGCACGCGAATTGGCCAGGCAGCCGATCTCGATGCGCGCTTTGCCGAGGCGGTGGAAGCGCGGGAGAACCTGCGCGAGACCGATAAGAAAGAGACGCGCATCTTTGTCCAGACGCATCCGGATGTGCTAGTGATCCCGCCCGATCCGCCGCAAATGATGATCAAGGTGGACCAGGTGCGGCGGGTGATCGAGACGATTTACTACCGGCCGGGACAGGGGCGCGAACGGGTTTACATCTTTACGGACTCGGCATTTATGAAAGAGGCGGCGAACTCGCTGCTGAAGGTGTTGGAGGAGCCTCCGGAATTTGCGACGATTTTTCTGCTGACCGAGAATCCGGGGGAGTTGCTGCCAACGATCCGGTCGCGCTCGATGGTGTTTACCCTGGCGGCGCTTTCGGCAGAGGAGATTGAGCGCGATCTGGAGAAGATTCATCCCGAGTGGAAGGCGGCGCAGCGGTCGCTGGTGGCGCGATTGTGCGAAGGGTGCGTGGGGCGGGCGCGGAGTTTCGATCTGGCGGGATACACGGCGGCGCGCCAGGATGCATTGGCGATTCTGAAGTCGGCCCTGCGCGGCGGCGAGCACAGCGAGTTGTTCAAAGTCACCGAGTCGTACCGTCCCGGGGCGGAGGGCCGGCAGAAGACGGAGGCTCTGATTCGGACCTTATATTCGCTGCTGCGCGATTTGGCATTTGTCGATTCGGGTGCGCCGGAGTTGATTCGGAATACCGATATCGGACCGGAGTTGAAGCGTCTGGCGGAATCGGCCGATTTCGAATGGATTACGACGGCATCGGACCGGCTGGCTGAGGTGGAACGGGGGATGCGGCGGAACCTGCTGCGGTCGTTGTCGCTGGACGCGTTCGCGGCGGCGCTGGAGCGCTAGTCGCGATCGGCGCCGTGGGCGGACTTAGTTCGATCCGTCAATAGAACTAGCAGGCTGCACGACGGCCTCAGGCACGTCGATCTGAATCGGCCGGTTGTAATCGGAGTAGGTATATTGGCCGCCGCTTTCCGTGGTCATGGCGTACGGCAGATGATCGTCCAGTCCGATGCAGAGCGATCCTTGCTGAGCAGAGAGTGCGGTCCTTACAGCGAACTTCCATTCGCGGCAGCGGACACCATTGACCGTTTTCTTATCGCCTTTTTCAGTCATGGCGTGGCTGATCAGGGTGCGAAGATCCGGCAGCAGATCCCTGACGGTGCCTCGCGCAATGTTGTTGCAATACCACTTGGCGGAAGAGCGGTCGCCCGCGTAACCGTCATTCTGCCACGATCCGTCGTTCGTACGGGTATACCTTTGGTCGCCGACCAGCAATTGATCTTCTTTCATGTCGAAAGGAGAGTCCGAGTTGGCTTGCGCATCGTGAGACTGCTGGTGAACGATGACGCGGTTGCAATCCACTTCCCACAATCTTTCGGAATGCTGGGCGCTGGACGCGCTCTCGATATAGGCACCGCGAAAGCTTTTGACCTGCTCCATCGATTCCAGGGTCTTCTGAAACTCCGTGTCTCCGCTGCTGGGATTTACGGCCTGGCCGACGGCCCAAAAGATTACGCCCGCCGCCAGTAAAGTCGCGCCAATCCAAAGCCCACGACGATTGCCCATGACAATGCCCTCCCCCAGCGTCTCTGGCGGATAGGGTAATGGTCAGAACCGGCAAGCGAAAGTTACGGACGTACCTGAAGGGCATTCGGACGAAGCTTGCGGGCGCGGCTTGTCGAGGGTTTAGTCTCACGGTTGAGCGGGGGCCTGCTCGTCACCCGCAGGCCCCCGTGCTGCCGTGCTACTTGGAGAGAACGGTGATGGCCTGCGGGCTGCCGATTGAGTAGGGCGAGCCTGAAGCCTGTTTGTAGCCCGTAGTGGTGATCTTGAAGGCGTAAAGCCGTCCCGACGGGCTAATACCGTACAAGTGGTTGTGAGTGTCCCAGGCTAGCCTCGAAAGCTCGTGAACAGCCAGCAATCCGGTGTAGGGAGTAATGGGATTGCTGCCATTGAAGTGAAATACCTGCAATCCACTCGTTCCCCCCAGCGCCAACAGATTGCCGGCGGGCGATGCGACGATGGAGTCGAGCCATCCTACTGCAGCGGTCGGCATGTTCTGGTAGGTGCTGTTTGTGGTCAGGTTGCCGGAACTGTCAGCGGTGTAAACGGCCAACCAGACGGGAGGGCTCGGGGGCTGGGTTGACGTCTCAAGATTCAGCGGAACGGCGATGTCGCTCCCGGGGTCAGCCGTCACACCCCCGGCCGGACAGTAGTCACCGTTGGGATAGGTAGGTATCGGTGGATCGATATTCAAGTTAGTCAGCGATCCATCAGTGCCTCGACGGAAGCCATAATCAGCTGGACTGTCCTGAATACATCCGAAGCCATAGGCATACAGATTATTTCCCGTAAAAGCGGTGTAGCCGTACCAGGCAGAAGCCCCGGTTGACCCAAAATAACTGAGAGCCCCGGTGGTGGAGTTTTTGGAGAAGAACTGAAATTCGTTATCTCCTACTCCGTCCTCCGCCAGGGCGTATAGGGTTGAGCCGGTGTGGTCGAGGAGCAGATAGACACCGGCGAGGCCTGAAAAACCGTAATGCTGCGCCGCATTGACGGATGAGACCTGCTTCAGCCCGCCGGTGGATGCGATTGAGAATGAATAGATGTACGTCCCATCGGAGACGAAAAGCCAATGCGAGGTATTGGCCATGGCGAGCAAGGTTTTGCTCGTCTTCCAGAAAGGCGAACCTGAGAGAAGGGTGAGGGCGCCGGTAGAATCGGCGCTGTAGCCGTCAAGTTCGTACGTGCCGCTGATGGGGCTACTGATCACGTAGACATAAGCGTTGGGTGAAGTGGTGGTCTGAGCAATGCCGCCTTGGGTGGACGCAAGCTGTGCGGACACTGTCACGGTGCAAAAAGTGGCGATAAGAAAAGCGGCTAGGGTTACTGATGGTTTCATGTGTGCCTCCGCCCCGGCTGATTCGACGCTAAAGTCACCGGAAGCCTGGCGGCGATTGGAGGCTGGATAGGCTAGCAACCAGAGGCGGAGCACCGAATCGCGCGAACATCAGATGCGGAGTGCTATCAAAGGTTTGCTGGCGGGCCACGGAGGCAGGCAGGGTGCGGACTGTTCTGAGCCGAGCGCGCGCCCCTTTTTTTTACCGGGGGTAACCAGCGGTATGGTTACCAGCGTTCACTCCGGCTTTCGGAGCGCTCCATTCAATGCGTTATTTTTCAGGAACTTGCCGTTTTACTCCGCTGGTTCTACTCCCTTCGGAGAGGTTGATGGGCTTTCCAGCGGCACCTATAATCGGGCTACTCTGGCAGTACGATTCTCCGTCAGGTTCCGGGTAGAGTTCGGGAGGGCGACGTTTGTCTGAAGCCTTCCAGAGAAGGTTCGGTGAAAGGGACACGCCCGGATATGCGAAGACGCCTGCAAATCGCATTGATGCTGACGGCCACGACGGCAATCGCGACCTCCTTTACTCTGACGTCCCCGGTGTGGGCGGCTGAAGGGGATGGTACGCCTCGCGGAATCGCCACCACGGAAGAGCATGGCAGGAAAATTTATGTGAACGAAGATGCGCCGCGGTCGCGTCAGGTGGAAGCGCCGCAGGCGAAGCGGTCGTCGCTGGTGTATTGGAGCAGCAAGGACAGCCGCTGGAAGCCGGTGCCTTCGGCGGGTACGGCGTCGATGAAGGCCGCCCGGTCGGCGGCCGCAGAGATCACGGGATATTTCGGGCGGGAGTCGGCGCAGTCGGCCAACGCCAGGATCATCGCCGCCAATGCGCGGGGACATCAGGCTTCGCAGGACGAGGTCGATCAGTCGATTGTCATGGCGGCGGCACGGCACAATGTGGATCCCAACCTGGTGCGGGCGGTGATCAAGCAGGAGTCCAACTTTAACTCGAATGCCGTCTCGCGCAAGGGCGCGATGGGGCTGATGCAGCTGATGCCCTCGACGGCGCGGCAGCTGAACGTGAAGAACCCGTTCGATCCGGAGCAGAACGTGGACGCGGGCGTGCGGCATTTGAAGCAGTTGCTGGAGAATTACGGGGGAGATGTGAATCTGGCATTGGCCGCGTATAACGCTGGTTCCGGGGCGGTGGCGCGGAGTTCAGGCGTGCCGCATTTCGCGGAAACGCAGAATTACGTCCGCAGGATTACAAACCTTTACTACGGCGGCTTCGATCTGTCTCCCAGCGGTGTAAACCATGATCCCGTTCGCGTTCAACGGGATGCGCGTGGCGTGCTTTACATCAGCAACACGGATTAAGATGGAAGCATCTGTTTAAGAGTCATTCTTTAATAAACTCTCAGGTATCCAGGCAGTTCAACTGCAACGGCGGAACGAGACAGTAAACGGACCGGCGATTTTGAACAGAACATTGAGCCAGCGGGGGTTGCGCTGGGGAGCGCTGCTGTTGATCGTGGCCCTCCCCGGAGTGCGGGCGCACGCCCGAACCCATCGCAGCGAAGCGTGGGCCCGCGAACACTACGCGTCCGCCGACCGCATGCGGGAAGCGCTGAATGGCCGTCCTCCGGCGGAGCGGACGCGGCACGACTACCAGCGCGTGTTGAATGCCTATCGCGCCGTCTACTACGGCGCGCCCACTTCAAGCAAAGCCGATCCCAGCGCAGTAGCCGTGGCGGAAACGCTGGTTGAGATGGGGCGGCGCTTCGACGATAACGCCATCCTGAAAGAAGCGATCGCGCAATACAAGTTCCTGCGCAAGGAGTATCCCGGCAGCAAGTACCGCTGCGACGCGCTGTTCACGATGGGGGAGATCTACAAAGACGATCTGAACGATCCGGAGCAGGCGCGGGGGGTGTTTGAGGAATTTCTGCACCGGTATCCGCACAACCGGCTGGCCGAAGACGCGCAGCAGGCGGTGGCAGAGTTGGATCGCCAGGCGAAGGCCGATAAGAAAGCAGACGCGAAGAAAAAGTCCAGAGACGAGGCCGCTGCGAAGGATGAGGGCTCTCAGGATTCCGATGGCAACGATGATGCGCGTGCCAAGGCTACTGAGACGGACTCATCCGAGGTACACCCCAAACATCTGCCGAGAGTGACAGGTATTCGTCACTGGTCCACGCCGGACTATACGCGGGTCGCCATCGATGTAGAGAGCGATATCAAGTTTGGGTCGCAGCGGATTGCCCATCCGGACCGCATTTTTTTTGACCTGCGAGGAACCAAGCTGGCGTCAACCCTGGTGGGCAAGAGCTTCGACGTCGACGACGGGTTTTTGAAAAAGATCCGGGTGGCGCAATTCCAGCCGGGGCGCACGAGAGTCGTGCTCGAGGTGGATGACCTTTCCGACTACGAAGCGTTCCTGCTGCCCAATCCTTACCGGCTGATCATCGATATCCACGGAAAGAAAAGCGCCAGGAGCGGACGCCGCAAGTCGAAGGATACCTCCACTGCGGACGTAGAAGAAGCGCCCAAGGCTGGATCGTCCGAAGAAATGGATTCAGCGGACGAAGCTGCAGACGCCACCAACGATGGTGAGACCAAGAAAAAAGAAGCACTGCGGGCAGCGGCGGGCAAAGCGCCCACGACCACCGAAGATGTAAATGATGAGACACAAGTGGTCTCGAAGAAAGCCGAAGCGGCGAAACGCGGGCTGCCCGAACTGCCCAAGCACATCGACAATAAGGGCGAGACGCCGGCTCCAACCAAGGTTATTGTCGATAACGACGACGATGACACGCCGATGGACAAACCGGCCGCAGACGCCCGTACGGGAAGCCGCGCGCGGAGCAAGTCGTCGCGGCTGGCGTCGAACCATAAGGCAAACGATTTCGACGTGCGGGAAGCGAAACCCACGGCGAGCGGCGACCGCTCTCTGATCCGCGCTTTGGGATTGAAGATTGGAAAGATCGTTATCGATCCCGGCCACGGCGGGCACGATACGGGAACGATCGGGCCCAATGGATTAGAAGAAAAAGATCTGGTTCTGGAAGTGGGGCGGCGGTTGGGAAAGTTGCTGGAGACACGTCTGGGTGCGGAGGTGGTTTACACGCGCAAGAACGACACCTTCATCCCGCTCGAAACCCGCACTGCCATTGCGAACCAGCAGCGGGCGGATTTGTTCATCTCGATCCATGCGAACTCAAGCCAGGACCCCGACGCGCGCGGAGTGGAAACTTACTACCTGAACTTCACTTCGTCGCCGGATGCGCTGGAGGTGGCGGCGCGGGAAAACGCGGTCTCGGAGAAGTCCATTTACGAGCTGCAGGACCTGGTTAAGAAGATCGCGCTGAAAGAGAAGATCGAAGAATCGCGGGAGTTTGCCGGAGACGTGCAACAATCGCTGCACAGCGGTCTGGCGGCAAAGGCGCCGGCCATCCGCAATCGCGGGGTGAAGAAAGCGCCCTTCATCGTGCTGATTGGGGCGAATATGCCGTCGATTCTGGCGGAGATCTCCTTCGTTTCCAATCCGACGGACGAACGACGGCTGGAGACCAGCGAATACCGGCAGCGGATTGCGGAGTCTTTGTATCACGGCATCGCTAAGTATGTGGACGGGCTGAGCGGGGTACGAATGGCCAGCAAGCTGGAGAAGGCCGCGGGGCAGTAAGCGGGTTCGAACCGGGTTCAAAAGAAATAGACTTAATTTTGAAGTAGAGTGTGGCGGCGGGGACGCCGCCACGACAGCCGGCGGGACGCCGGCGCTACAGTCCGGGACCGGCGAGGACGCCGGGACTACCACCGACGCCGGGACTACCGCCGACGCCTCCCTACCTCGACAGATTCAGTTACTGCATGCCGGCGTGTAGCTCACCGGGCCGGGCATGCGATTGGCGAGCGACGGCTTTCCGACGGCCTGCACGAAGATCTGGTGGTTGCCCGGCGACATCGTCAGGCTGCAGAGATCGACGGAGTGGACGCCGAGTTTGGTTTCGGCCAGTTCGGTCATGCTCTGACCATCGCTGCTGCTGTAGACGCTATAGTGATCGACGGTATTCTCGTTACCGCTGGTGGTCCACTGGAGTGTGTTGCCCGATACCGAGGCCTGGAGCGAGAAGCAGCTATCGATACCCGACTCCATTTCCGTACCTTCCTCGTAGTCGTTCCAGGTGACAAGCTGCAAGTAGGGTAGTTGGCGTCCTGAGTTGTAGAGATGGTTTACCTGGGAGAACGTTTGCAACCAGGTCTGGCCGCACCGCTGATCCATGACGCGCCCGGAACCCCAACCGGCGAGGGAATCGTTGAATCCCTTGTAGGTTGCGCCCATAGTTTCCTTTTGCGCGAACGCCATTCCGGTGTCATAGAAATTCACCAGATAATCGATGCCATAGTTGGGGAACTCAGGCATGACCCAGGAATAGCTGCCATCGCTCATGGCATGGCTGAAACCGTCATTGTTCTGAAAAAGGTAGCGTGGAGGGATCTTGAGCGCGGCATTGGCTGCAATCCAGTCGACGGCATGTTGCAGATCCACGTTAAAGTTGGTGACAACCGGCTGGCCGCCGATGTTGAGGTAGGCGGGAGAGCTAAAGTAGGTCTTCTCCACGTACTGCAACAGGTGGACGAGGCCTTGTTGAGCGGAGCAGCCGGAGCAGCCGCTCTGGCCCATGGCGCCGGCATCAATCATGATGGCGAAGGAGAAGCCGGGGTGCTTTTCGGCCTCATGCATGACCAACTGAGCGGCCTGATCTTCGAAGTTGCGGGGACCATACCAGTCGACGATGACGCCGTCGATGCCGCGGCTGATCATATCCTCGACCTGGCGTTTTACTTGTGCCGGATCAGTGGAGTTGTACCCTACGTCCATATGGTTGGGCTTTCCAAACCATACCAGCAGTTGCGCCAACACCTTGGTTGTAGAGCCGGAGTAGAGCAGCGAGTGGACGTTCATTTTGCTTACATTATTTGCGCCTAGGTTGCCATTGTTCTGGCTGGAGAAGCTGGCCGCAGCACTGGTATTGTTTGCCGTCTGGGCGGTCAGGCTGGTGCCCGAGCCCGGAGCTACATTGGTAGTCATCAAATTACGTGCGCCGGAGCCGGAACCGCACCCTGCAAGCGCACACGTCAAGAGCAGAACTGCACACAAATGTGGGAAGCGCATCAGTCCTCAAGAAAGAAGTAAGTTGTTGGGGTCTTGCTTCGATCTATGGCCGACGGGGGAAACGCATTGCTGCGCTGGGATTTCCTCCGGCTGGCCGGGGTCTGTCTGGGAACGCACCCAAGTTAACTGACTAGGTACTTCACTGTATAGTCACAGAAGTACCGAAACCCTTTGCTGGAGTTGGTTCGCGGTGTTAAGCCCCAGCGGCGCGATCTTTAACTGCGAAGTTGGCGATGATGCTGAAAGAGTTACCAGAAAAGAACGGGATTATTGAACGGATTGGAACTGCATGTTCTCGTCGACCGAGAGCTGGCTCGGCAAGCCTGAGGCATCGTCGCCGGAACGGGTGGCGACCACGCGGAAGCCGCTGCCGCTGGTCTCGATGTCATAGGTATAGGGGTGACGCTGGCGTGCGACGGACATGGAGCGACTGGAGATCAGCTCATCGAGAGTGGCGTACTTTCCTTCGAGCGCGAAATAGCCGCGTTCGGCCTGGGCGATCGTCAGCAGGTCCGTGCGGACTCCAGTGATATCGATTGCAGCCTTGGGATTATTCACCCCGGCCGCGGCGGAACTGCTCTGCGCGTCATGGGCGTAGAGGTACATGCCGATGGCGACGGCGGCGAGCAAGCTGAGAAAGCCAAAGACGCGGCCCATGCCACGATTCCACTAAGAAAAAGGGATGGGGGCAAGTAACCGGAGGGCAGGGACCTGCGGAGTCCGTTTTGTGGAGACAGAGAAGCAGGCCCGACTTACGCGAGAGAGATCGTGACAGAGCTGGCGGGCTACTGGATGGAGCTGCCGACTTGCGAGAAAACGTTGCTCGCGTTGGATCCGATCAAACGGACCGTGCCCACTACGATGACGAGGATCACGGCCAGCATGACGGAGTACTCGGCGATGTCCTGCCCTTGCTCATCCAACCAAAGACTGCGGAATAAGTTGTTCATAGTTCCCCCTATGCCAAACCATGCGCATGAGCCGCCGAGAGCTGCGGAAAAGCTGCGGTGCCCGATTCCTGTGCGCTCAGCCCCCATGCTTCCTTGTCTTGCGTGACTGCCTGCAGCCCGACTTGAAACTCGGACGTGCCTTTCATTTTCTTGATCCAGACGACGCGGAACTGAATTTTGCGCTGGCGATAAAAAACTGTGATCTCATCCTGCACATTCAACTCATGCCTGACTGAACCCAGCCGGGCGCCTTGTGCGGTCACGTCCAACGTATGCGCCAGCTCCTCAAAACTCTTGCCTAAGCTGTCCTTGCCCTTGATCCTGATGGGAAGAACGGCTTTCACTCGATTTCCGCGGCGCTGCATCATGTTGATCCAATGACAGTCTGCCCTGATTTGGGGGAATTGGAAATGGCCCTGACGGGTAGGTAGCGCACACCGGGGTAACCAGCCGTTGGGTACGAGAGAGCGGGAATGAAGTTGCTGCGGGATCAGGCATTTGACAGAAACTTTTGCCGGACCATTGTGGTCTAATAAACAGGTGGGGGTGTGCATTCCCAGGTCATGAAATTACCCCGTTTTTTAGGCATTTTGGCGCTGTTCGGAGCCCTGCTGAGCTCAGCCTTGGCAGCCAATCCGAGCAAGACGAATCCGTCGGAGTCACAGGCGGCAGCAATTCTTCCGCAGCAATTCGGCGGCTGGCAGATGCAGGGATCGGTCCATAGCAGCAACGATCCTGCGGTGGCCGATTCGACAAACGCGGCGGTGCTGAAGGAATACCGCTTTACCGATGTGGCGATGGCCACCTACACGCGCGACGACGGGCGCACGCTGAAGGTGCGGGCAGCACGTTTCGCCGACGCATCCGGCGCGTTCGGCGCTTACACGTTTTACCTGCAGCCGGACATGAGGAAGGAAAATATCGGGGATCAAGCGGCGTCGATGGGAGATCGGGTTCTTTTCTATCGCGGTCACATTTTGGTGGATGCGCAATTCAGCAAGGAGTCGCCGATGTCCGGGGCGGAACTGCGCGAGCTGGCGGGGGCGTTGCCGCATCCGGTAGGAAATTCCGGGAATCTCCCTTCCTTCATTCAGTTCCTGCCGCAACGCGATTACGTTCCCAACACGCAAAAATACGTGATGGGGCCGGTTGCGCTGAACGCGTTGCAACCTGCGGTTTCAGCGGATCTGGTGGATTTCGGGTCGAGCGCCGAGGTATCGTCCGCGCGGTACAACACGCCGAATGGCGAAGCCACGCTGACGCTGATTTCCTATCCCACGCCGCAGCTTGCGGCCGAGCACCGGCGGCGCATCAATGCGGCTCATCAACTGGGACAAACGCAAGCTGGTGAATCGGAGGTCTTGTGCTCGGGTGATTTCTGCGACAAGCGCACCGGGCCCATCGTCGCGATCACGACGGGCGCGTCCGACAGCGACGCAAAATCGCTCCTGGGCCGCGTGAATTACGAAGCGACGGTCACCTGGAATACTCCCAGTGGCGACACGCAGGTGCGCGATCTGTACATGCTGATTTTGAATATCGTGATCTTGTGCGCGATTCTGGCGGGACTGGCAATTATTGCGGGCGTAGCCTTCGGAGGATTCCGAATCCTGATGAAGCGTTTGTATCCCGACCGAGTTTTCGATCGCCCGGAGCAGATGGAGTTCATCTCGTTGCATCTGACCGAGGCAGTGGTCAAGGGCACGTCCCAAAACCCTGGGGACGGAGGACGCGAGTTGCCCCAAAATCGTTCCTGAGCCTGGGTAAGTACCTTTAGAAATATCGGCTTAGAACCTTTTCACGGCGATTCTGTCTCAATTTGGCACATTCCTGCAGGCTGTTGACGCATTCTGTAAATAGCTGAAAACAAAGGCATTTATTTCACAAAAATCGCTTGACACCCCCGTTTTTAGGCTCATAAGATTTCCGCAGAAAGTTTTGACGGAATTTCAAAAGCCTCCGTTGGAACTATTCTCCCTTGAAGAAGAGGCCGCCCAGTTGCCGGGTGGCCTTTTCGTTTGCGTTCAGCAGGCGAATGGCGGGTGAGTCCGTGCAGAAACTCGATGGAACTGTTGCGAACTGTTTTCGTAATTATGGATGTGGAACTAGTATGATTCGCGGCCAGGATTGAACGGAAGGGAGAAACTGCATGTTCTGCGATGGATGCGGCGCGGCGGTACAGCCGGGACAGACGTTCTGCAGCCGGTGCGGCAAACAGATTATCGGTCAGGTGTCGGTGATGCAGCCTCGTCCCGGACGAGTACAGAATCATGTGCGGCTGCTTGGTCTTTTCTGGCTGGCATTTTCGGCATTCAATACGGTGGGAGCGGTGGTCTTGTACGTGATCGCTAACACTCTGCTGGCGCACGTTGGGAGTTTCGGAGTGCCGGAAGAGGGTGGATTTCTGCGGCCGCTGCTGAGCGTGGTCGCGATTCTGTTGTTCGCGAAAGCCGCGATTGGATTCATTGCAGGATGGGGTTTATTGCAGCACGAAAAATGGGCGCGCATTCTGGCGCTGGTGCTGGGATTCATCTCGCTGTTTACCAACATTCCTTTCGGAACCGCGCTGGGCGTCTACACCATGTGGGTTTTGCTCTCGGGTGAATCGGAACGGGAGTATGACGCGCTGGCAGAGGCACACGCGGCGGCATAGACGCGGCGTGGCTTGAATTCGCTGCGTTATAGCGCGCGATCTCGCAAAACCGCCGGCGCCTCGCGATAGATTTTCCAAGAATGAGAAGGCGCTCAGGGGCGGCCAGGGTGGAAAAAATGTGGGCTGTTTCCGGTCGAGCGAAGGATTCTCGCAGGCCATTCGCGAAGAACGTCCCCGCCTGATTCTGCTCCTATTCGGCGGCATCCCTAACAGCCCAGAGGTCGTTCTGAAGCGATGCTAGTCGCGCGCGGATGAGGCGCGAAGATCACAGAGGGAGTTGACCGAATGCGCGTACGCTGCGGGTGATTTCTCAAGCGACGATGGTGCGCAATGCTTTACGCTTTCGGCGCGCGGATTTAGAATCGAACACAAGCCGACGTAGCTCAGTTGGTGCTTCCTCAACAGAGTGAAACGCCAGTCCAACGCTCCGCACTTTGCCGTCCTTAGCGAATACAACTTGGAAAACTTCCACATTTTCGTTTAAATCTTCCGGTGCGTCTTCAAACCCCTCATCGTAATAGAAATCGAAATTCTGCTTAACGATCCAGACCTCATGGACTATGCGCTCGTCATATCGCCAAGTGCCGGATTTCACGATCTGAGCGGTGTCGGCCACTGCTAGATTCTAACCGACGTTCGCGTCGTTGACGTAAGATCCCCATTACACTCATCAGGCGAACCCGCCTGCTACAATCCCCGCGAGGGGGATTCAATGACGAACCTAGGTGGAGTCGTGCAGATGTTGCGCAAAGAGCAGGCGCGGTTGAGTAAAGAAATGAATGCGATTGGGGCGGCGCTGTCAGCTTTCCGAGCGGCATATGCAAACGGCACAGCGACTCGCCGCAAGATATCCACCGCTGGAAGAGCCCGAATCGCTGCTGCCCAGAGAGCCCGGTGGGCGAAAGCGAAGGCGCAGGGCGGAAAGGCCATGCCTAAAAAGCGAGCAATGTCGGCCAGCGCTCGTCGCAGGATTGCGGCAGCACAACGTGCTCGGTGGGCCAAGGTGAGAGCCTCTAAGAAATCCGCTTAACTAAGCCTGCGGACCGTGAAGACAATTTCGCTTGAGGACTCTCAGTTACGTTCGTCATGCGATTCACAGGACGCTAAACCCCATTTACTTGAGTTCCGAGACTAAAATTGCTGGGACACATCACAGCGCCCGGAGAGCTTGTGTATCTGAGCTTCCTTAGCGACGAAGACTTCGAGCAGTATGTAAAGCGGGTCTCTGGGTGGTTGAGCTACCACGAAAGAGACAAAATAGCCTCCGAGTATGCTCGTAGAGGTTTGAAGGTGCTGGATCATCCGATAGAAAAAGCGCGCATAGAAGATCCCAAAACAGACGAGACCAGAGCAAGAACCGAAGCGGCCAGAGCAAAAGCGCGAGAGGTGCTCGAACGAGAGTGGCGTAAACAAGGCTGTTCCAAGGATTCGGCGGGAAATTGGAAAGTTCCTTATGAACTGATCTGGCGTTCACTGCCACGAGGTGAAGACCGCTAACTGTTCAAAAAATTCCCACAGGATTCATCATCGGTCGCCTGCTTCTCCCATCATTATTGCCTGAGTCAGAGACGGCCAGTACAATGAGAGCATGTCGAGGCTTGAACTCGGGTCGTTCAGGTCGCTGCTGACCGATCTTCTGCGCCACATCCACGGGAAGAAGGAAGGCACGGCATTGTTCGAGACATTGCACCATCTCTTCCAGTGGGGGCCTTGACGTGCCGATAGCCTTTCCATCATCGGATATTTGATGGGATATAGAAAGTCCGCAAGTCGTTGAAAAGCCGACGTAGCTCAGTTGGTAGAGCAGCCGATTCGTAATCGGCAGGTCACCAGTTCAAGTCTGGTCGTCGGCTCCATCCTTTTTGGCACTGCCACCGACACGAGCGTGGCGATTCATTCGCAACCGCAGGCTTCGCCTCTGACGGAGCGCACGCCTTCCCTGGCAATGATCGGCACCATCACGAGGGCAGAGATCGGGTCTGCCCACCACCAGCCCAGGGTTGCATTGACCAGCAGTCCGAGCAGCAGGATCGCAGACAGGTAAAAGCAGAAGTCCGTCTGCTTCGCGTCGGCTTGCATAGCCTGGCTTCCAAGGCCGGCGCCGACTTGCTTCTTCGCGCGAGACAACAGGGGCATGACGACCAGCGAGACGGAAGCCAGAATGATGCCGGGAAGGCTGTGCTCGGGAGCCTTTCTGTGGATCAGATCGGACGCAGAATCGAGTGTGATGTAAGCAGCCAGCAGGAGAAAACATACGCCCACGATGCGGAGACTCAAAGTTTCATTGCGCGCTCGGTTTTCCGAGTCGGAGTCCACCGACATTCTCCAAAGCAGTGCGCTCCCGGAAGTCACTTCAATGAAGCTGTCGATTCCAAATCCCATCAGCGAGATGCTGCCCGCAATCAGGCCGGCGGCAATGGCGATCGCCCCTTCCACAAAGTTCCAGACAATCGTGAAGTATTCGAGTCGCCTGGCACGCAGGGCCAGCTGCTGGCGAATCACACCGTCCATCGTTCAAGGATAGCAGCGGGCGGAAGGGGGCCCCGGGAAGTGAATGGAACAAGCGTGTGGTTGAACCCATCGGACACGACCTGACGATACTTGGTTGGCCGCTTCGTTGAAAGCGACAATCTGTAAAGACAGGCCGATTGCATACCTATGATTGACGAAAAGAACATGCGGTTGATGTTGGAGAAGATGGAGAGCGCGGCGGAAGAAGCTCTGAGCCGCGACCCTGCTTTTTACGCGGCCCTGCAGTCGCTCAAAGGGGAAATCGATCGCGATCCGCGGGTGCAGTCAGCGATCCAGAACCTTCGCGCGGCCGGACGGAGGGTCCACAGTTCTCTCGTTCCCCACATCAGGGTGCGCATTCGGACCAACGAAGGGCTGCTCGCGTTGCCTGGGAAGGATCAGCTTCCGCTGCCCCTGTCGGAACCGATTGCGCAGCTCACGGAGGCACTCAGAAACGCGGCCAGCGCGGTGATCATGCGCGGCCGCTATCGCGAGGAACTTGACCACATCATGAATGCAGCGATCTGCGCCAGTGGCCGCTTTGAGGGAATCGCCTCTGAGATCGAACGTGCCGGATATGAAGTCGTGATCTGTCTCGATCTTTCGGCCTGTGCGCAAGTGCGCGAGTCTTCCGAACCGATTCGAAACACGCGACACTCCGGGTCGGACAACGAGCCGCTCAGCCATTTGCTCTCCAGCCAGGATTTGAAGTTCCTGAAGGCTCTGAAGATCAAAGCTATATAAATCCCAATCACAAGACCGCAAGTTTCAGGGCCAATCTACTGGCGAGGGGACGCATTCATCTGCCCGCGAGTGGCTTCTTAGTGTCGGGTGCACGGAATTCCAGCTAATCCACGAAGAAGCGGGGCAAACGTAATCCGGTACCGTGTCCGGCTTTTGCCGGAGGCTCAGGTCTGAGGGACTCAACTTGCGAGTGGAGAGGCAGACTGGATTTCAGCAGCGCTGCGATTTCCATCTCAAGGGTCTGGCGCACACCTGCACCGAATGCCGTGAAACGGAAGGGCTGCAAATATCCCATGCCGCCGCGCATCGGGAACAGCATCTCCGCCCGGGCCAGCAAGGGGGCAATGTTCAGTTGGAACGCCAAAGTAATCCTGATGCGCTCCTCAAGGTAAGTCGCCACTTCGAGCAAGCCACCGGTCATCGAGAGTTGGTGCAGTTTCGCGACCAACACCCGCTGATTCTCCAGATGGATGGTGGCGGACACAGTTCCCCGCAAAGCGACGCGGGGGGA
Organism: Candidatus Sulfotelmatobacter sp.; assembly: GCA_035309485.1. Taxonomy (GTDB): domain Bacteria; phylum Acidobacteriota; class Terriglobia; order Terriglobales; family Acidobacteriaceae; genus Sulfotelmatobacter. The sequence continues at coordinate 31,361 of DATGFC010000066.1, forward strand.
GCGCGTGGCGGCGCGGATTGGACGGGGACGAATCATCATGCGTTGTAGGCGGCGCTTCCGGGCTGTGCCGGTTCTTCCGGCAGGCGGCGAGTCCGGCGCATGAGCTTCCAGTCATACTCATACGCGGTGCCGCAGGCGAGGCAGATCTGATAGTCATGGCCATGTCCGTCGGTGCGCGGCCATGTGAAGCGGTGCGAGCAAGTCTGGCGAAGAATCTGTTTCAGAAGATTCAATGGGTCACTCCTTGATTGCGGCTCCTCCAGTGGTCGAGCCAACGGGAGAAAAAGGGTCGATGCTGATTGCTCAGCAGGCCTTGCAGCCGGGAGAGCAGGATGTCGGGCGGTTGAGATTTCGAGACAAAAGAGTCCACGGATTTAAGCTTGTTTTGCGGCAGCGGCCCGTAAGCTGACAAGAGCATGATGGGCACCCGCGCGTTGATCTTCTTCATCTTGGCGGCCACGAGATCGCCGCGCATTCCCGGCATTTGATAGTCGATGACAACAGCGTCAATGTTGCGCGAACGAAACAGGCGCAGGCCATCGTCCCAGCCGGTCGCTTCCAGCACTTCGTAGCCGCACTGCTCCAGAAACATCTTGCGGCCGATGAGCCCGTTCCAGTGGTCGTCAATACAGAGGATGGTAGCTTTTGCGCGGACCATGTACTCCTCACATCACAGATAAGGTGGCGCCTCAGCGAACGCGCTCCACAGGAAAGCTGCGCTTGCTGGGACTACGAAGTGGTGGGCACAGTGATTCTGCCCCGGAGTGTCCTGTGGATACAAATTACGAATGGACATCCGCGTGGGCAGTTACTGTGAGGCATGGGAGAGACAAACACCCGAGGTTGCGCGGGAAAATTTTGTCGGCTACTCGCATCTTGCGCTCGAGTGCAGGGTAGGGCCGGGAATGTTGCGGCCAGATCAACGCCGTGCCATCGCGATTAGCTAAGCCCTGTGTTTGTGTGTGGTTAGCCGCCCCCCCACGTTCGTGCCATACATGGCACTGATGAGCCATTTACCGGAATGGGGGCCAGGATTAGAGTTGTTTTCGAGCAGCACTTGGGGGAGGGCTGATCAACAGACGTCCCAAGACTCAAATTGAGTCTGGGGCGTTTTGTTTTGCGCGCGAAAATTGTCGGGTTTTAAGTTTCCTGAGTCAAAATTCCTTTCAAACTTCATTCCGAAAGGAGGCTCTCCGGGGTGGCGGCGGGGACGCCGCCACGACAGCCGGCGGGACGCCGGCGCTACCACTGCGCTTTCCGCTGATCTTTGTTGGTGGTAGATTTGTTGGCGCGCTTCGTCGGCAACAATAAACATTCGTTCAGGAGCTGTGATGCCCACCCCCATCGCACGCCGCGAATTCCTGGTTGGAATGGCCGCCATGACCGCCGCAAACGCCGCCTCAAGCATGGGCAGGCTGGTCGATTCCGGGTCCACCTTCCGAGTGGCCGTGATCAACGACGAAATTTCGCAGGATTTCGGACACGTCTGCGAAATCGCCGCGCGCGAATTCGGCATGGGCTGGATTGAATTGCGCGGCATGTGGAAGAAAAACATCGTCAATCTCGACGAAAAGGAAGTCGCAGAAGCGCGGCGCATTCTCGACAAATATCAACTCAAAGTCACGGACATCGCGAGCCCGCTGTTCAAAGTCGACTGGCCCGGAGCGCCGAAGTCCAAGTTCAGTGAGAAGGCTTCGTTCGGCGCCAACTTCACATTTGAAAACCAGGACGAGGTTCTCGACCGCGCCATGGAAATGGCGAAAGCCTTCCAGACCGATCGGGTGCGCTGCTTCGATTTCTGGCGGCTTGAGGATCAGGCGCCTTATCGCGCAGCGATGAACGACAAGCTGCGCACGGCCGCGGAGAAACTTGCCAGGAAGAACATGATTCTCGTGCTGGAAAATGAGCCCGCTTGCAATACGGCGACGGGAGCCGAAGCGGCCAAGGTGCTGAGCCAGGTGCAATCGCCTGCGTTCATGTTGAACTGGGATCCGGGCAATGCGGCAGCCAGCGGCGAAATTCCATATCCAGACGGGTACAAGCTCCTTCCCAAAGACCGCATCGGGCATTGCCACTGCAAAGATGTGGTGAAGAAAGGCAACAAGTACGACTGGGCGCCGATGGGCGGAGGGCTCATCGATTGGGCGGGACAGTTTCGCGCTTTGAAGAGCGACGGCTACCGCTTCGCCGTGAGCCTTGAGACGCACTGGAACGGCGGCGGCTCGCCGGAAGAATCAAGCCGCAAAAGCTGGGCTGGGATGAAGAAACTTCTGCAACAGGCGGGCGCATTTTAATGGGGGGATCATGACGGATCAGACTCGACGCACTTTTCTTCAACAGGCTGCAATTGGCGCTGCTGTGCTGGTATATCCCTCGGCGAAGGTGCTGGGCGCGAATGACCGCGTGCGAGTGGGCATGATCGGAGTAGGCGATCGCGGAAACGATCTGCTGGGGCAAGTTCTGAAAGTTCCAAACATTGAACTTGTGGCGATGGCGGATGTCTACAGCCGCCGTCGCGATCAGGCCAAGAGCAAGGTTCCCGGCATTCAGACGTTCGATGACTATCGCCGGGTGCTCGACATGAAAGACATTGACGGCGTGATCGTGGCCAGCCCGCTGCATATTCACGCGCGGCATTTTGTGGACACCCTGGCGGCTGGGAAAGATCTCTACGCTGAGAAGACCATGACGTGGTCGATCCCGGAGGCTGATAAATGCCTGACGGCGGCGAAAGACTCGAAGCGCGTGGTGCAGATCGGCCTGCAGCACGAGAGCTCCGGATCTTTGGTAGATGCGAAGCAATGGATCAAAGACGGTTCGGTTGGCAAGGTCACGCACGTCGAGTCCTGGATGAGCCGAAATACGCCGCACGGCAAAGGACAGTGGGTGCGGCCGGTTCCTTCGGACTGCACGGCGCAAAACGTCGACTGGAAGGCGTTCCTCAACGGGCGTCCGGACCGACCATTTGACGGCTACAAGTTGATCAACTGGCGATTGTTCTGGGAATTCTCCGGCGGCAATTGCGCCGAGAACATGGTTCACCAGATTGCCTGGATCATGAGCGCTTTGGACCTGCCGGAGCCATCGGCCGCGTACATGTCGGGCGGTGTGTTCTCAGAAAAAGATGGCCGCGAGGTGCCTGATACGATCGCGGTCACGCTCGATTTTCCCAAAGACATCGTTGTGACCTGGCAGTCCACGTTCAGCAATAGGCATTACGAACTGGGCGACCGCATCCTGGGCAGCGATGGCACGCTGGAGCATCACTTCGACGAGGCGTTGCAATACTGGCCGGAGAAGACCAACCGTCCCAGCGGAGAAGCGATGAAGGGCAAGACCCACGATCAAGACCATATGCAGAACTGGATCGACTGCATCCGCAGCCGCGGTACTCCAAACGCCCCGGCGGATATCGGGTACCGTTCGGCCATTGCGGTGCACATGGCCAACCTGTCGTACAAAAACAAGAAGCGCATGACGTTGGAGGAAGCGAAGGCGATTACGCCGGAGTACTCATGATCGGGGCCGTCGACATCGGCGGTACGAAAATCGCGGTCGGCATGGTCGATGACAACGGCAAAGTGCTTTCCCGGATGGATGCGCCGACCGATCCCAATCGCTATTCCGACTCACTCGAGCTGATCGCGCACATGCTGCGCAGGACTGCGCAGAAGGCCGGCGGGGAGATTACCGGCATCGGCATTGGCTCGACCGGTCCGGTGGATCCCATGCGCGGCGAATTTGGTGACGTGGATTTTCTGCCCGGATGGAGAGGGAAGAGTCCGGTGAAAGATCTGGGGACGGTGTTCAATGTCTCGGCGGCTCTGGAGAATGACGGCGATGCCGCCGCCCTGGCCGAGGCGAGTTGGGGCGCAGGAAAGAATCGCAAGCGGCTTATCTACATCACCGTGGGTACGGGAATCGGCGGCGGGATTATTATCGACGGCCAGCTTTATCGTGGAGTCGACGGGGCGCATCCCGAGGTTGGGCACCAGGTGATCGATCCTGCGGGCCCACAGTGTACGTGCGGCTTCCGTGGATGTTGGGAGTCGCTGGCAGCGGGTCCGGCGATGGTGGCATGGCTGGAGCGTAACGCGCCCGCGGATTATCCGCACCGGCAGGGACTTACTGCCAAGCGCATCTGCGAGCTCGCGCTCGAAGGAGATGCGCTCGCCCAGCAGTCGGTGGAGACCGAGGCGTTTTATCTCGGTATGGGATTGGCGAATCTGATCAACCTGTTTACTCCGGACGCGATTGTGCTCAGCGGCAGCGTTATGAAAAGCGCGCCGCTGTTTATGGACCGCATTCGCGCCCTGATCCGAAGTGGCTGCAGATTTGTGCCGGCAGAGAAGACGGAATTGATGATGGCATCGCTGGGCGACGATACGAATCTGATCGGCGCGGCGCGAGTGTGGCACTACCGGTTTGCCAAATAGGGGCTCCAGTGCGGAGGCGGGACGCCTCCGCGACAGCCGGCGAGGACGCCGGCGCTACGATCCATTTCCACTTCATCTTCCAAATCTGTTAGTGTTTTCTGTTTGCCTTTTGCCGCTCCGCGTCCGCGGGTCGGCACGGAAAGGACGAGAGTCGCGTGATCGTCGGAGTTCCGAAAGAAAGTTATCCGGGAGAACGTCGCGTTGCTCTCGTTCCCCTGGTCATTCCTAATCTCACCAAAGCAGGGCTTGAGGTCGTGGTCGAAGCGGGAGCGGGAGAGCAGGCTGGCTATCCCGATGCGTTGTATGCGGAGAAGGGCGCAAAGATCCTGCCCGACCGGGCTTCCGTGTTCAGTTCCGCGGACATCGTTGTGCAGGTGCTTTGCTACGGCTCGAACGACGTTACCGGCAAAGCGGACTTGCCTCTGTACCGGCGGGGACAGGCCATGATCGGATTTCTGCGGCCTCTCGGTTCAGCGGAAGTTGTGCAGCAGATCGCGCAGGCAGGGGTTACAAGCTTCTCGATCGAGTTGATGCCGCGCACCACGCGCGCCCAAAGCATGGATGCGCTCTCCTCGATGGCCACCGTCTGTGGTTATAAGGCGATCCTGCTGGCGGCGGAGACGTCGCCGCGCATTTTTCCCATGATGACGACGGCGGCGGGCACGATCACGCCGGCGCGGGTGTTTGTGATCGGCGCCGGAGTGGCAGGACTGCAGGCCATCTCCACTGCTCGCCGCCTGGGTGCGGTGGCTTCGGCGTACGACATGCGTCCGGCCGCGAAAGAGCAAGTGCAGAGTTTGGGCGGACGCTTTGTCGAACTTCCTATCGAGGCGCAGAACGCGCAGGATGCCCGCGGTTACGGCACGGCCCAGGACGAATCGTTCTACGCGCGGCAACGCGAACTGCTGACCCGCGTGGTCGCCGAGAGCGACATCGTCATCACTGCTGCCGTGATTCCCGGAAAGAAATCTCCCGTGCTGATTACGGCTGACATGGTGAAGGGGATGGCGCCCGGTTCGGTGATCGTCGACCTGGCGGCCGAACGCGGAGGAAATTGCGAGCTTACGCGCATGGGCGAGACCGTGAATGCGCACGGCGTGTCGATCATCGGCGCGATTAACCTCGCCAGCAGCGTGCCATACCATGCCAGCCAGATGTACGCGCGCAATCTGACGACATACCTGACGTACATGGTGAAAGACGGCAAACTGCAGGTGAATGTGCAGGATGAGATTGTGCGGGAGACGCTGATCACGCAAGGCGGAGAGATCGTGAATGCGCGGGTGCGGGAGTTTTTCAAGTTGCCGACACTAGCAACTCAGCACTGAGCAGTGCAAAGGAGCAATCATGCCAGCGGATTTTATTTCTAACCTTTACGTCTTCATTCTGGCGGGATTCGTGGGCTTTGAAGTGATCCGGCGTGTGTCGCCCTTGCTGCACACTCCACTGATGTCACTGACCAACGCACTCGACGCGATCGTCGTGGTGGCCGCCATCATCATTGCCGGGCGACATGAGACGCGGCTCACCACGATACTGGGCGCGATCGCGGTGGCGGCTTCGTTCAGCAACATGGTGGGCGGGTTCCTGATTACGGACCGCATGCTGCGCATGTTCAAATCCGGCAGGTCGAAACAATCATGACCGAGTTCGCGCTGCAGCAGTATCTCGACTTCGCCTACATTGCCGCAGTCGTTCTCTTCATCCTTTCTCTCAAGTTCCTGAGTTCGCCCACCACTGCGCGCGTGGGCGTTCTGTGCGGAGAGATTGGGGCTGCGCTGGCGGTAGGCGCGACGCTGTTCAATCCCGAAGTGGTGCAGTACAAGTGGGTGCTGATACCGCTGATCATCGGCGCTGGGGTCGGCGTGCCTCTGGGCCTGGTGCACATGACGGCGGTGCCGCAGCGGACGGCGTTGAGCCATGCTTTCGGTGCGCTCTCGGCGGCCTTGATCGGCATTGCCGAGTTTTATGTCGGCACCGCGCCGGTGACGCGCTTTGCAATGGGCGAGATTGCGCTGGAAGTGATCATCGGTTCTCTCACATTTACCGGCAGCCTGATTGCCGCCGGGAAGCTGCAGGAAATATTGCCCCAACGGCCCATCGTTTATCGCGGGCAGAATATCGTCAGCCTCTCCGTGCTGGGTGGTGCGCTCGGCCTGGCCGTAGCCCTGGTGGTGAATCCGGCTCACACGCTGCTGTTTCCGATCATGGTGATCGTGGCATTGATTTTTGGCGTGCTGCTGGTGACTCCCATCGGCGGCGCGGATATGCCGACGGTGATTTCGCTATTGAATTCTTACGCGGGTTTTTCGGCAGCCCTGCTGGGGTTCGTCCTGAACAGCAAGGTACTGGTCGTGGCGGGCGCTCTGGATGGTTCGTCCGGGTTCATTCTGTCGCTGATCATGTGCAAGGCGATGAACCGTTCGTTCACCAATGTAATGTTCGGGGCCTTCGGGCAAGTGCAGGCCTCAGCGGCAGGGGTGACGGAAGAACGGGTCGTTCGCAGCGCGAACCCCGAGGAAGCAGCTTCCATTCTGGCCGCCGCAAACAAGGTGGTGATTGTCCCCGGATACGGCATGGCGGTCGCGCAGGCGCAGCATAAGGTGCGCGAGCTTTACGACGTGCTTACGAAGAAGGGCGTGGACGTCCGCTTTGCGATTCATCCCGTCGCCGGGCGCATGCCCGGCCACATGAATGTGCTGCTGGCTGAGGCTGATATTCCGTACGACCGGCTCATCGAGATGGACGAGATCAACGGAGATTTTCCGCAAACCGATGTTGCGCTGGTGATCGGCGCCAACGACGTGACGAATCCCGCCGCGCGTAACGACCAGTCCAGCCCGATCTTCGGCATGCCGATTCTGGATGTGGACAAGGCGCACACCGTGATGGTGATCAAGCGCAGCATGAATCCCGGCTTCGCAGGCATTGATAATCCGCTCTATTACCTGAATCAGACGCTCATGCTGTTCGGCGATGCCAAGCAGTTCGTAGGAGCGATTGTGCGGGAGTTGGGCGGAGGTCATTAGCTCGCGAAGTTAAGGAACGCTCTTATGAGAACTTTATTGGCATTACTTGGTGTAATCTTCCTATCCGTTTTGTCCTCGGCTCAAATCCAACCCCAACTCAACCTCATGCCCATGCCGTCCAGCGTGCAGCAAGGCTCGGGCCAGTTGCCGATCAACGAATCGTTCTCGGCCACCGTTACCGGTACGCATGACGCTTCTCTGGACAATGGCGTCCAGCGGTTCACGAGGAATCTCTCGCGGATCACAGGCATACCGTTCCGGGCGAGTGCTTCCGGGACTCCCACGCTCGAGGTGCATTCCGACCACGGGCGCGGAGCCGTGCAGAAGCTCGAGGAAGACGAATCTTACGAGCTGACTGTCACCGGTTCGGGCGCGAAGATCACGGCTCCCACTCCGTTGGGCGCGCTGCACGGTCTACAGACTTTCTTGCAGTTGGCGCAAATCACTCCAACGGGTTTCGCGGTTCCCGCCGTCACCATCAAAGACCAGCCGCGCTTTCCGTGGCGCGGCATGCTCATCGACGTCAGCCGCCATTTCATCCCGATCGACGTGCTCAAGCGCAACCTGGATGGCATGGAAGCGGTGAAGATGAACGTGATGCACTGGCATCTTTCCGATGATCAGGGGTTCCGTGCCGAAAGCAAGAAGTTTCCCAAGCTGACCGGCATGGGCTCGGAAGGCAAGTTCTACACGCAAGAAGAAATCCGCGATCTGCTCGCGTATGCGCACGATCGCGGTATCCGCGTCATTCCCGAGTTCGATACGCCCGGCCACAGCCGGTCATGGTTTGTGGGTTATCCGGAACTCGCCAGCAATCCCGGCCCGTTTACGGTTGAGAACGAGAATGGCGCTTCGTCGGTCACCGATCCCACGCGGGAAGAGACTTACAAATTCATGGATAAGTTCGTGGAGGAGATGGGAAAACTCTTTCCCGACCAGTTCTTCCATATCGGCGGTGACGAGGTAGATCCGAAGTACTGGGATTCCAATCCCAAAATCCAGGCCTTCAAAGAAGCGCACGCAATGAAGACCGATGCGGATCTGCAGGCCTACTACAACCAGCGGCTGGAAAAGATTCTCGCCAGGCATCACAAGACGATGGTGGGCTGGGACGAGATCCTACATCCCGATCTGCCCAAGGACATCGTGGTGCAGTCCTGGCGGGGGCAGCAGTCGCTGGCAGCCGCCGCGCAGCAAGGGTATCGAGGCTTGCTTTCCTACGGCTACTATCTGGATTTGATGTGGCCCACTTCGCGCCACTACGCCACGGATCCGATGAGCGGCGCGGCTGCGAATCTCACACCGGAGCAAAAGAAGCTCATTTTGGGCGGGGAATCATGCCAGTGGGCAGAGTGGGTCACGCCGGAAAACATCGACTCCCATATCTGGCCCCGCAATGCGGCGATTGCGGAGCGTTTGTGGTCGCCCCAAGATGTGACCGACGTGAACTCGATGTACACGCGCATGCACGCCATTAGCTTTGAGCTTGAGGCGCTCGGCCTAACTCATCGGTCGGCGAGGGACCAGATGCTGCAGCGCATGGCAGGAGGTGCCGACATCACTGCCTTGCGCGTGCTTGCGGATGTCGTTGAGCCAGTCAAGGACTACAACCGCTGGAGCGACGAAGAAAAAGGGCCGATTAATTTCCATGCACCGCTGACGCATCTGATCGATGCGGTCTATCCCGAAAGCGACGCGGCGCGCCAGTTCGCCAACCTCGTGCAGCAGTTCGCGCAGAGCGGATATAAGGACCGGACTCTCGAAGGCCAGATTCGCGGTTGGCTGACGTTGTGGCGGGACAATGATGCCAAGTTGCGTCCTTTGCTGCAGAGTTCCTATTTACTGGAGGAGGATATTCCGCTGTCGCAGAATCTTGCGATGCTGGGATCGGCGGGACTGCAGGCGTTAGATTATCTCGGAAAAGGCCAGCCCGAGCCAGAATTGTGGAAGACGCAGCAACTTGCGGTGATTGATCAGGCGAAGAAGCCGGTGGCAGGGCTACTGCTGATGGTGACTGCACCGGTGCAGCAATTGGTCGAAGCAAGCGCAGGGCAAACGCAGCAGAAGTGAGCCAACTGCTAGTGCCGCGGTGACGGCGGCTGTCCGGCGGGCGTCGCCGCCCGCCGGACTGAGCCTTCCTTGCAAACTACGGGGTGAACTCGTAAACCGTGCCATCATTGGCCGGGCCGCCGTGCGTGGTGGCGCCGTAGAAGTTGCCTGCAGAATCACGGATCATCCCGTTGTAGGCGAAGCCAGTCTCGGGCGCTCCGGGGAAACGGTAGACGACACTCTCGCTCCACTTCCCGGTGGCACCACGAGTCATCTTGAAAATCACGCCGCAATCGCACGATGCCGCGCCACCCTCACTTGTGGTTCCGTAGAAGTTCCCAGCGCCATCGGCCACCAGGCTGCTGATCGGACTTGCACCGTCAGTGCCTCCTTTGAAGCTGTAGAGCACCGTCTCGATCCATGCTCCGTTACTGTGCGTGAGCTTGTAGACCGTGCCCAGGTCGTTCGCTCCAGCGTAGTACGTCGTACCGTAAAGATTTCCAGCCTTGTCGAAGACTACGCTGCCATAGGGCAGAGCGCCGTCGGGCTGATCTTTGAATGCATAGAGCGTCTTGAGCTGCCACTTCCCCTGAACGAGAGAAATTTCGTATACGGTGCCGAATCCGTTCACGCCGCCGACGGTGCAGGTGCCGAGCAGGTTACCGGCCGCATCAATGACAAGCCGCCCAGCCGATCCGCCCCCGCCATCGGCGCCGCCAGTAAAGGCGTGAATCACGTGAAAGTTCCAGCCGCCGGTGCCGTTTGAACTTAGGCGATAGACGACGCCCATTCCAAAGGCGCCTCCGGTCGGAGTCGTTCCATAAACATTGCCGTGTCCGTCGATCGTTACAGGACTGCCCGGCCCTGATCCGTCACTGCCGTTAAAGGAGTGAATTACTGTCTGGGTCCAGACACCCCCGGAGTTGGTCAGTTCGAAAACGACGCCGCAGCCGCCTTCGCACGATCCACTGCCGCCCGTGACTGCCGTGCCGTATAGATTGCCGTTGGCATCAAGGGTGACGCCTTTGTAGGGCTCGCCGCCATCGGCACTGCCCGTAAAGTTGTAGAGCACGGTGTGCGCGCCCGCGGCTGTTACCTGGAAAACAGTGCCACTGCCGTATAAACCGCCCTGCACAGAGGAACCGTAGAGGTTGCCGGCGCTGTCGCGGGCCAGTTCGGTGTCGAGGTACTCGCCGTCGACTCCGCCGGAGAAGCTGTAGAGCAGTGTAGTGGTGCTGGCTGCCCACGCGACGACGGTGGTCAATGCCACCGCCGCAGAAATGAGGAGAAGCTTACTGCCAAAATGCCGGATCCGCCTGCCTTCCATGGGTCCCTCCAGAAAAGATGCTTTTTGGTCGAAACAGGCTACGTCACCGGTAGCAGGAATAGAACTTTAGCACTGAAAAGGCGGACGCGCACGAGTTGACCATCCCTGCGGACTAGTGATATCATGATATCACTACATGAGGTGGATATATATGGCACAGCTGGTCGTACGAAAGTTGGAAGAATCGGTGAAAGCACGTCTGCAGCGGCGAGCAGCGCGCCATGGCCGCAGCATGGAAGAAGAAGTGCGCGACATTTTGCGCAACGCGGTCAACGAAGCGGAGACGCCAAGTCGCGGAATGGGCACTGCCCTCGCAGAACTGGTCAAGGGTACGGGATTCAAGTTTGAGGCTCCAGAACTACGCGGCTTTACCTTGCAGCCGCCCAAATTCGACGATCAAGAATGATTATCTTAGATACCAACCTGGTCTCAGCACTGATGAACGATCCAGTCGAGGAAAAGGTGGCTTCGTGGCTGAATCGGCAACCTCAGACTTCAATATGGACGACCGCGGTCACGATCCTTGAGATTAATTTCGGACTCAAAATTATGCCGATGGGGAAGAAGCGAGATGGCTTGATTCGTCTATTCGACTCGATTCTGACAGAGATGGGCCACCGCGTTTGTGCTTTCGATGCTGACGCAGCCCAGTTAGCGGCCGATCTGATGGCTTCCAGACGAACAAAGGGCAAGGTGGTAGACCTGCGCGACACCATGATCGCCGGCATCGTTCTTGCCCGCCATGCGACGCTGGCCACGCGCAATGTGGCGCACTTCAGCGATATCCCGGCCACCGTGGTGAACCCATGGACCGCATAGAGAAAGCCCTTTCGGCGTGATATCCTAATACTAGCAGCTGTGCACCGTCTTGGCGGAATTCCCCGCCGTTCCTGAAGCAATTCAGAAGAAGCCAGCAGAAGAGAAGCCACAACCATGCTTTCAGTCAGTAACGTTTCCATGCGCTACGGCGCCAAAATATTGTTTGAAGAAGTCTCCACGGCGTTCACGCCGGGGAAACGCTATGGCCTGACGGGGCCGAACGGGTCCGGCAAATCGACATTCATGAAGCTGCTCAGCGGCGAGCTCGAGCCGCAAAAAGGCACCGTGGTTCGCCCGCGTAAGCTCGGCGTACTGAGCCAGGACCAGTTCGCCTTTGATGCCTATTCGGTGCTGCATACCGTCATTATGGGTAACAAACGGCTCTGGGCCGCCATCCAGGAGCGCGACGCCATCTATGCCAAGCACGACATGACCGACGAAGACGGAATGAAGCTCGGCGAACTGGAGGGGATTGTCGGCGAAGAAGACGGATACTCTGCCGAGAGCGATGCCGCAATCCTGCTACAGGGGCTCGACATCCCGGAGGAACTGCACGCGCGCAAGATGGGCGAACTCCAGGGCGGGCAGAAAGTGCGCGTGCTGCTGGCACAGGCTTTGTTCGGGCACCCGCAAGCCCTGCTGCTCGACGAGCCTACGAACCACCTCGACCTGGACTCGATCCATTGGCTGCAGGGATTTCTGAACGTCTACGACGGTGTGGTGATCGCCATCTCGCACGACCGCCACTTTCTGAACAGCATCTGCACCCACATTGCCGATATCGACTACGAGACGATCATCACTTACACCGGCACTTACGACGATATGGTCGTGGCCAAGACGCAGGTGCGTTCGCAAATTGAATCGCAGAATGCCCAGCGCGAGAAGAAGATTGCGCAGTTGAATGAATTCATCGCCCGATTCGCTGCAGGAACACGGTCGAGCCAGGTGCAGTCACGGCGTAAGGAAGTCGAACGCCTGCAGGTGACCGAACTGGCAAAGTCGAACATCCAACGCCCGTTTATCAAGTTCGAGCAGAAACGGCCTTCGGGCAAACACATCCTTGAAGTCGAGCACCTTGGCAAGGCGTACGACGATAAGCGCGTCATTCGGGACTTCACCGCCAGCATCTCTCGCGGCGAGAAGATCGCGCTGATGGGACGCAACGGAGCAGGAAAGACGACACTGCTTAACGCACTGCTGGCAAACTCCCCGACGACGCCCGAAGCCGAACTGCGCAAGACCAGCGGCTACGATGGCCCATTGATCGATAGCGGCAAAGTGATCTGGGGACACGAAGCCTCCATCGGCTACTTCGCGCAAGATCATCGCAGCCTGATCGAGGGCGGAAATACCGTTCTCGAGTGGCTGCATCAATGGGACGGCGCGGCGGTTACTGAAGAACTGCGCGGAATTCTCGGGCAGATGCTGTTTGCCCGCGAAGAGGCCACCAAGAACACCGGTGTGCTCTCCGGCGGAGAAGCGGCCCGCCTGCTCTTCTGCAAGTTGATGCTGCAGAAGCCGAACGTGCTGGTTCTTGATGAGCCCACCAACCATCTTGACCTCGAGTCCATCAACGCCCTCAACATCGCCCTGCAGCGCTACCACGGAACGGTATTCCTCGTAACCCACGACCACGATCTGATCGACGAAGTCGCGACCCGCATCTGGCACTTCGAGAGCGATCACAAGATCACCGACTTCAAAGGGACGTACGAGGAATATCAGTCGGCCGCGGTTACGGTTTAAGTTCACCCACTTCACCACGGAGACACCGAGTGACGGAGGGGGGAAGTATGCCCTCTCCGTGGCTCCGGGTTTCCGTGGTGAATTCAGATTAATTTGCGCTGCATGTAAATCAACCAGATTCTCCACAGGTTTTCACAGGGTTAACAGTTGCGTTAACGGGCCCAGTTGACGATAATGAGCCCAACATCCCTACCAGTAGCTGCGAGGATGTGCTTTTCGGTCCCGTGTACAGTCGAACAGATTTATTGAGGATTCTTCGTGTTACGCCGCGCCAGTTGGCCAACTGGGAGCGCGCCGGACTGCTGACGTCCGCGGAGTCCTACTCCTTCTCCGACCTTCTCGAAATCAAGAAAGTACGCGACCTGTGCGCCATGAGCGTGCGTCCCAATGTCATTCGCCAGTCGCTCGAGGCCATGCGCAAACAGTCTGCCGGCGTGGAGAAGCCGCTGCTCGAAGCCGGGGCGTGGACGACCAAAAAGCACCGCGTGGCCTTCCGCCATGACGGCAAGCTGCTGGAGCCGATCGCCGGACAATTCTTAATGGATTTTTCCGAGCGGGAGAAAGTCGTTACTTCAACCCCGGTTCCACGGTCCGAACCTACTCCGCACGAGCACGAGGTGACAGCCTGGTTCGCCCGCGGCATTGCGTTGGAAGAAAATCCTGGCACGCAAACGGAGGCGATTGCCGCCTATCATAAGGTGCTGGAGATGGAGGCGTCGCACGCCGCCGCCCACATCAATCTTGGGACGCTTTATTACAATCGCCAGGAGTTCGGCCTCGCCGAAAGGCACTACCGCAAGGCCATTGAATCCGATGCGCGCTACGCCCTCGCATATTTCGATCTAGGCAACGTACTGGACGAAACAGGCCGGGTACAGGAAGCGGTGCAGACCTATAAGGTCGCAATCCAGTTAGCCCCCACCTACGCCGATGCCCACTACAATCTCGCGCTCGCCTATGAAAAGCTGCGTGAGCCCCGCAAAGCGCTCAAGCACTGGCAGGCTTACGTGAAGCTCGACACTTCAGGTCCCTGGTCGGTGCATGCCCGCAGCCAGATCAAACGCATTCTGCAGGCGGATGGACTCAGGCTGGTCTACAAGCGCGGCTGAAGATCTTCAACCACAGAGACACAGAAGAAAATTACCTCCGTGTGCCTCTGTCGCTCTTTGGTGAATAAAAACATTCCCCGAAAACCGGCCGCCGCAAGGGTGCTACCATAAAGAGTTTGCGGATCTCATCCTCGAAGGTGCCTTCATGCCCGAAACGCTGCAAGCCTCTGCTCCCGCGCCACTGACCACCCTGACGGAAGACGAAATTCTCTTTCGCGACAACATCCGTCAGTTTGCCGACGAGAAAGTCCGTCCGCTGGTCAAGGAAATGGACGAGAAGGGGGTTTTCGAAAAGGACCTGATCCACGATTTCTTTGAGCTCGGGCTGATGGGCATCGAGGTTCCTGAACAGTATGGCGGAGCGGGAGGGAAATTTTTCGAGGCAATCTTAGCGGTGGAGGAACTCTCGCGAGTGGACGCCTCTTCCGGCGTTATCGTTGACGTGCAGAACACTCTGGTCAACAATGCCATGCTGCGCTGGGGCAACGAAGAACAAAAGAAGCGCTACCTGCCGCGCCTGACAAGCGAGGTTGTCGGCGCCTACGCTCTCAGCGAGGCCGGATCAGGCTCCGATGCCTTTGCGCTCCAGACCCGCGCCTTGCTCAAAGGTTCCGAATACGTCCTGAACGGGCGCAAGCTCTGGATCACCAACGGGAAAGAAGCCGGGCTATTCGTCCTGTTCGCAACCCTCGATCCCAGCGCCGGATACAAAGGCATCACGGCCTTCCTGATCGAGAAGGATTTCCCGGGCTTTACGGTCGGAAAGAAAGAAGACAAGCTGGGCATTCGCGCGTCGTCCACTTGCGAGTTGATTCTGGAAGACTGCCGCGTGCCCAAAGAGAACGTTCTGGGCGAGCCGGGCAAAGGCTACAAGATCGCCATCGAGACCCTGAACGAAGGCCGCATCGGCATTGGTGCGCAAATGATCGGCCTGGCTCGAGGCGCGTGGGAGTACGCCTGCAAGTATGCGGTCGAACGCAAGCAGTTTGGCAAGTCGATCGCAGACTTTCAAGGCATCCAGTTTCAGATCGCGCAAATGGCAACTGAAATCGAGGCTGCGCGCCTGATGGTGTACAACTGTGCCCGCATGAAAGATGCGGGTGTGAACTTCGTCAAGGAAGCCGCCATGACCAAGCTATTCGCCTCGCAGGTGGCCGAGCGCGTAACGTCTCTCGCGATCGAGATCTACGGTGGTTACGGCTTCACCAAGGATTATCCCGTCGAGAAATACTGGCGTGACGCCAAGATCGGCAAGATCTACGAAGGAACCTCAAACATGCAACTGGCAACCATTGCCAAGCTTGTGCTGGGCAAGTAGCTCCAGTTGCACGTGAGGGCGCCGAGTTAGGGCGTGAAGTGCAGTTCGATGGACTCGCGGGATTCCGTCCCGGCAACGTACTTCCACTGGGAAATGGCGGTTTGGGCAGCTTGAACCAGCAGCGGGCTGCCTCCCACTGGTTCGACCTTCTTTACGTTCCCGTCCGCAGCAACAACGGCGATTACTTTGACCGTTCCGCCCAGGTTCATTTTCTTCGCCATATCCGGGTACTCTGGCGACACTCGCTTGATCACCTTGCGTCCATTATCCGCGGAGGGCTGCTGGCCATGGGCTGCTGGCGCAGTCCCAAAGCAGCATGAGAACGCAAGAGCAAACATTAAAAGGAAAGACTTACGCATAGTTGGGGGTCCTATTTTTAAGAATTTTCTAATAACAGCGATTTCGTTAACGATGTTACGAAACGCGACCCTGCAGGAAAAGTAACCACAGTAACCAAAGTCACCCAGAGGTCGTTGTTCACGCACTGGCCTTGGGACACGGCCCAAGCCCGCGCGCCTGGCACAAATCACACGTGCTCATTATGTGCATCGAATTGCACCTTGTGAGCTGGCAAGGTACGGGTTCATTCCCGCTAACCCGTAGGTGCTTCAGCGACTTACGTTTTAGCTTGGCATTGGTTGGCTGGATGCACTTCCAGGTATGCCTGCGAGCTTGAGGCGAAACGGGAGCCACAGTTGACGACTTTCTTCAAGCCTGTCGAATCCGCGGAACTCGGCGTAATTCAGGCGGCGACTACCAAGAAGCATGGCTGGCTGCCGGTTCTCACCGTTCTGTTCCTCATCTCTTACGGCATCATGACCCTGTTGATTGTCGAGCAAGGCCAGACGATTGAATCGCAACGGGCCCTAATTCGGGAGCTCTTTCGCGACAGCACTGAATTGTCCGCCACAAAGATGAAAGCCCACCAGCAGGCCACGAAATCCCAGCCGGCAGTAGGCCGAAATCCGTCATCCCAGAATTCTTCGAGCAAGACTCCGTCGACCCAGACTCCGTCCACCCAGGCACCAGGCAACAACCCGTCTACCCAGGCAGGTCCGCAACATCGAGTTCAGAATCAAACGGAGAAACGCAAGCCCTTCCAGATGCCTTCCAGGCCGGCCTCTGACCTGACGGACGCTGCCCGGACTTTGATCACGATCTAGACTTAGCTGCAGTGCGCGAGGTTCGTTCTGTGAACGCGTAGTTGAAAGAGCAGTAAAACCGAAGCGGAAGTGAAGACAATGAAGGTCCTGACCCTAGCCTTGTTGTTCAGTCTGCCGATCACTCCACTGGCGCCGCAGAAGCCCCTGCGCCAGCCGACTAGCCAAATCAGTAAGCGCTCCAAGGGCGGCCGCTGGTATTTCGCCGCCAGCGGCCACGCAGTTTACTGCTATGGCCCGGTGATGACCGTGCCTCGGGCCAACGGCGACATCCAAAGAGTCGCCACTTTCTGCCGCGACGGCAGCGCCGTCGTCCCTCTCAAGGACTAACACAACTTTCCGACCAGGCCTGCAGCCATTCGGGCCGCCGTGCGTCCAACCGCATCCTTGCCGCATCAAACACTGGACGTCTACTGAGGGGTCTCAATGTCCATTCGTCCAGTCCAGCGCCTCATTAAGTCCAAGCCCACGCTCGAAGGAGCGGGAGTTCACCTGCGCCGCGCCTTCGGTTTCGGTAACACCCACGAGTTCGATCCTTTCCTTCTTCTCGACGACTTCCGGAACGACGTCCCCGAGGATTACCTCGCGGGATTTCCCTGGCATCCGCACCGTGGAATCGAAACCATTACGTACGTGCTCGCCGGAACCGTCGAGCACGGCGACAGCATGGGCAATCACGGCGCCATCTCCGCCGGCGATGTGCAATGGATGACCGCCGGTAGCGGCATCATTCACCAGGAGATGCCGAAGGGCGATCCCACCGGACGCATGCATGGGTTCCAGCTCTGGGCGAATCTGCCCTCGGCGCTGAAGATGACTGCGCCACGCTATCAGGAAGTGAAGACGGGCGATATCCCCACGGTGACCGACGACGATGGCACGCACGTCCGGATTGTCTGCGGATCCTTCTGGGGAAAGAAGGGCCCGGTTGACGGCATCGCGGCCGATCCCATCTACCTGGACGTCTCGGTTCCTCCCGGAGAGCGGAAGACGCTGCCGGTCGAGACCACCCGCCACGCCTTTGCATATGTTTTCGCAGGAGATGGCAAGTTTTGTAATGCTTCCGCTCCTCTGGCTGTGCCTACTGAGAGCGTAGGATGGGCTGACACGAAGCCCCCCGCGGACGCAGAAAACCGCTCCTTAGTCGTCTTCGATCGCGGCGACGAGGTCGCGGTCCAAGCAGGCGAAGACGGCATCCGCTTTTTGCTGGTGTCCGGCAAACCGTTGGAAGAGCCGGTTGCCTGGTACGGTCCCATCGTCATGAACACGCAGCAGGAACTCCAGCAAGCCTTTCGCGAGTTGGAGCAGGGGACGTTCCTGAAGAAGTAGAACTGAACCGGACGTCTCAGCGGCTCGCCTTCGTGGATCTTCGTGTACTTCACGGTTTTGATTTTCTGTCGCTTCTATGCCCGAACTTCCCGAAGTCGAAACCATTGCCCGCGGCCTGGCGAAGCGGGTCACCGGTGAGGCCATTGAGTCCGTCTGGCTCAGCCAGAAAAAAGAGCCGCTGAAATCCCCCGCCCGCGAGATTGCCGCCGCGCTTGAACAATCCCGCATCGTCTCCGTACGCCGGGTAGGCAAACACATTGTCTTCGACCTGGAGCGCATGGCCCGGGCAAACGGCCGGCCGAAGGCGGGCATAAAAGGGTGGAGGCAGAACAAGGCTCAATGGATCGTCCATCTCGGCATGACCGGCAGCCTGCGAATTTGCGAGCCGCAGACAGAAATTGCCAAGCACACGCACGCCATCCTGAAGCTGGCATCGGGCAGAGAACTGCGCTTCGTCGATCCGCGGCGCTTCGGCCGCCTGAGCGTTTCAACCGAGTTTGATGCCGCAGGCGTGGAGCCTCTCGAAGTGGATCTGGAACGCTTTGTAACCCTCTTCCGCGGGCGAAAAACGCCGATCAAAAGCGCCCTGCTCAATCAAAAGCTGCTGCGCGGCGTGGGCAACATCTACGCTGACGAGTCTCTGTTTCGCGCCGGGCTTCGCCCGCGCCGCCGCGCCTCGTCGATCACGCGGGAGCAATTGCGCAAGCTCTTCCTTTCGGTAAAAGAGGTCTTGACCGAGGCGATCGCGCTCGGCGGCTCTTCCATCTCCGATTACGTTGACGCCGAGGGCGAAGAAGGATTTTTCCAACTGCAGCATCGGGTTTACGGGCGCGAAGACGAGCCCTGCCTGGTCTGCAAGACTCCGATCAAGCGGGTCGTCATCGCGGGCCGCAGTAGCCACTACTGCCGGAGGTGCCAGAAATAGATTGAAGAATGCAGCTTGAAGAATGCAGATTTTAGATTTTCTGAGTGCAACAAGAATTTCCGATCGACCTTCAATCTGCAATCTTCAATCTACAATCTGCATTCTTCATTCCGCCGTGTTACCCTCATGCGTTATGCCTGACTACTCCATTGGCGTTGATATGGGCGGCACGAATTTGCGCATCGCCGCCATCACCACCGAGGGCCAACTTCTGGAGAAGATCACCCTGGGAGTGAAGGTGGCGTTGGGCCGCGATTATGTGATCGGCGAAATGTGCGATGCCATTAAGCGCCTGAGCGAACAATACCGCGGCACGGGCCGTTTTATCGGGGCAGGCATCGGCGTTCCCGGCATCATCGATGTCCCCGCGGGTATCATGCGCAAGTCCGCCAATCTTCCGGGGTGGACCGACTACCCCGTGCGCGACGAAATTGAACGCCGGCTCGGAGCCCGCATCTTGCTCGACAATGACGCCAACGTCGCCGCGCTGGGCGAAAAATGGCTGGGCGCCGGCCGTGACGTCGACAATATGGCGATGCTTACGCTGGGCACCGGTATCGGCGGCGCTATCATCCTGAACGGGAAGATTTTCTATGGCATGAGCGGCATGGCCGGAGAATTCGGTCACGTCACGATCGAGCCCAACGGGGTTCCCTGCGGCTGCGGCAATCACGGCTGTGCCGAGCGCTATGCCTCGGCGACCGCGGTGGTCCGCATGGCGAAGGAGGCGATCGAATCGGGACTGGCTCCCGAGCTCGCCAAGGCTGCCAATTCCGATCCAGAGTTTAGCGCGAAATCCGTCTACAACCTCGCCCTGCAAGGGAATCCCGATGCGCAACGCATCTTCCTGCGCTTTGGACAAGCGCTGGGGATACTTATGGCTGATCTCGTGAACATTCTCGATCTCGATATGTTCGTGATCGGCGGCGGGGTGGTGAGTGCCTGGGACGCGTTTGCCCCAAAGATGTTTTCTGAGTTGCGCGAGCGCTCGTTGGTCTATGCCGCATCGGCCCCCGATGAGCCCGGAGGAAAAAAAGAAGGCGCATCCGCCCAGATTGCAAACTACACGCGCAAGAAAACGATCATCACACAAGCGCTGCTGGGCAGCGATGCCGGATTATATGGCGCCGCCAGAATCCCTATGTCGTAACACGTGAGTATCAGGTGCGGAGAAGTAAACCGCTAACTTTCCCCCACCGCTCTGGGCGCCTTCCCCGTAATCCGTTGCATCGCGTCAAGAAAAAAAACATTCTGCTCCGGGGTTCCAATGCTCACACGCATGCACGTGGGCGCGCCCCATCCTCCCAGAGGACGCACGCTGATCCCTTCGCCCCGCAACCGCTCCGCGACTCCTGCTGTATCCTCTCCCAATTCGCAATACAGGAAGTTAGCCCAGGTCGGCACCACCCGATATCCCAACTCGGATAGTCCCACGCCTATGATCTGCGCCTGCTCTGCGTTATTCGAAATGGTGTGCGCAATGTGCGCGGTGTCGTGCAGCGCAGCCAGTGCAGCGGCCTGCGCCACCGACGAAACCGAAAACGTGCTGCGCATCCGGGCGCAATACGACAGCAATTCTGCCGGTCCCAGTCCATATCCCACGCGCAATCCCGCGAGTCCATGCGCCTTGGAAAACGTTCGCAGTACGATGACCGCCGCTCCCCGCCGAACGAAGTCGACGGAGCGCGAATATTCCACTCTGCGGCGCTCTGCGAAATGCGCCGCATACTCGTAATAGGCTTCATCGAGGACGACCACCACGTGGCCCGGCACTTCCGCTACGAACCGATCAACTGCCGCGGCATCATGCAGCGTCCCCGTGGGATTGTTGGGATTTGCCAGGAAGACGATCCGAGTGTGCTCGTTGATCAGTTCGAGTATTTCCGCCAGATCGAAAGCATCGTCGCGCATGGGCGCCTCAATCAACTGCGCGCCCGTAGCATGCACGGCCATTCCATAGACGACGAACGAACGCTCACTGGTCACCGCATTCAATCCGGGACCAAGCAACGTCTGGCGGAGCAAGGCAAGCAAGGCGGTGGATCCTGCTGTCACCATGACTTGCTCCACGGGAAAGCCGTGATGGGTGGCCAGTTCGCCCCGCAACTCGGTGCAGTGGTCATCCGGATAGGAGTTCACATTGGCGATAGCGGCCCGCATGGCTTCGAGAGCGCGTGGAGACGGGCCGAAGGGATTTTCATTGGAATCGAGGCGGATGAGCCGGGGTTGCGACTCCACCCGCGGCATCGGCGTGGGCGGCAGGTAATCGCCCATCTCCCGCACTGGTTTCGAAACCAGATCAAAAAATCGGCTCATACTGTGTGCCCCAACTCATACTGAGATGCCGCCTTTTCGCTTTGCGAGAAGGGGTGGACGCACGTCGTCAAACAGATTTCTTCCGCGCGCCAGTACCGATCTTGCTCGCGGACTTCAGCCGCTCCACTTCCTTCAGCGTGAGGGAACGAAATTCTCCCGGCGGCACATCGAGGGTCAAAGGTCCGTAGCGCACGCGCTTGATCTTTTCTACGTGGTGCCCGACCGCCTCGAACATGCGCCGGATCTGCCGATTCCTTCCCTCAATCAGAGTGATCTCATACCACGGATTCGCCGCCTCTTTTACTACTCGCACTGAGGCAGGCGCGGTTCTCACGCGCTTGCCGTCGTCGGTGGCGATGGAGAGTCCCGCTCGCAGCTTGGCGATCGCATCTTCCTTGGGCACACCCGCAACCTTCACCACGTAGGTCTTGGGGACGTGGGAGGCCGCCTTCATCAGGCGATGAGCCAAGTCGCCATCGTTGGTCATCAGCAGGAGGCCTTCGCTGGCATAATCGAGCCGCCCGACCGGATACACGCGCCCTTTCACGCCCCGCATTAAGTCCATCACGGTAGGACGTTTTTCCGGATCGCTGACGGTGGTCACGTAGCCTTTGGGTTTATTGAGCAGAAGATAAATGTGCCGCTGATCGCCGTGAAGCAATTTTCCATTCACTCGCACATGATCGACTTCAGGGTCGGCTTTGCTCCCCAGTTCCGTGATGACAGTGCCGTTCACCTGCACGTGTCCGGAACTGATCAACTCCTCGGCCTTGCGCCGCGAAGCAATCCCGGCAGCAGCGATAATTTTTTGCAGGCGTTCCAGAGGCATATTAATCGCAATCGTGCATGTTAGAAGGTGACGAGGCCCCGGTTCG
Source organism: Candidatus Sulfotelmatobacter sp. (assembly GCA_035309485.1). Lineage (GTDB taxonomy): Bacteria > Acidobacteriota > Terriglobia > Terriglobales > Acidobacteriaceae > Sulfotelmatobacter. Next base: position 53,802 of record DATGFC010000066.1, read on the forward strand.
TTCGATCGTGGAAGAGCGATCCTTCGGCGCTGCGGTGCCCGACTTATGTTTTGCGCTTCAGTCCCGGGAGTCGTTTCTCAGCCACGTAGCCGCGGGCGAAATTTGTCGCAGATGCAACCGCTCAACCCGCCTTCTCCGCCTGCGGAACACTCTCATCCACAGAGTCCGGCTGGGCCGGTTCGCCCTCAGCGGCCTGTCCGCCTTCATTGGCCGCACTCTCCGCCGGAACCAACTCCGCCTGAAAGGATTCAGCGACCAGTTTTTCGAACTCCTCCATGCTGGGCAATTCATTCACGTCCTTCAGCCCAAAACGCATCAGAAATTCTTTCGTTGTCTTATAAAGAATTGGACGCCCGATCACTTGCTTGCGCCCCGCAGTCGTAATCAGCTTGCGATCGAGCAGAGTTCCGATCACTCCTCCGGAATCCACGCCGCGAATGTCATTAATCTCCGGCACAGTAACGGGCTGCTTGTACGCGATCACGGCCAGCGTCTCGAGCGCGGGCAGCGACAGCCGAATCGGCGGTTTCAGGCTCTTAGCAAATGCACGCACCACCTCATGCTGCTCCGGCTTGGTCGACATGCGGTATCCGCCAGCCACCTGGCGAATTTCGATGCCATGGTCGGGTGAGCCATACTCGCCAACCAGTTCCTGCAGTGTCGATCGTACGCGCGATTTGATCTCGGCCTCGTCGGACGTACCCTCGGCGACGACCGCATCTTTCACCAGCGCAGTCATCTGCTCCAGCGTAATCGGCGTCTCCGCCGCGTAAATAATGGCCTCGAGTTGAGCTTTTAACGACATAGTGGTCAGTGGCTAGTGGTCAGAGATCAGTAAATCCAGACAACTGATCACTGACCACTGGCCACTGGTGTTCATCTCCAATCATCCCGCACGGCTGCCCGTTCGTTCATCACTTGGTCAAAGTGCGTGTGCTTGCGAATCGCGATCTCACCAAACAACTTTTCCTGCCGCACCTGGATCGCTTGCAACCGGACCAGTTCGAGGAGGGCCAGAAACATGCACACCAGCGCCTGCCGGGAAGAGACGCGCATCAAAATTTGCTTAAGCCGGATCGGCCGGTCTTCGAGCGAGAGCCGCCGCCGCAAATAATCGATCATCTGTCCGACGGTGACTGTCTCTTCGTCCACATTCAGCACCGGCCGCGTACGCACCCGCTCGAGCACCTGCTGAAATGTCTTGACCAGATCGATGACGTCGGCCGCGACCTCCGGCTCGGTGCCCTCCGCGTCGATGAACTCCTTTAGCGACGGATTCGTCAGGACAGCATCTTCGATCTGCTGCTTCTGCAGAAGCATCTGCGCTGCCGATTTGAACTTCTCATGCTCCAGCAGCCGGTTGACCAGTTCGCTGCGCGGGTCTTCCTGCTCGTCTTCGGCAGCCATCGGGTCCCGCGGCAGCAGCATTTTCGACTTGATGTGAATCAACACCGCGGCCATGTAAATGAATTCGGCCGCAACGTTCACATCGAGCTCGCGGATTTTTTCTACATATGCCAGGTACTGCGCCGTGATCTTCGCGATGGGAATGTCATAGATGTCGATGTCCTGCTTGCGAATTAAATCCAGCAACAGGTCGAGCGGCCCCTCATAAATGCCGCCTACAGCAACCGCAAAGGGGAAGTCACTATCTTCTTTTTTTGGTGGATCCTTAGGAGAATGCTGGGGCTTTGCTCCAGATTGCCCTGCAACAATTGCCGGCGAAAGCGGCGTGTGCTCAGCAGTGGTTTTCGCTTCCTCTGTCATCGGACCCTGACCGTTGTCGTCATGAGTTAAATGAAGGTTCTCACGCTATGCGCCCTACTTGGACGCGTTCACCTTTGGCGCCTCGTACTCCAGCGACATCCCCATCGCGGCGCGAACCTCCTTCATGGTCTCCCCGGTGACCCGGCGTGCCCGCTCCGAGCCCGCCTCCAGAATATCCCAGGCCAGCCGCGGATTTTCCTCAAATTTCTTGCGCCGCTCCTGCATGGGATTCAGCAACTGGACCAGTGCATCTGCGGCCCACGATTTGCACTCAATGCACCCAATCCCCGCGGACCGGCAACCCTCATACACCTTGGCTATGGTTTCTTTACTGCTGAAAATCTTGTGCAGATCGCCCACCGGGCACACATCCGGATTTCCCGGATCCGACCGCCGCACTCGCGCCGGATCGGTCACCATGGTCTTCAACTTCTGCCGCACCACCGGCTCCGGATCGGCCATCATGATCGTATTTCCGTACGACTTCGACATCTTGCGGCCATCGGTTCCCGGCAACTTCTTCGCCGGAGTGAGAATCGTTTGCGGCTCGGGGAACACCCCGTAGTAAAAAATGTTGTCCGCGCCCCGCAAACCCTGGCGTCCTTCCTTCGCTAGCCAGTCCTTCTGATCCTTAGTAAGGTGTGCCGTGTCGGCTTTCTCGATCGTATGATAGAAAGAGTTAAACCGGCGCGCGATCTCCCGGGTCAGTTCGACGTGCGCTACCTGATCTTCGCCCACCGGAACGCAATCGGCTTTGTAAATCAGAATGTCGGCCGCCTGCAGCAGCGGATATCCCAAAAACCCGTACGTGCCCAGATCTTTGTCCTTAATGTTTTCGCGCTGCTCCTTGTAAGTGGGCACGCGCTCGAGCCAGCCAAGCGGCGTCACCATCGACAGCAACAGGTGCAACTCGGCATGCGCTGGAACATGCGACTGCAAAAACAGCACCGATTTTTCCGGATCGAGACCTGCCGCGAGCCAGTCAAATGCCACTTCGAGAGAATTCTCTTTCACGCGTGACGTGTCGGCATAATCGGTGGTCAGCGCATGCCAGTCCACCACGCAGAAGTAGCATTCGTACTGGTCCTGCATGCCGACCCAATTCTGCAGCGCGCCGACGTAATTGCCCAGGTGCAGCTTGCCAGTCGGACGCATGCCGCTGAGCACACGTTTACGATTTTTCGACAAAGCGTTCATTTTCTATGAAGCCCGACGCTCGACAGAACCAACAAAGCAGGGCTGTCTGGGCTGATCCAAGATTGAAGTGTCATGCAGGGTTGAATTCGATACTACCATGTAAAAAGCCAGTTTCGCGCGGGATTGGAAGTGGAGAAAGTCACCCTTGGCTGGTCCAAGCGGGCGAGGTCAGCGGCAGCACCCGGTTCATTTTTTGTCCAGCGCCCGCTGCAGTTCCTCCGGCGCAATCGATTTCACCTTGATCGGCTTGGCCGGAATCCCGCCCACGATGTGATAAGGGGATACATTCTTTGAGGCCACGCCCATCGACCCCACCATTCCATGTTCTCCAACGCGCACGCCGCTCAGCACGGTGGCGTGGTAAGTCACACGCGCCTGCGGCCCGATCTCCGTTTTGTGATTGTCCACGATCATGCCGTCGTTCAAATCATGGGCATGCGAATACACGTTGGCGTAATCGGAAATCGAACTGCCCTCACGGATGATGATCTCGCCGCGGTCGTCCAACAGGACATATTTGTGAATCGTACAGTTGTCCTCGACCGTAAGGTTGTATCCGAACGAAAACTCGACGCCATGAAAAATCTTCACGTTTTTCCCGCAATGTTTAAAAATGTGCCGCGCCAGCATTGCGCGTACGCGATAGCCCAGCCAGTGATTCAATCCAGCCGGCGACCGGTCGTACATCATCCAGAACCAGATCAGCGGTTTACGTTCGGCGTACTTTGCCGCGTCCACATCGCCGTAGTATTCGGGCTCGAGCGTCGCATTGCGCGGATCGAACGAATGCTCCAGAACCCGCTCGGGTGGCGCCCCTTTCGGCTCCGCGGAAGGCCGCCCCAAATAAAGCTGGTGCAGGGCTTTGCAAACCACGTCGCTGCGGTGCTCTGGATCGCGGTTCATGAACTCCTGATCCAGCGTCTCGATCCAATCTAAGAACGCCTTTTCCGCCGCCGGCGTCGGATGCAAGTCGCGGTATTCAAATCGAGGCATGATTCATCTCTTTCTCAAGCGAGGGCATCGCATCGGCAAACATAGCACACTGCGAATGCTATAATTCGCGCGCCCTCGCCAACCCTGATCCCGTGAGCACTCTCGCCCGTAAGCTGCGCGCAACCGATTATTTCACCCTGGGGTGGGGCACGATGGTGGGCGTCGGTTGGCTGGTTGTCATGGACGACTGGCTGCTACGCGGCGGCGCTCTGGGCACCGGTCTTGGATTCGTGATCGGCGGGGCGCTCCTGCTTCCCATCGGATGGGTCTACGGCAAACTCGTCGTCGCGATGCCTGACGCGGCCGGTGAGATCGCCTACACGGCCGCCGTCTTTCCCCGCTCCACGAGCTTTGCCACTGGCTGGATGATGACCCTTGCGTATTTCATTGTGTGTCCATGGGAGGCCGTCGCTGTCGGGCGAATCGCCGCCTACATTCTGCCCAGCCTCGATTCGGTCGAACTCTATCGTGTCGCCGGACGCTCCGTTTACCTGCCGCATCTGGCTGTGGGACTGGGTTTGACCGTTCTGCTCACGATCCTGAACTATCGCGGGGTTCGCCTCAGCGCCACGTTTCAAAACTGGACCAGCTTCGGCACGCTCGGCTTATTCACCATATTCGTGGCGCTGGGCGTGAGCCGTGGATCGTCCGCAAACTTTCCTCCGCTGTTTACCCATTCGTCGCTCATCTCGATTCTGCTGGTGATTCAGATTGTCCCGTATTTCATGACCGGATTCGAATCGGTCGGCAAGGCGGCGGAAGAGGCCAGCCCTGACTTCCGCGCCCGCGGCTTTTATCACGCCATCTGGATGGCGATCTTCATCGGCATTCTCTTCTACGCGAGTATCGTCGCCGCGGTCGGATTCGTTGCTCCCTGGCGCCAACTCACCGGCGAGAAATTCATGACCGCCGTAGCCTTTCAACACGCTGTAGGCTCGCGCTGGATCGTCAACATCATCCTGGCCGCCGCCTTGCTCTCGCTGTTCAAATGCTTTAATGGAAATTTTGTAGCCGCGAGCCGCCTCTTCTTTGCCCTCGGCCGCCGCGGCATGGTCCATCCACGCGTCGGTGCGATCCATGAAAAATTTCAGACGCCCTCTGCGGCGGTGCTCTGCGTTGGCGTCGCCACTGGAGTCTGTATGCTCCTGGGAGATGCGATTCTGGTCCCCATCACTGAAGTGGGATCGGTGGCCTGCGCCATCGGTTGGGCCGCGGCCTGTGCGTCATGCCTGGCCCTTGCGCGTTCTCGCCCTGAGCTGATGTCGCTGTCGGTCGGACAACTTGCGGTCGCCGCTTTCGGACTAGCAGTCGCCATTGCAATGGCGTTGATGAAGCTGATCCCGCAAGTCCCCGGCCATTTCACGATTTACGAATGGCTGGCACTCGGAATATGGATTTTGCTGGGAGTAATCGCATCACAAACGAAGCGTAGCGCCGCCGTCCCCGCCGCTGTCCAGCGGGCGTCCGCGTCCGCTGACCCGGAGAGCTCACCAAAATGAATAAGAAATTTACCTCGAGCAAAATGTCTGCGATGTTGCCGGCGTTCTTGTTGCTGATCGTAGCCGTTCGATCGTCTGCCCAGACGCGCACCTTCGATCTCGTCATCAGCAACGGCCACATCATCGACGGCACCGGGTCGCCCTGGTACTCCGGCGATCTTGGCATTCGCGATGGCCACATCGCCGCGATTGGCAACCTCTCCGCCGCAGCTCGCAAGCGCACCATCGACGCCGCCGGCAAAGTCGTGGCGCCAGGGTTCATCGACATGCTCGGCCAGTCGGAACTCACCATCCTCGTCGAACCGCGGCTTCCCTCGAAAATCTACCAGGGCATCACGTCGGAGATCACCGGCGAGGGAGGCTCTATAGCGCCCCTTAACGACGCCATCATTCAAGCCGACAAGCACAACTACGACTATTACAAGATCACTCCCGACTGGCGTACCTTCCGCCAATATTTCGCACGCCTGGAAAAGCAGGGCATGGGCATCAATCTCGCCAGCTACGTGGGCGCCACGCAGGCGCGTCGCATGATCCTCGGCGATGACGACAGGCAACCCACCGCCGAACAACTCGAACAAATGAAAGCCCTCGTGCGCGAAGCCATGAAAGACGGCACAGTCGGCGTCTCCACCGCGCTCGAATATCCGCCTGCGCCGTATGCGAAGACCGAGGAACTGATCGCACTCGCCGGCGAGGCTGGCAAACTCGGCGGCATCTACGCTACCCACATGCGCAACGAAGGCAGCGCGGTGCTCGAGGCCATCGATGAAACTCTTCGTGTCGGCCGCGAAGCGCACATTCCCGTGGAAATCTGGCATATCAAAGTCGCCGGCAAGGACAATTGGGGAGAGATGCCGCAGATCGTCGCCAAAATCAATGCGGCCCGTGCCGCCGGCGCCGACGTCTCCGCGGATACCTACGCCTACACCGCATGGTTCAACGGTTTCTCGGCGTTCATCCCGCCCTGGGCGCACGACGGTGGCACCGCCAAGCTTGTCGAGCGTCTGAAAGACCCGGCCAATCGCCAGCGCATCCGCAAAGATATGTTGACTCCGTCGAAAGACTGGGACAATGAATGGCAGGAGATTCCCGGCCCCGATGCCATCATGATCGGCGCAGTTGAAAATCCGAAGCTGCTCCCGATGCAAGGCAAGCGTCTCTCCGAGATCGCCAAGCTGTGGAATAAAGATCCCATCGACACGCTGTTCGATTTTCTGATTGAAGATCCGGACAGCAGCGTCGCCGTCTTCGGCATGTCGCAGCCTGACGTGACACTCGCCCTGCAGCAGCCCTGGGTCGCGATCGACAACGACTCGGAGGGCACCTCGCCCGAAGGTCTGTTGGGCCAGGCCCATCCTCATCCCCGCGCCTACGGGACGTTCCCGCGCATCCTGCGAAAATACGTCCGCGAAGACAAGGCGCTCACGCTCGAAGACGCGATCCGCAAATTTTCCGCCCTGCCAGCGCAGCGCATGCGCCTGACCGATCGCGGCGTGCTCAAGGCCGGCATGTGGGCCGACGTGGTGATCTTCGATCCCGCCACCGTGCGTGATCGCGCGACCTTCGACAATCCGAATCAGCTTTCCGAGGGAATGGACTATGTGCTGGTGAATGGAGTGCCGGTCATCGAGGGTGGAAAAATGACTGGAGCCCTGCCGGGCAAAGTGCTGCGTGGGCCGGGATACGTTCCCTGATAGAAGAAGTTATTTCGACGGAATCGTCTTTAAGCGAGCCTGCTCTGCCCCGGCCAGCGGCGCCACATGCGGTTCCGCCACCGTCCCCGTGATCACGTAACCGCCGCCAGCCGCTCCGTTCGGATTGCGTGTGAGCTTGAGATCCACGTCCCGCTTTAGCGAAGCTGTCCCGTTCAACAGGTACCTTCCGTCGGGGGAGTCCACCTTGGCGTCAACGATCTCAATTCTCCCGGCGCGCAATTGCGCTTGCGCGGTCAGCCGGTTCACGCGGAAGGGTTCGATGCCATCGCCCAGGATCACGTGCGAAAACGCTCCGTCTTTCATTTCAACTTGCAGAATCCCATCCGCTGTCTGCCAGAAATTGGCCGGACATGGACCCTTGACCTCAAAGCTGGCGCTGGCTTTGCCCAAAATCCACGGGTCCTTCATGACCTCGGCGAGGTTCGCCAGCGAAACTCCTGTGAAGGTTCCCGTACCTTTGCAGGCGGCGGGCTTTGTGCTGAAATCAGCTCTCCATTCTCCACGGTATTTCCCACTGAGAACATCAGCATTCATTTGCGAGATCTTCAGGTTCCCCTTTTCAAGGCTGACATTTACCGAAACATGGCTCGCGATGATGCCGTGCGCCTGAAAACGATCGGCAGTTACACGTCCTGAAGCGATCAGCCTGCTCCAGATTGATGAGCCTGGCGGCGTGTTCGATTCCAGAACCTGATACCACTGCTTCTTTTTCGCGCCCGGCTGAATCCATTCGTGCAATCCACTGAGCGAAATCTGGCTGGTGTTCAATGCGAAGCGCGCGGGACACGCGTCGGCAGTGGCGCAGCCGCGAGGCGTCTCCAGCCAGCCGGACCACTCGGAACCCGCCGCCACAGCATTCAGCTTTGCCACCCGAATCTTGTCTGGCAATAACTGCATCTCTGCGGACACAATCGTTACCGGTTCCCCGGTCCCGCGTACGGTGACGTGAACACCGCGTAACTTTGCCGTACCCGTGACTTGGGGGCCGGCAAATCCGGCGGCGGTTCCGGTGCTCTTCCACGATCCCGCGACTTGCAGTTCAACCTGTCCTAGGCCTTCCACAGTGGCCGGTGATGCGGGAACACCCATCGCGCGCGCCAGTCGCAAAGCCTTCGCGATCTCCGTCTCGCCGGCGACGGCAAAGTCGTACCCCACGCGATTCGCCCAGCCGTGAACGGTTGCTCCCGCGACGTGTCCCGAGCCCAATGTGAACGGACCAATCGCAACATACGATCCCTCAGGTAAGCGCAGGGCTGCCACTCCTTTGGACAATGTCAGTTTTCGAGCTTCGTGCGCCCCGGTGTTTTCCACCAGCACAAACGGAATCGTCTGCGGTCCAATTTTCGTCTGGTCCGCTGCCGAACTCAACTCGAGATCCGCGATCTCGCCCCGTCCCTCCAACTGCGGCGCCGTGCCCACTTCCCCATCTCGCCGCAAGGAAAAGCTGCCGTGAATGGTTCCCGTGGCCGCCAGATCGTCTGGGAGATTTTTTTTCACGCGCTCTGCCAGCACGGCTGCGGCGTTTGCTGGAACACCGTCTGCCGTCACGGCCAGAGAGTACTTGTTGCTGCCCGGAAGCCCCATGTCCCCGGTCAGCGTGATGATCCCGCTCCCCACCGGAGCGTTGCACATCACCTGGTGAAACTCATGAGTTTCGGTGCTGTACTCGGTGTCGCAATGCGCCGCCAGGCGCAGCGCGCGCCCGCTTGTAATGTCGTAGCGCCGGAAGTCATCCACCGCGGCATCGCTCAAGATGCGTAGATTTTTCGGAGTTCCGGAAATTGCGAGCTCGAGTTGCACTCCTCCACGCCACCCCTGATCGTTTCCGGTGAAGAGCTTGGTCAACTGACCCAGTTGCGCGCGGGACCACTCTACGCTGAACCGGACCGGCATTTCGCGCACAACGCCGGACCGCTGCCACGTGCCGTTCATCTGCAGCTGCCCGGTATCGTTCAAATTCAGGTCGCTGCGAAATGGCTGGGCCTTCAGCCGCACGCCCCATGTGTTCTCCGAGTCCTGCCAGAGGGCGAAGTCGGCATTCGTCAATGCATAAGGCTTTTTTTCCGGGCCAGTTTTGAAATTAATCCGCCCCGAGCTGCCTTCGATGTAAGGAAAAGCCGGACGCGGCTCCGACTTGGCTTTTGCGGTCGGTGCGAGGGGCATGTGCGCCGTGCGTTCCAGCAACGCCTCCAGGTTCCAGCGTCCGTCCTGGCGATGCGCCAGATTCAGGCTGGGCTCCGTCAGATCCAGGTGTGAAATCTCCAGCTTCCCGCGCAGCAGCGACATCAGGCGTAGATCTGCGGCGACCTCGCTCGCCCGTAGCATGGGCTCGGCTTCGAACGACGGATCGTCATAGACGACCAGGGTTTCCAGATCGAATCCCGGACGCGGCAGCAACCGGATGTGCACCGCGCCAATATCCACGGGACGCCCCACGCTCGCACTGATGGAGAGGATAAGCCGCGATTTCAGCCGAGACGCGCCCGGCCGTATCAGAAACAGCGCCACCACGATAATCAATAGCACTGTGGTTACGCGCCGCTTGGAGGAGAAGAGCTTCACTGCGCCCTCACGCGAGGTTTGGGGGGCCTCACCGGACAGGCTGGAGTGTTCGTCGCCAGCGAGTCTCATCGAAGAAATGCAGAACTACCTTGCCCAGAAACAGCAAACGATCGCCCCATGCGGTCTTGCGATACTGGTCGTCCGGAGTTTCAAACGACCAGTAGATAAACATCGGCCGTCCAATGATATTTTCTTTGGGAATAAATCCCCAGTACCGGCTGTCTAGACTTACTCCCCGATGATCTCCCATCGCGAAGTAATGTCCCGGCGGCACCACCAGGTCGTCCCCCTGAATGTAAGACGGCAAATCGACCGCCCAACTGGGCGACACATTAGGGTCGTCGTTTGGCGGCAAGGCGGGAAAATTATTGCGGTAAGAATCGGCGGGATTGTCCCTATCCGTATCGACGTAGGGCTCGTTCAGAGCTTGACCGTTGCGGTACACCACTCCATTGCGCAAATGGATTCGATCTCCCGGCGTGCCGATAACTCGCTTGACCACGTAAAGCCCGGGCTCGGCGGGCGACAGAAATACCACGATGTCCCCGTGCCGCACGTCGCGATAGGGAAGCAGCGGGCCGATCCACTTGGTCGGAGGAGCGAATTGGATGCGGTTCACGAATACGTGGTCGCCGATCAGCAGCGTGTTTTCCATCGAACTTGAAGGAATCTCAAACGCCTGCACCACGAACGTGATGATGAATAATCCGGTCACCAGCACAGCCGCCAGCGACGCCAGAAATTCGACTGTCGTCTCCTTCGGCTTCTCTTCAACCGCGTTTTTCTCTAAAACCGCTTCTCTCTTAGCCACTCTCGTGCTTTCGTATTCGACGTACCGCCCACCGGACCGATCAACCAGTGGAGCCCTCAATTAGTGGAAGAGCGGCCCTTTAGGGCCGCGTCATTAGTCATTAGCTCGAAGCTGCGGCGCTTCAGCCCCTGTTCTCCACGTGCATTGACTCAATCAGCCGAACGCGCAATGACTCAATTACGCAATTACCAAATTACTCAATACTTCAGTGTACCAGCCGCAACGTTCGGCTCCAGCGCGTGAGCTGAAAGATATGCGTGACTGAATACGCCACATGTTGAAGCCTTCCGGCTAACGTCGCCGCCGGATTGCGGTCCCAATCCCGCACCGACCAATAAATCACCAGAGGCCGTCCGATAATGTTCTCGCGCGGCACGAATCCCCAATATCGGCTGTCCTGGCTGTCGTCCCGGTTATCGCCCATCACAAAGTAATGGCCCTCGGGAACGATAAGCTGGCCATCCTCCACCAACTTTCTCATCTCCAGCCACCATTTTCCTTCCAGACCATACGCGGGGATATCTGTTCGCGGGAAATTATCGCGGAACAGGTTATTTGGCGGCTCCAGATAGCGCACATAGGGCTCATCCAGCGGTTTGCCGTTGATGAACACTTTCTTGTTCACCAGGCGCAGCTTGTCTCCCGGCACCCCAATCACCCGCTTGACGAAATGCTGCTCCGGATCGACCGGATAATGAAACACGATGATGTCTCCGCGCCGGATCTTCTGGTAGGGCATTAGATAATCGCCTACCCCGGGACCTCCATAGCAGAGCTTGTTCACCAATAGGTAATCGCCTACCAGCAGCGTGTTCTCCATGGATTCCGAGGGAATCTGGAAGGCCTGCACGATGAACGTGATCACGAAAATCGCAATGACCACGGTGCCCATCAGCGACTGAACCGAACTGATCAGATCCTCGCCAAGGTTAGTGACGATTCGCCGCTGCGGGGTTGTGCTCCGCGGTTGAACAGCAGGCGGCGCCGCTACCTCAATCGCCGGCGCTGGGCTGATGTCTTCGGGCAGCACGACCGGATCGCTTGGCAAAGTTGCCGGCTCGCTGGCGGATACTAAGGGCTGGTTTGGAGAATCCATGTACTCTACTTATGCGCCGCCAAGGGTGTTCGCGCCGCGGCTTTTCCTTCTCCCGGCTTCGCGCGCGAAGCCAGATACGTCAGAAGTTGCCGGGCGGCATCCTGCTCGGCCGTTTTCTTGGTCGAACCCTGCGCCCGCCCTACGAATTCCGCATCCTTCTGTTCCTTGCCCTGCAATCTTGCTTCAACCGTGAACGTCTTGCTGTGCTCGGGGCCGGCCTCCTCGACCAGCACGTACGATGGCTGCGGCAGTCCCAGGCTCTGCACCGCCTCCTGCAGGGCCGACTTGAAATCCGTGATTGGCAGTGTCCCGCCGCCACGCTCCATGCGTTCCAGTTCCGGGGCGATCACATTGCGCAGCACAAATTCGCGCGCCACCTCGAGCCCGCCATCCAGATAAATGGCCGCCAGAATCGCCTCCAGGGCGTCCACCAGAAGGGCCGTCTTGCCGCGGCCTCCGCTTTTTTCCTCGCCTCGCCCCAAGCGCAAGTAGTGCCCCAACTCCAACTGCTGCGCCACCTGGATTAGATGCCTCTCGCTTACCAAATGCGCCCGCAACTTCGAAAGTTCCCCTTCCCGGAATTGGGGAAAGCGCTGGTACAGTTCTTCGCTGGTCACCAGCGCCAGCACGGCATCGCCCAGAAACTCCAACTGCTCGTTATCGCTGACCCTGTATTTGCTGTCGCCCGTCTGTTGCGCTTCCTGCTCGCGTGCCTGAGAACTATGCGTCACCGCCTGCTCGATGACCGCGCGCCGCCGGAAATGATAGCCCAGCCCCTGTTCCAGCGCCGTGATTTCCCGTTCTTTCATACCTGGGAACAACTGAGCAAATGCGGAGACAGCCAGTCTGAAATGGATCCGAAATCAAAATGTGCGGACAGCCGCCCTCGGCTGTCCAGCGAGCGCATCTCGCATGCTTGCTCGAACAGAGTTTCTGGCGACGCGCTCAGTTCTTCACCGGCGCCGCAGTCTGTCCCGGCGCGGTGCCGCTATTCAACCTGGTCAGCCGATCCTGTTCGGCTCGCGCTGCCTTGCCGGCGGCCGAATCCGCACGGTCCTTAGTGAGGTCCACCGCCTGATTGGCGTACTTCAACGCTTCCGGAACCTTGTTCTGGTTGTCCAGCGCAATCGCCAGCCTCAGTACCGCAACCGAATCTACCTGCTCCGGAAAGGCGTCGATCGATTTCCGTAAATTCGTCTCCGCTTCCGCCCAGTTTTTCGCGTTGTAAGCCAGCGTTCCAATCACCGCGTAGGCTTCCGAGCGGATAAAGCCCTTATACTGCGCAATCTTCTCAGGAGGATAGCCGCTGGTGGGGACGTCTGTGTCCACCGTGACCAGCGCCCGCTCCGCATCTTTCTTCGCCTCAGCGATCTTCTGATCTTTATCCAAGTCGGTGTCGCGCGTGCGTTCGGCCAGCACGGTAGCGACCCCGACCAGCGCCTCGGGATCGTCCGGATCGAATGTGAGCGCCTTCTGCCCCATTTCCAGCATTTTGTCGGCATTATTGACAGTCTGATACTTCTGCATCGCCGATTTGTAGAGCAGGACGCGCACTTCGCTGTCGGGATATTTCGCCGCAAAATCGTCCGCCGCCTTTTCCGCCGCCGCCGGATCGTTCACTCCGAGCGCCGCCCTGAACGCGTCCGACTCCTGCGCTGTCTTAAACGCCGGGGGGCGCTTTCCTTGTGCTGCTGTCGCTTGCCCAGCCGGTACAGCCTGGCCTGCCGGTGCAGCCTGGCCTGCCGGAGCGCTTTGCCCCGTCGTTTTATCCTGCGCCCAACTGCCAATGCCGATTGCCAAAACCGCGATCAAAATCGCTGCTTGCTTCATGCCCTCTCCTCGACTGCCACGTCCGTGATTTTTCAATCCGAATTCCGCCACTCTATCGCAAGGCCACGACTGGAAGCGAGTCCCCGCTCGATTCGCAGCGTTCCAAGCCAGGTACCTGCTCGCCGCTCACTGCGGCTTTGCTGGAGGCTCATACGCCTGCTGCAGCCCACGCTCGGCCGCCGCCTTCACCTCCGGCAACTCCGAACCCGCGGTGAGTGCCGCGCGATATTCGTTCATCGCGCCCTCCCGGTCTTCCTTCATATCCAGGATTCTTCCCGAATACACATGCGACCACGCCACCACCTTGGGATCCTTCGTCGCATGAATCGCCTTCTGAAAATTGGCCAGCGCCTCTTCGCGATTCCGGTTGGCCACCGCGACCTGCGCCAGGATAAACAGTGCCCGCCCTTCATCCCCAATCTTCTTTTCCAGGGCTTGCTGCGCCAGTTCCTGCGCGCCCTTGGGATCGCCTGCCGCCAGCCGCTTCTCGGCGGTCACCAGCATGCGCCGGTCTTCCAGCCTCGACAGTTGCACCAGTTCCGGCCTAGTGCTGCGCGCGAACTGCACCTCTGCCGCCGCCTTCTGCTGTTGCTTTACATCGATCGCGTCCAGAATTTCAGAGTACGAAGTCCGCAATCCTGCCGGATCCTTTTCAAATGCCAGCAGCGCTGTGTAGAAATACTTCGTCAGGATATACCCCTGCTTCACCGCGTCATCCACCGCTTGCAGCCGCATGGGTTCAGCCGTCTGCTTGGTGCCGGTGGTCCGAATTTCAATCGCCCGTATCAGGCACTCCGTAACCAGCAGGGAAATGTCGCTCTTGAAATTGTCGTCCACTGGGGCGCGCTTCACCGACTGCAGCAGCGGCTCCAGCCGCTTGATCGCCGAGAAATGTTTTTCCGCCATCGGATCCAGCAGATAGTGCAGATACGTATGCCGGATCTGCGGCATCTTCAGCGGATCGACCGTGCTCGGATCCGGCGAGGGGAATACGACCACGTAATAATCGCTGCCGTAGTTGCGGGCGTTCGCCTCGTTCGGATCGCCCATGAAGTCGAGAAATACAGTGAAGGTTTTACCCAAGTATCCGCCCGACTGCAGTTTCAGGTAGATATCGGTGTCGAACACCATTTTCGCCAGCGGCACATGATAACGCTCCACCAGGGCCGCATAGTTGGCCCGGTGCCGCTCCCAGATCGCATGCAGCTCGGCCTTCTCGTAGAATTTTTCCAACAGCGCTCCAAAACCCGTGAGCGGCGCCGCGTCCGGAGGCATGTCGTCCTCCTTCACCTTGGGAAGAAAGTGCGGCGGCCCCTGCAGGTACAAAGCCAGGGATACAAACTGCGACAACTCCTTCTGCGGATCTTTTGCGCGATGCCCCACGTACCAGTCGCACATCGCTGCCAGCGCGTTCTGCGCATCCTCGGAAAACTTCAGATTCTTCTGCACCTCCGCCCGGATATTCAGGCGCTGCGCATCGGATGCGTTCAAGTCCACGTCATAGCCGCACGAATTCATCGCGGTCAGAACCGTGAACAGCGTCTCATTGGTATCCAGCGAAATCGGAGTAGGATTATCCGCCACGCATAACGGTGCCAGCAGCCCCAGCAGGGCGGCAATGATGCAGCTTCTAAGACCAATACCCAGGAAACGACTCAGGAATCCCTCCCGCAGGACAGCCAACCGGCGGCCAAACGCCCCCGACGGCCCTGGAAAACGATAGGCGGAGAACACTCTTAAGTTTAAGGGCTTGCACGCAGAGGGTCAAACTCCCACTCGCGAGTAGGGGAACGCTGCCGAAGCATTACGGCTTAAGGAGATCGAGTTGGTTCCGGACGTTGTACGACCGCTCGCCGCGGCGTAGAACTTCTTGCCGCCACAATGCGGCCTTGATCGGAGTGACAACGCTCTGTTTCTGGTCGCTTGCCCGCGGGAATACAACGTCCAACCTCCGCGACGAGACCTATTCATCCCGCAGCAATATCATCGGTTCCACCGCGAGGGCACGCCGTGCAGGTATCCACGTCGCCACCATTCCCAGCAGAGCCATCGTCAGGATTACGCCCGACAACACCAGTGGATCACGTGGACTCGCTTCGTACACCACCAGCGCCAGCACCCGGCTAGCCAGAATTCCAAATACCAAGCCCGCTGCCGAACCGAATGCCAACAACCTGAACGCGCGCCCGAGCGCCGCCTGCAGTACTTCTTTGCGCTGCGCGCCCAGAGCCACGCGAATGCCCAGTTCTCGCAACCGCTTGCTCACCGAGTACGCCGCCATGCCAAAGATTCCCGTCACGGCCAGCACGGCCCCGATTCCGCCCATGATGCCGAGAACGATGGTCGCCATCTGCGCGGGAATGAGACTGGTTATTTCGTCGTACCGCGTTTCCAAATCAACGGGAAGGCCTGCGTCCAGTTCGTGCAGCCTGCTTCTTATCAGTGGCCCCAGTTGCTGTGGGCCCAGGCTCGCGCGCACCACCAGGAAGGCCGTGCCCGACGGCCATTGCAGGATAGGCAGGAACATCGCGGGATGCGTGTCTTCGCTCAGCGTCCAATATTTTCCGTCTTCGCTTATGCCGACGACTTGCACCCGGGTTCCATCCGGCGTCTTGAAAATGCCGCCGACTGCATGTTCCGTCGAGCCAAAGACTTTACGCGCAAACTCCCGATTCACCACGGCAACCCGCGGCGAATTCTTATCGTCATGCCATGTGAAATCGCGGCCGGAAAGGAGCGTTACACCCTCCGCGTGGAGGTAGTCGGGAGAGATGTGGAACTCATAGACACTGGCGGCGGCATTCTCCGGCCGCAGGTCGGCCGTTTGATCCCTGAAGACATCTGAATTGTGCGCGTCGTTCAGAAGCAGCGGGTCGCTCAGGCCCACGAACTGCACGCCGGGAATGCCTGAAATGGCATTGAGCATGCGCTTCTGCATGGGTGGAACTTGATCGCCGCTATAGCCAGCCATGTGCAGATCGGCAACTACGAGCATGGAATGAGCCGGCTCGAAGCCGAAGTGGTCGTGAAAAGAGCGAGCCAGGCCTCGCACTGCGACCAGCGAGGACGTGATCAGCACGGCGCAGATGGCAATTTGCGCTGCCAGCAACAGGTCTCGAGCACTGATTCGCCGGCCCACTTTGGCGGACGATCCCGCCTTGACCACCTCATACGGATTCGCTCGCAGCACTTGTGCCACTGGAACGGCGCCGAAGAGCAATCCGCTGGCTAGACTTAGAAGCAAAGCCACCGCATAAACGGATGCGTCGGGAGTCACGGGCGTGTACATAGGGAAATTGCCGAAGGGTTGCCAGTGACTCAACCAGCGCAGGCTGGCACTGCCGGCCCACAACCCAGCCGCGCCACCAACCACCGATACCAGCAAAGCCTCAGTGAACAAGCCGCGCAGAATGCGTTTCCGGCCGGATCCCAGGGCTAGGCGCAGAGCTACTTCGCGGGAGCGGTCTGCGGCGCGGGCTGCGAAAAGGCTGCCCAAATTGGCGCATGCCGCCAGCAGGATCAATCCCGCAAGCAGCATCAGGCCGGCTAGGAAGGCCTGGAACGCAGCGGTAAACTCGCCACCGAAAAGAACGGGGTGCTCGACCGAAAAAGTCGTTTGGGTGTCTTCTTTGGGATACGTCTTTTGTAGGTACGCGCCTATAGAGTTCAGATCTGCGACAGCCTGTCGCGGCGTGACCCCCGCCTTGAGGTGTCCCAGGACCATGGCCAGTGAACGATTGCCGCGATCGCCCAAAGCAGTAT
The DNA here is from genome assembly GCA_035309485.1 of Candidatus Sulfotelmatobacter sp. Taxonomy (GTDB): domain Bacteria; phylum Acidobacteriota; class Terriglobia; order Terriglobales; family Acidobacteriaceae; genus Sulfotelmatobacter. Next base: position 71,037 of record DATGFC010000066.1, read on the forward strand.
CACCGTCTACCTGCTCACAATTGACGACTGGCACAAAGAAATTGGGCGAAAACATCACCAGGGTTCCGCGAAATCCAGGCGGGGCTACGCCAAGAATCGTAAACGGATGCCTGTTCACGTAAATGGTGCGGCCCACCACGCCTCGGTCATCGTGAAATTGGCTGTGCCAGTAGGCATAGCTGAGCACCATGTAGGGAGCACTGTTCAGCCCATGTTCATCGGAGGCGTGAAAGACACGGCCGAGATACGGCTGGATATGGAGCGCGTCAAAATAGTTTCCGGTCGCCTCCACTCCCCAGGTCGGAGTGGGATTCTCACCTGTATCGAGCGCTGCCTGGGTAACGATGTAAGCGACCAGATCCTCAAAGGTGCGGTTGCGATCGCGTAAAACCAGATAGTCGGGATACGAATAGTTGGCCGTAGGCGTTGATGATTTTGCGCGATAGGCGGAGTAGAGGCTTTCGGCATCGGGCACGTTCAGCGGCCGCAGGATCAGTCCGTTTAAGACGCTGAACACCACCACATTGGCTCCGATGGCCATGGTCAGAGTCAAAACGGCGGTGACGGTGAAGCCGGGAGACTTACGCAGTTGCCTGAGCGCATAGCGGAGATCCTGGAACCATCCGATCATCAGAGTGCCTCCGATGCCGGGCATCGCAATTCCGGTTCCTTTCCTCGCAGCGTAAGAAGCTGAAAAGAAACGCGTCGGTACCTGTGGTCTGCCCGACATCTTGCCGCCTGTTGTCCGCCTGTAAGCATTCGTGTTCGAAAGCGGACACGAGAGCTCCAATAAGCACCTCTATGACGAGGTTGTAAAAGTCCAGGCTGAGGTGCCAGCCGTCCTTGATGGTGATTGCTGGTGGTTTGGTTCTGCTTGACCCAGGTCCACCACCTTTCGCGATCCCTGGGGCGATCTCGATTGCCCCAAATAACCGGGACGAACATTTAGCATGGAGTCGTTCTTCGCTTCAGACTAAACAACGAAGGAACCATTATGATGTGTGCGCTGTGATTCCTGTTTGCCAGTTGAGGACACTATGCCCGGTCCATCCGCTCTCGTAACCGGCGCCAGCCGCGGCATCGGCAAGGAGATCGCCCTCGAACTCGCCCGCAACCACTATCGCGTTGCGGTGAACTACTACAACGATCCCGCATCGGTGGCCGAAGAAACCGTTGCCGAAATCCGCTCCCTGCAAGCTCCCGGCAGCAACGACGTGATCGCCATCCAAGCTGACATTCGCTCCAGTGCCGCCGTGAAATCCATGTTCGAGCAGGTAATCCAGACCTTCGGGCACCTCGATCTCCTCGTGAACAATGCCGGCGTGCAGACCTGGAAACCTCTGCTCGAGGTCACCGAAGAAGAATGGGATTTGGTTGTCGATACCAACCTGAAAGGCTGTTTCCTGTGCACGCAACAAGCGGCACGCTATATGAAGGATCACGGCGGAGGCTCCATCGTAAATCTGGGCTCCGGCTGCAACAAACTCGCCTTCCCCTCTCTCGTGGCTTACACCGCGAGCAAGGGCGGCATCGAGATGTTCACGAAAGAAGCTGCCGTCGAACTCGGCCAATATGGCATTCGGGTGAACTGTATCGCGCCCGGATCGATCGAATCCGAGCGCACCCGCCAGGAAGACCCCGACTATGCCGGCACCTGGTCCAGGCTCACGCCGCTGGGCCGCGTGGGCACCGCCGCTGACATCGCGCCAACGGTAGTTTTTCTCGCCAGCCCCGGAGCCTCATTCATCAGCGGTCAAACCATCTGGATCGACGGCGCCCTCTTCACCAAGGCGCAGTGGCCCTATAAGAAGTAACATTCACAGCGTGAATTTCAGATTTCAGATTGTAGATTGCAGATTTAAGATCATCGCTCTTGATCTGCAATCTAAAATCTGCAATCTGGCCTATGCCGCCTCCTTCCTCCGAAACAGATTGCCCAATTTACTGAAGCGGTGAACGAACGCCACCTCCGACATCTGTCCTGATTCCAATTCATCTTCAACGTCTTTCGAATCGCGGCTTTCAATCACTGAGAAGTGCACGTAATCGTACATATCCACATCTTCTACTCTGACCAGCAAGCCAGTCGGATCTCCGCAAATATCGCCTCTGGAAAGTTGTGAATCGCGCATCATTAGAATGACCTCCTTGGATGAAGATGACGCCGGTAGGATGTCCACGAACCACGCCCAGCACGGTGGGCTGGAACGAGACACTGATTAGTGTTGCAGCGCGCTATGCGCTGTGCCGAGCAGCACCGAAACGTTATCGAATTTTGAGACGAGGGCCCAAACGCCTGCCGACCGGGCAGCCTTTTCCGTCGTAGGATCGCCGTAAGCGCTGAACATGATCACCGGCACGTCGGGCATCACCCGTTTTAGAACGCGGGCGGCTTCCAGGCCGTTCATGACCGGCATCGAGAGATCGAGCAGAATCAGATCCGGGCGCAACTTCTGAGCCTGATCCACCGCGTCCTGTCCATTCTCCGCCTCGCCGCAGATGGTGAAGCCTTCTTCCTTGCCGAATAGCTGACGCAGGGCGTCCCGTATAACTCGGCTGTCGTCGGCGATGAGGATGGTGTAAGGCATTAGCAGCCCCAAAACCCTTTGCAGGCTGCTGGCCGCGCCGCTACGTACAGGCCGACGGACGGCACGAGAAGGGTTCCTTTAACCCTACACCTTGAGGCGCAGGCGTAACTCCCATAGAAACCCTACAAGGGCATACATCTTACGGTACGGAGCCGTACCCCCAATGGAACTCTGGCGGCGCATTATTCCCAACACAAACGTGCGAAAGGAGTAAGCTGGAGGTGTCTCTTCTAGCACCTTTCCGCCGCGCCCCACGGCGACGGTTCCCTGCGACAATTGGACTCAATCTGTCTCGCAAGGAGTCGTTATGGCTAACCAGGCACGTCCGCCCACAAAATTCTCTCCGAAGCTGCCCTTCACTGACGGTGACGGAAACCATGTTTACAACACCATTCTCCTCGGCCTACCACCCAAAGATTGCCTTCTTGTCCTCTCCAAGCTGGAATTTGTTCGGCTCAAAACTCACCAGGTGCTGCATGAACCCGGCGACACCTTGCGCTCCGGCTATTTCTGCAACACGGGGCTGGTTTCTATTCTGACCGTATTTTCCGATGGAAAGAGTGTGGAAGTAGGTCTGGTCGGGCACGAAGGATTCGTCGGTGTACCTTTGGTCGCGGGCCTGCGCAGCGCCCCAACTCGCGCCATCGCTCAAATTGAGGGAACAGCATTCCGCATGGATTCTGAAACGCTGATCGCAGTCCTGCGCCAAAGCCCCAGACTTGAGCGCCATTTGCAGCAATACTCCCAAAACTTAGCGATGCAAGCGACCCAGATCGCGGCCTGCAATCGCTTGCATGAAGTGGATGAGAGGCTCGCCAGATGGCTGTTGATGAGCGCGGACCGCATCGGATCGAATTACGTGCCCCTTACCCAGGAATTTCTGGCGCAAATGCTGGGCACGCGGCGCGCCAGCGTAACGGTCGCTGCCGGAATCCTGCAGAGGGCGGGATTAATCACCCACTCTCGCGGCAATGTAAAAATCATTGACCGAAAAAAGCTGGAAGAAGCCTCCTGCGACTGCTACGGAATGATGCAGCGGCAAATTCGAGACTGGGAGAGCGATTCGCACTAGACATTGCGCCGGATGGCAGGCGCTCTGAAAGTTACAGACTGCCCCACTTCTCCCAAATCTTTGGGAGAAGTGGGGTTTCTCCTTAAGCCGCTACCGGCTTGGCGATCACCTCCGACTCCGCTTTCAGCCAATCCTCTACGTCATGTCCTTCCCCGCGCCCTCTTTGTTCATACAATTGGTAGGCTCGGAGGCGGACCTTCTCTAGCGTTTCGACATTCGATTCCTGGCTGAGATTTTGTTTTCCCTGCGAGATCGAAGTTCCTAATGATGGTTTCATCGCTTTAACGCTCCTTTGCAAAGACTGGTTTGATGGACCATTGAGGTCCTGTCTACGCCGCGTGAATTCCTGACCAGAGCCACTCTCTCCGGATTGATCGAAACAGCAGATCCTCCTCGAGAGCCAGGAAATCCACACCGCAACGCGGGCATGTGAATTCCCAGGCCTCCCCTGGGCTTCCCGGTTCCGTATTTGCGGTCCGGTATGCAACCGTAAGCTCGCCGCAGTCGGGCATTGGACAACTGGTCCCCGCAGCGAGCAACTCGCTCTCTTCATTCCACTCGTCTGTCATAGGTGTATTTGCCCTCCCATCGCACGTTCTGTATGCTTCCGCGCCGGATAACCCAGGAAGCTGATCCGGTTCAGAAGCATTCCCCGCTGCCGGTCTATCAGGACGAAAGCAACCGCATCTGCTCCTTGTGGGGGCGCATCTTGCGATTGCACGATCCTTATCCCTTCCGCTTCGTCGAGCCGCAGGGTCATCTTTTCTGCGCAACTGCGACAAAGCCAAAAGTACTCCGGAGTTCGCGTATCCGATGAATCCAGCGGATCGCTCTCCAATCGAAACAGCCCTCCCGCCTCGAGATATCGGAAGGGGACGGAACATAACGGATTGACACACTTGGCTAACATTTTCAGAACCCGCTCCTTTGCGGGGAAATGGAACGCTCCATTCCCGGTTTCGGGAGTCCGCCCTCGGGTTGGTCGTGCCAACCTGCGAGACCTACATGAAGATCCGGCTGACTCGCGCTAAAGGCCCCAGGTAAACCGGTTCAGCCTGACTCGCGTACGCAGCATTCTTGGCGCGCACTTGGCAGCCGGGCAATTCCGGTTCAACTTCAGTTGTGGTGGGATTTCGGGTGCTCTCAGATCAGAAACGTACAGAGGAGTGGTTGTAGAGAGAGGGCATGCCGCGATTTGGTGACCGGTTCCGTCAGCGATTTCACACTGGAGTCTATCTCTGCTCGCTGCAAGATCAGGCCTGCAACCGCGATCTTCTCCGTTGCGGGCGGCGCCAGCCTCAGGCGAGGCAACGCGAAATGCGATACCGTGCCGGGCAGGTCCATCTCATTGAACGCAGTTCCTGGCGTGTCCACCGGAGGCAACACGAGAAAACAGAGTGTCCCCACCAGACACAGAATTAACGTCCAATGACTGTGTTTCACGAAACCCTTCCCGTCAGTTCAGGCTCAGAATATCGTTTCGCCCTAACGCCGTCAAACTCACACCTACAGATCCGCGTCCGAGTTGAAAAAACGGGGCTGCCGAGCAGCCCCGCATTTCAGTTCTTAATCCCCCAACGCCTTCTGCGCGTTCACTCGACCATTCCCGCTGTAAGGATCAGCCCCGGGCTTGTACAAATCATCAGCCGAAGATTGCAGAATGGACTTAATCGCAGCCGGACCGATGTGGCCGTACTTGCCCACGATCAGCGCTGCTACGCCTGAGACGTGTGGAGCCGCCATCGACGTGCCCACGGCAAAATAGAAGGAGCCCGGACTGTCGCTCAGCACGTAGTCCAGATAACCCGTTCCAAGTGGGCAGTCAATTCCTCCGCCCGGTGCCGCAACACTGACCACGGATTGCCCGTAATTGCTGTACGAAGCAAAGCGATCGAAATCGGTCTGGCAATACGGACCCGTCGCCGAGACGGCCATCCCGTTACCCGATTGTGCAGGAATGCTCATCAGGCTGTTGTTGAGGCTTAGCCCGTCATTTCCGGCTGAACTCACCGACAGCACACCGCTCGCAGTCGCGTGATTTACCGCGCGATTCAAGGCAGAGAGCAACGTCCCCAGTCCTTGGTTATTCTTCCCCGCATGAGCGACATCAAAAACCGAGCCCAGGCTCATGTTGATGACATCCGCGTGGATGCTCGCCGCATATTCGATCCCTGTGATCAGCCAGCCAAACGATCCGCTGCCCGACTCGCGCAACACCTTCACCGGTACCAGTTCGGCTGCCGGAGCTACGCCCTGCACGCCATAGTCGTTGATCGCCGCCGCAATGATTCCCGCGACATGGGTGCCGTGATTGAAGCAGGGGTAACATTGCGGTTGCACCACTTCGCCTGGCACATATGACACCGCCAGTCCCTGATTGATGTTTGGCACCAGATCGGGATTGGAAAGGTCCATACCCGCGTCCAGAACCGCCACCCGCGCTCCGGCGCCTAGATCGCCATGCGCCGCTGTCACATCCGCATGAATCGCGCTCAGATTCCATAGATAGCCGATGTAGGGCTCCGAATTTACTCCGTCAGTTCCAACTCCGGTGAACTGCACCGTCGGTTCTGCCGGCAACCACTGAATCTCAGGATCCGCAGCCACGGCCTGTACGCCCGGCAGAGCCGCCGCCCACGTCGCAAAAGCTGGATCGGAGGATGTCGCAACTACCACGCCGATCTTCTCCAGATTCGAGACCAGCGCCGGACCCAGCGATTTCACGAAGTTCGTACTCCCCTTACCCTGTCCTTTGGCTAGGATCACGTAATTCTTGTTGGCGGTCTGAGCGCTAATATTTAGAGCGAGTATGAGCATTGCTACGAACAGAACCAGCACATGCTGCAGCACCTTCAACATCTTCATGTATTTTTCTCCGGGAGAATGAATGTGGCCGATTCACAGCGGGAGGGTAGTGCTCTCAAGCAGGAAGGAAAACCCCGCGCGGTCAGCGCTCCAAGAGATAGACGACCGCCTGCACGGTGTCAGTGATTGCAAACACATATCCCGATTTCGATCATTTTGCGGAAACCGAAGCTTGCGAACCTTCCTCCGGAAGCCGAACGCCGGATGCCGGATGCCGAACGCCGAACGCCGGATGCCGGAAGCCGAACGCCAGACGCCGGGAATCTAGCTTCGCGATCTGGATATCCGCTGGTAACCGCACGCCATTAGTCTTAAGTAATGTCGCTTCCGCCTCCCTCTGACCCCATAATCCGATCATGGATTTTGCCCAACTCTTTGCCGGCTTTTTCCAGTCGGTCGCCTGTGGCTCGGCGGCGGTTTTCGCCCTCATCGGCATCGTCGGTATTCGCACTCCCCGCCGCTCCCCGGCCATGATCCCGCGCAAACCGTCCCACTAAACTCCGCCGGTTGCCTCCGCCACACCGCGCGTGAGATATTACTCTGCTCTTGACTTCACCGCTCTTCGGTAGGCCAACTGTGCTTGAGTGAACCTTATCCATGCGCCTCATCCCCCGCGATACCAAATTTTTCGATCTCTTCGCCGAACTCTCCAGCAATCTGACCGAGGGAGCCAAGTTGCTCCGCAGTATTCTCGCCGATCCGCGCGATCTCACCATGCGCGTCAGCCAGGTCCAGGCCATCGAGCACAAAGGTGACAAAGCCACTTATTCGATCATCGCCAAGCTCAACCAGACGTTCATCACGCCTTTCGATCGCGAGGATATCCACCGGCTCGCCTCCTCGCTCGATGACGTGCTCGACTTCGTGAACTCTGCGGCTTTGCGGCTGGTGATGTACAAGATCACCCATCCGCCGTCCGTCTCGGCGGAACTGGCTGGCATCATTGTCCTGCAATGCGAGGAACTCGCCAAAGGCGTTTCCTTGCTCGAGAAAAACGGCCGCGTAATGGAACATTGCGAAGAAGTGAACCGCCTCGAAGACATGGCCGACAACGTCAGCCGCCGAGCCATCGCCGATCTCTTCGAGCACGAAAAAGATCCCATTCAACTCATTAAGCTCAAAGAGCTGTACGAGGTTTTGGAGTACGCCACCGACAAAGCCGAAGACGCCGCCAACGTCCTCGAAGCCATCGTGGTCAAAAGCACTTAAGGAAGAGTTTCAAGGTTGCAATGTTTCAAAGGTTTCAAAGACCCCGCAACCTCCGACGTTCTGCAATCCTGAAGCTTCAAACCGTGAAACTTTAAAATCGTGAAACTTTGAAAACTTGCCCCTGAACATGAGCCGAGACCTCATCCTTGTCCTGATCACGATTTTCGTTGCGCTGATCTTCGATTTTCTCAACGGCTTTCACGATTCCGCCAACAGCATTGCGACTGTGGTTTCCACCCGAGTGCTCTCGCCCAAACTCGCCGTGCTCTGGGCCGCCGCGTTCAATTTTCTCGCCGCTTTTTTCCTGGGCACCGCCGTCGCCAAGACTATCGGCAAGGGCATGATTCGCCTCGATCACGTCGATCAATATGTCGTCATGGCCGGCCTATTCGGCGCCATCGTTTGGGATCTGCTCACCTGGTGGTGGGGACTGCCCACTTCCTCTTCCCACGCCCTGATCGGCGGATACGCCGGCGCCGCTATGATGCATGCCGCCATTCACACGGGCGCCGGAACTATGTTCTCCGTCATCATTCCTGAAGGCTGGTACAAGACGCTCATCTTCATCGTCGTCGCCCCTGTCATGGGCATGGTCCTCGGTCTGGTCTTCATGGTTGCCGCCCATTGGATTCTCCAGAACAAACCTCCTCAAACCGTGGACAAATGGTTTCGCAAACTCCAGCTACTCTCCGCTGCCGCCTACTCTCTCGGGCACGGCGGCAATGACGCGCAGAAGACGATGGGAATCGTCGCCGGAGCTCTCTACACCGCCGGATTCATGTCCAAGTCCGACATGCTCGCCAATTGGGGACGCTTCCACTGGCCCATCATCCTCGCCGCCCACGCGGCCATCGCCGCCGGAACCTACTTTGGCGGATGGCGCATCGTCCACACCATGGGACAGAAGATCACCAAGCTGAAACCGCTGGGCGGATTCTGTGCCGAGAGCGCCGGCGCCATCACCCTGTTCGGCACCGCTCTCGCCGGTATCCCCGTCAGCACCACGCACACGATTACCGGCGCCATCGTGGGAGTCGGCGCGGTCCATCGCCTCTCCGCTGTCCGCTGGGGCGTCGCCGGACGCATCGTCTGGGCCTGGATCCTCACCATCCCTGCCTCCGCGCTCGTTGCCGCTGCGACTTTTGTGCTCATCCACGCCATCCATCCCAACTAGTGCGGCGCGAATGTCGCGCGGGGTACTCGCCCGCGGAGACCTCAACTATCGCATTGAGACTTCGCAGTTTAGCGGCAACTTTCAGGCTTGTATCAGCAACTAATCTTGGCCACAAATGTGTCGTCTTCGCCCCGCTTCGGGTCGCATATGGGGGCGCAATCAAAGGAGCAACTCAATGACAAACAAGTGGAGTCGTTTGCTGTTCGTTGTGGTTCTGGTTGGGCTGACCTCAGTGTGGGCGCTTGCTCAAGATCAGAACAATGATGCCAATAGCAGTGCCAATAAAGGCGAGGTGCGGAACATCACCGGATGCCTTACGAAATCTGGCGGCGGCAATGAATATCTTCTGACCGGCAACGACGGCAGCACCTGGGAAATCCACGAGAACAGCTCGGTCGATCTAGCTGCTCACGTGAATCAGACTGTCGAAGCCAAGGGCGTGGTTTCGCACGAAAAGATGCACAACATGAAGGAAGACAGCAAAGATATGGCGCACGACACCGGCGCGACCAAGGCCCACGCCGAGCACGGACACCTGAAAGTTACTGACGTCCACAAAGTCAGCGACTCCTGCAATCAATAGCGGTAAAAACTGAAAAGAGAAAAAGGGCGGAACGCAAGCGTTCCGCCCTTAACTTTCTCTGCGAACTGAAAACTGAGCACTGAAGACTGAGTGCCGAAAACTGAGTACTGAATACTGAGTACTGAATACTGCGTACTGCCTAGCCCCTCACACTGATCTTCGAGAACGACAACACCGCCTTGCTCGGCGTCGGCCGTCCCATGGACAGCGCGGGACGAAACGTCGTGAAGATCAGCATCCGTTTCACTTGGGGCAACACTTCGCTGGAGTTCGCTGGGTCCGAGAGAATCCGGTAGTCCTGCACGCGCCCGTTCGCATCCACGTAGGCTTCGATGACCAGCGAATCGGCATCAATCGAATCCATCGTCAAGCCGAATGCGCTCTGCTGCAACTCCGGCGCAGTATTCACCAGGATCAGCGGCACATCATTGTCCGCATGCAAAGTCGACGGCGCTACGAAATACACCATCGCGATGCCAAAGATAATCACCGCGCTCAAAAAACCCGCGGTCACCGGGACCATGAATGCCTCGAGCGCATTCTCCCAGCGCACACGCAATCCTTCAAATGGCGCGCGCCGCGCCGCCGCCGCTTCCCGGGAAATCGCCAGCCGCAACTTCAATCCCAAATCCGCCGGAATCTTAGGCTTTCCGACGCTCGCCAGCAACTGCTGCGTCCGCCGCAGCGCCTGATATTCCCGATGGCACGCCGGGCATCCTGATAAATGATCCTGCAGCGCGAGCATCTCTGTGCCCGTGACTGCTCCATCCAAATATGGCGAGAACAACCGCTTCGCCTGAAGGCACTGCAATTCTTTCATCTCCCGTGTGCCCTTCATGGCATCACCTCGACCCTTCTACCCCCTCCAGTAACCTGCGACCGCCCCTGGTCCGGCGCGGTCAGCCCCAGTTCATTTCCAACTTCCCGTACGTAGGGCGCCAGCCGTTGCCGCAGCGCCTCTCGGCCTCGCGTAAGCCGTGACTTTACGGTTCCCAGCGAGATCTCGAGCACCTCGGCAATCTCTTCGTAGGACATCTCTTCCAGATCGCGCAGGATCAGTGTCGTCCTGTATGGCTCCGGGACTTTTTGCAATTCTTCTTCCACGCGCGCCTGCACTTCGCGATGCGCGACGGTTTCAAACGGCGACTCAGCATGATCGGTCAGCGCAGCCTGCATCGCATTTTCCCCGGCCATCGCGTAATCCGGTTCCGCCGGTTCAATCGATGTCTCCCCAGCCTTGTGCCGGAACCACCAACGCCTTCGGTTGGCCGCCTCGTGCAGTGCAATGCGGTAGATCCACGTCTTCAAACTCGATTCGCCGTGGAACTGCTTCATGCCACGAAACACCTTCAGGAATACATCCTGCGTCGTGTCCGCCGTGTCGGCCGGATCATTCAGCATCCGGTACACCAGTCCATATACCGGCTGTTGGAACTCTCCGATCAGCCAGGCATACGCCGTCTCCGAGCCCGCTTTCAGCTCGGCGACAATCGCCGCTTCTTCTTGCGACCTGACTCCGATCGCGCTTGCCAGATCTCCCAAGGTGGTTGCTCCCGCCATGATGGCGTTCCCCTGATTATAGGATTTTCCACCCTACCGCGCCCGAGAATTTCTACCTTTGTCCAATCTGGTCGAACCCAAAGCGGAGCCAGCACTCTCATTAGAGATAGACTCCGCGCTGTTGTGCAGAGTTCCCGCCGGCAACTCTTTTATTTTCAGGAAGCTGCTGGAGGCATCTAGCGGAAGTGCCGAGTTTTGAAGAAGTTGCGGTCTGTCAATGGAGGAAAGGTGCCCCTCAGAAGGTTACGAGCGTACCTGGAAGGCAAACTCTGTGCTCCTCTGTGGTTTCCGCTTTTGGCTTCCCCTCACGCCGCGTAGAATTTCGCGAGCCGAGGTGAACGCATGTCCGAATCTGACCTCCGCCAAGCCCTTCTCCAAACCTACGCCATCAACGACGCGATGAACCAACTCATCCTTTCCAACCTCGACCCACGTGCCTGGCGCGCCCAGCCTCCCGGCAAGCCAGGCAGTGGTCGCACTATCGCCGCCATGTTCGCCCACCTTCACAACTGCCGCCTTGTCTGGATCAAACACTCCGCTCCGCACCTGAGATGTCCTGCTGCGCTCGATCCTGCTCGCTGCACTCTCAAGCAAGCGTCTGCCGCGCACATGAAGAGCGCAGCCCAATGTCTTCGCATGCTCACGGACGCGCTGTCGGATGATCCCGCTCGCCAGGTCACCCGCTTTTCCCGCGGCGCCTGGGCGCCAGTCTGGCCCGCAGGGGGCATCATGTTCTCCTACATGTTCCTGCACGAAGCCCATCATCGCGGACAGATCATCATGCAAGCTCACCAACTCGGTTATCGGCTGCCCGTCCATGCCGCCTACGGCATCTGGCATTGGCAGAAGCTCTGGAAACAAGAAGGACTCCCCTTCCCGCGAGCAACCGCAGTCCGCACAAAGGCAACCGCAGCTCGAAAAAGCAAGTCATGACTAGTCTCCAATCGCCCACTGCCCCCCAATCACTCAGCGATCAATGACTCAATTTTCCCTTACGTACTTCCCCCTATCGACACTGCCGGACAGGATTGTTATCAAAGGTCAAAGGACCCACCATGACACCCGAAGACATCCTGAAACAGCCCACCAGCGAAACCTACGAAAAAGCAGCCAACTACGCCCAGGAAGCGGCCAACCGAGTCAGCGAAATTACCAATCGCATCGACTCCGGCATGAAAAAAGTCGGCCAACAGATGCGCGAGCAGATGGACAAAGTGGACGTCACTGAAGCCACTATCCCCGATGCATTCCGCAAAGTGCCCAAATACATCACGCCCAAAATTCACGCGTGGCTCGACTTCGCGGTCACCGGCTACTTCCTCGGACTGGGAATATGGTTCGCCATTCGAGGCAAAGGGCGCGCCGCCACAGCCGCCTTCATCAATGGCGGAATGGTCGCAGGAGTCTCCATGATGACCGATTACGATGGCGACCAGGTCAAGCCGATCAGCTTCAAGATGCACGGCACCTTGGACGCCGTTCAGGCCACCACTGCGGCGCTGGCACCCGTGCTGCACGGGTTCGCCGACGAACCGGAAGCGAAATATTTCTGGGGACAAGCGGCGAACGAAGCCTGCGTCATCGCCACCACCGACTGGGACGCGGGCATGCCGGCAGACGAACGTCGCCAGGCAGCATAGCGTTTTTGGAACGTAAGGTTTGAGAATGAGCAGTGAGCAAATCTGCTCATTGCTCACAGCTCAATGCTGAAGCCGCGCCGGCGGGAGCTGCTCGCTCAGTTTTTCCGCTTCCGCGGCGGCACGCTTAGTTTTCCGCCACACATTGGCCACCGCAATCGTCCAGAACGGCACCAGATCGACGCCGGGCACCAGCTTCGCGAAAAATGACGGCAGGAACTCCCAATGCCATCCCAGCAGATGGGCCAGCAGTGCCGCCATTCCCAGGTCGAGCGCGTCTTCGGCGGGCGAGAACGCACCCTCGACAAACATGGGGAACACGGCCAGTTGCAGCACATCCGCGACGATTGCCAGCATCATCGCCGTGCGGAATTTCGGGCCGGGCGAGATGGTGATCGCATCGTCTGCCATAGGAACAGCTTCCTCCCCTCATTTTAGATGAAGCCGCGGGCTTGCTGGACACTCACAGTTTAGATGAATCAAAGCCTTGCAGGCACCCGGCTCCGCTGCGTTGCTGGCGCGAGCATCATCGCTGCTGGGACGAACACGAGCATCGCTGGCGCGAAGAACGTGACTGGGACGATCGAGACCACGATCGTGATTGAAGCGCCCTGGCGGGAGTTGCAGGACTTGGTTCCGGCCAGCGGCCTTGCTGTGGACGGCGGCGTACAATTTCAGATGTTTCAGGCTTCCCGGAAAGTGCTGCAAAAACAAAGGCCGCCGGAGTAAGCGGCGGCCTTTCTTTCCTGACCGAAGAAACCTAAGTACTTCATTGGGGAGGACTGCGGCATTAGATATACAGCGTTATATATACGTTGTCAATAGAATCCTGCGCGGCAAACCTCCCCCGCCGCTGATCGAGGAACCATGCCCCGGCAACCCGATTCCGGCCTCGAAGAGCGCATTCTCCATGCCGCCGACGTGCTCTGGCGTCGCGGCGGAGAGCGCGCCCTCACCATGCGTGCCGTGGCGCGCGCTGCCAAAACGAACACCCCCGCAGTCTACCGCCGCTTCAACGACCGGGAGGACCTTCTGCGCGGGCTGTTGCTGCGCATCGCTGGACGCATCAGGCAGGAATTTGCCCGTGGCGAAACCCTGGAGCAGATGTCCGAAGCCTACATCGAATACGCGCTGAAAATGCCGCACGATTATGAGCTGTTCTACTCGCACGCCCGCGCCCTGTCTCCGCAGAGGACGAGGCGAGCCGCGTCCCATTCGCGAATCCCGTCCCAACTTCGCTTTTGTCGAGCAGGTAGCGGCGCGGCAACTGGGCGGCTCTCCCGAGGATCACACCGAACTCGCGCTGCAACTTTGGGCGCTCTTGCACGGCACCACCACCATGCTCCTGGCCCACTCCATTCCCGAAGGGCATGAGCATCATCTCCGCGCGGCCTGCCGCAGCGCCGTGAAGGTGCTGGTCGAGAATGCCAGACGTTAGTCCGTAATGCATCGAAGGATTTTTCGAATTGAGCTATGTAATAATCCGCCGACGCAAGCAATACGGTGGAGCACGATTGCGCTCGGCTCGCTATTGCTGATCTCGGGCCGCTCGCTAGGAGGACAGGACGTGAACTCTCCGCAACCTGAAAAATCGAAGGCGCCGGTCAAAACGGAGCAGCGGGGGCGCATCCTGGGAATCGGGGGCGTGTTCTTCAAATCCGCGAACCGGGATCAGATGCGGGAATGGTATGCGAAGCATCTGGGACTGGCGGACAAAGGCCAAGGCGCGATGCTGCCGTGGCGGGAACACGACGACCCGCAGAAGGAACAGGTTACCGTGTGGAGCGTTTTTTCCGCGTCGACTGACTATTTCGCTCCCAACCAAACGTTCATGATCAACTACATCGTCGACGATATGGATGCATTGCTGGACCGCTTAAAACAAGAGGGAGTGAAAATCGACCCTAAGCGCATGGATGAATCCTACGGCCGCTTTGCATGGATCTATGACGCGGATGGGAACAAGATCGAACTCTGGCAACCGCTGCCCGCAAAGCCCTGAGGGCTTGCAGTGCAGTTGCGCAATCGGTTTTCGGTAGTTACAGTAGCGCAGGATCGCGGTAGATGGTTGCGGCGAACACGTCACGAGCTGCCTGCACTTGCTGTTTCCCGCCCGTCTTCCCGTAAACAACCGCTCTGGATCGAGGGATAATTTAAATGTCAAAAAAAAGACCCTGGCTTAAACCAGGGTCTTTGTTTGGCGCTAGTAAGAGTTTAACTCGCACGCTGCATTGGCTTATCTGTTTTCTGAAAATCAGCGCTGCTTTCGCCGGTTGACGAGACGTTCTGGGCACCCGTTTGCTCAAGGATTTCTTTGGCTCTCTTGGTCCATTTGGAATCGTCACAATGCACCGAGAGTAGAATGCCACCTTCCTTGATGCGGCCTTCGTAGCGCTTGGCTTCAAACTCCGGGATCCCCATGCCGACGAGCGCTCCGGTGATGCCTCCGACCACGCCGCCAGCTCCGGCTCCGGCCAAAGCGGCCACGATCGGACCGGCTGCGATCAGAGGACCCAAGCCTGGGATAGCCAGTGCGCCAATGCCGGCGAGCCATCCCAATCCGCCTCCGATCACGGCCCCAGACGTTGCTCCCGTGGTGGTACCTTCCGGTGCCTTGGTTTGCTTTTCGACGGCGAAGTCCTTAGTTCCTTCGTTCTCCGGGAACAGCACGGAAATATCCGTGTTGCGGAAATCGGCCGCGCGTAATGCGTCCACGGCGTTCTCTACGCTGCTGCGATCGCGATAAATGCCGAATGCTGCTGTGTTTTTGCCTGCCATAAAATCTCCTTTGACGGTTGATCAATCTGTTATGCCGAGTTTCCTACTTGTTGGCGACGTCGATCTCGCTTTTGATTTTGTCAGCGCCACCCACTACCTCTGCGGCTTTGGCTTCGATCGCCTGCTTTTCCTGGTCAGAGTGCACCGGTCCTTTCAAAGTGACAACTCCATCCTGGGCAATCACCTTGATGTTGTGTGCGTACGT
This sequence comes from Candidatus Sulfotelmatobacter sp., assembly GCA_035309485.1. Taxonomy (GTDB): domain Bacteria; phylum Acidobacteriota; class Terriglobia; order Terriglobales; family Acidobacteriaceae; genus Sulfotelmatobacter. The sequence continues at coordinate 86,708 of DATGFC010000066.1, forward strand.
GGAAAGGGACTTGTCTTTCACCAAGGCCCGACGCACCTGTTGGGCGAGAGCCCGATCCGAGCTATTTTCTTTCTGCTGCTCGGCCGTGGGTTCGTTCTGGTTGCGGTCACGCTGGTTCACTTTTGTGTTGTCGGCTGGCGCCTGAGTGCCAGTCGCCGGTTGCTCCTGTTGCGCCCACACCAATCCGATCGTGCTTAAGGAAAGAATCAAGGCAAACAGGCGTAAGAAAGGTTTCACTGGAGTCTCCTTTTCGGGGTAGACGGAAGAATAGTTTCCCCTGCAACACGCTACAGAGCGTAGGGGCGGGTACATATAGGGACGGCGGGGTATAGAGGCATCGGACAAACCCCACGCCAAAACCCTAGGCTTTCTAAGGAGTCTAGCGGGCGCAAGGGAGATCGTCTCGATCGTTATGATGCCTTCGCGCTAAGAACGCCCGACAGGATGGGGCACGCGGTTTTCTTTTATTTATCTGCACGCGGCGCTTCAGCGCCGCTCTTCTGCTTTACGTTCCTTCGCTCCAACCCGCCAGGTACTCTTCCTGCTCGGGGGTGAGGCGGTCGATCTTAATGCCCATGGATTCGAGCTTGAGTTTGGCGACACGCTTGTCGAGTTCGTCGGGGACTTTGTAAACCGTTTTCTCCAGTTTCTTCGCATTCTTGACCATGTACTCGACGGAGAGGGCCTGGTCGGCGAAGCTCATATCCATCACGCTGGCGGGATGGCCTTCGGCGGCGGCCAGGTTGATAAGGCGGCCATCGCCTAGGAGGTTGATCTTGCGTCCGTCTTTGAGCGAGTACTCGTCGACGAAGGTGCGCGTGGTGCGCTTGCCGGAGCTCATGTTTTCAAGCGCTGGAATGTCGATCTCGACATTAAAGTGGCCGGAGTTAGAGATGATGGCCCCATCTTTCATCAGCGCGAAATGCTCCTTGGTGAGCACGCTCTTGTTGCCGGTGACGGTGCAGAAAACGTCGCCAAGTTTCGCGGCTTCGGTCATGGACATGACGCGGAAGCCGTCCATCACGGCCTCCAAGGCTTTCGTGGGATCGACTTCGGTGATGATGACTTCGGCGCCGCAGCCTCGGGCGCGGCTGGCAAGGCCGCGGCCACACCAGCCGTAACCGGCGACGACGAACTTCGATCCGGCGAGCAGAAAATTGGTGGCGCGGATGATGCCGTCAATGGTGGATTGTCCGGTGCCGTAGCGATTGTCGAACAGGTGCTTGGTGTCGGCGTCGTTGACGGCGACAATGGGGAACTTCAGCACGCCTTCCTTCGACATGGCGCGCAGGCGGATGACGCCCGTGGTGGTTTCTTCGGTGCCGCCGATGACGCCTTCGAGCGCATCGGTGCGCTTGGTGTGAAGGATGGTGACGAGGTCGGCGCCGTCGTCCATCGTAATGTGGGGCTTGTGATCGATGGCGGCGAGGATGTGGTTGTAGTAGGTGTCGTTGTCCTCACCCTTGATGGCGAAGACGGGAATGTTGTGGTCGCGGACGAGGCTGGCGGCGACGTCATCCTGGGTGGAAAGCGGATTGGAGGCGCAGAGGACGACTTCGGCGCCGCCGTCGCGCAGGCAGATGGCCAGGTTCGCGGTTTCAGCCGTGACGTGGAGGCAGGCCGAGACGCGGATGCCCCTCAGTGGCTGGTTCTTGATGAATTCCTTGCGGATGATCTGCAGGACCTTCATGGACTGGTTTGCCCACTCGATGCGCTTTTTTCCTAAATCGGCCAGTTCGACGTTCTTGATATCACAATTCACGACTGCGGTTGACATTCGTTTCCCTCTTTTTGCTGTGTGGCGCGCTGGAAGCGGCGGAAAATATTAGATTTTGATTACCTGGAAATGAAACGATCCACTAGCTATTTTCGCAGAATAAGGGAGATTCGGGAACAGAGAAGCATGCCGAATTTCCGATTTGATTATGCGCCTTTAGGACTGGACCCGGAATGGCACCTCAGTGCCGGAAAAAGATCTAACCACGAAGGTCGCGGAGGTTCGCTAAGGAATTCCTTTGTGTTCCTCCGTGTCCTTCGTGGTTGATGAACTTACTTGCGGGCGGCTACGGGCTCTCGCAGGCCGGCATCGCTGGCCAGCTTGGCAGCTTTGTCGGTCGCCTCCCAGGTGAAATCGGGATCGCTGCGGCCGAAGTGGCCGTAGGCTGCGGTCTTCTTGTAGATCGGCCGGCGCAAGTTGAGCGACTCGATGATGCTGCGCGGCGTCAGTTTGAAGTGCGAGCGGATCAGGTCCGGGATGATGGCCGGGTCGACTTTCTCGGTCCCGAAGGTCTCGACCAGCACGCTGACCGGGTCGGCAACGCCGATCGCATAAGCGAGTTGGACTTCGCAGCGGTTGGCCAGTCCGGCCGCGACAACGTTCTTCGCGATGTGGCGCGCCATGTAGGCCGCGGAGCGATCGACCTTAGTCGGATCCTTGCCGCTGAAGGCGCCGCCGCCGTGACGTCCCATGCCGCCATAGGTGTCGACGATGATCTTGCGTCCGGTGAGTCCGGTGTCGCCCATGGGGCCGCCGATGACGAAGCGTCCCGTGGGATTGATGTGGTACTTGGTGTCTTCATCGAGCAGATGCGCGGGGATGACCGCCTGAATCACATGCTTGAGAATGCTCGAGCGCAGTTCGTCGTTGCTGACGGTCTCGGCGTGCTGGGTGGAAATGACCACGGCGTCGACGCGGAGAACGTTTTTGTTGGCATCGTATTCGACTGTGACTTGAGATTTTCCGTCAGGACGCAGGAAGGGGAGCGTTCCGTTTTTGCGAACCTGCGAGAGGCGCTGGGTAAGCTTGTGCGCGAGAGAGATGGGAGTCGGCATCAGCTCTTCGTTTTCATTCACCGCATAGCCAAACATCATCCCCTGATCACCCGCGCCGCCGGTGTCGACGCCCATGGCGATGTCGCCGGACTGCTTGTTGATGCTGGAGATGACGGCGCAGGTGTTGCAGTCGAAACCGTGGAGCGCGTTGTCGTATCCGATGGACTGGACGGTGCCGCGCACGACCTGCTGGAAATCGACATAGGCCTTGGTGGTAATTTCGCCGGCGATCACGACGAGTCCGGTGGCTGTGAGAGTTTCGCAAGCGACGCGGCTGGTCGAATCTTCGGCGAGGCAGGCGTCGAGAATGGCGTCAGAAATCTGATCGGCGATCTTATCGGGATGGCCTTCGGTGACGGATTCTGAGGTGAAGAGATAACGGTTCTTGGATGGCAAGTTTGCAATTCTCCTTATGAGCACGCGCTTTGCTATTGCATGAGCACGCGCTTTGCTATTGCGAAGCTTGCGCTTCGCGAGGCCCGCTGGGCGTGCGAAAACCTGGGACTTTACATCGGGCGGGACCTGCGGAGATCCACGCTGCGAGGGCGAGACGCCCTCGCGCCAGCCGGCAAGATGCCGGCGCTACGATTGGGAAGTCCATGAAAAGGCTAACAGAGCAGACTCGGGCACGCAACGGGTTTGGGCGTAAGGGGCGGAGGATGAGTTGAACAGCGGAAATTCGGGGGCGGACGGTGGCCGTGGAGGTCCGCGCTGCGAGGCGAGACGCCCTCGCGACAGCCGGCAAGATGCCGGCGCTACGATTGGGAAGTCCATGGAAAGCCTAACAGAATCGACTAGATGTACTTGAGCCACCAGTCGGTTCTCAGCGCTTTCACGGCGGCGAACCAGCGGCAGGCGAAATAGAGAAGCATGATTGCCATTGCCCAGACTGAATAAAGAATTGGGAGACTCCAGGTATATCCGGGCGGCGGCTCGGGATTGCCCATGGGGTGATTGGTGAAGAGCCACGGACTGACATAGCCTAAGCGAATTTTCGAGACGACGAGGGCAAGCGCGTGAATCAAGGGAATGTGCAGCACATAAAAAAAGAAGGGGACGCGTCCGAACAGGGCAATGGGGCGGGCGAGAGTCCCGCGCGCATTTTCCAGCAATGGCATCAGCGCGATGATGGGGCCGAGGGTCATCAACAGGTAATTGAGCGAGGCGGGGTATTTTGTGGAGTTCAGAAATGAAAATAATGCAGGCATGGGCGGCCTGCCGTTGCGTCCTTGAGTCGCGGCGTGCCAGGGCATGGGATCGCCATAGAGGTTGAAGCCGCGGAGCACGAGGAAAAGCGCGATTGTCCCTAGCCCAATCGCCAAACAAATTCTGGTGCGCCGCGCATGTTCCATGGCGAGAATTTTGCCGAATGCATAACCAATGGCCATTACGCCAATCCACGGGATGATGGAATAGAGCACGATGAGGTTGGGGCCGTTCGGAGTGAATTGGATGGGTCCGGCCCAGAAGCTGAAGTAAAGGATCTTCCACAGGCCGGAAAGTTGGTTGGCGTTGAGCGTATCCGCCGTCGCGAACAGGCGAGAATCCATCAGGTTGTGACCGGCGATGATGACTAGGCCGATCGCTGCGGTGAATGGCGGCGGCAATTTGATGAGGCCCGCCATGAGGATCATGCACCAGCCAATCACCCATAAAATGCCCGCCATCTCGTAGTGGGCGAAATCGAGATTGAAAGTCCAGGCGAGCCGCAGGATTGTCAGTTCGAGGAAGATGAGCCAAAGGCCGCGGATGAGCAGGAAGCGGGAGACGTCGGTGTGCTTGCGCGCGTAAAAGAAGACGCTAGTTCCAGCCAGGAAGATAAAGGCTGGAGCGCAGAAATGGGTGATCCATCGCGTGAAGAAAATTCCGGGCGTGGGGCCACCGGCGGGGAGGCCGGAGTAGACCCGGACGTGATCGATAGCCATCAGGATCATGACCCCGCCGCGGATCAAATCGATCGAGGCGATCCGGGAAGTGGAGGCGGGAGTGGAGACGTTCGAAGGAGCCGCGACGGTGGTGCTCATGAAATTTCTCTCAGCTTTTGGACGACAAGAAGTCGCAAACGTTTAGGAAGTCGTCCGGATAATAATCGAGGGTCAAAATCTCCGCAGCTGGTTTTTTATTTGGACAGGAAGTCAAAGACGCCGACCATCTCTCGCCAAAATCGCGAAACGAGGGTGGGCAGCCGCTCCATCGGAAATATCCTCGGGCTCGTTTATGGGAGGTCGAGGTCCAGCGCGTAGAGGTCGCGGTTGCTGACGTCTTTCAGGAGGAGGATTGAACCTTCTGGGGTCAGGCTGAAGGTCACGCCGTAGGCGCCGGTAAGGAGGAAGTCTGGAAATTTCAGCAGAGATTCGATGGCGTTGGTCGACGGGTTCCAGCGGCAGATACCGCCCGTACTTCGTTTCTTGCTGAAGTACATATGGTTGAAGTACACAAATTTGCCGTCGCGGGACCAGCGAGGATAGTCCGCAAGTTCGGCCAGGACACGAGTTGTGTGGCTAGCGACGCTGTAAAGGACAAGATTCCTGGAGTCGTATTCAACGGCGATGATGGTGTGGCCATCGGGAGAGATTTGACCAAAGAAGAGACCACCGGTACCGGGGAGAGTGGAAACCTGCCTGGTTTTCAAGTCCAGGATGCGGAGGTCGAGACGCGCTTGGGAAACGTCGGAGTTCGAGAACAGGATCGAGTTGCCATCGGAGGTCCAGGAAGGATAGATCTGGCGATCATCACTTGCAGGAGCAGCCAGGGCGGGTACACCACCGGTGGAAGAGATCAAATAGATTTTGGCGGGTGCGCCCGCATCGGAGACGGCGTGAAAAGCGATTCGGGTACCGTCCGGAGACCACTGGGGATTGTAGGCTCGCGTGGGCGGATAAGTGAGTTGTAATCTTTGCGAACCGTCGATGCGGCTGCGCACCAGGGACATCTCAGGAAATTCGACGTAGGCCATCCATTGGCCATCAGGGGAGAATGCCACCTGGTCGGCGGACATGGACTGGGCGTAGGGAAGGAACTGGCGGTTGGCCGCGTCGTAACGGACGAGTGCTCCACGGAGTTGTTCGCCAACCACGAAAAGGCGCTTGCCATCTTTGCTGGGAAGCGGAAGGTAAAAGGTGAAAGGCCCATTGGTGAGTTGGACCGGGGAAGGATTCGAGCGGTGAAGAAGGTCTGACTTCTCACGAATAGCGTAAATGTTGCGGGTGCCCTCGCTGACTGCGGTATAGAAGAAATATTGACCATCCGGGGTCCAGCCTCCGGGCCAAGGGCGGGCAGAAGAAGGTAGAGCAGGAATCAATTTGCGGGCGGAGTGTGTGGCAAGATCGGCTTCCCATAGAAAGAATCCGGTGGTTTTGGAATCGCCCGCGGAAAAGCGGAGCCGTTTCGAATCGGGAGCCCAGCGAAGATAAAACGGTTGATCAGGAAGCGTGCCGACGATTTCAGAAGCGCGGGTTCCGTCGATATTGGTCTGAGAGATACCAAAACCGCTGGCGAAGGCTACTGTGCGACCATCAGGCGACCATGCTGCATCCGGGGAACGAAAACCGATGGGTCGAGGCGACCCGGTAGGAACCGGGACGCGCCAGAGGCTTTGAAAGGGGAGATCTGACGAGTTTCCAGCCTTGCCAGGTCCTCCCAGGTTCTCTACCAGAAACTCGGAGCCCGTGGGAGAGATGTCGTCGATGTCCATCTCGGCGATCGGAATCTGCATGGGGAAAACTTCTCCGCCTTCTGTGGAGACTGAGGCCAGGTCGCGTTCCTTTCCGTGCCAAACGCGGAAGTAGATGCGAGGGCCATCGGTGAGCAGGTGCGTATTGTGGACCAAGGTGCCGATATGAGTGATCTGGTGAATTCCGGTGACCCGTGGCGAGAAAGCGGCGGGACGGAGAAAAAAGGCGATTGGCAGCAAGACTAGCAGGAGAGTGGAGGCGATGGCTAAGCGCGCGGGATAGGAAAGCGATACAGGCCTGGGGGAGACGTTGATGGCATTCGCGTTAGACTCCGCAACTTTTTCTTCAATGAGAACGTGAGTGCGGGCACGGCGCTGCACGACGAGAGCGTCGTGCTGAGCTACGAGGCGAACGTCTTCGGCAAACCGATATCCCCGGCCGGGAATGGTGGCGATGAAGCGATGGCTATCGGCGACGCCGCTACTGGCAGCAAGTGTTTTCCGCAGGACAAAAATATTCTGCGCGAGGTTGGATTCTTCGACAAAGGTGTCAGGCCAGACGGCCTTCATCAGCTCATCTTTCAGAACGACTTGCTGACTGTGGCGAACGAGGACCAGCAGGGTGTCGAAGGCCTTCAGTTGCAAAGGAACCGGTTCCTCATCGCGGAGAAGGAGGCGCTTTTCGGGATCCAACCGAAAAGGGCCGAACTCGTATAACTCCCTTCCTTGGTTCGCCATGACGTGCCTAAGAAATTTCTGAGAATTCTCTAAAGACTTCTGAAGAGTGCCTGGGGGAGGATGCGTTTCCGATCCAAACGGGCGTATAGAAGTCACGCCCACGCGAGCAGCAATTTATCACGATTCCGTCTGGCCGGGAAGTCGTATAGGAACGCGATGGGAGTTTACAAAAGAACGGAAATTACGGTCGAGACAAATGAGGTTCTGATCGTACGCCGAGCGCGAGTGTACCGGGCGTGGTGTCCGCTCTGCGGGCGGGAAGTAGATATGGTGGGCGTGCCGGATGCGCGGGCGATGGCAGGAGTGCCCGGAGAGGGCGCCGGTACCAACAACTCCGCAGCGTGGCACGTATCCGAGGATCAGGAGACTGCTCTGGTCTGCCTGGAGTCGGTGCTGAAGTCGATCTAAAACGAATGCCGGGGCTGAGTGATGCCTCCGAGCGCCCTGGCTTATCCAATTTACTCCTCATACATGCGTTGGTTGGAAGAGAGCCGTCATACGTCTTCGAGGCCTTATTCGCAGTATACCGGCTGCTGGCCGAGCAAAGAGCGGTCTTCCGGTGAGTAGCGAACTCGTGGAACTCCGGCTGGTTGGTTACAGATGAGTGGCCTGAGAAATTTCTGAGGACTTTCTAAAGACTTCTGAGGAGGATTTCCGGCAGGATGCGCTCGGTTCTGTGATCGAGTTCGAAACTAAGCCAAACAAGATTGACTGGAGGGTGCAATGCGAAGAGCGATTCTGCTGATCGCGATCGTCACGGCTGCAAGCCTGACGGTCGCACAAGGTCAAAACAACATTCTGATTCCGGAATCCAGCATCGAGAGACCGGGCGATGCCGGATTGTGGATGCATACCAACTATTTCATGTACGCTCCCGACCCAAACGCCACGCCTGAGACACCGCCGCCGGGGCTCACCGTAGAGACGCCGGGATCGATTGCCTGTATCTATGGGTTGGTTTCCACCGTGTCAGGATGTCCGGTGGCAACCGCGACGACCGTCCCGACAGGCGGCAGCCAAACCATTGTCCTGGTGGATGCTTATGACGACCCCAGCGCGGGTGCCGATCTCAAGACGTTTTCGACACAATGGGGCCTGCCGGCAGCGAACTTCACGAAACAGTATGCCAGCGGCACGAAGCCGGCGAATGGCTGCGCCTCGGGATGGGAGTTGGAAGAAGCTCTGGATGTCCAATGGGCCCACGCCATGGCACCGAAAGCGCACATCGTGCTGATGGAGGCGGCATCGAATTCCACCAACGATCTGTTCGCTGCGGTTCTGGCGGCGAATGCCTACATTGCCACCCATAGCGGAGGCAAGGGCGAAGTTTCCATGAGTTGGGGAAGCAGCGAGTGGTCACTGGAAGGGCTCCAGGACGTGTTTATGCTCAACCCTTCTACCGTTTACTTTGCGTCTTCGGGCGACAGTTCCGGAGTAAGCTATCCGAGCGCGTCACCATATGTAGTGTCAGCTGGAGGCACGCAGATCGATCGCGACAGCTCGGGAAACTACACCAAGCAGGTTGCGACGACCACATGCGGAACCGGGTGCGGCGGCGGCAAGAGCGTGTATGAGGGGCGCCCGAGTTTTCAAGACCCGGTCTCATCCATTGTGGGCAGCGCGCGAGGCACGCCGGACCTGGCGTCGGACTCCAGCTCAAATTCTCCCGTATGGGTCTATGACTCCAGTTGTTATAACTCGTGGCTGGAGGTCTACGGCACAAGTGTGGCTTCACCCACACTCGCCGGCATTATCAACCGCGCAGGACAGTTCAATATCGACAGCAATGCCGAACTCACCGAAGTCTACGACAACATGAGCAATACGGCCGATTACAAGGACATCACCACAGGCAGCTGCGCGACGCACAGCGCCAAGAGCGGGTACGACTTTTGCACGGGTGTCGGCAGGGTGAAAGGGTACGGGAAGAAGTAAGATTTTGCAGGCCGCGGGGCGGTCATTGTGCAGATCGTTGCATTTGGCAGCCCCGTTCCAGACTCTTCGAGAAGGAACGCAAAAGAAAAATCGACCAGCAGGTCGAGATATTCGTAGCATCCGCTTCGGCGCATGGAGGCTTTATGCGTAGACCGATTAAGGCCACACTGGCCTTGCTGCTAGCAAGTCTTGGTGCTTCTATAGCGACAGCCCAAGACAAGGATGAAGTCAGCGACTATCCCCCCGACCTAACTGAGACCGCGCGGCCGGCAGTGCCCGGGGACCTTTACCCGGGCGGCACACCGGCTCTTGTGCCAACACCGTTGTCGATTTCAGTTGTCGACGTCGTGGTGAGCAATACCAACTCGAACCTGAAAAACACCAACACTACCGCTAATAGCGAACCCAGCATTGCGATCAACCCTGCGAACACCAACGAGATTTCTGTGCTGGCCTTCAGCGGCGGCTGGGGAGCGACCGCCCCGATCTGGTACTCCAGCGATGGAGGGGGCACTTGGACCTTGGAGAACAAGATCCCCAACCCTCCGGGACTGGCGGAGAACTGTCCTTGCGACCAGACGCTTGACGACGGTCTCTCCGGCCGGCTGAGCGCCACCTTTCTCCACAACGACACCGCCGGCAGAGATGTGTATACCAGCAATACATGGGACCCAACCATTGAATCAGACTGGACATGGTTCGTTGAAGGTGGCGTAACCCAAACCACGGATCAGTACGGCATCGGCGGCCCCGATCAACCGTGGCTGCTCGTAAACAAGGACCCAGTGGACACAACGCGGAGCAATGTGTACGTCGCTTACGTCAACTTGAAGGGCGGCGCACACGACATGCGGGTTGCAGTGGCTCCCGATACCCCCCCCGACTTCACTATCGACAGCCTCGTGGGCACCTCCAGTGGCGTGGTGGATGCAGGGCTGCGCATCGCAAAAGACCTCAACAGCCTCGCCATGTACGCGCTGTGGCAGGTGTGCCCGAGCACCGCGTCAAACTGCACTTCCAGCAGCACTACCAAAACGGTCGATTATTACCTGAACCGCTCCACCGACGGTGGTAAGACCTGGAGCTTAAATGGAAACTCGGGGGGATTGTTCCTGGTGGAAACACAAAGCACCCAGCCGAGGCCAAAATTCGGTACGGTGAATGCACTTCTGGGCGGCATCGACCATCTGGCCGTGGACCCGAACAATGGCGACGTTTACGTGGTTTACGGCAACAAGGATACCTCGACCGGGATCGATCGGCTGAGCATCGCGCGGCTGAGTTCCAACGGTTCTGGGGGACTCAAGTGGGTCGATTCCCATTACGTTGTGGGACAGGCTGAGACGGCGCTCCCCTCGGTGGCGATAGCCAATAACAGCCTGGGAACCATCGGCGTGCTGTATACGAACTTTGATGGCATCGACTCAACGACGAAGCTGCCGCAGTTCAGCGTTTTTCTTGCGATCAGCAATGATCACGGAAAAAGTTTCACGTACAACCGGTTAGAAAAGTTCCTTTCGACAACCGCAGACAACGGCAACACGAGGCAGCGAGTTCTGGGTGACTACCAGCAACTGAAGGCAGTAGGCAATACGTTCTACGGTGTGTTCTCGGGGAATGGCGTCCCCTTCGGACGGCCGTTCGCCAACATCGATCCCATATTCTTCAAGACAACGGTCTCTGATTGAGCAGCACTTCAGAGCGAGAACCTCAGACAAGTAAGAAGCGGCTAGTGAGAAGTGACGTGCGTTTCTCCGTCGTGACGGTTAACGGGAACTAGTGCGGCGTTTGGTCGGAAGCGGGAGCTCGCATTCCTTGCGCGTCGAAGACGAAGGTTTTGGCTTCGGACTCGGCGCCCTGGACTGGGAGCTCTTCGCCATTCCAGAGGAAGTTGATGCCGGCGGCGTTGCCGACTCTTACGACGAGTTCACGACTGGCATGGAAGGAAGTGGCCGCTGGGGCAATCAGGGTTTCCTGAGTGATTAACTGGCCATCGGCCTGTACTGAGATCCAGGAATTCTCACTGGCGCGGATTACCAGCGTGAGCGAGGGCGCAACTTTCTGTACGGGCTTCGTTGTGGATGGAGCGAAGGAGCGGGTGGTAACGTCACTGGATTCTCTTGTGGCGAGGGTTTTGGATGCTGTGGGAGTGGGAGTTCCGGTAACAGGGACTTGAGCCGATTTCGGAGCGGGCTGCTGTGGGAGCGCGGATTTCGCTGCTGGCGAAGGATGTGTGCTGACTGCAGAGATGACTGCAGGCGTCACCGCCGGCATCGTGCTGGAAGCGGTCACCGGCGCGGTAGACGGCTTGGCTGCATCCGTCGAGCGGGAGTGGCGCGTCCAGAGGAGAACGGCAAGGACGACAACCGCTATAGCGGCGGCGATGATTTTTAAAGGAACTCCGCGCTCTGATTTGCTGCCGAAATTCTGGCGCGGCGGGCGCACATCTTCGACACGCGGCAGTTGCAGTTCCGGAAGTTCTTCGACCTGGACCGATTGCTGCGCTTTTGCCGTCGGTTTACGGGACTCGGCGGCGTGCAGCTTGTTGGAAGCGGAGGAGGGACGGACCGGATCGGGGCGCACCGTGTCCCATACTTGTTGAGCATCGATCTGTGCCTGGCGCAGGCAAGCGAGGTAGTCGGTGACCGCCTCCTCATCGTTTAGGCCGAGATGCTTGGCGTAGGCGCGAACGAATCCGCGGTTGAAGACGCCGCCGGGAAGCTGGTCGAAGTGTTCCTCTTCGATGGCCTGAAGCATGCGTGCGCCAATCTTGGTGACGTTGGAGACGTCATCGAGAGAGAGATTTTTCTTCTCGCGCGCCTGGCGAAATTTGTTTCCGAATTCACCCATGGGATTTTGCTGCGGGGAACTACGGCATCCATGATAGGACAAGCGCTGCGGGGTTGCTACAGCCAAGAGTGTTAGGGGTAGGTAACCGGGGGAAGATCGGACTTCGGACCTCGGACCCAGGACTTCGGACTTCGGATTCCGGGTTCAGATATAAGTTATCGGTTCAAAACCGGGCGGGCCCCTTTTACGTTCTGATCAGCGGTCGAGATCGTTGGCGGGACGTCTTCGCGACAGCCGCCGGGACGGGCGCTACGACGGGGGGCGCTACGGTTTTTGTTCTGAGGATTTGCGCAGGACCAGGGTGAACTGGGCCTGGCAGGTATTAGCGGGGTCATCGAAAGCAGTGGCAGTGCGATCGGATTCCGAGGCTTCGAAGAAGAGTCCGTGCTTGGCGCGGTCCGGGAGGCCCGTGAAGCGGGCTTGGCCGGCAGCATTGGTGCTGACCTCGAGATCGAGTTTGCGGACGCTGGCGAATCCGTAGGCTATGTGAACTTTGATTTTGGCAGCGTAGACGGGCTTGGCGGCCGTGTCGTTGATGGTGAAGCCGGCCGTGCAGGGACCCAGGCCGCCGTCAATGACAGGGACGGAATTGGGGTCCGGAGTTTGGGCGCTGGAGACGGTGAGGAGAAAAATCGCGAGCACGAACGTTCTCAGTACGAAGTGGCTCATGACGGGAAATTATAAAACTTGACTGCGAGGGACGTGGAGGTTGCTGAAACCACGAACCACAGAGGACACAGGGGCACAGAAGTGGGTCGGCTCCTCCAAAGACTGTGTGGGCCTGTTTCTTGCAAAATGATGAGTGCATTGGCTTTGGCGGTACGGGTTACCAAGGTTCATTGCCGCTGACGGAAAGGGCCGCATATAATTTTTTTAACGCCACCCATCCAACGAGGGACAACGGGATATCCATGCCTGAGGCCGGCACGCAATTGACTCGGCAGAGCCAGGAATTGATGATTTTTCACGACGTGGCTAAGACGCTGACGTCGTCGCTCGACCTTGATTCCATCCTGCAGACAATCATGGACAAGATGGCGGAATATTTCCGTCCGGACACGTGGTCGCTCCTGATGGTGGATGAGGGGCACGACGAGCTGTATTTTGCGATCGCGGTGGGCGACAAGGCGGAGGCGCTGAAGAATGTCCGCCTGAAAGTCGGCGAAGGGATTGCCGGATGGGTCGCCAAACACGGTGAGGCGCGGGTCGTTCCGGATGTGCGGACAGATCCGTTTTTTGCTAGCCGGGTCGACGATGCGACCAAGTGGGAGACGCGGTCGGTGATCTGCATTCCGCTGCGGTCGAAGTTGCGCGTCTTGGGGGTGATTCAGCTGGTGAATGTCGACATGGAGCGGTTCAAGGAACAGGAGCTGTTCTTCCTGCAATCGCTGTGCGATTACGCGGCGATCGCGATTGAGAACGCACGCTGGGTCGAGAAGATCCAGGAACTGACCATCACCGATGACTGCACCGGGCTGTACAATGCGCGCCATCTCTATAAGACGCTGGATACCGAGGTATATCGGTCGTCGCGATTCGGATATGAGTTCAGCGTCCTGTTCATCGATCTGGATCACTTCAAAACCGTGAACGACACTCACGGACATTTGATTGGCAGCAAGCTACTGGCGGAGATTGGGTATCTGGTGAAAGCGCAGTTGCGCTTGATTGACTTTGCATTCCGCTACGGCGGGGACGAATTCGTGGTGCTGCTGCCGCAGACAGGGAAAGATCAGGCGCTGGTAGTGGCGCGGCGGTTGCGCGATGCCTTGCGGGTCAGCTGCTTCTGCAAAGAAGAAGGCCTGAATCTGAATGTGCGGGCGTCGATCGGGGTGGCAACCTATCCACACGATGCGCGAACGGCGCACGATGTGATCCGGCAGGCTGACGGGATGATGTACATGGTGAAGAATTCGACTAGGGACAATATTGGGGTGGCGCAGAGAGGGATGCTGAAGGAGGAGTAGATTCGGGCGAGATTGCAGAAGTCAGAAGTGAGATTGTAGAAGTCAGATTGAAGATTGCAGATTTCAGATTTCAGATTGTAGATAGCAGACCGGCAGGCGTCCTTACGGACGCCTTTTATCTTTTGGGGAAATCCAGCGCTGCCCTCAGGCATTTGTTTGCGTTTGGGGTTCCCCATCTGGAGTAAGCTGATGGTTCAATTTCCATGACAAGAGTACTGGATCTGGGATGTGGGACGGGCGACTCCTGGCGAAGGCTGGGGGTCTCAGTGGAGAATTGCCAGGTTATCGGCATCGATGTTGTGCCGCAGCGTTTGCAGGATGCGCGAAACAAGTACAGCAGCGATTGCGAGCTTTACGTATGCGGGCGGGGAGAAGATATTCCGCTGGCCAATGCGAGTATGGATGGGGCCGTGTGTGGGTTGTCGTTGCCCTACATGAATATTCCGTGCGCGCTCGCCGAGCTACATCGCGTGCTCGTCCCAGGTGGTTGGCTACGAGCCACAGTGCATCCTCCCCGGTTTACGTGGCATGAGTTTTGTCAATCGTTTCCCAAGCCGAAACAAAGCTTATTTCGGGTGCTCGTGTTTCTTAACGGCATGCTGCTGCATTGCTCCGGAGTTGTGATGTCGGTGAGGAACGTGCATGAGAGTTGCCAGACAAGAAGGGGAATGCGGATAGCATTGCGTCGAGCTGGATTCGTTGAGACCCGGTTTTGGGATGATGAGAGTGGAAAGTTCCACGTGGACGCGCGGACGAATGAACCGGGTCAGTGAGCCTTGCCATCCGGAACTGGCGTGCGAGCGTCGGGCTTCCAGGGGTTCGCATTCGCGGGAGCTTTGGGGTTGACGCCGAAGTCCCAGAGATAAAGATTCATTCCTTCCTTTCCCATCATTTCTACTAACGCATATTCGCCGGGGGCGAGGCTCTCCGTCGGAGTGAGTTTCAACCACCCGCCGGTCACTCCGGCGATTGTCGTCTTGACCCAGTGTTCTTCCTGGTTGACCTTGCCTGTGACCTGGCGTTTCACGTTTCCGACGATGCGCTTGTTGCCTTTCACTTCGACCTTCACGATGCGGAAGCGGTCAAAGGGGACGATGGGACCTTCGGGCTGCTGGGGCTGTTGTGGTTGCTGCGGTTGCGTGGTTTTGGGACCAGTGGAGTCGACTTCCAGGCTGGGTTGTGCTGGCTGCTCGGGTTCGTTGTCTTCGGGCTTGATGTAGAGCGAAGGGACTTCGACGTGCGCCTGAGTCTTAGCGTGAGCGCCTTCGAGTTCGATGGTGACTTTCAGTCCGGCGATGGGATTGACGGCGCCCCGGAAGATATTAGCCTTGGTGTTGCGATTGACATCGCCGGCGGACTGCTGGAGTTCGACGATCTGCGGTTCTCCCTGAAAATTATCAAGCAGGAATACGCCCGTAGGCTCGGGCAGACGCAGGCCGGGGGCGACGAGCGGAAGCGCGGCCTCTTCCTTCTCGGCTTCGTGCTCGAGTTCTTTATCGAGCTGAACGGCTTCGGGAGTTGGAGTATTGCGCTCCTTTTCGAATTTGTTGGTGGCGGTCCAGTCGACGAGAGAGTTGGGGAGTTCTTCCCATTCCTCGCGCTCCGAACTGTAGTAGCGGACGCGATCGCCCTTGACCTCGTATTTGGTGGCGAGCTGGTAAGAGCCATCTTTGAGGATAATGCGATGGATGACGTTGTCCTGCGCGGCCAGTGGGGCGAAGAGCACGAGCGCAAGAAGCAGGCGGAGAAAGGAGTGCGAAGGCATGGATTCGTCTGCAATCATTATCGTCCGGTTTGAGGAGCGAGTCGAGGATGAGCGGCGTTGGCGGATTATGCGGTCATGCCCGGAAACTGTATGGCGCTTTCCCGGGTGTTGGGGCCGGCGGTACGAATGACGGTGCTATTTTTCCGCGTTGGGGGATTCACCGTATGAAGAGGGGGCGGAGCTTGTAGTATCCTGTTGGCGCGTACGTGAACGCTCGACAATGACACGCAATTTTCTCCTCTCTTCCGGCTTTTCTCTTTTCACTTCTGTTGCGGTGGCGCTGGGGCAAGCCGGTCCGGCATCGGCTGCGCCGGTGAATGCCGGCCAGGGCTCGCCGGTTTCCTACGCGTCGGTGACACAGTTGAACGGGTTGCTGGCGCAGCTGGAAGCGGTATCGAAGAATACGCAGTCCGACCTGGTGAGACTGCGGATCGAGCGCTGGAAGGCTGACGGCTCCTATAAGAAGCAGGAACTGTCGAATGTGGATTCCATCCAGCGGAATCTACAAGAGGCGCTGCCCGAAATGATTGCGCAGTTGCGCAATGCGCCGGAAAACTTGCCCGCGACATTCAAGCTTTATCAGAACCTGGACGCTTTGTATGACGTCTTAGGGAGCGTGGCGGAAGGGGCGGGTGCGTTCGGGCCGAAGGATGATTTGCAGGCCCTGTCGAACGATCTGAGCCAGTTTGAAGGAACGCGAAAACAACTGGCGCAACGGATTGAGAATCTGTCGTCGGCGAAGGAAGCGGAGATTGCGCGGCTGCGAACCGACTTGAAAGCCGCCCAGGCGATGGTTGCGGCGGAGCCTCCGAAGAAGATTGTGGTGGACGATACCGAGCCACCGAAGAAGCCGGTGAAGAAGAAGACGGCGAAGAAGCCGGCAAGTCCGGATGCGACCAAGGCGGGGTCGGGACAGGCGCCAGTGCAACAGCAGAATCCTAATAAACCGCAGTAATTCAGTACTCAGCGTTGAGTCCTTAGTACCCAGTATCAAGCTTTTCCTTTGATACCGGGTGCGGAACGAATCTGGTAATCTTCCCAACGCATCTACAATGCACGCGAAGCATTCTGAGTAGGATGCTTCGGATACGCTTGAGCTTTGTTTTGCTCAGGTCAAGGCTGGCTCAGCATGGCGGGGATTACCGTTCTCATGAATTCTCAGCTCAGCATTATCGCGGTGGTGGGCGGACTCGCGATCATTTGGCTCGTGTTGCTGGATGCGTTTGAGACGGTGGTGTTGCCACGGCGCGTGCTGCGCCACTTCAGGCTGACAGCTTATTTTTACCGGCGGACGTGGATTCCGTGGCGGGCATTGGCGAGGCGCATCAAAACGGCTTCCCGGCAGCAGAACTTTCTGGGATATTTCGGGCCGCTTTCGTTGATCCTGCTGCTCGGATTCTGGGCGATAGGTTTGATTCTTGGCTTCGCACTCATTCAGTACGGGATTGGCGGACACGAGCAGCTTAGCGGCGAAACGCTGACGTTTGGCAAGATTGTGTACCACAGCGGCGAAACATTTTTCACCCTCGGATACGGCGACATTGTGCCGACCTCGGGTGGTGCGCGGACGCTTTCGGTGATCGAAGCGGGATGTGGGTTCGCGTTTCTAGGCGTGGTGATCGGGTATCTCCCGGTCGTGTATTCATCGTTTTCGCGGAGAGAGATTCAGATTTCGATGCTGGACGCGCGGGCGGGATCGCCTCCGACAGCGGAGGAATTGCTGGTACGGTTGGCAGGGAGGACAGGGGATCCAGGGATGGATCAGAGAGTTCTCGATGAGGTGCTGCGCGAGTGGGAGCGCTGGGCGGCCGAGTTGCTGGAGTCGCAGATTTCGTATCCGGCACTGACGTTTTTTCGCTCGCAGCATTCGAACCAGTCATGGCTGGCGGCGCTGACGACGATGCTGGATGTGACGTCGCTGGTGCTGACCGGGATTGAGGGAGTGCATCCGGGCCAGGCGAAGCTGACGTTTGCCATGGCGCGGCATGCGGCTGTGGATCTGACGCAGGTGGTGAATGCAAAACATGACCCTGCGGCCGCGGAGCGGCTGCCGGAGGCGCACTTCGAGGCGTTGCGAAGCGCCCTGGCGACGGCGGGCCTGAAGCTACGGAGCGACGAATATGGACGGGACAAACTTGCCAAGCTGCGATCGATGTATGAGCCGTATGTGCACGCTACCGGCCGCAATCTTATGCTGACGCTGCCCGCTTGGCGGCATGAGGAGAAGAAGCGGGACAACTGGCAAGCCGGCCCGTGGGATCGAGTGATCCAGGCGCGAGGTCTGGCGGGAGTGGGGGCTCGACCGCAGGGGCAGGTCGGGACCCTGACAGGAGAGGACCACTTCTGACGTCGAACAAAAAAAACACGGAGGACACGGAGGAATTACAAACTTTCCTTCCTCCGCGTACTACGCGTCCTCTGCGTTATTGCGTGCTAACATCCTCCGTTAATTCCTGAACCGATGAAACATACCGGCGAAAATGTGGTGCGGATTGAGGCGGAGGCCCTGCGGGCTCTGGCGGACCGGATTGCGGGACCCATGGCGGCGGCCTTTCAGCGCGCGGTGGACTTGATCTATTGCTGTGCCGGGCGTGTGGTCGTGACGGGGATGGGGAAGAGCGGTCTGATCGCGCGGAAGATTGCGGCGACGCTGAGCTCGACGGGGACTCCGTCGCTGTATCTGCACCCGGTGGAGGCGCTGCACGGGGATCTCGGCATGGTGGTGCGCGGGGACGTGGTGCTGGCGCTGTCGGCGAGCGGCGAGACCGAGGAGATTCTGGCGCTGCTGGCCACGATCAAGAGGCTACAGGTGGCGCTGATTTCGATGACAGGGGATGCAATCTGGCACAATTCCCACTCTCCGAAAATGGCCAAGGGCGGGGGAGCCGACGTCGTAGATGACAACGAAAAGCTTCACTTCTCGCGTCAGGAACGCGCCAGAAACGGGGCGCCCGCATCTATTTCGACCCTCGCGGCGGCGGCGGATGTGGCTTTGGATTGCTCGGTGGCGCAGGAGGCTTGCTCGTTAGGTCTTGCGCCCACCGCTTCGACTACGACGATGCTGGCCTTGGGCGATGCCTTGGCCGTGACCTTGAGCGAGCGGCGCGGCTTCAAGGAAGAGGATTTTGCCACCCTGCATCCGGGAGGAAAGTTGGGAAAGCGGCTGGCGCGGGTGGAATCGCTGATGCATACAGGAGAGGCGCTGCCTTGCGTTGCGCCTTCGACCCGGATGCCGGATGTGATCTACGAAATGTCCCGAAAAAAATTGGGAGTGACCGCTGTGATTGAGGGCGAGCGGCGGCTGGTGGGAATCATCAGCGATGGGGATCTGCGGCGGCTGCTGGAGAAGCGTGGTAAGGATGTGATGGATCTGACGGCGGGAGAGGCGATGACGCAGGACCCGAAGACGATCAGGAAGGATGAATTTGCGGCGTCGGCCTTGGCTTTGATGGAAGAGAAGAAGATTACATCGCTGATGGTGGTAGATGAGGATCGAAGGCTTGAGGGAATTGTGCATTTGCATGATTTGTGGACGACGGAGTTAGTCTAGGATTGAGTCATTGAGTGATCGGGTGATTGTGAGATTGAAAATCACCCGATGACTCAATCACGCGATCACGCAATTGAGGTTGGCATGTATCACTACGATCCGAACACGGCTCTGGAAGAATTGAATGAAGACGCCACGCTGCCCAATCCCGTGCATGTGCGGGACATGATTCTGCGCAAGAAGCTGACGGCCGACAAGTCGCTGGAGTTGAACCGCCTCTTCGTGGAGTATCAGAAGTTCTTTGGCGAGGCGCAGAAGTTGGGGAAAGAGATACTGAAACAGCTGACTGCCTGAAGGCGGTACTCAGTACCTGGTACTCAGTGAGATCTTCCTGCTTTCCCCTTGTTACTTCACTCCGGGCAGACGAGCGGTGTTTGGGATGTGCCCTGCCTTCCTTCGTTTACAATCTAGGATTCTTCAATCCATCGAGTACACAACTATGCATCGTTGGTCAGAGCTGTTTATCCCTACATTGCGCGAGGCGCCGGCGGACGCCGAAGTGGCTTCGCACAAATTGCTGGTTCGGGCCGGCTATATCCGGCAGTTGGGGGCGGGGATTTACTCGTACCTCATGCTGGGCAACCGTTCGTTCAACAAGATCATTGGCATCGTGCGCGAGGAGATGGACCGGATCGGGCAGGAATTTTATTTGCCGGCGCTGCATCCGCGTGAGCTTTGGGACGCATCGGGGCGGGGCGCGCTCATGGGCGAGAACCTGTTCCGGCTGAAAGACCGCAAAGGGACCGACATGGTGCTTGGGATGACCGAGGAAGAGGTCATGACCTCCATCGCGCTGAAGGATTTGCGCAGCTACAAGCAGTTGCCGCAGATCTGGTATCAGATTGCGCCGAAGTTTCGCGATGAGCCACGGCCCAGGTCGGGCCTGCTGCGGATTCGCCAGTTCATGATGAAGGATTCGTATTCGTTCGACATCGATGCGCCGGGCCTCGACGTTTCGTATAAGAAGCATTACGAGGCGTATTGCCGGATATTCGACCGCTGCGGATTGAAGTACATGGTGGTGGAGGCGGACTCGGGGGCGATGGGCGGGAAGGAGTCGCACGAGTTCATGGTGCGGACCGCGGCAGGTGAGGATCAGATTGTGAGCTGCGATGGCTGCAGCTACGCGGCAAACCTGGAGAAGGCGACTTCGAACCTTGCGCCCTTGGCGGATCTGGCGGCAGAGGGTGATGGCAAGCCGCTGCTGGTGCACACTCCGGGGCAGAAGACGATTGAAGACGTGGCAAAGTTCCTGGGAGTGTCGCCCAAGAACAAGATCAAGACGCTGGCACTGATGGTTGACAAGACGGATGCGGCACGAAGAAAGACGTCACGGCCGGTTGTGGTGCTGATGCGCGGGGATCATCAACTGAACGAGGCGAAGTTCAATGCTGCCGTAGGGACGGCGCCGAGGGCGATGGAAGAATCGGAGATTCTAGCGCTGTTCCACTCTCCCGCAGGATATCTGGGCCCCATGGGGATCGATTGGGCCAGAGGTCTCGATGATGAGGCTCGTCCTTACCTGCTGGTCGACAAGGCTCTCGAGGGGCGAACGAACCTGATTGCGGGTGCGAATCAAGAGGACTACCACCTGAAGAATCTGACGCCCGGGAAGGATTTTCATCCGACGGCGTATGCCGATTTGCGCTCGGTGACGGCGGGCGAGCCGTGTCCGAATTGCGGCAAGCCCCTGCGGATTGATACGGCGGTCGAGGTTGGGCACATCTTTAAGCTGGGATACCGTTATTCCGAGTCCATGGGACTGCGTGTGCTCGACAAAAATGGCAAAGAAGCAATGCCCATCATGGGCTGTTACGGGATCGGGATTGAGCGCATTCTGACGGCGGCGGTGGAGCAGGGAAATGATGAGAATGGGTTCTGGCTGCCGCCGGCGATCGCTCCGTTCCAGGTAGTGGTTGCTCCGGTCAATGTAAAGGACGAGGCCGTCCGAACCGTGGCCGAAGATATCGCTAAGCAGTTGGAGACGGACGGGTTAGACGTAGTGCTGGACGACCGGGACGAGCGTCCAGGGGTGAAATTCAAGGACGCAGACCTGGTGGGAATCCCATTTCGGGTCACGGTAGGAAAGAAAGTTACCGAAGGTACTGTGGAGGTCGTTATTCGTTCGACTCGCGAAGTACGCGATGTTAGGATCGCGGCGATTGTGGGACATTTTCAGGAGTTGCTCGGCCGGGCAGGATAAATTCCCTATCCCGGAAGAGCAGATAGCGGGATATGGGAACGCTCAAGGCATTGATGGGAGTGGTGGCAATAGGGTTTGTAATTTACGCGTGCTGGCAGATCGTTCCGCCGGAACTGAGCAACTACTCGTTTCAGGACGATCTCAGAAACATCGCGATGACGGGCGCGTCGAACCCGCATGAGACGGATCAGGCTCTTTTGGACGCCGTAATCAAAAAGGCGGAGGAGCACCAGATTACGCTTACCCCCGAGCAGGTAACGGTGCAGCGCATTGGAACGCCGGGAGCGCCGGCGGTATATGTAGCGGCAGATTACAGCGTGCCGGTGCAACTGCCGGCCTATTCGTTTACCCTGCACTTTACCCCTTCCAGCGGAAACAAAGGCTTCTGAAACTCAGAACTCAGAAGTCAGAAGGAAGAAGTTAGAATGCAGAAGTAAGACCTTGTGCTTCCCCACCGTTTCCGGCTCACGCTTCAGTCCCTTCGGCTCTGGTTCTTTCCGACCTCTGAATTCTTCCATCTGACCCCTAATCACTAGCCACTGATCACTAGCCACTAGCCCCTGACCCCTGCCTTCCGTCGCGCTCCAACGGTTCAGGTCGAACCTCCGTCACGGTCTGTGACATTCGTAACGTTGCCTCTGGGTTACTTGCCACCTAACATCGCGGATGAGGTGGAGTTTTTTCCATCTGCGTGTCACACCTGCATAGGTTAAGAGACCCGGAGCGTCCCGCGAGATCCGAAGGGGCGCATTTCGATTCGGTAAGGGCGCGAGACATTGGCGTGGAGGCGGCGCATGACGATGAAAGTTCGAGTTCTATCTGCGGCAGTCGTACTGGCGGGCGCGATGTGGATGAGCGCCTGCGGTCATTACGTATGCAGCACCACGTTTGGTGCCTCTTCGTGCGGCTCAAGCGGCGGCGGTCTCTCGCAGGGGGGCGGTAACGGTAGTTCGCAAACCGCGTTCATTTATTTCATGAACAATAACGGGCAACAGGGAGAGTTGGGGCTCGAAGGAGTAAACGTCGCGAGTTCTGGCACGTTCGCGCCGGTGCCGGGTTTCGTATCTCCAACCTTTACAGGGGCGTCGGGAGAAGGCAGCGGAATTGCGATCGTGGGCAAGAAATATTTGTACCTGCCGTTCACCGGAGGCGAATTGTTCGGTTACTCAATCGACGCCTCGAGTGGAGCGCTGGCCCCGCTGGCGAACACACCTTACACAGTTTCCGGCGGCACATCGATTGTTGCCGATCCAAAAGGTCGATTTGTGTTTGTCGGCGATTCGTCGGGGGTCTCGACATTCATCGTGAATGCTGACGGAACCCTGGGACCGAATGCGCAATCGCCGTTCTCCACCGGCGGAATCACACCGGTGACGATGACGACGGACGGCTTGGGACGATTTCTTTATGTAGCGGATGGTGCCGACGTGATTGCCTACACCTATGATCAGACGGCGGCAACGTTAACTCCGGTCGGCGGCTCGTTGGCCTCGGCCACGTTCCCGTTTCCGATGATCCAGGTCGTCGGCGAAAGCACTGGGAATTATCTGGTTGGCATCACGGGACTGACTGGAGCAACCGACAACCAGGTACACGTATTCAGCATTACGCAGCCGGGAAGCGTGACTGCAGGGGCGCTGGCGGAAGCGGCCAATTCGCCGTTCATGTCAACGTATGCCCCGGTATTCGTGGTCACGAGTCCAAGCGGCGGTTTTGTTTACACATTCAATGAAACCCAATCGCAAACGGGTACAGTCATCGCGCCGATGGAAGGATTCACGTTATCGAACGGTGTGTTAACGGAACTTCCGACGGTCTCGCCCTTCCCCACACTGTTGGGGCTTGAAGGCGCATTCGATCAGAGTGGCATCTACTTATTCATGATCGGGCAAGAGCCGAACAGCACGATAACGGGAACAGTTCCGCTGACCCTCGATAGCACCAGTGGTAACCTGGGCACGCCGTTCCCATATGCTGGGACGCCCAGCTTTATTATTGGTGTGACGGACGAACCGTAGCTGGTGCGAGTTGTTGACAGGTTGGAGACCCGCAGGCACTGCGGGTCTCTTTTCGTTTGTGATCAGAGCGGTACAATAGGAGATACGCGCCGTCACTTTGTGCAATGAACTGCCTGGCATTACAACCGGGCGAGGTCGGTCCTTTGTCGCGTGGTAGCTGGGTAAGTCCGATGGCTCACCACGATGAAGCCAGTGCTGCGGCAAAGGAGCGAAGTTGCATCAAACCTTTTAGCATGCCTGAACGTCTGACTGAGATCGCAGGGGTAGAGTCGAGACAGTGACCATCAAGATCAGAATCCCGAGAGAGAACGGAGAGGGAAAAGGAATCCGCGGGCTCCCGCGGGATCCGGTGCTGCGCGCGGCGCTGGTAGCGTTCTTGCTGCTGGCGGTGTCGTTTACGGTGGTCTTTTCCTATTTCTATATCAAATACGATCGCGTCATCGAGAAGCGATTCCGCACGCCGGTGTTTGCCAATTCGGCAAAAATTTATGCTCTTCCGAAGACCGTAAGGGACGGCGAGAAGATTGAGGCGAAGGAGATTGCGGCGGACCTGCGGCGGGCAGGATATTCGGATAAAGACGACTCGAAGATGGGAACCTTCCATCTGGAGAAAGATGGAATTGAGATCACCCCGGGAGAGGAGTCGTACCACAGTCCGGAGCCGGCGCGGATCACAATTCATGACGGGCAGGTAGACGGGATTGCGAGCCGCGGGACGCAATTGTCGGCCTACGAACTGGAGCCTCAACTGGTGACGGCGTTGTTCGATGCCGAGCAGAGATCGAAGCGCGAGCTGGTGAAGTACAACGACATTCCTCCCGTTATGGTGCAAGCGGTGCTGGCGATCGAGGACCGGAGGTTTTTCGAGCACAGCGGCGTGAATTTCGGCAGAACTCTGGAGGCGGTGTGGGAGGACGTGCTCCGCCAGCGCCGGGCGCAAGGCGGGTCCACCATTACACAACAGCTGGCCCGCGGGTTCTTTCTGACACCGGAGAAGTCGATCAAGCGCAAGCTCACCGAGATGCTGATTGCCGAGGAACTGGAGCAGAAGTTCTCAAAGCAGCAGATTTTCGAGTTCTATGCCAACTGGGTGGATCTGGGGCAGAGAGGATCGTTTGCGATCAGCGGATTCGGGGAGGCAAGCAAAGCGTACTTCAACAAGGATCTGAAAGATATCACCCTGCCTGAGGCAGCGCTGCTGGCCGGATTGATCCAGCGTCCGAGCTATCTGTCGCCATACCGGCATCCGGAGCGCGCGATGGACCGGCGGAACCTGGTGCTGGAGTCGATGGTCGAGACCCACGCGATCACGCGCGAGCAGGCGGACAAGGCGAAGGCGGCGCCGCTGAAGCTGGCGCCCCCGAACGTGGAGGCGAGCGACGCGCCCTATTTTGTGGATATGGTGCGCGACTTTCTGATCAACAAGTTCAGCGAAAATGAGCTGAACGACAGTTCGTACCGCATTTACACGACGCTCGATCCGGATTTGCAGAAGGCGGCGGCGCAGTCGGTGGAATCCGGCATCAAGCTGGTGGATGAGCAAGTGAAGAAGATGCGGACCAAGAAGGTGAAGGTCGGAAAGAAATATGAGACCAAGGTGCTGCCAGGTCCGCAGGCGCAGGTCGCGATGGTGGTACTCGATCCTCATACAGGAGCGGTGCTGGCATTGGTGGGCGGCCGCGACTATGGCTGGAGCCAGTTAAATCACGCGTTATCGAAGCGGCCGACGGGATCGATCTTCAAGCCATTCGTCTATGCGGCCGCGGTGAACACGGCACTGGACGGGTCGCAGGCCGTGTTAACTCCAGCTTCGACGGTGACCGATGAGCCTTCCAGTTTCGCGTACGGCGATCAGATTTACGAGCCGCGTAATTACAAGGAGGAGTATCACGGCGACGTGACGCTGCGATATGCGCTGGCGATGTCGCTGAACAACGCCACCGTAAAGGTGGCGGAGGAAGTGGGCTACGACAAGGTTGCGGACCTCGCCAGAGCGGCAGGGATTACGTCGGTGAAGCCGACGCCCGCGATGGCGCTGGGGTCGTACGATGCGTCGCCTCTCGATATGGCCGGAGCGTATACCGTGTTCGCGAATACGGGAGTGCGGCTGTCGCCGATCCTGCTGCGATCCGTGCGGAATGGGAAAGGCGATGTGGTTGCGAACTACAGCACAGATCAAAAGCCGGTGCTCGATCCGCGGGTCAGCTACGTCATGACGAACATGATGGAGGCGGTGATCAACAATGGGCTGGGGTTCTCGGCGGTACGCGGGCACGGATTCCAGGCTCCTGCCGCCGGAAAGACGGGAAGCTCGCATGATGGGTGGTTTGCGGGATATACCACGAACCTGTTGTGCATCGTGTGGGTGGGATACGACGATTACAGCGACTTGCGGTTGGCAGGTGCGGTCACGGCGGGCCCGATCTGGGCCGAGTTTATGAAGAAGGCGGCGGCGCTTCCGCAGTATTCGAATATGAAGCCGTTCTCGCAGCCATCGGGCGTGGTCGATGTGCAACTGGATAAGGCGACCAACCGATTGGCAACGCCCAGTTGCACCGATGATTATGTTTCAGCATTCGTGGCCGGAACCGAGCCTAGCGACACCTGCGAGGCCGAGGCAGGCATGAAGGGAATCCTCTCGCGCATTTTCGGGAACAAGCCAGTCATGCCGCAGGCGCAGGTGGCGAACGGCCAGAATCCGAATGCTGCCGAAGAGGCGAAGAAAAAGAAGGGGTTCTTCGGGAAGATCGCGGGAATTTTCAAGGACGATAATAAGACTTCGACGCCGGCTACGAAGCCGCCGGATGGCGCGCAGACGGCGCCTCATTAACGGCTGGATTTCCATCTGAGCTCCTCGGACCTCGGACTTCAGACCTCAGCTCTATATAAAACCTTAACCTTTTGAGATGTTTACGGGCGCAGAGGCGGGATGCCTCCGCCACAGCCGGCCGGGACGCCGGCGCTACCTATGGTTGACTAAAATCTGCGCCGGGCGTCCAAAACTGTGCCAGAATAGGCGTAATACCTGGGGGGTGGCTTGTGAGTTACTACCCGAGAGTCCTGGTGCCTGCTGCGGCTTTGGCCGCTTTCTTCTCTGTCATTTCAACCGGGGTGTGGGCGCAGAGCGCCCATTCCGAACAAGTTCAAGTGAAACCTCCGTTGATCCGGATGATTGATCCTCCGTCGGCGGAGGCGACCGCGGCCGATCTCGAGCAGAAGGGGGATGAACTGCGGACCCAGAAACTCTACCTGGATGCGATGGACTATTATCGGGCGGCCATGGCGAAGAATCCACATTCGGCGCGAGTTCTGAATAAGATCGGCATCAGCGAACTGATGATGCAGCGCTATCACGAGGCGAAGAAGACATTCGATCAGTCCATCAAGGCCGACCGCAAATTTGCCGATGCCTACAACAATCTGGGCGTGGTGTATTACGAAGAGAAAAAGTACGGAACGGCGGTAAAGCAGTACCGTCGGGCGATTGCGCTGGACGATTCGTCTGCCTCTTTTTACAGCAATATGGGCGCGGCGCTGTTTGCGAAGAAACAGTTTGAGCCGGCCGTGCAGGCATACCAGCGCGCGATGGAAATCGATCCCGACGTCTTCGAACGGACCTCGCGCGGCGGGGTGCAGGCGCAGCTGCCGAGTCCGGGAGACCGCGCGCGCTATGACTACACCGTGGCAAAACTCTACGCCAAAATGGGGTTCTCCGACCGGTCGCTCGAGTACTTGAGAAAAGCGATAGAAGAGGGCTACAAGGATGTCAAGGACGTGTATAAAGACACCGAGTTCGCCCAGCTGCGCAAAGATAAGCGATTCGTGGAATTAATGGCGTCTAAGCCGGCGACCCTGCCGGAGTAAGAACTTCCAAAACTCACCACGAGAAAACACAGAGGAGTTGTGTGTGTCCTCGCTGCGACTAACTCGCTAATTGTTTGACGTTAGGGGTAATTAACTCGCCGGGTTTTACAAACCTTTACAAAATTAGACGGAACTTGCGCAAGTTCGGGTGTTTAATTTCTACACATACTCCTGAAAACAACAGGGTGAGTAAGGAGAAACGGTAGCCCATCGGATGCTGACCCGAGCACGCCCCAAGCAAGCATCCGGTGGGTTTTTTAGCCTTGAGCAATGAGCTGAGGTTTGAGCAATGCCGATGAGCCGAGCTAATGGCCGGGCTGAGCGGCTTCAGCTTCTACGCTAAGATTACTTCGTGGTAGGGGACCGCCCGCCCAGGTATGTTTCTAACACACTCTTCCACTTACCCTGCGCTTTGAGGATGAACTCTACTGCATCGCGCAATGCGCCTTCGCCTCCGGAGTGCGGAGTAACATAGTGGGCTTCTTTTTTTACTTCCGCGCGCGCGTTTTTCACTGCAATGGCGAGTCCCGCGGCGCGCATGGCGGGTAAGTCTACGACATCGTCACCGACGAAGGTGGCTTCCTCCGGTTGAATCCCCGCTTCTTTCACCACTTCTTCGAACGCCTTTTGCTTGTTATCAATGCCTTGGCGGACGTATTCAAGCTTGAGGTCGCGGGCGCGGAGCGCGACAGTTTCGGAGAACCGCTTGGTGATAAGTCCGGAGCGCAGCCCGCCAACGCGTGCCAGAGAAATGGCGACGCCGTCATGGGCGTGGAAGCCCTTGAACTCGATGGAACCCTGAGCGCTGAGCTGCGCGTCGGCCTGGGCCGGGTCACGCTGAGGCAGGAAGAAAAGTTTTCCGTCGGTGAGGACCCCGTCGACGTCGAACAGCAGAAGTTTGATCTTGCGGGCGCGGGCTTGAGAGGAGAGTTTGGGCATCGTGGAAATTCTAGCAGGGGCAGCGCAGTCAGCTACTGCAGTCGTGCGTATTCCGCTTTCGCTTCCTTCAAGACAGGAATGTCAGGGTCGGCATCTTTCCAAAGGGTCAAGAAATCCTTATATGCAGCTTTTGCTTTCGAAACATCACCCTGCAAAGTGTAAGCCCGGGCGAGTCCGAGGTGCGCGAGGGCTCGGGTTTCGCACGAGTTCACCACTCCAGGATGATTGAGAATCTTCTGGAACTCAAAGGCTGCGGAAGAGCCATCCCTAAGCGCGAGGTACGCTAGGCCGCGTACATAAACGGGGTAGAAGCAGGCCCCCAGGACAACGGTCGATTCATAGGGCGTGGCTGCCTGGAGTAATTGGATACTAGCCGCGGGTTTGTTTCTCGATAATTCGAGGCGGGCCTGGACCGTGGGCGAGATGACTGATTTCAACAATGTCCCCTCAGGCAATTGGCTGCCAAGATCAGCGAGCAGAGACTCAGCCTGTACACCATCACCCACTGACGCGAAAGCGAGGGCGGCAAGCGCGTCGCCGTCCAATCCCAGTTGAGATTGGCGGAGGGCGGAGAGAGCGTCTTTGCGAGCCTCTTGGACTTTTCCAAAAGAGGCCTGCCGGAGTGCCGCGCCCATCAGTTCTGTGCCAGCTGCTTCTTTATCCCCGGCGCTTAGCCATCCGGCCACGGCTCGTCGGCTTAGTTCGCGGGATTTCGTAAGATGCCCCGAATAAGCCGCGACAGACGCTTGCATAGCCAGGAAGGTCGGAGCGGTTTCGGGATTCGCAGCAGACCAGGCTATCTGATCGGCCATGCCGCGATCATCATTGCCGTTGAAGGCTAGCCAGTAAAGTTGGTAATGCAATCCGCCGGCATCCAGCTTTCGATCTAAGGCATTCTGAATCGTCCTCCGAGCGTCATCGAATTGATTGAGGGCTGCAAAAACAAAAGCGAGATTGCCGTATCCAATTACATCATCGAGATCCTCTTTGACGCTTTGTCGGTTGAAGTCGACAGCATCTTCAAAACGGCCCAGGAGGGTGAAAACGCTCGCCAAATTTCCAAGCGCAACCTTGTCTCTCGGATAGCTGTTCAGCCATTCACGGTAGACGCGGGTCTCTTTTTCCAGGTCCCCTGTGACAAATTCGTAATACATGGAATCGATGTCGAATTTTTCGAGGTCGCTGGTGTGATCACGCAGGCTATAAGCCTTGGCGAACAATTTCCTGGCGCGGCCGTACTCTCCCAGATTGGTGTACATCTTGCCCAGGGATAGATACCCGCTGGCAAATTCGGGATCAAGTTCAATGGCATGCTGGTAAAAAGGAATTGCCGCCTCAGTCCCTTTCTCATGCAGCATCTTGCTGCCGAGATTTCTGGCCTTCAAGGCTTCGAGAGAAGAGGTAGTCACCTGGGTGAGAGGAAGATCAAATTTCTGGATGCTGGCTAAAGACTCGCCCCATTCGCCGCGCAGCTTGGCGGCAGCCTGCCCGAGGGCATCGAGCACCTTATCTTTGCTCGTCGCCGTGACCTGCTCGTCCGCGAGCGTGTCTCCTGTCTGGCAGTTCACGGCCTTTACCCCGACAATGTATTGATTGCCGATATTGGAGATAGAGCCACCGATCCAGGCTTTGCTATCCGAACGTTGACAAACTTCACGCGTAATTTCTGGGGTTAACCGAGTGTTCGGCTCCTTTCGCATGAACCGAAGCGTGTTGGAAACGCTGCTATCGGATAGCACATTCAAGAAAGGAGACTCGCGAAGAGCGGTCGAAAGAGCCTGCTTCAGCGCGTCGTCGAAGACGGGATCGCCAGTGGAGTTCGCAAAATCTGCGAGCACGACCGTATCTTTCGCCGTGAGCTTGGGACTGCGGTGAAGATAAACGTAGGCGCCGGCAGACAGTACGGCGACAGTGGCGGCAATGACTGCGATCCAGGGAGTGATCCGGCGATGCCTGGAGGGGGCGCTCGCAGGAATGCGCGAGGTCGAAGATTCGGTGTCACGTTTCAATCTCTGTAGGTCAGTTCGGATGTCGGAGGCATGCTGGTAGCGGAGATTGCGGTCTTTCTCAAGGCACTTGGTGATGATGCGTTCGAGTTCTGGCGGGAGATCGGGATTCAGGCGCACCGGCGCGGTGGGAGTTGCGTCGAGAATGGATTTGAAGATGACGCCCGAGCTTTCACCGCGGAAGGGAAGAGTGCCTGTCGCCATCTCGTAGAGGACGGCGCCGAAAGAGAACAGGTCAGTGCGAGTGTCGAGTTCCTTGGCGCGGACTTGCTCGGGAGACATATAGGCGACGGTGCCGATGGCGGTCCTGGGACTCGTGAGGTGATCTTCCAGAGTTGCCGTGGGCGCGGCCGAGTTGATCTCGGTTATCGTCGGCGTGACTTTCGCCAGGCCAAAATCGAGGATCTTGGCGTGACCGCGTTTGGTTACGAAAAGATTTGCGGGCTTGATGTCGCGGTGGACGATTCCGGCGGAGTTGGCGGCATCGAGGG
Source organism: Candidatus Sulfotelmatobacter sp. (assembly GCA_035309485.1). Taxonomy (GTDB): domain Bacteria; phylum Acidobacteriota; class Terriglobia; order Terriglobales; family Acidobacteriaceae; genus Sulfotelmatobacter. The sequence continues at coordinate 117,539 of DATGFC010000066.1, forward strand.
CATCGGCGATATCGATGGCAAGGGGAAGAAGGACCTCAAGATCAAGCGGACGGCCGGAGATGCGATGCTTCAGCGTCATCCCATCCAGAAATTCCATGGCGATGAAGGGCTGGGAGTCGTGCTCGCCGATCTCGTAGATGGTGCAGATGTTGGGATGATTCAGCGCGGAAGCGGCCTGGGCTTCGCGCTCGAAGCGAGCGAGGGATTGGGAATCTTTCGCGACTTGATCCGGGAGAAACTTGAGGGCAACGAACCTGTGCAGCTTGATGTCTTCCGCTTTGTACACAACCCCCATGCCTCCGCCGCCCAGTTTTTCGAGGATGCGGTAGTGAGAGACGGTCTGCCCGATTGGTTCGGAGGGCAAGGGCATGGCAGAGAATGTTAGGCCGCATGGGGAGGGAGGTCAACGCGGTTTTCGGCGGAGACTTAAGTTTCTTTGCGCTGCGAAGGCTATGACGCATGCCGCTGTATAATTTCGGGACTTTGCCCAGGGAGTGTCTGCGCAATCCCTCTCCGGAGTGACATCAAACTGAATCCCGGGCAGTTGCCTGGGAATATTCCAGGGGAAATGAGGACATGAGGTGCCTTTCATCATTATGCGATTTTCTTGCTTATTCAAAAGCCCAGTTGTTTGCTGCTGCCTGAGCGTCCTTACTTTCCTCGCAGTCGCTTTGGCGGGCGGCCCGGCATCGGCTCAGACTGGATATACCGGCATTTTTGGTGGCGGGCCGTTTTATAAGAATGCGGCGGCCAATATTACCGAGATCGAGAACTCGGGTTTCACCGAGGCGATTGTGTGGAGCGTCGAGGTCAGCAGCACGGGCGACCTTAACTTCAATGGTGAATTTCCGTTGACCTCGGGCGGAGTTTATGTCGGGGACCAGTACTACCCGAATTTTGCTTCGGATATGGCTACTCTGAAACAAGGGACAGTGAAGCGGGTCACGTTCAGTATTGGATCGTCGAACTATGGGGACTGGCAAGACATTACGAACCTGGTGAACACGCAGGGAACCGGGCCGACGAGCATCCTGTATAAGGATTTTCAGGCATTGAAGGCGGCGATACCAGCCCTGGATGCGATCGATTTCGACGACGAGAACAGTTTCAATACTCCGACCACGATTTCGTTTGGCGTGATGCTCGGAGGACTTGGCTATCACGTGATGCCCGATGCGTTCGACAACAACAGTTACTGGACAAATGTAGTGGCACAGATTAACAGTCAGGCGCCGGGCACGGTCGACGGTGTGCATCTGCAGGCGTACGCAGGCGGGAGCGGGAACAATCCATGCGTGGGCTGGAATTTCGGGACTGTGCCGGTGTTTCCTGGATTGTGGGACCAGTACGACACCCCCGCACAGGTGCAGAGCACGATGAGTGGATGGAACAGCCAGTGCGGCATCAGCGGCGGATTCATGTGGCTCTACGACGATTTTGTGGGCACCGGCCTGGCGGCGCAATATGCCAGCGCGATTAATACCGCTGTGGGCGGAAGCGGGTTCACGCTTTCGGGCCCGAGCAACGTGTTTTTGAATCAGAATTCGTCCGCCAATGCAGCGATCACGATTACGGACTACAACGGTTTCAATGGGAGCGTCACGTTGAGTGTTTCCAGCCTGCCAAAGGGCGTGCAGGCGTCAATCCAGGGAACCACGAATACGCGAAAGATTGTTTTCAAAGCGAATGCCACAGCCAATACCGGATTCACTACCGTGACGGTTACCGGAACTTCCGGCAGTATCACGGAAACCGTTACGTTCACCTTGGCCGTGAGCGCCGCGGTGGGAAAAACGGGAATCGGCACGAAGGTGGATTTGTCTTCGCAATTTAACGTGAGCGGAATTTATCAGGATGGGTCTACATACACGACCGGTGGTCTCGACGGCATGGGATACTCGTACTCCGCGAATCTCCTGACTGGCTCACGCGTCTGGAGCGGCATTCTGTTCGGATTTGGAGCAGCCAACGTAACGGATGCCGTGAGTTGCAGCGGACAATCGGTGGTTCTCCCCGCGGGACAGTTTTCCGTTTTGCTCCTATTCGCGACGGGAGTGGACGGGAACCAGGCCTCGCAGACTCTGACCGTCAGCTATACCGACGGAACCAGCGCGCAATACGTGCAGAGCTTCAGTGACTGGTACATGCCGCAAAAGTATCCCCACGAGTCCGAGGGAGTTGCCATGGCATACCGGAATTTCGACAACGGGACCAGGGATAAACGTACTTTCAATCTGTATGCGTACCAGTTCACTCTGAATTCCAACAAGGTCGTGCAGAGCGTTACGTTGCCGAACAATCCGCATGTGCTCGTGCTCGCTGCTACGGTGAAGTAAGCAGCGGTGCTTCAATTCGCGGACAGCCGACAGCGGCTGTCCCCACATGGATTAGTGTTTTGCCCCCACCGCTGACTCCAGATCGTCTGCCGCTTTGTTAATTCCGGCCGAGATGTTGTCGATTACCTGCGCGACCATCGGAATCTGGGCGTCGGCCTCTTTCCATTTCTTCTGGTCCATATATTCGCGGACGGCGGCCACGGGCTTGGCACCATATCCGGTGTACGCGCCGGGGGCGTAGATCTGGTTCTTAAACCAGGGCCGTTCGGGCAATCCCTTGTCATTCAGGAAAAGACGCGCAATGCCCATCAGGTCCGTATTGACGGTTTCCAGGGATGAGGACGAGATGGAGTCCTCCGGGGCAGCGCGGAATTTGGCCAGAGCCTTGGAATAGCGCTCCGCGGCCTTTTTCAAGTCTTCAATCGAATTCTTCATGGGCGCGAAGTTCATGAACGGGGGCACGGGTTCGATAAGAGGAGGCACAAAAGTTTTGTGGGGATCGGAGGTGGCAGTCAACGCGCCTTCCTGGATTTCCTGATTGCGCTCGGTGATTTCCTCCTGCTTGTCTTTCAGCAGTTTTTCCAGGTCGGATTCGTATTTGGCGATGGACTCGGCCTGCGCGGTGTAATCGAAGGGGAGCAGGTCGGCGCCCGCGATCCGCAGGACTAAGGTTCCCATCGTTTGCGCGAGCGCGCGCTCGTAAGCGAAATTGTTATCGGCGAAATGGGTGTACCAGTAATAGTCGTCGTAAATGGAATGGTACTGGGTGCCCTCGTCCTCGCCACCGAAACCCAGGTCCAACGAGGAGATCCCGGCGAAGTCCTGGAACGAGGTGTAGTCAGAACCGTCACCGAGCTCTGTAATCAACAGGTCGTTGCGCTTGCGAAGACCTCCGCGCTCTTCGGGATTCTTGGCGCGCATGATGGCGCGCAAATGCGCCCGCTCCCAGACGGAAATGTGCTTTTCGGGATCGATGATGCCGTGAGCGACCGCGCCCACCACGGATTGCAAATCCTGCGTCCCTCCCGTGAAGAGATACCCGCGCGCGCTGCTATCGGAGTTGATATAGACAATCGCATGCTTCTTTAGATCAGCGACGTGAGTTTCTACCCATTCCACGGAGCCGAGCAGGCCAGGCTCTTCGCCATCCCAGGCGCAGTAGATGAGAGTGCGCTTCGGAGTCCAGCCCTGCTTGTGCATTTCGCCCAGCACGCGCGCTTCTTCCAGTTCAGGGGACATGCCGGAGATAGGATCCTCCGCGCCGTTCACCCAGGCATCGTGATGGTTGCCGCGAATAATCCACTGGTCGGGGTCGGAGCCTTGGAGCGTGGCGATGACGTCGTAAAGAGGTTTCGTGTCCCAGTTGGATGCGACTTTCAGATGGACCCGCGCAGGTCCGGGGCCGATGTGATAGGTGATGGGGAGGCCGCCTCTCCAAGCCTCGGGAGCTATTTCGCCCTGAAGGGCTGCTAGCAAGGGCTGAGCGTCGGCGTAAGAGATCGGGAGAACAGGAATCTTGGTGATGGTCTTGGCTTCTTTGATATCCAGACGCTTTGCCCCGGGCACCGCGCCAATGCCGGGAGTGAGGGGATCGCCGGGATAATCGGTGTCCATGACGCTGCCGCGCTGGACTCCTTCGCGAGGACGCCAACCGCCCGTGGGATAGTCGTCGCCGTGAAAGAAGCCGTCGCCGCGGGGATCGGAGTAGATGATGCATCCGACAGCGCCATGTTCGGCGGCGACTTTGGGCTTGATGCCCCGCCATCCGGAGCCGTAGCGGGAAATTACGATCGCGCCTTTAACCGAAATTCCCATGCGGTCGAGTTCTTCATAATCCTCGCGGTTGCCGTAGTTCACATAGACGAGCGGCGCGGTCACATCACCGTCGATGGAGTAGGCGTTGTAAGTGGGCAGTTGTTCGGCCGTCTGATTGGAAGTGGGATCGACGGCGAGAGGCGGTTCCTGAAGCTTGGCGCGGAACTTCGTGGGGGCGACGAGTTCTACGATGCGTTCCTTGGGCGTCGGGAACAGAACGTCGAAAGTCTCGATTTTGGCGTCGAATCCCCACTCTTTGAAGCGCGCGAGCATCCACTCGGCATTGTCTTTGTCGTAGGGCGATCCGACGTTGTGGGGACGCGCTGAAAGGCGGCGCATGTTTTCCTGAATGTTCGCGGCAATAACAGCGTCCTGAAACTTCTTCTCGAGATCGCGCTCCGGCGCTGCGGTGCGGTTGGTGTAACCAAACAAGGACCGCGATGCCGCGGGCGGCTCGGCGTTGCCTTCTGAGGCCGACTGGCCAACAGCCATGTGGGTAAAGGTAAGAAGAAGGACACAGGAGACGAAGAAGCGCGCTGATTTCAAGAGGACTCTCCCAATGGACAGTGGATGAACGCGGAATTTTAACACCCAGGAACTGTTGTGTGACCGCCAATCGCGGTAGGCGAATAATTTGCGAAAGTCTTCCTGCAGGAATAAAATGACTGGATGCAGTTTGTCCCGTCATCTCTCTCGTGGGCCCACCCTCTTGTGGCGGAGTGGTTTGTGGGGAAATTTGGGACTCCGACTGAACCGCAGGAGCAGGGATGGCCCCACATTCTGGCCGGGCGCACGACTTTGATTTCGGCGCCGACAGGATCCGGAAAAACTTTGACTGCTTTTCTGGCCTGCATTGACCGGCTGGTGCGCAAGTCGCTCGCAGGGGACTTGTCGGATCGGACCGAAGTTCTCTACGTTTCGCCGCTGAAGGCGCTGGGCAACGACATTCAGAAAAATCTGGAGATTCCCCTGGGCGAAATTCTTGCGCTCGCGGGAGAGCGCGGGCTGCTGATGCCGGAGATTCGGACCGCGGTGCGCACCGGCGACACTCTGATGCCGGAGCGGCGGGCGATGCTGAAACGGCCTCCGCACATTCTGGTGACCACGCCGGAGTCGCTTTACATTTTGCTGACCGCCGAGAAGAGCCGGGCGATTCTACGCGATGTCGAAACCGTGATTGTGGACGAGATCCATGCCGTGGCAGACGACAAGCGCGGGGCGCATCTGACGCTGTCGCTGGAGAGGCTGGAGGCGTTGACGCATCGTCCGCCAGTGCGGATTGGGCTCTCGGCAACGCAGAAGCCCATCGAGGAGGTGGCGCATTTTTTGACGGGAAGCGGACGGCCGAATCCGGTGATCGTCAACATCGGGCACAAGCGGAAATTGGATCTCGCGATTGAAGTGCCGCCCATGCCGCTGGGGCCGGTGGCTTCGAACGAGATGTGGGAGGCGGTTTACGACCGGTTGGTGGAGTTGGTCGGGCAGCACCGGTCGACGCTGGTGTTTGTGAATACGCGAAGGATGGCGGAGCGGCTGGCGCATCAACTGGGCGAGCGCATGGGCGAGGAAAACGTGGCGGCGCACCACGGCAGCTTGTCGCGCAAACTGCGGCTGGCGGCGGAGAAGAAGCTCAAAGAAGGACAAATCCGAGTGCTCGTCGCGACCGCATCGCTCGAGCTGGGAATTGATGTAGGCACGGTCGATCTGGTGGTGCAGATCAATTCTCCGCGGGCGATTGCCGTGGCGCTGCAGCGCGTGGGACGGTCGGGGCACTGGCGCGGCGCGGTGCCCAAGGGAAGATTCTTCGCTACGACCCGGGACGATCTGATGGAGTGCGCGGCGCTGGTACGGGCGATCCGGCTCGGGGATCTGGACCGGCTGATGATTCCGGACGCGCCGCTGGACGTGCTGGCGCAACAGATTGTGGCGACTTGCGCAGCCGGCAGGAACCCGGACGCATTGTCTCGAGGGACGGTGCGGGGCCAGGATGTCCCCGCGACAGCCGGCGGAGACGCCGGCGCTACCGATTCGGGTGCTACCGACTCTGGTTGGGATGAGGAGGAGCTCTTTCAGCTCGTGCGGCGCGCCTACCCCTATCAAAACCTGAAACGCACGACCTTTGATTCGATTCTGGGAATGCTTTCGGAGGGGATTGCGGCGCGGCGGGGGCGGTATGGGGCGTATCTGCATCGCGATCGAGTGAATGGCAGGCTGCGGGCGCGGCGCGGAGCACGGCTGGCGGCGATCACCAGCGGAGGCGCGATTCCGGACAACTCGCTATACACCGTGGTCGCAGAGCCCGATGGCGCGATGGTGGGCACGGTCGACGAAGATTTCGCGGTCGAGAGCAATCGCGGCGACATCATGCTGCTGGGAAATACGTCGTGGATCATCCATCGCATCGAGACGAATTCAGGCCGGATGCTGGTGCACGACGCCCACGGAGCGCCGCCCAGCGTGCCGTTCTGGCGCGGCGAGGCTCCGGCGCGGACCGAGGAATTGTCGGCGCATGTAGGCGAGTTGCGGCAGAAGATCAGCGAGATGCTGCCGCGGACTTCGCCGGTGGGATTTTCGGCGACTCAGCCTGCCGTTGCGGAGGCAGTGTCCTGGCTGAAAGAAGAATGCGGCCTCGACGATTCCGGCGCGGAGCAGGCCATTGAATACATCCTACAGGGCCGCGCGGTGCTGGGTGCGGTGCCGACTCAGAATACGGTGATTGCGGAACGCTTCTTCGATGAGGGCGGGGGAATGCAGTTGATCATCCATTCGCCATTCGGCGGAAGGATCAACAAGGCATGGGGACTGTCGCTGCGCAAGCGGTTTTGCGTTGGCTTCAATTTTGAGTTGCAGGCGGCGGCTACCGATAACGGGCTGAACATCGCGCTGGCCGAGCAACACAGCTTTCCGTTGAGCGACGTTTTCAATTTTCTGCAGGCAGAGACGGTGCAGCCGATCCTGGAACAGGCAGCGCTGGATGCTCCCGTATTTGGCACGCGCTGGCGCTGGGATGCGAACCGGGCGCTGGCCCTGCTGCGGTTTCAGAATGGCAAGAAGGTGCCAGCGCAAATTCAGCGCATGCGATCGGACGATCTGTTGGCGTCGGTGTTTCCCGATGCGGCGGCTTGCTTCGAGAACATCGACGGCGAGCGCAAGATTCCGGATCATCCGCTGGTGGGCGAGGTGATGAAAGATGTGCTCACCGAAGCGATGGATGTCGAGGGCCTGAAGAATTTACTGCGCGGGATGGCTTCGGGCGCGATTCGCACGATTGCGGTGGATACCCCTGTGCCGTCGCAGTTCTCGCACGAGATTCTGAATGCGAATCCGTATGCGTATCTTGACGATGCGCCGCTCGAGGAGCGGAGGGCGCGCGCAGTAGAGATGCGCCGGGTGCTGCCGGAGTCGGTTTTGGAGGAAGTCGGGAAACTGGATCCGGGGGCCATTGCGCAGGTCCGGGATGAAGCGTGGCCGGATGTGCGCGACGCGGATGAGTTGCATGACGTGCTGCATACGTTGCTGGCGCTGCCCCAGGATTTGGAGTTGTGGGAAGGTCCAGGTTCCCTCGAGGGCGGCGACCCCCACAGGAGCACCGCCAACTGGGGCGTTTACTTTCAGACACTCCTAAATCAAGGACGGGCTGCCGTTGCTGTGGGGGCCGAGTCCGAGACGGCCTCCGGACGACCGGCGGGACGCCGGCGCTACTGGGTTGCCGCGGAGCGGGCCCGGAGCTTCGCCGCATTATTTCCTTCGGCTGATTTTGATCGTCGCTTGGCTGACGTCGAGACTGGAACTGTTTCTCGCGATGACGCTTTGCTCAATTTGGTGACGGGGTGGATGTCGCACATCGGGCCGAGTACCGCCTCGGCTTTGGGCGAGACTCTTGGATTGCCCGCTTCCGAGATCGAGAAAGCTTTGCTGCGGATGGAGGCTAGCGGGACAGTGCTGCGGGGCAAGTTTATGCCCACTGCAGGCCCGACCGGACAGCCGGTGGCCACCGTCCCCACACAAGCTCCCTCTGCTCAAGAAATCGAGTGGTGCGAGCGGAGATTGTTGGCGCGGATCCATCGGCTGACGGTGGGTATGCTGCGAAAGCAAATTGAGCCGGTGACGGCGGCCGCGTTCTTGCGCTGGTTGTTGCGCTGGCAGCATGTGGCTCCGGGATCGCAGGTGCTTGGAGAGCGGGGCACGCTGGAAGTCCTGCAGCAGTTGCAGGGATTTGAAATTCCGGCGAACGCGTGGGAGCGGCAGGTGCTGGCGCGCCGGATTGCCGATTACGATCCGAAGTGGCTCGATCAGCTTTGCCTGACCGGGGCGGTGGGGTGGGGACGGTTGTCGCCGCATCCGGCGACGCTCGATTCGGGCGGACCTTCGGACCCGAACGGTCCTAGGCAACGTAGGGTGATTCCGACCAGCGTGGCTCCGATTACATTTTTTGTGAGAGAAGAAGCGGATTGGATGTCATTGCGGAAAAATCCCCACTTCTCCCAAAGCCCGGGAGAAGTCAGTCACGCCAGTTCCGAATCGAAGAGCGACAATTCTGAAGGGCGCGGCCTGAGTCATGGGGCGCAGCTGGTGCTCGAATTTCTGCGCGAGCGCGGGGCTTCATTCTTTGCCGACATCGTGCGTGGGACTGGCAAGTTGAAAGCGGAGATTGAGACTGCGCTGTGGGAGTTGGTGGCGGCGGGGCTTGTCACCGCCGACGGATTCGACAACCTGCGGTCGTTGATCGATCCCAAGCGAAGAGCGGGGCAGGGAGTGGGAAGAACCAATCGTCCGCGGCATAGCGCTGGACGATGGGCGGTGCTGCACGCGGATGTGGCGGCGGAACGGCCCAGGGCTGTGGAGTCGGCCTGCTGGATGCTGCTGCGGCGGTATGGGATCGTGATCCGCGATCTGCTGGCGCGGGAGTCGAACCTGCCTCCATGGCGCGAGTTGCTGATGGGATTCCGGAGGCTGGAGGATCGCGGAGAGATTCGCGGCGGCCGGTTTGTGGATGGATTTCTGGGCGAGCAGTTTGCGCTACCGGTCGCGGTCGAGTCGGTGCGGGCGATGCGGAGGTTGCCGTTGAGCGGCGAGACGATCACGCTGTCGGCGGCGGATCCGTTGAATGTGGTTGGGATTCTGGTGCCAGGGGAAAGAGTTCCGGCGATCTCGGGCCGCACGGTGAGTTATCGGGATGGGATTGCGGTAGTTGCCGAGACAGTGACCGTGGCAGAGCTTGCGGCAGGGGATTAGTAATTAGGAAATTGAGTAATTCGAAAAACCTCACAGCGTCTGAGCAAATATCCAAAAAACAAAAAGCCAAGGGACTCGATGAGGGGGTCCCCCGAGTCCCTGACTTTGGCGATGCCAGCTAGAACTGCTTGAAAGCGCTTCCCCCATCGCTTTTGCCGGGCAACGCGACTTCCCTTCATGCATGCGGCATACCATTCCACGGCGCTCCGCCAAACGTGCCGCGCACCGCAGCCAAGCGTATAATCTCCAGCTACTTAGCGCTCTCGCCCGTTTCCGTGGGTGAGGCCGCTGAGCAGGCCCAAGCTATCTGATCGGATAGTCCGGCTATCCGTTCGGATATCGGAAATTGTCAGAACGGCGCATGCAAGTCAGTGCGTGCTGTGGTAAGAAGTGCAGCACGGAGTCGAACCCTGGGAGAACTGATTGCGGCCTAGATTATTGGTGACAGCGGGTCCCTCGAAGAATTCAACCATTCCATTGCCCGACGGAGAGGCCACCATCGGGCGCGATCCGACGAATGCGGTAGCCATTGTGGACCCGTCGGTCTCCCGAAAACATTGCGTGCTGCGTCGCGAGGAAGATGGACGCTTTCAGATCAAGGATCTGGATAGCCGCAACGGCACGCTGGTGAACGGGCTTCCCGTCAAAGAAAACTGGCTGCATCACGGGGATGAGATTGCGACCGGGGACTCCACGTTTTTATTCCTGATTGACGAGGAAGACCAGGCGGCGCGGCCCAGCCGGGTTGAGTTTGACGATAGCCAGTCCGCGGCTGAGACCAGAGTTATCTACCCCAAAGAAGTGCTCTACCTGAACCCCGACCGGCTGCTGCACGAATTGCCGGCAAGTTCGCAGGTGGCGCGCAACTTGAGCGCGTTGCTGAAAATCAGCCGCGTGGTGCACGCCATTCGCGATCTGGAGGAGTTGCAGGCCCAGTTGCTGGACTTGATTTTTGAAGTGGTCCCGGCGGGGCGGGGAGCGATCCTGCTGGGCGACGCTCCCGAGCAGGAGTTCAGCTGTGTGTACGCGCGAACGCGGCACGCAGGTCATCCGCAACTGGTGCGGGTGAGCCGCACCATCGCACGGAAGGTGATGAAGGAGAATGTGGCGATCCTGGGAGTGGATGTGCCCGGGGGCCAGCTGAGCGTGGTAGAGAGCTTGGCAGCGTCGGACGTGAGATCCCTGCTGTGCGTGCCGCTAAGCGTTTTTCAGCGGAGAATCGGCTGCATTTATCTCGACAGCACCAGCGGGGCGAACCGGTTCAATGAAGATCATCTGCAATTGATGGCGGCGGTCGCGGGAATCTCCGCAGTAGCGCTCGACAATGCCCAGCGGGTGCAGTGGCTGGAGCAGGAGAATCAGCGGCTGACCACGGAAGTGCGGCAGGAACAGAGCCTCGTGGGCGAAGGCGCGCGCATGAAAGAAGTTTTTCAGTTCCTGGCGCGGGTCGCGCCGACAGACGCGACCGTGCTGATCGAGGGCGAAAGCGGCACGGGCAAGGAACTGGCCGCGCGCGCCTTGCATCGCAACAGTCATCGCAGCGGCAAACCATTTGTGGCCATTAATTGCGCGGCCATTCCCGAGACGCTGCTGGAGAGCGATTTGTTCGGGCACGAGCGCGGAGCGTTCACCGGGGCGGCATCGCAGAAAAAAGGACGTCTGGAAGTTGCGGATGGCGGCGTTGTTTTCCTGGATGAGATCGGCGAACTGGCGCTGGGCCTGCAGGTGAAACTGCTGCGGGTTTTGCAGGAGCGCGAGTTTGAACGCGTGGGCGGGACGCAGCCGATCAAGATCGACGTCAGGGTAATCGCTGCGACCAACCGCGACCTGGCGGAAGCGGTACGCAAGGGAGAGTTTCGTCAGGATCTGTATTACCGGCTGGCGGTGATGAGGCTGACCATGCCTCCACTACGGGAGCGGCGCGAAGACATTCCCATGCTCACGCGGCATTTCTTGCAGAAGAATGCGAAACGCTGCAAGGTGAAGCCAAGGCCCGTGACACGCGAGGCCATGTCGGCTCTGGTGAATTATGAGTGGCCGGGCAATGTCCGAGAGCTGGAGAATGCGGTGGAGCGGGCGCTGGTGATGGGGTCGTCGGAGATGGTGCTGCTGGAAGATTTGCCGGAGTCTCTCATCGAGCAGGCCATGCCAGAGGAAATGGAGGAGGGTCGTTATCACGCCCACGTGAAAGAAGTGAAGCGTCAGTTGATTCTGGATGCGGTGCAGCAGACGGGCGGCAATTACGTCGAGGCGGCGGGAATTCTGGGAGTGCATCCGAACTACCTGCACCGGTTGATTCGCAATTTGGGACTCAAGGAAGAATTGAATGATTTGCTGCGCGCGCGGGGCAAAGTCTCGGGCGGGGCCGCGTAGGTGGAATGCGTTGTGGGCGAGTATCACTCTGCGTTCTCTGCGGATTTTCTCCGCAAACTTTGCGGTTAAAGCTTCGTTGACTGCACGTTCAACAACAAACCCCCACTCTGCTAGCTACGGCAGGGGCAACTGCAGCAGGCGGGCTGGGTCAAGGTAGGTCCCTTGCCAGCGCACGGCGACGTGGAGGTGGGGACCTGTAGCGCGTCCGGTGCCGCCGCTGAGGCCGATTTCCTGCCCGCGTTTCACTTCCTCTCCTTCTTTCACCTTGAATTCTGAGAGGTGGAGATAGAGCGTCAGCAATCCCTGGCCGTGGTCGATCACCACGCAATTTCCTTCGAAATAGAGGAAGCGCGCGAGCAGGACGGTGCCGGAGTTCATGGCCGCGACCGGCGTGCCGGTATGGACGCGGTAGTCGAGGCCGAAATGCGGGCGCTGCGCGACACCATTGAAGATGCGCTGGGAGCCGTAGACGTCGGAGGTGGCGGCGTCAACCGGCGCCGCGAACTTGCCGTCCCATTCGCGTTCGGGAGTCACGCGGCTGAGATAGTCCTGCTTGACCTTTGTGGCTTCGGCGATTTGGGCCTGCTGCGCGGGATCGGGCTCGGTGAATTTTTTCTCGACCGCGAGTTCAACCTTAATTTTCGGATATTGCGCGCGCGCGACCGAAAATGTTCGCTTCATGACCAGCGGACTTTTGCTGTTGGCACTCACACCATTTAATTCGAGCGTGTACTTGCCGGGAGCTATCTCGAATCCAACCCCGGCGAGGGTGAACCAGGTTTTGCTGGCCGCGTTGTAGCTGAACGTGAGTTCGTGCCCGAGCCAGCTGCCACCCAGCGAATCGAGCCTTGTGGCCGGTTTCACTTGGAACAAAACCGGAGCGCCATTGACCGGGCGCGCCGGCTGAGTCTTGATAGTCCACGGCGCGGCGGCGGCGGGAATCGCTAATAACAGCAGGATCGCGCTGCAAATAGCGGTGAACACCGTATGTGTTCGGCCTGTGAAAATGCCAGGCAGCCGAGGCGGCTGTCTCCACATACCCTGATTCGAGCCCGACAACATCACCTCTTCAGCGTAGCATTTTGCGCGGTGGGGCAGACTATAATCCGGGCGATGCGCATCCGGGTTCTCACTGGCTTAGCGTTTTGCATGTTTTGCGCGGTGGCTTTCGTCCATGCCGCAGATAAGCCGCTGCATGCCGATCGCGTGTTGGTGCTCAAGAAGGAGCGCACGCTGCAACTACTGAGCCAGGGAAAAGTAATCAAGAGCTATAAGGTAGCGTTGGGGCGAGATCCGGTAGGTGCGAAGATGCGCCAGGGGGATCACAAAACTCCCGAGGGCATCTACGTTCTCGATTCACGCAACGAGCATAGTCAGTTCTATAAGGCAATTCATATTTCTTATCCGGCCGCAAAAGATCGCGCGGCGGCCAGAAAACAGGGTGCTTCGCCCGGTGGTGACGTGTTCGTGCACGGTTTGCCGAACGGTTACGGTTGGATCGGTACCTCGCACCGGTTGAAGGATTGGACCGATGGATGCATCGCGGTGACGAACAAAGAGATGGACGAGATCTGGATGGCAGTGGCCGACGGAACGCCGATCGAGATTCGACCGTAGGCAAAGGGCAGGTAAGTCGGTACTCCAGGGGAATGATTCATGTCACCGGACGCCTCCACAGAACGCACTGCAATCGCAGTTACAAGTGAAATACACCGACCCGAACTGGTTCGAGGGCTGAACGCGTGGCATGCGACTTCAATCGTAGCTGGCACGATTATCGGCAGCGGAATCTTCCTGGTGCCGGCGGAGATGATGCAGGCAGTTGGCTCGGCAGGCCTGGTTTACCTGGCATGGATTGTGGGAGGCTTGCTCTCGTTTTTCGGCGCGCTGACTTATGCCGAACTGGGCTCGGTTCGGCCTTTCTCCGGCGGAGAGTACGTGTACGTACGCGACGCTTACGGCCCTTTGCCGGGATTTCTGTATGGCTGGACGTGGTTTCTGATCGCGAAGCCGGCTTCGATTGCCAGCGTCACGTCGGGGCTAGTGCGGGTGCTGGGGACGTTTTCGGCATTCAGTTTTCTGCCGCAAACTCTTTTTGCCTGGCATGTCACCTCCAGCCGCGTGCTGGTCGTGAATTACGGCCACCTGTTTGCGATTGCCGCAAACGTATTGATCACCGGGCTGAACTATGTCGGGGTGCGCAAAGCCGGAAATTTTCAATTCGTGTTCACAGTCCTGAAAGTCGCCATGATCGTGGGAATTGCGGTGGTTGCGCTGACCGCGTCTTCGGGCTCGTGGAGCAACTTCGGCACGAGCTTTGCCGGGGCCAAGGGCGGGATGGCGGGATTCATGGCGGCGCTGGTCGCGGCGCTGTGGGCCTACGATGGCTGGAATGATTTGAACATGGTGAGTGAAGAAATTCAGCGTCCGGAAAAGACGATTCCCATCGCGCTGATCGCGGGCGTCGGGCTGGTGGCCGTGCTCTACATGGGAATGAATGCGGGCATCCAGCGGGCACTCCCCGCGACGGCGATCGCTCAGGCGGCGGTGCCGGCTTCGGCGGCGAGCGAGGCAGCACTCGGGCATCTCGGCGTTTCACTCGTGTCGATCGGCATGATTGTTTCCATGCTGGCCGGCCTGAATGGGACCATCATGAGCGGCGGGCGCGTGCCCTTTGCCGTGGCGCGGGATGGATATTTCTTCAAAGCCCTGGGAGAGGTGCACCCGAAATTTCACACGCCTGGGCTGGCGCTGGTGATCCAGGGAGCGGTTGCGGTGATCCTCGAATTGGTGGGCGGGGCTTTTCGAGAATTATTTTCGCTCGCCATTTTTGCGGAGTGGCTCTTTTACGTGGTCGCGGCGAGCACGATTTTTGTATTTCGCCGCCGCGAACCGGATGTAAAGCGGCCCTACCGAACCATCGGGTATCCCTTTGTTCCGGCGCTGTTCATCGCGACAGCGGCGGTTCTGCTTTATTACACGTTCACCAGCAACCTGCGGGATTCCGTCGGCGGGCTAATTGTGATTCTTTTGGGAGTGCCCGTTTATTTTTGGTTCGCGAGGAAAAGGCGGAGGAGCGAAGCTCATGGGTAGCCGGGGGGGACGAGTATTAGTCGGAGTTCTTGTCAGTTTTTTCTGCGCACTTGCGGCGGCCTCGACATCGGAAGGGCATAATCCGGACAGTTTGGTGCTGCGGGAGAACTGGTTTATTCAGTCTTCCGCCGACGCGCATGCGGACGGCGCAGCCATCTCGAGGGTTGGATTTTCGACGCGCGGCTGGTATCCGGCAACGCTGCCGTCCACGGTTCTGAGCGCGCTGGTGGAAGACAAGGTGTACCCCGATCCTTATACGGGGATGAACCTGCGCTCGATTCCGGGCACGACGTATCCCATCTTTGAAGATTTTTCGAACATCATGATGCCGCCGACGAGCCCTTTCCGGCAGTCCTGGTGGTATCGCACGGAGTTCAAACTTCCGCCGGAGTACAAGGGCAAAACAACGTGGCTGGGATTTGATGGGATCAACTACCGCGCGAACGTCTGGCTGAACGGAGTACAGATTGCCTCGGCAGACAAGCTGGAAGGCACGTGGCGCGTGTTTCGATTCGATGTATCGGCGGTCGCCAAGTCAGGAGAGATCAACTCGCTGGCGGTCGAGGTATTTCCTCCGCAGCCGCACGATCTGGCGATCACCCTCGTGGATTGGGCGCCGATGCCTCCGGATAAAGACATGGGGATATGGCGCGACGTGAGGATCAGCGCCACGGGGCCGCTCTCTTTGCGATATCCCGCGGTGATGACGAAGCTCAATCTGCCTGCGACAGATCAGGCGGCGCTCTCGGTGCGGGCGGAGGTGACCAATGCACTGGATCACGCGGTCGAAGGCGTGGTGAAGGGGAAAATCGGAGACATTGCATTTGAGCAGGCTGTGAAGCTTGGGCCGATGGAGACGCAGGTAGTGCGCTTTACGCCGGAGAAGTTTGCGCAGCTGAAGATGGCCAACCCGCGGCTATGGTGGCCGGCACAGGTGGGAAAACAGGACCTGTATCCTCTCGATCTGACCGTCGAGGTGCAAGGGCAGCCGTCGGATTCATCTCACATCCGATTCGGAATCCGGCAGGTGACCTCGGCGATCGACGGGCAAGGGCACCGGGTTTTCCAAATCAATGGGAAGAACATCCTCATTCGCGGAGCTGGATACAGTTTCGACATGCTGTTGCGATCATCGCCTGAGCGTCAGCAGGCGGAACTCAATTATGTGCGCGATCTCAATTTGAACGCGGTGCGGATGGAAGGGAAGATTGAAACGGATCATTTTTTCGATCTTGCCGATGAGATGGGGATTCTCGTGCTCCCGGGCTGGTGCTGTTGCGATCAATGGGAAAACTGGCCGGAGTGGGACAAGGGAAACGAGCTCGTGGCGGCAGAGTCGATGCGCGATCAGATCCGGCGTCTGGAGCGGCATCCATCGGTGATTGCGTTCTTATACGGGAGCGATTTCGCGCCTCCCGCCAGGGTCGAAAAGATGTATCTGGGGATCCTGCAGGATTTGGATTGGTCGAATCCGTCCATCTCTTCCGCGGCTGGGAGCACTACGACTGTGGGCCCGAGCGGCGTGAAGATGACGGGGCCCTATGAGTATGTGCCGCCGCTGTTCTGGTACGTGGATACGCGCCATGGCGGAGCCTTCGGGTTCAACACGGAGACGAGTCCGGGGCCGGCGATCCCGCCCATTGAAAGTCTTCGGCGGATGCTTCCGCCCGATCACCTCTGGCCAATGGATTCCGTCTGGCAATATCACGGCGGAGGAATGTCGCATACCCTGAACGTCTTCACCGAAGCGCTTAACAAAAGATACGGCGAGGCGCATTCAGTGGAGGAGTTCGCGATGAAAGCGCAGGTGCAGGCCTACGAAGCGCATCGCGCCATGATGGAAGCCTATGGCCGCAACAAGTACACCTCGACCGGAATCATTCAATGGATGTTGAACAACGCGTGGCCCGGCATGATCTGGCACATGTACGACTGGTATCTGCGCCCGGGCGGATCGTACTTCGGCGTGAAGAAGGCTTGCGAACCGCTGCACGTGCAGTATTCGTATGATGACCGGTCGATTGTTGTGGTCAATTCCTATTACCGGCCGTTTGCAAATCTCAAAATTACAGCCAAGGTCTACAACCTGGATATGACGGAGAAGTTCACGAAAGAGGCCGAGGTGAGCATCGAACCCGACAGCAGCACCCGCGTGTTCACGCTGCCTTCACTGACGGGACTGAGCACTACATATTTTGTGGCGCTCAGTTTGGAATCGGCAGGGCAGGTGCAAAGCAGGAATGTGTACTGGCTCTCGACTCGTGAAGAAACGCTCGATTGGAGCCGCCAGGAGGAAGACAGCAGCGGGCAATACGATATCTCCACGTGGACGCCGACAAAGGATTTCGCCGACTATACCGAACTGAATAAGCTGCCGCAGGTGGACCTGGATGCCTCTGCGACCTACAAGGCCAATGCGACCGAAGGCACGACCACGGTGACCGTGCATAATCCTGCATCTGCGGTTGCGTTCGCTGTGCGCTTAAAAGTGAACCGGTCGTACCAGCACCGGGTAAGCCGCGAAGGGCAGGCTGATGATGAGATCCTTCCCGTGCTCTGGCAGGACAACTATTTCGTCATGCTGCCCGGTGAGACCCGAACCATCACTGCGCATTATTCCGTCCCGCCCAAGAGCGGTGCAGCCCCGAATGTCGAGATTGAAGGATGGAACGTGAATCACAAGATCGTCAGTGCTCAGCCGTAATGCAAAGCCACCGCTGGCGATGTGCAATTTCTTGCAAACATCACGATGAATTCCCGGATTTGCCTGTCGGTAGCAAGTTAAAATGTCCGGTTTTTGTAGCAAGTGAAATGTCCGGTTTCAAAGTTGTGCCCTCGCCGTTCGGATGGGGTTGATTTTGGGGATGGGGTTGCAGGGGAAGGGGGCCGTTCCCCTTCCTCTGCTCGT
>DATGFC010000067.1:0-42834 GCA_035309485.1 Candidatus Sulfotelmatobacter sp.
CGGAAGTTCTTTGAAGCGAAGCGGGACCATCTCTATCAGGTCGAAATCTTCTACTGCATCCTGCTCGAAGGCGCCCGGTCGAAGACCGGCGTCGGCACGGCGCTTGCTCGCCTCTTACACGATCCAGAGGGCGCGATTGCCGAACTCAAATCGCAGTTCACCAACGACAGTATGAAGACGCTCTTGCGAAAGCATATCGAGCGTGATCTTCAACGGCTCGACCAGCACGTGCACGCATTCGCTCGGCAGCTCGCAGATTTCATGCAAATCGAGGTCTTGAATCGGCAAGGGCAATTCACGTTTTTCCGCCGCTTGCTGAATTATGACGACTGGCGTGTTGCCGGCCGACCGCAGTCCACGCAGTTCCTCGACTACCAGGTGGTCAACTCCGACATCGAAGCCGAACGCGATCATCTGCGGGTCGGCAATCACATCGTCCGTGTGCTGACGATGAAAGAGGCCATCACCGAAACGAGGCCCCTGGTACTGGACGCGCTGTTGAAGATCCCCGCCAACTTCTATGTGGTCACCGAGTGGACGCCGCTCCCCGCGGACAAGGCCCGCAAAGAGGTGAACAAGCGCCGACGCCACTTCAACATGTCCAAAACAGGGTTTGTCTCCCAGATGGGCAACGATGCCACGAAGACGAACCCACGTGATGTGCTCGTGGACGAGTCCAAACAGGCTGACATCGAAAATCTTGGCGATTGCTTGCGCGCTCTCGGTGACGGTCAATCGCTCGGAGATTTCTCGCTCACAATTGTGCTGTATGGCCGGTCACGAACGGAACTCGATCAGCTCGGAGCCGAGTTTACTGGTACCTTCACCAACGCGGACGGCAATCTGTTTGCGGAAACCTACAACCAGTTAAACGCCTATTTCGCCGCTGTGCCGGGCTATGCGCTCAATCTCCGCCGGTTGTATGTGCTGAACACGAACTACGCCGACCTGTCTTTTCTGTTTACGATCCTTCCCGGCGAGAAGACGAACGCGCATCTCGGCACGGAGTACCTCGCAGTCGTCGAAACCGACAACAGCACGCCCTACTTCCTCAACCTGCATAGCCGTGATGGCCATCCGGGCCGCGATGTAATCGCGCTAGGACATAAGGAGCTCGAAATGAGCACAGAAACGATGAGCGTGAAAACAAAAGCCACCCCGGAAATTATCCGAGCCGCAGAGCGTTATCTGGAGCAATACGGGGACCCGTTGGTGATGAACACCTATCTAAAGGTCACCATTCTTGTGCTCGGCGGCATTTGTATCAGCCTAGCGGCGCTTACCTTCAAGAGTCAGCAAGCCCTCGCCAACATGCACCCGATGATCGTGCGGATTAATGACGTGGGCCACGCGGAAGCAATCGACTATCGGAACTTTCAATACCGCCCCCAAGAAGCGGAGAACAAGTATTACCTCACCCGCTGGACGGAACTATATTTCAGCCGCAATCGTTTCACGATTGAACGTGATCAAACGCAGTCGCTTTATTTCCTCAATAGCGACGTGCAACGTGCCGTAATCGACCAGGAACGCAAGGACAACAGCATTCAGAATTACGTCAAAGACAGCAGCTTGCCGTATATCGATGTGGAGATCAAAAACGTCATCCTTGACGACATGCGACAGTCGCCGTATTCGGCGCGCATCGAGTTCGAGAAGGTGTACACCAACCCCGCGGATCATTCCGAACTCAAGCGGGAGCGATGGACAGCCAGCGTCACCTATGTCTTTCGCGAGAATGTGAAAAACAATGAGCTTGCCGTGAACCCCCTCGGTCTCACCATCGTGCGCTTCCGGGCCGACCAGGCATTCAGCTAGGGATTCATCGACCTGCCCAGAGGCTTATTCATGTCCTTCTATGCTGCTAATCCGGCTAGCTTTTCCTACCTGTCCTCGTGCCTGTTGGAGCCGGCGAACAAGAGCCTTTCGACGCGCAACTGTGGAGGCGAATCGCGCACTTCTTATGCCGGACATGCCAGCTCGAATCGCACTGCAATTGCGCTGAACTACCGCAGCCAGTGTGCAGATGAGAACTTTGCTCTGGAGCGTGTCTGCCGTTATGTATCCCGTCTTTTGCTCAGTCACAGCTTCGGGGCCTCTCCGGCGCCCGGCGGCACTCGGTCTTCTGCTTCGCATTCCGCGCCCCTTCGGGGTCTCGGTTCCTCCCAAAACAACTTTGCAAACCACGGCAAAGTACGCCTTGCAAACTTCTTTCGGGCCCCTCCCAGAAAGCAGACCTTCGGCACTAGGGAGCCGGGCCCACTCGCTAAGCTCCGCCCAGTGTGACCCGAGCAACAACGGGCGAATTCAAAAAACGGAGACACTCTCATGTACCAGAACAAAGTAACGCTCATCGGCTTCCTCGGCAGCAACCCAGAAGTTCGCACCAGCAACAACCGCAGCTTCACGACACTCTCACTCGCAACGAAGTCCTCCTACAAGAAGGACGACAAGTACATCTCACACACCGAATGGCACCGTTGCGTAGTCTTCGGCAAGCTCTCGGAGTTCGCCAAGACGCTCACCAAGGGCGCACACATCCAGGTGGAAGGCGAACTGCGCAGCCGGGAGTACGCGAGCAAGAAGACGGACACGAAGCAGCGCGTCTGGGAAATTCGGGTCGCTTCGATCTTGAAGCTGGACCGCGCTGAAAAGGCCGCCCCGGAAGATCAGGAACACGAGGAAGCGCCCCAGGAGGAAACGGCCGCATAGGCCCCTCCTCTTCACTCTCGGAAGCCCAGCTAAGCGCTGGGCTTCCATCGCTGTGAGGTTCCCCCTATGAGCTTTGAATTGATCCTTCCATTCTTTCGGCCCATTGAGCCACTACTGCTCGACGAAGACGTTAGCGAAATCATGGGCAATCCAGATGCGTCTTGGTCTTGCGAGCGCGAAGGAAGACTGTGCCAGGAACCAACCATTTCCTTCGACGCCGACAAGCTCCGCACCGGCCTCGAAGTCATCGCCAACCAGCTCGGCAAAAGGCTCGACGAGGACAACCCTAGACTCCATGCGCAACTTCCGGACGGAAGCCGGATTGCGGCGTGGATTCCTCCGCTCGTGAGTCCGGCCCCGGCAATTGCAATACGGAAATTCACCAGCCGCAATTACACGGTCGATGATCTGATCGCTCGCGGCACACTGACACAGCCGATTGCAGACCTCTTGGCGGAACAAATTCGCAGCGGCAAAACGCTGCTCATCAGCGGCGGAACGGGGACCGGAAAGACGACGCTTTTGCGGATACTCGCAAACTCAATTCCGGAGAATGAACGCATTCTCGTTATCGAAGACACCCCCGAACTTCAGATCCGGAAGCCGAACATAGTTGCGGCCGGATGCCAGGCCAGTACTTTTAAGACCAATGTGTCTTTCGACGACTTATTGAAGGACACGCTTCGCTTCAGACCCGACCGGATCATTCTCGGCGAAGTGCGCGGAATCGAGGCGCGAACGTTGCTCGATTCCTTCAACACTGGCCACGCCGGATCGCTGGCGACAATTCATGCCAACTCGGCAGAAAAAGCCCTTCGCCGCTTCGCCAATCTTGTCATGCGCAGCCACGCGCAGACCACGTTCTCTGACACCGAAGCTGAGATCGGAGAAGCCGTCGATTTTGTCGTCCATGTCGAGCGTCGACCACCGCGTCGCATTATCCGAGAAGTCCTGGCGCTTCGCGGGTACGACCGCGATGCCAAACGCTTCCTGATCGAGCCAGTATTCGAGGTGAAACATGCCACACCATAGCACTGGAAATGGAACCAGCACCGCTGCTGACTTCCTTACCCGTTGCTTCGCTCCGGACGAAACGATTGCCCTGCTCGTCCGGAGGGAATCACCTAGTAAGACGCTTCAGCGAATTGCACCCTTGGAGCATGCGCTTGCGCCTCGTTACCTCAGCTGGCTCGCGCACGAGAACTCTACCGGAGCGAATATCTATGTGGCTGCTAACCCGCTTCGCCCTGCCAGCCGCAAACGTACCAAAGAGTGCATCGCCGTGGTCCGGCATCTGTACCTTGATTTGGACACCGATGGCGAGGCCCGCCTCACTTCGCTCCGCGCCTCGGATGCGGTTCCCCCGCCGAATGCGGTCCTCTCGACATCGCTCGGTAAGTACCAGATCCTCTGGCGAGTTGACGGCTTCACTCTCGAACAGCAGGAAAGCGCGCTGAAACTGCTTGCGATTACCTTTGGCGGCGATCCTGCCTGCACGGACTGTAATCGGGTTGTCCGCCTTCCCGGATTCCTGAATTGCAAGTACGATCCGGCGCACCCCGTCACCGTTGAATACCCCGGCGTTTCCACCTGGAATTCCGATGACTTCCGGCTGGATATTCTGGCCGCCGATGCCGTCCTTTCGTCCCGTTCAATCACACCGCGAAAGCAGCCCGCCAACCACAGCAATTCCGAGCACGATTGGGCATGGGTTCTGCATCAACTTGCCCGTGGAAAGGACGCCGCGAAGCTCACGCGCAAGCTTGCCTCGCGCCGCGCCGATAAACCGAATCCCCTGTACTACGCACAGCGAACCGTGGATGTCGCGTCGGCCAGACTCTGGCTCATCGAAGGTATTCCGATAGATGACATTGTCACGATGCTCGAAGTCCGCCGCCGCTTCGAAATTCCCGCTGCACTTTGCCGCGCTCGTGCGCGGGAGATTGCGCTGACGGCGCAGCGGATGATTGCCCGGAGAAAGATTGCGTGATTCACCACCCATAAGGAGAACACTATGCCGCTACTTGAAATCAACTTGAGTCGGTACGTCAGTGCTTCTGTCCGGCTGGACGAGTCCACCGCCGAACAGGTCGATCAATATGCCGCTTTTGTCCACGCATCCGCAGACGATGTTGTGAACAAGGCGCTCAACTATGTCTTCTTGAAGGACCGTGACTTTCAGGACTTTCTGAAGACGCCTCAACCCTACGCCTCGATGGTTTATGTGGCGATCTACACGGGGCTGAGGGTCAGTGAACTGGCAGGCTTACGTTGGAACGATATAGGCGCAAGCTCAATCACGATCGACGAGCGGTTTTGCCGCGGCGATTGGGGGGCACCTAAGAGTGAAGCCTCCAATGCAACGATCGGGGTGAACAAGTGCGTCGTTGACCGTATCCATCGGCTGAAGGGATTGACTGTCGAGGGTAGGGCCGGCAATGCAATTCGCAAGTACAAAGTCGTGAAGACCGACGGTCCGGATGACCTAGTTTTCCAGGGAGTTCGATCCGGCGGTCCGCTTCGCGACAACAACATACTCGTTCGGTTCATCAAGCCTGCAGCTCGGTCGATGGAGTTGCCCTGGGTGAATTGGAGGAGCCTGCGAACATCTCATGCGACCTGGCTGAAGATGGCTGGCGCCGACGTGAAGGACGCACAGGCACAAATGCGGCACTCACGTTCGAGCACGACTCTGGACATCTACCAGCAGTTCGTGCCTGAGAGCCAGCAGCGTGCTGTAGATCGACTCAGCCGTTTAGTGAATTGAATTGTGACCAATTGTGACCGGTGAATTGTGACCAAGTGTGACCAAGTGACCAGCAGCGAGGCTTCTAAGTGATTGAAAATGTGGTGGCCAGGGACGGAGTTGAACCGCCGACGCCAGCCTTTTCAGGGCTGCGCTCTACCACCTGAGCTACCTGGCCACGTTTCCAGACCCGCTGCTTGCGGGCTGCGAGGATTGGCCGCTTCCGTTTGATGGTGGCGGGACAACTACCGAACGCAACGACCGGAAGCGTGTGGAACGCCCTCGATTATAACAACCGATCCTTGTTCCCTCAACCGGCGAAGCCTTTCACAAATTCCACCAAACTTCGCAAAGCGACGCCCGACGGCCCTTTCGCAATCCACGGCTTCTGATCTTCCATCCACGCCGTACCTGCAATGTCGAGATGAATCCATGGCGTCTCCTCGGCGAATTCTTTCAGGAACATCGCCGCTGTGACCGCGCCTCCCCAGCGTCCGCCAGTGTTCATGATATCCGCGATGGACGAGCGAATCTGATCTTTGTATTCATCGTCGAGCGGCAACCGCCACATCTTCTCGCCTGCTTTTTCATTCGCAAGATGGAAACGGTTGTACATTTCGTCATCGTTGGCAAACACGCCTGCATTGGCGTAACCCAGCGCGACCACGACTGCGCCCGTAAGAGTCGCCGCATCCACCAGGTGCGTGCATCCCAGCTGCTTCGCGTAGTGCAAGCCATCGGCGAGAACCAACCGCCCTTCCGCATCCGTATTGATGATCTCGATCGACTTGCCCGACATTGCAATCTGGACATCGCCTGGCTTCTGCGCTTTGCCCGAGGGCATATTCTCCGTCGCGCACACGATGCCGATCACTTTCACTTTCGGCTTCAATAGCGCAATCGCCCGCATCGCGCCGATCATGGTGGCCCCGCCCGCCATGTCGTACTTCATCTTTTCCATACCATCAGCGGGCTTGATTGAAATGCCGCCCGTGTCGAACGTAATTCCCTTCCCCACCAGCCCGATCACCGGTTTGGCGGGCGCGCCCGCAGGTTCGTAGGTCATCACGATCAACGCTGGCGGTTCGTCGGAGCCCTGCGCCACGCTCCAGAACGCTCCCATCTTCATTTCCTTGATCTTGTCGGGGCCGTACACCTCGCACTTCAGCCCGACTTCCGCGCACATTTTCTTTGCGCGCTCGGCAAGAATGGTCGGAGTCATGCGGTTCGAAGGCTCGTTGACCAGGTCCCGGGTGAAGTTCTGCGACTCGCCTATAATTTGCGCCTCGGTCGCTACTTTCTCCAGTGCCGCCTTGTCTCCACTGACAATCACGGTCCCATCATCGATCTTCTGGTCCTTGCGATCGCTGCGGTAATAATCGGGATCGAAATTTCCCACGTGCGCGCCTTCCACGATCGCGCGCACCGCTTGCTCGGCGGGGATGCCGGAAGGAGAAATAAATGCGAAACTGCGAATGCCCCGGGACTTCAACGTCCGCACGGCCGTACCTGCGAGCCGGCGCAGATCGTAGCTGGAAAACTTTTTTGAACTGCCGCCGCTCAGCAGCAACAACCGCTTCGCCTTCAACCCCGCGGGCTTGTGAAGCAGGTTGGTTTCCAGCGGCTTGCCGCTCACCTCGCCGCTGTCCAGTAAGTCTGCCGCGCACGACTGAATGGCTGGGTCGGAGCTTGCCACTTTCAATTCTGGTTTCTTGTTCTTGTCGGTCGCCGGTGCGTTGGAATGATCCAACACGACGGCGACCAGAGATTCGGTTTCAACTTCCGCTGGCTTAGAGAGAGAAATGGTCGTTTTCATAATTTGGAAGCGTTATAAGGTGGTCTTTCCAGTATCGTCGGCAAGTCACGAATTACGCAAGGGGAGGCGCGCTGCTCCCTTAATGGTACGAACGTTTGGCGCTTGTCCAGCGGGCAGAACAAGGCGGAGTATTCGAGAAAATTTAAAATTCCTCGCCGGATATTACTTCTGCGGAGGCACTGCCATTTCGATGTGGAAAGTAGCTTCAACTCAGCGCACTGGGAAATCGCGTCTGAAAATCGAGCAATCCCACCCATTCCGGCGTGATGGTGATCCTAACCATCGACGAAATCGTCGAGCGCAATTGTTGGAGCCATCCCTGTGCCAGCGCCGGATCGAAGTACCGTTCCGCCGCAGCCGCGTATTCCGGGACAATCCCTTCCACCGATTCCAGCCGCGCCGTGCCTCGAATCAACAAGACCTTGTGGGGAAACGTATTGTCATCGATGGTCAGCGAGACTTTGGGATTCTTCGCCAACGCTTTCAATTTTGGCGCCTTCGGCGGGCTGGCCATCACAATCTCACGTCCGTTCCAATGAAACCAGATGGGGACTACCCGAGGTGTTCCGTCAGGCCAAACATAGGCGAGTCGAGCCGGAATTTTTGAATGCAGAAGTTCCTGCGAAGCAGGCTGCTGCAGAAGGCTGAGGTCGCCTTGCTGTACGGGAAGCATGCGTCGCTCCTTTCTCCCCAGATCCGCAGATCCCGAGAAAACGCCAAATGGATTGTACTCTTCAGCAGATAGCTCACCGATGGGGAGTTCCTGAAGAAACTTTGAACCAATTCACGGCCTCCGCCGTACCTTACCTAGCGATCCCAGCGCCGGGACGCCGTTCTGTGCCCGGTAGTATCATTCAAGGTCGCAGCCCAACAAGAGGTATGCATGATCATTCGCTGGAAGTTTCTCGCCCTCATCGTCGTTCTGGTGCTCTTCTCTATTGCGGTCTTAAATCGAAGAACGGCGGCCGCAGCACCACAGTCATCCGCGTCGGCCAAGGCTGTCCCCGCGCCATCTCAGCCCAAGAGCGAGACTCTGTCCATCCCCGATACGGTGCTTGCTATCAACTCGGACAAGCCGATGTCGCAACGCATTGTCCATTACGAGATCGATGCTAAGTATGACCCCTCCAAGCACACCGTCAATGCCACCGAGGTCCTCACTTATCACAACGTGACCGGCCAACCGCTCGATCACTTCCCCTTCCACCTCTATCAGAATGCCTTTCAGCCCAACGCTACCTTTGTCCGCGACTCCAAGCTCATGGGCAGCCGCGACACTGGGTATGCGAGTTGGGAAGATAAATACTACGGCTCCGAAGAAATTAAGAGCGTGGAAGTCCTGGGTCAGGGCGATCTGACTCAGAACCTGCAATACATCGCACCCGACG
The DNA here is from genome assembly GCA_035309485.1 of Candidatus Sulfotelmatobacter sp. Taxonomy (GTDB): domain Bacteria; phylum Acidobacteriota; class Terriglobia; order Terriglobales; family Acidobacteriaceae; genus Sulfotelmatobacter. The sequence continues at coordinate 8,663 of DATGFC010000067.1, forward strand.
ACGGCAATAAGGACGACAAGACGGTCGTGGACCTGCGCCTAGCCAAGCCCATCCCGCCCAACTCGTTTGTGCAATTCAAAATTGCCTTCACTACCAACTTTCCAGAGACCCAGGCCCGTTCCGGCTGGAAGCGAGATTTTCTTCTCGGCGGACAATGGTTTCCCAAGGTCGGCGTGTGGTGGCACGGAGCCTGGAATTGTCACCAGTATCACAACACCACCGAGTTCTTCGCCGACTTCGGTGTTTACGACGTGAAGCTCACGGTGCCGCAATACGAAGTCATCGGGGCCAGCGGAGTTGAGACGGGAACCGTCAACAACTCTGACGGGACCAAAACCGCGACTTACCATGGAGATGACATCCACGACTTCGCCTGGACCGTCAGCCCGCGTTACAAAGTCCGCGAGAGCACTTATCAGTCGCAAATGGGGCCGATCAAGCTGCGCTTCCTTATGCAGCCTGCGCACTGGAGCCAGACCGAGCGGCACGAGCTCATCACCCGCGAAACTCTCGACCACTTCGAAAAATGGTACGGACCGTATCCTTACAAGACGCTTACAGTGGTCGATCCCGAGCCCGACTCCGCTGCCGGAGGAATGGAGTACCCCACTTTCATCACCGGCGACTCGAGCTGGTTCATGCCGCAGGGAGTTCACCTTCCCGAGGTCGTCGTCGAACATGAATTCGGCCACCAATATTGGTATGGCATGGTCGCCACCAATGAATTCGAAGATGCCTGGATGGATGAAGGGATCAACAGCTATACCGAAGTGAAAGTGCTGGACTCCATTCTCGGCAAGAACACCAGCGTTCTGAACGTGGCGGGTGCGACCTACGGCGAGCGAGAAGAACAGCGCGACGGCTACATCAGCGTGGCCGACCGCGATCCTATGGCGCAGAAGGCGTATGACTACTACAGCTCCAATTCCTACGGCGGTATCACCTACGGGAAAACCGCCAGCGTCCTGCTAACCCTTGAGGGTATCATCGGGGAAGACACCATGGCAAAAGCCATGCACGCATACTTCATGAAGTACCGCTTCACCCACCCTACCAAGGAAGATTTCCTGAAGACAATCGAGGACGTTTCCGGCAAAGACCTGCGCTGGTATTTCAACCAGGCGGTATACGGCTCGCCTGTCTTCGACTACGAGGTGCTCAGCGTCAATTCCTTCCCGACCGACTGGTATCAGGATAAAAAGGAAAAGAAGGCTGGCAAGGGCAAAGACGACACCGTCTACCAATCCTACGTGTCATTGCACCGCAAAGAGGATTTCGTGATGCCGGTCGACGTGGAGATCAAATTCGATAATGGCGAAAAAGTCCGCGAGCACTGGGATGGCCAGAGCCGCTGGATCCGGTACAGCTATCAGAAAAAAGCCAAGGTAGTCTCGGCCGAGATCGACCCGGACCATACCGTTCAGCTTGACCGCAATAATTTCAACAACAGTTATGTGGTCGAGGCTGATCCCCGGCCGACATCCAAAGTCTCGACCTATTGGCAATTCCTGACGCAACTGGCAAGCCAGGTAATGGCCTGGTGGGCGGTATAACGGAGATATTCATGCAGACACTTTTTGAAGATAGAGCGAAAAATCGCAGCATCGTCGGCAGCGGCATCAGCATGGTTTTCTCCAACAAGCGCTACATTCTCTGGTTCTGGCTATTGAACCTTGCCTTGGCAGTCATGGGGACCTCTGCGTTTCGTGCAAGCGCCCACAGCATTCTTGATCACAGCCTTTATAGCCAGCGCCTGGTGCAGGGTTTTGACCTTTCCGTATTCGTCGAACTTTTAGCTCGCCCCGAATTCGGACCGCTATCAGCAGTTGGCGTACCGGCTTTCAGTTTCGCGGCCGTGTTCTTCCTGTTCACCGCGCTGTTCCTGCCCGGCTTCTTTGCCGGTTACGGCTCCACCTACCGCCTTCCGCGGGAAGATTTCTTTCGTGCCTGCGGCAGAAATCTCTGGCGCTTTATCCGCCTGATGATCATCGCAGGCATCGTTATGGGCATTGTTGCCGGCATTCTTTTCGGCATCAACGGCGCGGTCGCCAAGAAGGCCACCGAGAGCACCAACGAAGTGCTGCCGTTCACTTTGAGAATGATTGGTCTGTTCGTCATTTTCCTGGTGATGACGACTCTTCGCATTTGGTTCGATCTCGCCGAGGCCGATGTTGTTCTGAATGATCAGCGCGGCGTTCGCAAGTCTCTCGCCGCCGGATTCCGCCACACGTTTCGCAGCTTGGGCCGTCTGCTATCGAGCTATGTCTTCGCCACAATCTTCGCGGCCATTATCCTGGTCGGCGGAATTTTGTTTTGGGAACGTTTTGTCCCCTCAGCCGGGGTAGTGCGGGCCTACATCGTCAGCCAGTTGATGCTCCTGTTGCTGCTGATTCCGCGCTTCTGGCAACGCGGTATGGCCGTTTCATATTGGCAGCAGAAGATGCTGATCCCAGTAGTCGCCGTCAGCGACATGATTCCGTCGGAACCGGTGCCGGTTGCCGCAGTCCCGGAACCCGCTACCGTAATCCCGGAGACCATCGCACCAGGTCAGGGATCTTAAACTCTGTGCCCTCTGTGGTGAAGATTTTGAATTGATGCCGGTGCGTGTCACAGCAAAATAATCGTGATCCCCTGATTGCCCTTGCCGAGATCGGGATCGCGCTTCAGTTCCGCCTGCACCTGCAAGAGTTTCCAGGTTTGATCATTGCTCTTCGCCCATTCTTCGCCGAAGATGCAACCCCGAATGTGCCCGGCCTCCGCGAGCTTCTGTAAACGCCGCTGCACCGCAATCCGGATGTCCCCACCGGCTCCGGTAGAACCGTAGCCGTGAATCACTTTTAGCAGGACGTGTTTCTGCTGGCGGGCAACCGCGATTTCCCGGTCCAGCCGCTGCAGTGCCTCCTGCACCGAGGGCCGATCGGATTTGAGGTTTACGCTCTTGATTTGCAGACCGTTGCCCCCTAGGCTCAGTACCGCTAAGTTTCCCGAGTCTACTTCCGGCTTCTTCCCCGCGCCACAGCCTCTCTTGCTTCCTTATCTGCCGTTCTCCGCCGCTCGGTCTCCCGCTTATCCCATAACTGCTTGCCTTTGGCCAGAGCAAGTTCAACCTTTACTCGACCATTTTTGAAATACATCCGCGTCGGAATTAGCGTGAGTCCCTTCTGTTGCGTCTTGCCCATCAATTTTCGGATCTCTTCCCCGTGCATGAGCAGTTTGCGGGTCCGGAGTGGGGCGTGATTGTGAATATTCCCGTGCTCGTAGGGGCCGATGTGAGCATTAAGGAGCCAAAGTTCGTTATCTTTGACCAGGCCGTAGGAATCCTTGAGGTTGGCGAGGCCGCCTCGAACGGACTTCACCTCGGTACCCGTCAGGACCACACCGCACTCGAATTTTTCCAGCAAGAAATAGTTGTGTGAAGCGATCCTATTAACAGAGGCATCCCGCTGCCCGCTGGCGGTGGGGTCTCGGCGGGGATTTTTCTCCGGATTTACCTTGGTCTGATGCGTGGATTGGCGTGACATGGGAAAAGTGCAGGCTCAATCTTAACCCAGCAGGCTCGGATACTCAGGGTCTGACGTCAAAGGTTTCCGGTCCGAGGTCCGGTCGTTCGCCACAAGTCCTACGACCAAAGAGTGTAACTCCCCAGTTCGCAAGCACTTCGGGAGCGGAAAATAGCGATGTTATAATCGCTGCACCGCGAACTTTTTGTAAGGAGTGGATTTTCTGTGCCATACGCCTACTCCAGGCTGGCCGAAGCCAGGAAAACCGCGTGTCCGGCGACATCATTTCAAGAGGAACATCTCGTGAGGATCATCGAATGAGACGTCTAACGCGCCCGGCCATTGTGCTGTCGCTGGTCGCCCTTCTAGCCCTCCCTGCTCTCGCCGACAAAGCCAAAGATCTTTACGCCAAAGGTCAGGACGCCGAGGCCCGTCAGCACTACGAAGATGCTTACAACTTCTTCAAGCAGGCTTACGACCTGAAGCCCAAAGACTTGCGCTACCGGGCCGCCTTTGAGCGCGTCCGGTTCGAGGCCGCCGCCTCCATTGTCCATCACGGCCAGCAACTCCGGGAGGAAGGCAAACTCGACGATGCCGTGGCCGAGTTCCAGAAGGCTCTCGCCATCGATCCTTCGATGTTCATCGCAAAGCAGGAACTCAACCGCACGTTGAAGATGATCAACGATCAGAAAAATCCTCCACCCCAGGCCGCGGGACCGCCTTCGGGCCTGGAACGCAAAATCCACGAAGCTGGCGGCCCAGTGGAGCTCGCCCCCATCTCGAATATTCCCATCACCGTGAAGCTCACGGATAAATCCGATACCGTCTATCGCACCATCGGCCAGTTGGCCGGCATCAACGTCTTGTTCGATCCCGATTACACCCCGCGTCCCATCAAGGTTGAACTGAACGGAGTTACTCTCGAAGACGCGTTAGAGATCACCGCGCTCGAGTCGAAAACTTTCTGGCGCCCGGTTACCACCAACACAATTTTTGTCGCCACCGACAATCCCGCCAAGCGCAAAGAGCTGGAACAAAGCGTCCTTAAAACTTTTTATCTTACGAATCTTTCCCAGCCCACCGAACTGCAGGATGTCGTCAACGCGATCCGCGCCGTGCTCGATGTGCAGCGCGTGCAGCAATTGCTCTCGCAGAATGCCTTGGTCGTTCGTGGAACTCCCGACCAGATTGCACTGGCGGAAAAGCTCGTAGAAGACCTGGATAAAGCTCGTCCGGAAGTAATCGTCGACATCGCCGTGATGCAGGTCAGCAAAGACCGCTCGCGCACGCTGGGGCTCAGTCCGCCGACCAGCGCGACCGTCACTTTGCAGAGCAACCTGAACACAACGACCCAGCCGGTGGGCACCACCGGCACAACAACGACGTCCACCACCTCGACTGGCTCGACCAACGGCATCAACCTGAACACGCTGGGGAACCTGAATGCGACGGATTTCCAAGTCACAATTCCGTCGGCAAATCTCTCGGCTCTGATGACCAACAGTGACACCAAGCTGATTCAGAATCCCCAGATTCGCGCCCTCGACGGACAGAAGGCATCGCTGAAGATCGGCGACCGCGTGCCGGTCGCGACCGGGTCGTTCCAGCCCGGCATCGGCGGCGTGGGCATCAATCCGCTGGTCAACACGCAATTCCAGTATCTCGATGTGGGCGTCAACATCGACATCACACCGCACGTGCATGCCAATGGCGAAGTCACGCTAAAAATTGCAATGGACGTCTCCGCCGTCACCGGACAGCAGAACATTGGCGGCATCAGCCAGCCCATCATCGGCCAGCGCAAGATCGAGCACGAAATTCGTTTGAAAGACGGCGAAGCCAACTTGCTGGGCGGCATCATGGAAGATCAGCAGACCAAATCGCTCTCCGGAATTCCTGGTCTGGCGCAGATTCCGATTCTCAAATATCTGTTCGGCCAGACCAATCAGGATCATTCTGAGAACGAAATCGTCTTCGCCATCGTCCCGCACATCATTCGTGGCACCGATGTAAACGAAATGAACCAGCGTGCCATTGATATCGGCACGTCTACCACGATCGAACTGCGGCACGTCAGCAAGCCCGCTCCTGCCATTACGCCTGTATCGAACGGCCAGGCGGGAACCCCGTCGATCAATCCGGCCCCGGCGAATCAAGCGCAGGCCGCCGCGAACGGCGCGCATCAGTCTGCGGCCGCACAAGCCGCGCCCAATGCCGGCGGTACTCCGAATTTCTTGTTCGATCCGCCCACTATCGACGCCGTCAAAGGCAACACCTTTGCCGTGAACCTGTTGATCTCGGGAGCGCAGAATGTTTACTCCGTACCCGTGCAGGTGAACTACAACCCGCAAATGCTGCAGTTGGTGAACGTCTCCAATGGTGGATTCCTCTCGCAGGATGGGCAGGTGGTTACTGTGGTCCATCGCGAAGATGAGGCGCTTGGGCAATCGCAGATCACTGCGACGCGGCCACCCGGCTCCGGTGGAGTTTCCGGTCAGGGTTCCATAGTCACGCTGACCTTCCAGGCTAAAGCGAGCGGGCAGACGCCGCTGACCGTGACTCGTGGCGGAGCCCGCGACCCAGGCCTGCAGCCGATCACCGTCAATGGAGCGCAAGCGTCGGTGACGATTCAGTAACCGGATGCAGCTTCAGCGCCGAGAAGAAGATCTGCTGGCCGGAGTCCCAGCCAGACGCGGTGTTTCGAGGATCGCGCCAGGCGCATCCAAATATTTATGGGCTCAGCCCTTTATACGCTGTGAAGATGAGATCAAAATCTAAATCCGGGCCCGGGCCCGTAAAATCCGCGCGCGGCTTCACGCTCATGGAGTTGATGGTCGCCACCGCCATCATGACTATCCTTACCATGATGGCGCTGCCGTTGGCGCGGGTCACGATTCAACGTGAGAAAGAAAAGCAACTCCGGCAAGCCTTGTGGGAAATGCGCGACGCCATTGACCGCTACAAAGAGGCCGCCGACCGCCAGATGTTCCAGACCAAGGTCGACAGCCAGGGCTATCCTCCCGACCTGGACACATTGGTCAAGGGCGTTGAAATCGCGGGTGGCAAGAAAATCCGCTTCCTGCGTTCTATCCCTGAGGACCCTATGACTAAGAGTAAGGAGTGGGGTTTGCGATCCATGCAGGACGATCCCGACTCCGACTCCTGGAGCGGCCAGAGTGTCTTCGACGTGTACACCAAATCGGAAGGCACCGGACTCGACGGCACGAAATACAAGGACTGGTAAATGTTCGCGGGCGTGAACCAATCAAAGTGCGGCACGGCCAGCGGCCACTTCCGGCGCGCACGCCGCCGCTCGTCTGCGGTCACCGCTTCCCCGGGCGGCCGCAAACCGAAGGCCTTGCAGCGGGGCTTCACTCTTCTGGAACTGATGGTCGTGATCTTTATCATCATGATCCTGGCCTCGATCGCCATGCCGGTATACAACCAATCCATTGTGCAGGCTCGCGAATCAGTACTGCGCTCAAACCTGGGCACCTTGCGCTCGGTGATCTCTCAATACACGCTCGACAAACAGAAAGCTCCGCAGTCTCTCGATGATCTGGTAACTGCAGGCTATCTGCGGCAAATCCCGGTCGATCCCATGACCCGGCAACCCAATTGGGAAGTCGTTCAGGAAGACGTCATGATGGCTGTGGACCAGCAAGAACCAGGCATCACCGACGTTCACTCCGCCTCCAACGCTACCGCCAGCGACGGCACCGCCTACAGTACCTGGTAAATCGGAGCTAGTCCGGAATCTCCCTTCGCACTTGTGAAGCTCGCAAGAACTGACGCAGAGTATTTGTCAGGGGGAAACGTGCAACCAATTGTTTGTCTTCGCTGCAGACGCGAAATTGAAGCGGGCGGCAAGTCGGTCGCGGTTTACATGTTCGCGCAGACCGTGGGGGTAAGGCCGCGGCAGAAATCGGCGGCGAACCGGATTTGTTTTTGTCCGCAATGCGCGGTGTCGCTGGCCATGGGGCTGCCGCCGGAAGGTGCATTGAATATGGCGGCCTGGGATATGATTCGCGACCTGGTCAGCGCCGAGCCTTCGCTGAATCAGGCAGCCTGGGAAGGATTGCGCGGTATCGTCGGGCTGCTGACTTCCGGGAAGGACGAAAGCGCCAACGGGCGATTTCGACGGGCGGGATAAACTGGCGGTATGCCTCCTACTCTTGGCAATGGAAAAATCTGTTATATCCAGATTCCTGCGACCGATATTGCGCGATCCGCGGAGTTCTATCAAAAAGTCTTCGGATGGAATGTGCGGAAACGCGGCGACGGCAGCACTGCCTTCGACGACGGCGTCGGTGAGGTCAGCGGGGAATGGGTGAAGAACCGCGCCCCGAGTCCGCCGGGATTATTCGTTCATATCATGGTCGACAGTGTGGAAGAGACCCTGAAGATCGTGGTGGCGAATGGCGGCGCAGTGGTGCAACCGATCGGCGGGGATGCTCCCGAGATCACCGCACATTTCCGTGACCCGGCGGGAAATGTGCTGGGGCTGTATCAGGAGCCAGGCTAGGACTTCCGGGCAAAACGCTGGGGCAAAACCTCTCACCTTCGTATTCAGATTCAAAGCGGGGCGAGCACGCCTCCACGACGGCACGGGGACGCCGGTGCTACGGTTTGGCTTGCGCTTCCTTTTTCTTCGCCAGCGACCGGACGTAGTTCACCAGATCCCAACCCTCCTCAGTCTTGATACGCGGACCTTCAGCCGGCATGTCGTTATGGCCGTTCTTGATGATGTAGAACAGCTCGCCGTCGGTACGGTCTTTGAGTGTCGCCGGATCGGTGAAGTCGGCAAGGTTCAACTTCATATCTTTCGCGGTTTCGCCCTTTCCATTGCCGTTATTTCCATGACACATTTCGCAATCGAGCGTCCACCATCTTTTGGCGCGGGTGAGCGATTCCGGCGTGGCTTTCACGGGATTGGGCACTTTGGTGGCTTCGACCGGAATTGCCGAGTACGAACTCGTATTCTGCGCCGGGGTTGAAGTGGGTTGCTGGCCATTTGCGGGAACAGTCAGGAGAATGAGGGCTGGAAGAGCCAGTGCGAATTTATACACGGGAACCTCCTATTGGGATGAAGTGGGTTCCAAACAAATGCTAGCAACTGGCCGACTTCGACGATGTGAGCGTAATCACAGGTGACGGTTTTTGCGGAATGGGCGGTGGTTTTTCCGGGATTCGTCCCGATCTTGAACTGTCTTACAACGATCGAAATTAGAAACTCGACACCCTAAAATCAACCGAAATTGTTGGGTAAACCACGATTGGTACGAAAAATATCTCTTTGACAGGCGCGCCAGATTGCCCTATGCTCGCGGCAATGAATGTCCCCCTCGCCACTTTGGGAGCCGCGTATGGTCGGGTTGGTTTTGTGTCAGATCTGCAAAAAGCCAGTTCCACTGGAAACTGCTCGCATCAACGAGAGCGGTAAGGCGGTTCACGAGCAGTGTTACCTGAATGCTCTGAAGGGCATAGCGTCGCCTGTTGCCTCCGACAGGCCGCCTGAGGCTGGCGCCTAGCACTAGCCGCTAAGTGCGGGCTGACAAGAACTCCTCGCCAGACACTCCGCCTACGCGCGCAGGCTGGCGGAAACGTTTTCAAGTGCCGCTTCCATACCGTCCCCATTAGGCGCGCCGCCCTGCGCCATATCTTTGCTGCCTCCCCCGCGGCCCCCGAGCGTGGCCATCACTTTTTTCAGCAGAGCCGACATATCAGAGGGCTGCCCGGCAGATTGGGCGAAGACCAGAGCCGGTTGCGGCGATTTGGTCCCTAGCAACGCGACGACATTGGGAGAAAGACGCGTCAACTTCTGACCGAGAAGCTTCACAAAAGTCATTTCCTTGTCAGAGAAGGTGCGAACGACCAGTTTGCGCCCGTTGAGTTCGGGAGTTTCGGCGAGGAAAGCGGCGGCCTGGGCCTCGGCAAGTTCTTCCAGAGACTGTTCGCGCTGCTTGCGGAGCGACCGAATTTCATCGAGCGATTTGCGGACCTGTTGCGGGAGGTCGTAGATGTGGGCAGAGAATAACGACGCAGCCTCGGTGAGCGTGGTGTAATCCCGACGCGCGGTGGCTACCGCGCGCTGTCCGGCAATGAATTCGACGCGCCATCCCTGGCGAACTTTCTCGGCTTTGCGCAGCAGGATGCAACCGATCTGGCCTGTCTGGCGGACGTGCGTCCCCCCGCAAGCGGTCAGGTCGAACTCGCGAATGTCAATGAGGCGGAGTTCGTCGCGTTCAGTCTGAGGAATCTTCCGCAGGCCAAGCTTCCCTGCTTCGTCGCGCGTAACGAAACGGATGTCGACCGGACGGTTCTCGAGAATGATTTCGTTGGCGAGACGCTCGGCAGATTCGATCTGCTCTTTGCTCACGTTGGGAGTATCGAGATCGATCGAGCAATAATCGTCCCCCATGTGGAACGAGACCGTCGGCATGTCGAAGAGGCGGACGAAGGCGGCGGAGAGGACATGCTGGCCGGAGTGCTGCTGCATGTGATCGCGGCGCCGGGTGGGGTCGATCTGGCCGCGAATGCGGGTGCCGGGTTTCAGATCTCTTACGGGAGCTTCGAGGTAGTGAACGACCCGGCCGTCCTCGGCGTCAGCCACTTCGGTGACGCGGGATTTCTGATCGCCCGCGAGGATCCATCCGGTATCGTGGACTTGGCCGCCGCTCGCAGGATAGAACGCGGTGCGATCGAGAATGAGCGCCGGGCGCGGAGTGTCGGTCTGCTCGCGGACTTCGGCTTCGAACTCGTAGAGGAAGGGGTCGTGGTAGTAGAGACGGTCGGTCATGGAAGTTTTATTTAACCATAAGGGACACAATGGCAAAGGGAAGAACGATCGGACAGGGACAAGGAACGGGGGCGCCCGGCTACCGGGCCAACGGACTCTCCCAGACTCGAAATAGCAGTTCTTTGAGCTCAGCAAAAGGCTTGGGCCCAAGTTCAGAGCTCCATTCCCGCTCGATGTCACGAAGTATCTCGTGGATTTTTGAATACGCGGCCCGGCCCCGTTTTGTGAGGCGGATAATCCGTGCTCGGCCCCCGTCAACGCCGTCGGAGCGTACGATATAGCCAAGCCCTTCGAGACTCCCGAGCAGCTGGTTTATAGCTTGTTTGCTCATACCGGCGCGCTCGGCGAGAGTGCCAGGGCGAATCCCATCCGGACCCGGAAACTGCAGCACCGCCATATGCGGTACGCGCAGCTCCTCAAAACCGGCCGCGTTGAGCTCGTTGATGATCCGGCGTTGGATCGCCTGAGCCGGGACACGTAGCAAGGCCCCGATCAGCATATCCTCAGTTTTGATTGATCTCGACATTTTTGCCTTGACACATTCGGTAAATGGAGTTTACAGTGTAGCACGGTAAATGGACTTTACTAACAGGAGAGGAATACATGGCACAGCAAACCATCGATCTCCAGATCAATCCTTCTGACGAGGCCATCCGGTTGGGGCCGCTGGTGGTTCGTTTCCTGATTACCGGAGAGAACTCGACGGGCACCCTGGCGGCCTTTGAGTTCGTGGTCCCGGCAGCGCAGCGTCTGGCCGCGCCAGCACACAGCCACGATCATTACGAAGAGACGATATACGGCATCGAGGGAGTCTTGACCTGGACCGTCGACGGAAAACGAATCGATGTTGGGCCGGGGCAAGCACTCTGCATTCCGCGCGGCGCCATTCACCGGTTCGATAACAACGGGGCACACGACGTAAAGGCGCTCTGCGTAATCACGCCAGCGGCCATCGGTCCGCAATATTTCCGCGAGGCCGCCGAAGTGATTAACGAGACTTCAGGCGGACCTCCGGACCGCGTAGAGATGGCGGAAATTATGCGCCGACATGGCCTGACGCCAGCTCAGGCCTAGACGCTGTTGGCATACGAGCGTGTCATCCAGTTTCTATAGCCGTTTGCTTTGCGTCATCACTCCCGGTGGACTAGAAGAGTATTTTTCCGTGGCCTAAGGTTCTCCATCAAGTTAGCGCTTACGAGCGGTAACAGCGGGACGCCGGTGCTACTAATACGGTCCGATGATGCCGCCGATTTGGCGGGCTGCCGGTTTCGTGGATTGCGCCGGTTTCACGCGCGAGGGCGCGCTCACGGCATCGAGAACGTCGAGGTACTTCAGGCCGCTGCCGGTATTGAAGAGCACGACTACGTCTTCTGGTTTGAAGAGTCCGCTGGCGCGCAGTTTGCGGTAGGCCACAAGGCAGGCGGCGCCTTCCGGGGCGGCGAAAATACCTTCGGTTTTAGCCCAGTCGCGCGTGGCCGCGACGATTTCTTCATCGGTCGCGCTGACCGCCGTCCCTTTGCTCTTCTTGAGGATGTCGAGAATCAGGTAATCGCCATACGGCTTGGGGACGCGCAGGCCCGAGGCCAGCGTCGAAGCATTCGGCCACATTTCGGCGGACTGCTTCCCTTCCTCCCACGCCTTCACGACGGGTGCGCATCCAGCGGCTTGAACGGTAATCATCTTGGGCCGTTCGGAACCGATCCAGCCTAACGCTTCCATTTCGTCGAATGCTTTCCACATGCCGAGTAAGCCGACGCCGCCTCCAGTGGGATAGATAATGCCCTGCGGCATACGCCAGCCAAGTTGCTCAGCAACCTCGTAGCCCATAGTTTTTTTCCCTTCGACGCGGTAAGGCTCTTTAGTCGTGGAAACGTCGAACCATCCGTCTTTTCTCCACGAATCGGAATCCTTGAGTTCGGCAACCTTGCGGGCGCAGTCGCTGATGAGGCCATCTACCAGCGTGACGTGAGCGCCGTAATAGTCGCACTCGATGCGATTGGCCATAGGGACATCTCTGGGCATGAAGATGTGGGCTTCTAGCCCGGCAACGGCCGCGTAAGCGGCGAGCGCGCCGGCCGCATTGCCCGCGGATGGAATAGCCAGCTTCTTGAGTCCGAAATGGCGAGCCATGGTTACGCAGGCCGCCAGGCCGCGGGCTTTGAACGATCCAGTCGGATTCAGGCCTTCGTCCTTGATATACACATTGGGAAACTCGCGGCTGGGCAGCATGGGCGTGAAACCCTCACCAAGCGAGACGGGATTGGCTTCTGGAAGCACGGCATCGTAGCGCCACATGGTGGGGGCGCGTCCGGCGAGCCGGGCGGCGGAGAATGCGCGCTTGACTTTGGGAAGATCGTAGCGGGCGTAGAGAATACCGCTGTCTTTGGGACAAACCGTTTGCGGACGATCGGCGGGATAGTGTTCGCCGCAGCGCGTGCATTCGAGATGCGTCAGCATGGCGAAAGTGTAGCAGGTGTCACCTGTCTGTTCTCAGCGCCAGATAGCCAGGGCTCGTGAGGACAAGTGCCGCTATCTGTCATCAGCCCTGCGGCACAGCCTGTGTCCTGTCCAGTTGTTTATGATTGAACAGATCTGGAACATTCGATTGTGGGGTGATGTATGGCAGAAGAGCTTGCGGACAAGAAATGTGTACCGTGCCGCGGAGGCGTACCGCCGCTCAAAGGCAAGGAACTGGAAGATCTGCACCAGAAAGTGCCCGGCTGGACAGTGACCACTGAGCACCATCTTCATCGTGAGTTCCGGTTTCCCGATTTCAAGCAGGCACTGGAATTCGTCAATCGCGTGGGCGCAGTGGCCGAAGAACAGGGCCATCATCCAGACATACTGCTGACGTGGGGAAAGGTCGAAGTCACATTGTGGACGCACAAAATCGATGGGCTGACGGAAAGCGACTTCATCATGGCGGCGAAGATCGACCGCCTTGGTAAAGGCTAGGACACCGACCACGCTTTGCTGGAGCGAGCCCGAATCAACAGCCCAAGCAATGCGGCGGGCACCAGCATCGCGAGGCCGGTGCCCATCGCCACCGTTCTGGAGGAAATTCCAAGATCCAGAAAGCGCCCGCACAAGTAGGCAGTGGTTGCAAAAGTGAAGCTGGCCAGGCCCAGGTCGGCGGAGAAGACACGTCCGCGAAAACGATCTTCGGCATGAAGTTGAAGCAGCGTAGTTGAAAAGACCCACACCGTCGAACCCCCAGCATGCGCCACGAGCGCACAGGCGGCTGCCATCCAGACTGTGCGGCTGACTCCGAGCATGGTATAGCCGAGCGCGATCGAGAGATATCCCAGAAGGATGCCGAACCGCAGGCGTCGATCATTCTGTCCCGCCCATCGTGCCGAGATCAGCGGCCCGGCCAGTGCCCCCAGGCCGCGGCCCCCGAGCAGAATGCTCATACCCAGCATCGCTCCGCCGGCGGGATCGATGCCCCGCCCATGAATGGGAAAATCCCGTGCGCCCATGACCGTGAAAATCACCCAACTCGGGCCCACCATGAGTTCGCCTGCCTTCGCGAATACGGCTGGCAGCAGGGTTGGATGGCTGCGAATGTAGCGGATGCCTTCGAGCACGGGAGAAAAATCGACTAGATCCTTTGGCCGCAGCGGGGCAGCCACGACCGCATGGGGTTCGTCAAAATGCATTCCGCTGATCAGCGCCGCAGATGCCAGAAAGGATAGGGCGTTCAACAGGAATACAGTGTTACGGCCAAAGTACGCCGCCACCACGCCCCCAACCCCCGCTCCAATCATCAGATTGACCGACCAGGTCGCGGACGAGAGCGTGTTCGCAACCAGTACTTCCCCCGCATCGGCGATATTGGGGATTACCGCATTGCGCGCCGGCTCGAAAAACGAAACCATGACCGTCTCAGCCAGCAGCAGAGGATAGATAAGCCACACTGTCGAACGCGAACGCACCAATAGCATGGCAAGCACGACAACGCACCGCACAATATCTGCTGCAATCATGACGTGCTTGCGCTTCAAACGGTCGTTGACCACACCTGCCGTCGGGCCTACACAGGTCTGCGGCAAAACCTGCAACACCAACGCCAGCGCCACGGAACTGGCATGCCCAGTTAACTGCAGCAGCATGGTGTAGATCGATAGGGTGTAAAACCAATCCCCAATCTCGCTGACGATCTGCGCCAGCCAAAGCCGCCGGAAATTGGCATTAGCGCCAATCAGGCGCGCGTACGAAGCTAGGGAAATGCTGGACGCGCCATGCTCCGGTTGAGGTTCCATTGCGAGTCGTTAGATTATGCGTTTTTACGGAGTCCGGCAAAACGGCAGGTCGACGGTTCTCCCCAGTCGGCACGCCTGAGAGCAATAAACACGAACTTGCGGATTAGTGTTCAAACCTTTGCATAGGTTACGTCCGTAAGGGGTCGCACATATCCTCTATGTTGCTGATTATTAAGGATCTTGCCTGACCCAATGACTGCAATCGCGTGGCAATTCGCGTGCTCCCTATCGCAGCGGGTTGTTCTATCCAGAATCCGGGAGAAAGTTATTCACATGCGCGCCGCTAAATTCTTGTTGTTCTTAGTCCCCCTGACCTTCATCGCTTCTATGCCCGCTGTAGCGAATACCTGCAACGCCTTCGCCACCTACACCTGCTCCGCGTCGACGCCTGACGTGATGCACGTGAATGGAACGGCGAATGGCGCCATTAACATGAACATCCTAACGAGCAACACCTTCACCATCAGTGTCAATGGCAACAAATCCTTTGCTGGCGATGACTTGATCATCCTGGCAGCTGCACCCAATGGCCTGACTGGTTCCGTGAATGGTATCAATTTCACGTCGCTCGCGAGCTTCCCCGAAGGTGGGGCGCTCGGCGCAATCCAAGCCAGCTGGACTGGTTTAGGCTTTGCCGCCAACAACCAGCAGTTTGGGTATGCCAACGTCGGAGTGATGGGAAGCAACCCGATGACCATTACCGCCAGCGGCGTGGGACAAGGAACAATCCTGTACGCTGAGCTGGTCAACCCGGAAACCGGCAAAATCCTCTACATCACGCCCAACTCGGAAGCTGGCGTCCTAGATGGAGGCAGTTCGGTTACCCCTGAACCCGCTTCGTTAACCCTGATGGGAACGGGCCTGGCGGGTTTGGCCGGTCTGATTCGCCGCAAGATTGCTAAAAAATAACAGCTGAAAGTTCTAACCCCGGAGCACCGCTCCGGGGTTTTGTTATTTTCGGCGGCTTCGGATTTACTTGTGCATCTTGCGCTTCAGGTCGTCCGCAATCTGCTTCCCGTGGAAGCGGCCATTCTCGATAAAGATCTCGTTCGTACGCGATCCCGCCACAATCACGCCAGCGACGTAGATTCCGCGCACGTTGCTTTCCAATGACACAGGGTCGCAGACCGGGCGGCACTGCTGCTCTGAGAGTTCGATTCCCATGCTGCGCAGAAAGTCGTAGTCGGGGTGATAACCAATCAGGGCCAGCACGAAATCGTTTTTCAGGCGCATGGGCCCGGACCGGGTATTGATCACCACGTGGTCAATGCCGATTTCTTGCACCGAGCTGTTGAAGTAGGCTTCGATTTCTCCCTTCTTGATGCGGTTTTCCAGATCTGGCTTGATCCAGTACTTCACGTGATGGTGCAGCTGGGGCTCGCGGTGCACCAGCGTGACCCGCGCCCCGTGCCGCCATAAGTCGAGCGAGGCAATCGCAGCAGAATTCTTTCCTCCAATAACCATCACGTCCGTGTCGTAATAGGGATGCGGTTCGCCGTAGTAATGCGAGACTTTGGGCAGATCCTCGCCCGGAATATTAAGCTGGTTTGCAAGATCATAATAACCGGTTGATACGATCACTTTCTTCGTGCGGTAATCGTGCGGACGGCCGGCCCGATCCGTCGCTGTGATGCTGAAATTTCCGTCTTCGCCCACGACCATCTTCACCCACTCATACTGGCGAACATCCAGTTCGTAGTGCTCGGCGACCTTTCGGTAGTACTCGAGAGCCTCTTCCCGCGTCGGCTTTTGCTGGGCGGTAGTAAACGGAATGTCGCCAATCTCGAGCAGTTCGGGCGTGGTGAAGAAAACCATGTTGGCGGGATAGTGAAACAGCGAGTTCACCAGGCAACCCTTGTCGACCACGATGACTTTCAGGCCGAGTTTCTGAGCTTCGATGGCACAGGCCAGCCCAGTCGGCCCCGCGCCGATAACCAGCACGTCTGTGTGCATCTCGGGATGGAACTTGAGCTTGGTCTTAGGTTCGACGTCGAGTTCTTCGGCGGCCAGGAATTGGAGCATGGATCAGGACGGAGGCACTCGATGGACGGGGTCGAGAGCAACTCGGAAACCGATGATTCTAGCACGTGGAAACTTGGTAACGATTCGCAGAACGCCCGACCTACGAGCGAAAGCCCGCAGCCGCCATCGAGACGGGCCTAACTTCTCTTTCGATGACACGCAGCCATTTGTCCTCAGCGACTTCCAAATCGTAAGCGGTCTGCAGATTGAGCCAAAATCCAGCGCTGGTATTGAAATAGCGGGCTAGACGCAACGCCGTATCCGGGGTAATGGCACGACGCTCGTGAACAATCTCTGCAATCCGAGTAACAGGGACACGGAGGTCGAGTGCGAGGCGATTCATGCTGAGCTGAAGAGGTTCCATGAACTCGGTGCGCAGAATTTCGCCAGGATGAATGGGAGGAAGAGGTGTTTGAGATTTCGCCATAGACTGACCCTTACTTACCGCGTTTAACGTTTAACGTCAAGCAGTAACTCGATTGAGGATCATGAAGAGCTATAATTTGCGGTTGCCTTCATCTCTCCGCTCAAACCAGGAGCCGTCATGTCTACTCTTACGGAAGCCCCCACCCGCCATCGCATGGAGTCCGACAGCATGGGCAAGATCGAAGTCCCGGCGAATGTGTATTGGGGCGCGCAGACCCAACGCTCGCTGCTGCATTTCAATATTGGCCGCGACAATATGCCGCCGGAGTTGATTCGGGCCTTCGGAATCCTCAAGAAAGCATGTGCATTGGTGAATCAGGACCTGGGGAAGTTGCCCGCGGATAAGGCCAAACTGATCGTGCAGGCCGCCGATGAGGTCATTGCAGGCAAGCTCACCGATCAGTTCCCCCTGCGGATCTGGCAGACCGGCAGCGGCACCCAGACCAACATGAATTTGAATGAAGTGATCTCGAACCGCGCCATCGAAATCGCGGGCGGGGAGATGGGATCGAAGAAGCCCATCCATCCCAACGATCACGTAAACATGTCGCAGTCTTCGAATGACACGTTTCCGGCCGCTATGCACATTGCTGCAGCCGAGCGGGTGAAGAATGCGCTCATTCCGGCTATTAAATCAGTGCGCGACGCGATCGCGGCCAAAGCCAAGGAATTCGAGAACATTGTGAAGATTGGCCGCACGCACTTGCAAGACGCCGTGCCTCTGACCATCGGCCAGGAGTTCGGCGGCTGGGCAAGTTTGCTCGAGCGCGACATTAAACGATTGGAGCAGGCGCTGGACGGACTTTACGATCTGGCCATCGGTGGAACCGCGGTGGGCACAGGATTGAATACACATCCCGAATTTGCCGAGCGCACGGCCAAGAAAATTGCCGAACTCACGGGGCTTCCCTTCCGTTCGCATGCCAACAAGTTCGCAGCGCTGTCGGCGCACGATGAAATCGTCTTTGCGCAAGGGGCGATGGAGACGCTGGCGGCCTCGCTGATGAAAATCTCGAACGACATCCGCTGGCTGGCCTCCGGCCCGCGTTGCGGGTTGGGCGAGCTGTCTATACCGGAGAACGAGCCGGGGTCGTCGATCATGCCCGGCAAGGTCAATCCCACGCAGTGCGAGGCTATGACCATGGTCTGCGTGCAGGTTCACGGCGCGACTGCTGCCGTCGGATTCGGCGGGTCTCAAGGGAACTTCCAACTAAACGTGTACAAGCCCGTGATCATCTACAACTTTCTGCACTCGGTTACGCTCATCACTGATGCCTGCCACGGCTATGTCGAGTACATGCTCAAGGGCATTGAGGTCGATCGCGCGAAAGTCGATTGGTATGTGAAGAATTCACTCATGCTGGTCACCGCGCTTGCGCCCAAGATCGGATATGACAAAGCCGCCCAGATCGCACACACGGCTCACGTCGAGCATACAAGCCTGCGGGAAGCGGCGCTGAAGCTGGGTTATCTGACGGGGGAAGAGTTCGATCAGTTAGTGAAGCCGGAGAAGATGACGAGACCATAGAGATCTCACTATCAATTGTCAGTCGTCAGTTCTGGGGCGTCTGAGGTTCGAAGATCGTCCCGTTGCGTGCCGATTTCGACTTTCTTCGACCGCGCAGTCGTAATCACAATTACACTGACCAGCACCAAGAGTGTGCCCAAAATCGTGCGCGGGCCGATATTCTCTCCTCCAAGGAAATATCCCAGCAGAACCGCGACGACTGGATTTACGTACGCATAAGTTCCCACTTTGGTCGGCGATTCGTGATGAATCAGCCAGACATAGGCGGTGAAGGCGATGATCGAGCCCGCCACGATCAGATAGAGCAGGGCGAACCACGCCCTAGCCGAGACGGCTTGCAGGTGGAACCCACGGAATTCGCCGGCCAGCCCTGCGGTGAACGTAAGCAGTACGCCTCCGGCAAACATTTGCGCTCCGGAACTCATGGCTTTGTCCGAGGGCAGCGGCAGTTTGCGCGTGAGCGCTGATCCCATCGACCAACTGATAGCCGCCACGATGAGGGCGCAGGCGCCGAGTGTGTCGATCGGGACATCGCCGAAACTCGCGCTGTGGCTCACAAGCACACCTACGCCGGCTATGCCCACCAGCAGTGCGGCAGCCAGACGAAGCGTGAGCTGTTGTGTCTTCATGATCAAGATTTCCGATAAGGTCATAAACACCGGGATGGTGGCCATCATGACCGCCGCGATTCCCGACGGTACGCGGCGTTCAGCCCAGAACACGAGGCCATAATCCAAGACGAAGATCAGGACTGCCAGCAGGCTGGCTCCGGCCCATTCCCGCATTGTCGGCGAACGTGTCCCCCTGATCCGCATCCATGTGTACAGAATTGTTCCTGCGATCAGAAAACGAATGGCGGCCAGCAGAAAGGGTGGTACCTCGCGGACCCCGACTCGAATGGCGAAATACGTGGAGCCCCAAACAAAATAGATGAGTGCGAAAGCGAGCAGAACCTTCCAGGCTCGAGGATGCGCGGCGGAGTCCACTGGTACTCTCCTGAGCATGATTAGATCACCGGGAATCCAGCGCAACGCAGTTCTGCCGCATAAAAAGAATTTATGGGATTATAACGGAGAGAGGCGAAGAACAAATTACACCGGCTAAAGCGGTTAAGTTCGATGCGCCCAACGCGGGCCTAAAGGCGCGCTCTTCCACAAATCCAACTGATGAGAAATTTCATTTCTTGAGCAGGCTGGTGTGGCTGGCGACGCACTGCCACTTGCCCATGTCGAGGACCCAGGTATCGGTGAAGCGTCCAACGTGGTCGTACGGCTTGCCCTCATACGTGCCCTGGGTATGGTAGATTCCCGTGACCACGGCAGTATCACCGAAGAAGTTCATTTTGACGCCTGAAATATTGGCCAACGTAGGTTTAAAGAGTGGATCCTTAATATCGGCAAGAAATTTCTGTTTGTCGCTGACCTCGCCGTCATACTCCGTATTCACAAACCGGCTGGAAACGAGTTGATCCAGAGCGGAAGAATCGCGATTGACCTGCGCTTCGTTCCAGAGGCGCTCCAGAACCAGCAGTTTGCTTTCACGAGGATCGGCTTGCTGGGCGGCGATTCCTATCGAGCCCAGGGCAAGCAGTAGACAAAACCAGAGGTTGCGAGTCATACCTTACACGCCGGCGGCATCCCCACGTGACGCGGACGTGCGAAAACGATAGCAGTTGAGACTTCGGAGAGGCCACCGGAATGCATTCCGGAGAGTTACGAACGTCACTCAGAGCCGGCGTTAGACCTCAGACTTCAGCCTTCGGCCCTTGGACCTCAGACTCGAAAAACTGCCAATCGATGGGCGCAAGTCTTGAAAGTCCAAGGTCTAAGGTCTGACGCCTAAGGTCCACTCCTAAAATGCCCAGCGCAGCAGGGTGGCTCCAATCGTGAACCCTGCTCCCACCGACGCCAGCAGCACCAGACTTCCCTTCTTCAGCTTGCCTTCTTCAATCGCCGTGTTCATCGCCAGAGGAATCGTTCCAGCCGTTGTGTTCCCATAACGATCGATGTTCACGATCACGCTTTCCGGGCGCAGTCCGAGACGGTCGGCAGTGGCGTTGATGATCCGCAAGTTCGCCTGGTGCGGGATGAAGACATCAATATCCGCGCCCTTCAGCCCGTTGCGTTCAAGCAACTTGAGGCACAGTTCGGTCTGCTTGCGGACGGCGAATTTGAACACTTGCTGGCCGTCCTGATGGACGTAGTGCATCCGCTGAGCGATCGTATCTTTGCTGGTGGGATGCAGGCTGCCGCCGCCCGGCATATAGAGAAATTGCCCGCCAGAGCCATCGACTTCGTGAATGAAGTCGATGAGGCCAACGGAATCATCCTCTGCTGGTTCCAGGATCGCAGCCCCTGCGCCGTCTCCGAAGATGACGCATGTAGCCCGGTCGGTGTAATCGATGATAGAGGACATTACGTCGGAACCGATGGCGAGCACCCTCTTGTGCGCCCCACTCGCAATGAACTGTGCGCCTACTTGCAGCGAATAGAGAAATGCCGAGCAGGCGGCGGAGAGATCGAATCCCCAGGCTCCCTTGGCTCCCAGCTTCTCTTGCACCACACACGCGGTAGAAGGAAAGAACATGTCCGGAGTGACGGTGCCGACAATGATGGTTTCAATGTCGCTGGGAGTAAATCCGCGCTGCGCCAGGGCCTTGCGGGAGGCCGCTACGGCGAGATCGCTGGTGGCCACACCTTTATCGACAACATGACGTTCGCGGATGCCGACCCGGGCCATGATCCATTCATTGTTGGTGTCGACCATGCGCTCGAGGTCGGCATTGGTAAGAAGGCGAGGCGGAACGTAGGTGCCCAGAGCGCTGATTTTTGCGCGGATCGGTTTGCTCAAATGATTTCCCCTGAAATGATGACCATATTGTGAGGGATTAGCAAAAGAATGTCTAACGCCGGCGTCAATAACATGCGCTCAACACGACCGCCTCGAAACGTACCTCAATAGGCCAGCAGAATTCTTAAATCCCTCAGATTATTCCCTGTTGGGCCAATCTCGATTGCATCCCCTATCGCGCGGAAAAGCGGATACGCATCAAACTTGGCCAGCGCGCCACGCACATCCAACCCCTGCTCGGACGCCCGCTGCGCGCTGCTGCCATCCACCACCGCGCCCGCCGCGGGGCTGTTTCCATCTACACCATCGGTTCCCCCGCTAAGCACGGTAATGTTTTCACCCACGATCTTCTCGGCGCAAGCCAGCGCAAACTGCTGATTCCGTCCTCCTATTCCGCCATCCGAGACCTTAACTGTCACCTCTCCACCCGAGATCAGGCAGACCGGCGAACACTGCTGGCGCAACTCGCGAATCTTCTTGAGCAAATAATCGGCCGCCTTTTGGTAATCCCAATCGTCGCAGGAATTGTCCACTCGCGCGAAGAAACCCGATCGCTCGGCAGCCAGGCTCGCCTCTTCCACTGCCGTCTGATTCGACAGAATCGTCCACCAGCGCGCGTTGTGGAATGCCGGATCATCCGACTTCGGTGTTTCTTCCAGCGCATGGCGCTCCAACAGTTCTCGCGTAGACGACGGAAATTGCTTGAGCAGTTCATACTTTTCTGCGATGCGGTAACAATCTTCCACGCTCGTGGAATCGGGCATGGTTGGACCCGATGCCAGCGCGTCCGGCGTCTGATCGGGAACGTCTGATACGAATAATGAAACCTGCTGCGCGGGAGAGGCGGCCTGCGCCAGGCGTCCGCCCTTCACCGCAGAGAGATGCTTGCGCAGCGCATTGATCTCGGCAATGGGCGCGCCCGAATGCACCAGCGCGCGATAGGTTGCAACCAAGTCGTCGAGCGAGATGTCATCGTCGATCGGCTTTTCCACAATCGACGACCCTCCTCCACTCACCAGAAAGATCACCAGCGCGCTGGCAGGGAGCGCTTCGAGCAGGCGCAAAATCGCGCTCGCCGCCTGGATCGATTCGGCGTTGGGCGTGGGATGCCCTCCGTGAAAATATCGGAAGCCGCGAACCTGCGATACCGGTTGCGTCGAACTCGCCACAATTCCCTCGGCCGACGATCCGACCTGTTGGCTCAGCGCCTCGACCATCGTGTGACCGGCCTTCCCGATCGAGATGACGCGCACTTGCGAGTACGTTTGCAGATCGTAAAGATCTTCGCGCACCCGCAAAATGCCACGCTCGCAATGCACGTGTCGCGCAAAAGCCTTCTCGATGGAAGCTTGATCCAGTGCGTGCTGAAAAATGGCGCGCGCCGTTTCGCGCATCTGCCGGAACTGCGATTCACGAGCGGGATCAGGCATGCGTGAAGATTATAAGGAAGAGCTGTCAGCCGTCAGCTATCAGCCATCAGGAATTCAACCACTTCAGCTGCGAAAGGCTGGATCCCCCTCGGGCGGTGGTTCAGCGCTCGCTGCGCTCAGAAAATCACATAAGCAAGGGAATTCGCCGCTGAAATGCCGGTCTTTAGCTGAAAGCTGAGGGCTGAGAGCCGACAGCTTCCCTAACCCACTCCTCAATCGCCTCGCGCAACTCGCGCAAACGTCCTTCGAAGAAATGATCCCCGCCCTCAACGATGACAAGCCTCTTCGGTTCCGGCACAGAGGCGGCCAGGGACTCCAGCCCGGCGCGGGGCCCGAACTGATCGCGCGCTCCACTCACGAACAACTTGGGCCTGGTGCAATCCCGCAGAAAATCGAGCGTGTATACGCGAGGCTCCTCTGTATCGGCGGCCACCGGCGCCACCGGAACGCCCACCCCAATCAGCGCTCGAACCCGCGGGTCCGCACAAGCTGCCCGCAAGCCAATCGCGGCTCCGAAAGAAAAGCCGGCAAAAATCAGCGGCAGCTGATATTCCGTGTCCAGCCAGTCGAGGGCAGTGCGAACATCATCCACTTCTCCCTTACCCTGATCGTGTTCGCCCTCGCTCAAGCCCGTGCCGCGGAAGTTGAAGCGCAGCACGGGAAAACCAAAGCTGTTCAGCGCCTTCATGGTGTGGAAGACGACCTTGTTGTGCAGCGTCCCGCCAAACAGAGGATGGGGATGACAGACCAGCGCAGCATGGGTCGCGTTCTCCGCGCCGCCGTTGAGCAGCGCCTCCAGCCTTCCCGCAGGGCCGTCGAGAAACAGAGAGCGTATGGGCGCGGCAAAGTGCACGCTCTAGATTATCGCAGGAGCAGGAGAGTACTCAGTACTCAGTACTCAGTACTCAGTACTCAGTACTCAGTACTCAGTACTCAGTACTCAGTACTCAGTCTGCGGTCCGAGGTCCGAGGTCTGCGGTCCGAGGTCCGCCTTTGCCTCTGCTATCCTCTCCACCATGGACGTCGTCACTTTCACGCGCCAGCTCGTCGACATCGAATCGATCACGGGCAATGAATCCGCGGTCGCCAATTATCTTTATGGCGAGCTCTGCCGCCTCGGCTACCGCACGCTGAAAATGCCGGTCGAGGGCGACCGCTTCAATCTGTATGCCGTCACCGAAGCCGGTGACCGCAAGCCGGAAGCCGTACCCGCGATCACCTTCTCCACCCACATGGACACCGTGCCGCCGTTCATTCCTTCCTCCGAAGATGAAGACCGCATTTATGGCCGCGGCTCGTGTGATGCCAAGGGGATCATCGCAGCGCAAGTCGCGGCAGCCGAGCGTCTTCGCCGGCAAGGCACGCCTGTTGGATTGTTGTTCGTCGTTGGCGAGGAACGCGATAGCTTGGGCGCGCAAGTCGCGAATCAGTATGCCGCGAGCACCCAAGGTCCGCGAAGCAAGTTTCTGGTCAATGGCGAGCCCACCGAGAATCGTATCGCGCTCGCATCAAAAGGAACCCTGCGCGTGGAAATCGCCGCGCGCGGGCGCATGGCACACTCAGCGTATCCGGAACTGGGCGAGTCGGCCATCGACAAGCTGATCTCGGCACTAGCCTGCCTGCGCACGATGCAGTTACCGGCCGATCCGCAGGTGGGCCCGTGCACGCTGAATATCGGCCTGATCGAAGGCGGGCGCGCGCCGAATGTAATTCCTGATTACGCGCACGCCGATTTGCTCTACCGGCTCGTAGGTCCCTCCAACGATTTGCGCCAACAGATTCTTGCCGAGGCGGGCGATCAGGTCCAAGTCACATTTCCCCTCGAGATTCCCTTTCTGCGGTTGCGGAGCGTCGATGGACTACCCACGATGATTGCCGCCTTCACGACAGACATCCCACAGCTGACCAACTGGGGCGAGCCACTGCTGATCGGCCCAGGCTCAATCCACGTAGCGCACACAGAAAGCGAGTACATCGAGAAAAAGCAATTGCATCAGGCCATCGATCTGTACTGCAGCATCGCGCAGCAACTTTCGATCTCGTGATTTGCCCAGGCAGCAAGCCTTTTTACGTTCTCCGAACAAAACCGCAAAACTGTCTTCCCGCCTAAAAGCCGACATATACTGACGCACCCTCTCCTAAACGCGGGAGGGCCGTGGAGGTTTCTATGCCACTCGAAGATAAGATTGCGGCCGCGCTGGAACAAGGCCGTAAGAAAGCGGACGACATTCTGAGCCTCCGCAAGCTGGCTCTGATCCGGCGGACTGCCGCCCTGCAGAAAAATCCGAAGAAGCTGGCATTGAAGATTCAAACCACCGCCGCCGCCGCTCCGGAGCCGGCGCTCGCGGAATTTCAGACAGCTGGATTCCTGGCCGCAGCCGGCGATTCCTGGTTCGACTACCCGCTGCATGACGTCCTCAAGCTGCTGGAAGACGCTCACGGCTACAACGTCGAGTCAACCGCGCACAAAGGAGATCCCATCGAAAAGATGGCGTATACCGGAGGGCAACTCGACGATTTCGCCCGCAAGCTGGAAAAAATCCAGGCGCGCGGAGCCGTGCCCAAGGCGGTGCTGGTCTCGGGCGGCGGCGATGACGTGGCCGGCAACGAGTTTGGCATGCTGCTCAACAACGCGTTCTCTCCTATCGCGGGCTGGGACGACGAGGTGGTTGACGGAGTCTTGAACCAGCGAATCTTCACCGCGTATGTGCAGATGCTGACGACAATCACCAGCCTTTGCCAAGGCACGTTTGGCAAAATCGTCCCCATCCTGGTTCATGGATATGACTACCCGGTCCCCGATGGCCGCGGATTTCTGGGAGGCTGGCCTTTTCCCGGACCGTGGCTCGATCCGGGCTTTCGCGAAAAGAACTTCTCAGACCTGCCCACTCGAATTGCCATGATGCAGGCCATGATGGACCGCTTCAACACGATGGTGAAGTTGCTGCCGTCACAGACGGCTCTGGGGCATGTCCAGTACATCGACTTGCGCGGAACGCTCTCCAATCGCCTGGACGATTACCAGGACTGGTGGGCGAATGAACTCCACCCGACAGAAAAGGGATTCGAGGCTGTGACCGACCGGTTCGCAGCGGTGCTGGCAACGTTGCCGTAACCGTGGTTCCACCGTCAGTGCATTCGCCGCCAGCATAGCTCTCGCTGGTAGCGCCGGCGTCTCGCCGGCTGTCGCGCGGGCGTCCCGCCCCCGCTCTATTGCGGGCTCCACGTCATGTCTACCTTCACCGGAATCTCGTTCTTCACCGGCATAGTGAGCAGCGACGGTGGCTCGATTTTGAAGTCCGCCAGCGTCGCCGGGATTGTCCCCGTGATGTGCTTCTCCTTTCCCTCCGTCTTCACTTCCAACGGCACCTGCTGAAAATGCGCGGTCTGCCCCGCAAACTGGACGTCGAGGTCGGCTTTGATGGTGCTCGAGCCTTCTGCTGACTCAGGCAGGCGAGTCCGCACTTGCACCATGGGATACTCCGCGCCTCGAGTCACCTGCAGCATGTGCAGATCGCGGTTGCTGTCGCCCGAATCAAACGATTTCACCGGCACGGCAATCAGGAAATCGCACTGCCCGTCGTGGCAGACTCCCTTTCCCCGCGCGGCATGGCTCACGCCATCCGTCTGATGCAGCGGATGCGACACGTGATAGGTGAGCGTGCTCTGCTTCAAGACCCAGGTTTGATCGGCGGCATAAACACTCGTGAGGGCGAACAGTACAAATAAAGGCAGCAGGTTTTTCTTCATAGATTTTTGCGCAGCAGTTTTCGAATGAGTTCCCGGGCAGGATGACGTTGTTAGAACTTGAGCGACACGGACAACAGTGCCGCGCCGAAGGCCCCCGCAGTCACAATCGCGACCGGGCCGTGCGCCTGCGCAATGCCATGCACTCTTTCGCCATTGTTCTTTTGCGAGAATGCAATTGCTCCCAGAATCGGCGTTGCGATCATTCCCGGTCCATGAATCCATGCCATAATCTTGTGGAATTTAATCGGGCCGCGCGTTTCGGTGCCCTCGATCTTCGGCGCGCGAATCGCATAGTACGCCGTGATTCCGTACAAATCGCCGGTCAGGGCCCCAATCGCCACGTGCAGGTCGCGCGAGACCGTGCCCTCGCTGCGGCCACCCGCGTTCAACGACGTCACCACCGACGCGATCATCGGGATCGTGGTAATCAGGCCCATGCGCTGGTGAATCTTCAGCATGTGCGTGCGCTTGTCGAGCAGCGCCTGCTGCCGGGCGTTGCCCTGCTCTTCGGCCTTCGAGAAGCCCAGATCCCCCAGCGATGGAGCGCTCTCTTTCTGCGTCTGATCCTGACTTTGATTTTGAGACTGATTCTGATTCTGATTTTGATTCTGACTTTGAGTTTGGCTTTGTGCCTGGGCTTGGAGCCCGGGCGCGTCGGGCAGGTTATCGGAAGACGCGGAGGCTGTTTTTGCCGGCTCTTCCTGCGCCACCGTGACAGAAGGCGTCTGGTGGCTCGCGCTGCCATCCTGCGCGTTCAGAAAACTGATTTGGAGTACAAAAACTAAAACGGCACCAACCGCGAACTTCATCGCAGTGCTCTTCATTGAGTTCCCTTCGCCGGCTTGAGACCTTGAAAGCTATCCCCAAAGATGCCAGATACATAGCAGAAGATATCCAACTTGTACACTTCGAGAATCTCCTTATTGCCGCCCTCAAACCATACGCCAATTTCTTTGCCGCGGATAATTCAGATCCACGCGGCTTTGATAACCCTATCGAGTTCCGGGTTAAACCCGTTAGATTAATCCCACTCAACCAGCGTTAAACTTAAAGGATGACCACGACCGCCCTAAACTCCCTCGCCCGGGCTTCTTCCGCCTACCTGCGCTCTGCCATGCATCAGCCCATCCAATGGCACGAGTGGGGTGAGGAGGCATTCTCGGCCGCGCAGCGCGAAAATAAGCCCATGCTGCTCGACATCGGCGCGGTGTGGTGCCACTGGTGTCACGTGATGGACCGCGAATCCTACGAAGATCCCGCCATTGCCGAGATTGTGAACCAGCACTTCATCGCCGTGAAGGTGGATCGCGACGAGCGTCCCGACATCGACGGACGTTACCAGGCCGCCGTGCAAGCCGTCAGCGGGCAAGGCGGATGGCCTCTCACTGCATTTCTCACACCCGACGGCAAGCCCTTCTACGGCGGCACCTATTTCCCCCCGAACGATGGTTACGGCCGCCCCAGTTTCCGCCGCGTGCTGCTCAGCATTGCCAATGCGTACCACGAAAAAAATGGCGACGTGATCGAGCAGGCCAAGATGGTCGAAAGCGCGATTTCCCAGTCGGAATCATTTGCAGGCCGCAGCGGCCGTGTGTCGACCGCAGTGATCACGGCCATCCAGGAATCCGCGGCGAAGATGTTCGACTCCCACCATGGCGGCTTCGGGCAGGCTCCGAAGTTTCCGCATCCTTCCGCCCTGGACGTTCTGATAGAGCGTTATGCCAGGGGCCATGTGGGGACGGCCGCCCCCGGCCGTCCAGCGGCGCAGAGCCCCTCAACCGCCCATGCCGACCTCCGCAACATTATCGTGACCACGCTCGAGCACATGGCGCGCGGTGGCGTCTACGACCAACTCGCCGGAGGCTTCCATCGCTACTCTGTGGACGAGCGCTGGGTCGTGCCGCACTTCGAGAAGATGTGCTACGACAATTCCGAACTGCTGAAGAATTACGTCCACGCCTACCAGGCCACGGGCCAGCAGTTTTTCGCCGACGTGGCCCGCGACATCATCCGCTGGATGGACGAATGGCTCAGCGATCGCGAGCGTGGCGGATTTTATGCCTCGCAGGACGCCGACATTTCCATGGACGACGACGGCGATTATTTCACCTGGACGCTGGACGAGGCCCGCGCCGTCTTGACCGAAGAAGAAGCGCAGGTCGCGGCCCTGCACTATGACATCAACGAAATCGGCGAGATGCATCACAATCCCGCCAAGAACGTCCTGTTTGTCCGCGCGCCCCTCGACGAGATCGCCCGTCGCATGAACCTGCCTCCGGATCGCGTGAAAGAACTCCTGGAGTCGGCCAAAAAGAAAATGTACGCCGCCCGGCTGCAGCGGCAAGCTCCGTATGTGGACAAGACCGTTTACGTCGGCTGGAACGGCCTGTGCATCTCGGCATACCTCGAGGCGGCGCGGGTTCTGGGCCTTGCCGATGCGCGGCGGTTCGCGCTGCGCTCTCTCGATCGCGTGCTTTCGCAGGCTTTCAAGCATGGCACCGATGCCCACGCTGCGTCACTGCTGCACGTGGTCGCCTACTCCGACCCCAAAGCCGACCACCGCGAGGTTCCCGGACTCCTCGATGATTACGCCTTCACGGCACTGGCTTGCCTCGACGCCTACGAGACCACAGCCGATCTCAGCTACTTCAAGTTCGCGCATGCCCTAGTGGACGCGCTGATCGCGCGCTTTTATGACGCGACTTCGGGCGGCTTCTTCGACTCCGAACCGGCACCCGACGGTAAGAGCCTGGGCGTGTTGGCAACGCGGCGCAAGCCTCTTCAGGACTCGCCCACGCCCGCTGGCAATCCCATGGCGGCGATCGCGCTCATCCGCCTGCATCACTTCACTGGCGACGCCAGCTATCGCGAGAAAGCGGAACAGACACTCGAAACGTTCGCCGGTGTGGCCGAGCAGTTTGGAATCTTCGCTGCCACCTACGGCATGGCCGTGATCCATTTCCTGGAAAGCCCGGTCCAGGTGGTTGTGATCGCGGAAGAGAGCAAGCGCGACCAAGGCGAGCAGTTGTGCGCCGCCGCATTGGCGCCCTTCGCCTTCAGCAAGAGCGTGCTGCGCCTCACCCCGAATCAGGCGGTCCCGCAGAATCTGCCGCAGGTGCTGTCGGAAACAATTCCGAATCTGCCGCAGCTTCACTCCGGGCAGCCGTTCGCGGTCCTATGCTCAGGCACCTCATGTCAGCCGCCCGTAAATGACCCCAGCGAACTCAAGCGCCAGTTGGAATCGGCCCTATCCAAGCCGGCAGCCTGAAGACGAGCAACAGGAAGCATCCAGGAATCCTCTGTGAACCTCTGTGTCCTCTGTGGTTCCAGGGTTCTCTCAGCGTCCGAAAAAAATAAAGGGCCGACGGTCTATAAGGTCCGTCAGCCCGAAAATTGCAAGCCCTTGAGTTGGCCCAAACTCCAGTTACCACAGGTTACCCACGACTGGTTACTTTAGTGACCTTGCCGGTCACAGCCCCCCTGGGGTTTACTGCGGTGGCAGGGTGGATTGGCAGTTGGCTGTTTTCGGTGGGCACAGGATGAGCGGGCCTCCGTCCGAGGCGGGAACCTGTTGGACGGCGGCTGCGATGAATGTGCCCACGAGTCCTACCATCAGGAGCAGGGTCCCGATCGTTCTCTTCATGGGTTCGTCTCCTATTCCGCTGTGGAAATCCTTGAGAAGAATTTCCTATCGCGCGGTGCCGCATTATAGGACACGTGTCAAATTTTCTATGCAGGAAATTTCACAGGGTGTACGAAAGCGCGGGATGAGCGCCCTGGGTCCAGTCGCTGGACTGGACCGTTAACATCTCTGCCAAGCAAACTTACAGCCCACAACAAAAGTAGTGATTGAAGAGTAATCACAAGTACCACAAGGCGAGGAACTGCGCGCGAGGATTTACGATTCCCGAACTGTTAGCTCAAAGAAATCCAGCCTAGCTGAGGTCTGAGGTCTGAAGTCCGCCGTCCGCCTTACCCCTTAGATCCTGCACGCACCGCGGCGGCGAACCCCTCGGCCGCCCGCACCACAGCACCCACCACGGAACCAGTTGTACCTTCTGCCGGAACGGCAGGGACATCCGTGGGGTGCGAACGGGACAGTGCGCGGTCGACCATCCCTTCAAACATCGGAATGAGCGAGTCGGCGGGCACTGGATGGTGAATATCGGACAGGCTCTGCTCCCAGCGATGCGTCTGCAGCAGCGACGTAGAAAGATCCCGCGCCGGCCGTTTCACCGCTACGTAGCCCAGCCACAAAAACAGGCTGCAGTTATAAGCGCTCATGTTCGCGATACTCATCCACGGGCCGCCGCCCAGGTGATGGCCCACCCAGGACGCGATCAAAATCAGTTCGGTCGAGGCGAACGCGCCAAAGCCAAGCGCGATCCCGAAGCTGTGCTGCCTCCGGCTGACACCCACGTAATGCGCAAAGAAGAGCAGGAATAGCACCATCCCCACCTGGATCATCCGCACGC
Organism: Candidatus Sulfotelmatobacter sp.; assembly: GCA_035309485.1. GTDB lineage: Bacteria > Acidobacteriota > Terriglobia > Terriglobales > Acidobacteriaceae > Sulfotelmatobacter. Next base: position 39,705 of record DATGFC010000067.1, read on the forward strand.
AGCGCTGCGCGGTCACGATGGCCTGGACAAGCGGTCCGAACTGGGTTGAGGTGTTCGAAACAGAAACTACGCCGGCCACCAGGAGCATCACCAGTCCTGCCCACTTGAAAAGCACGGTGCCCAGATCGCGCAGGGTGTGGAAGGGACGAAACACATCGACAAACACTTCATGAATCACCAGGAAACCGCAGGCCACGCTGATCGCCGTGGTTCCCCAGTAGAGATAAAACAGGTAGGAATAACTGCGCCACACGTAGGCGGGAAAAACGATCCCGAAGCTCACGATCTGCGTGAGAATGTAGGCGAAGAAGAATTTGAATTGGCGGAACAGTCCACGGCGAAGCATGAAGCCCGCAATCGCCGTCTGCAGGACGGGATGCAGGATCCAGAGCGTGTAGTACAGTATCGTGACTTTCTCGCTCATGCTCCTCGTTCAGCGGCCCCTGCGCACGCATGCGCGCAAGCCAAAGCCTCACTCCCCCGAAGCTTCAGCCTTCATTTCAAGGGCAGGATCGCTGGTACCCCAAAACTAGACCTTCTTAATCCGGTGTTCAATGCACTCAGGTAATCGCCAGTAACGTTACCTTTTGGGGATCCCTTTGGACAAGTTACCTTAGTGCTAAGGGAGAACATGGGCAGTCAAGGGGATGTAGGCAGAGGGGGCTGACGTCTCGTCCGCTGGTCAATCATCGCCCAGGGATCCTTGTGGGTGCAGCAGGGACCAGCGTCCAACGCCTTTTCTATGCGTCAGGCATGGAGTGGATATAGGCCCGCATCATCCGTACCTCGTCATCCTTCTCGTCGAGGTCGTGCAGCAGGATGTCCCTGAGAGAGACCATGCCAATCAGCTGTCCTTCTTGGCAAACGGGCAGATGGCGAAAGCCGTGGCGGCGCATCAGAGCCATGCAATTCCCAATGTCTTCGCTGGTGCTGACGGTCAACGGATCGTCAGTCATGACCTCGGCCATGCACGTGCTCCTGGGGTCACGGCCCTCGGCCACGACCCGGCGCATCAGGTCGCGCTCAGAGAAGATACCGACCAGTCTGCCATTGTGGATGATGGGCACAGCGCCTATGTTGCGCTCCACCATGGCGCGTACGGTTTCCAAAACAGTGTGGCTGAGATCCGCCTGGTACGTCTCCTGATTCTTGATCAGGTCGCAAATAAGCATTGCATCCCTCCCGGTAATGAATTCTCCCGAGTTGGCCCCCACAAGCATCTACCGGGGCGCGAGTATATGCCTAAGGCAAGATGTATGGGAAGGAAAAAAGGTTGGGGCGAAAGGGATTTCCGCGAAATGGCCCCTTAGCGGACCGAACTGGCCGCCGTCTCCTTTTCGCCCACAAATACGAAATAAGACGAATTCCACAGCGCGACCGGGATCGTTCCTCGCCGCCGGGATGTGACCACGATCTTGTAATCGTCGGAGTTGTTTACGGCGTCTGTACGGAGCACGTCTTCGGTGGCAGCGGCAGAGCTCCCGCTCGTGGCGGGCTTGATCACCGCCAATTCTGCCAAAAATTCATGCAGATCGCGGGTGCGCGGACGTCCGGGAACCAGGAACGAAGCCTCCGTCTCCTGCGTGGAAAAGTGCCACGCCAACGAAGCGGTCAGATCCACCGCCTTTTCGTAGGCGTCCTCGCTCAGAATGGCCGACTCAGGGTTATCAAAGATAATGCAGAGCTTGCGCTCGTCTTCGCGGGCGAACTCGCGCACCTTCAGCGAACCTGATTTCGCCGTCGCCTTCCAGTCCACGTGCCGGGCGGAGTCCTCGGGCATGTATTCGCGAATGCGGTACAAGTCGGAGCCGCGCCCGCGAACAAAACTTTCCCACTCCCCGCGCACCAGCGGAAGGATTTCAAATACTTCGTCGGTGGGCTCGACCCGTGGATAGACCAGCACTTCCTTTTTCAGCGCAACGTGCCGCGTCTTGGTGAAAAACGCGAACGGAAAACGCGTGGCCAGTCCGAAGCTGTCTTCGCGATAGCAACCGCGCCGGTCAAACTGCAATTCCAGATCTGCGCTGACTTCCACTTGCGGCGGAAGGAAGGGGAAGTAGGCCATTCCCTGGAAGATTCCCGGAGGTGGCGGCAGCACGGTCACGCGCCGCAGGCGGCGATCGGGCAAGCGCACCCACTGCTCCTCGGCCGGACGGTTAAACGGAAACGTGAAGGTCGTCGCTTCCCACTGCCATTTTTTCGACGGCTTTTTCCGCTTCTTGCGCGTCGAAACCACTCGCACCGAGAACGACGGCAGCCAGCGCCGCGGATTCTGCAGAACAATTCGTCCCATCACTGGGCGCCCGGCGAAGACGTGCTCGGGCAGGCGGATGTCCAGTTCCAGGTAGCGCAGCACCAGCGCGGAACCGTAGCCGGACACGAGGATCGCCGCCAGCATGGCCGCGACCACTATATAGAGCAGATTATTGCCGGTATTGAGGGCGGCGATGGCAATCACCAGCGTGACCAGCGCATAGATAATGCCCCCGCGGGTCACGTCGTAATCGAAAGATTCCCGCAGCCGCTCCATGGCTGCCCGGCGCGCCAGGTAGGGCACCGTCACCACACCCACGAGTGTGGCCAGCACCAATGATGTGGACGCCAGGATCACTGTCGCCCACAAATTCCCGGCATCGCGTGACACTGTCGAGAACAACGCTGCCCCGAAAGCTAGTCCCAGGCCGACCAGCGACAGCAGGAATTTCACCCACACTTCCGCGGTCGCCGATTGCAGCCACTGCATGACTCGGCTGGGCGTAGATTCCCTTGCTTTCAACGGATTGGCGATTGCAGAGCCCACCTGCTTCGAGCCTAGCATCCCTAAGCGGAACGGACAATCGGAATGGTCTTGCCCAGAAAGCGTTCGTAACTGCAGGGGACAAGGCAAGGGGTCAGGACCAAAGTAGTGAGCAATCCCGCGGGTTTGCGGGATAGAGAGCAGCCACTGACGACTGATCACTGACCACTGATCACTGCCCACTACTTCCTAACCCCTGACCCCTAGGTGTGGTGTATCAACAGGTTGTTCCGGTCGAGACCGGATCGGCTGATGGGTGGAGCGTGGTTCAGACTAGCATGGGGGCGATGCCAGTTGTACTGATGGAGCCAGGGGAGTAGGTGAGAACAGCGT
>DATGFC010000068.1:0-3285 GCA_035309485.1 Candidatus Sulfotelmatobacter sp.
TTCTTGACTTCATTTTTCATTAACTCTATACATCAACTAGTTGCAGTAGAAGACCACTGCGACATTTTCCATGAAAAATGGAAGGGAGAATAGGAACCATGGCAACCAAGAAAAAGGCAAAGAAGAAAAAGAAACACTAAGCAAGCTCAGTACGAAGCAAAAAAGGGGACGCTGAATGCGTCCCCTAAGTTTTTGGAAGCACAATTTCGAGGTTTCAGGGTTTCAACTAATTGGAGCGCGCGGCGTTGGCTTCTGCCCGGTGTGGGATGCGCTTCTCCTTCTCGGGACAGAGACTACGGTAGGCGCAGAAGTTGCAATGAATACCCGTCTTCGCCTTGAACACTCCATCGGCAATTCCCTTAGCGGCGTCTTGAACACGCTGACGCGCATCCAGCAGCTGTGAGTCGGAGCGCAGCGTGAGGACCGGAACATTCTCTTCAAGGTTGTGAAAGATCAGCGCTCCTACCTTGTATCCCCACTTCTCATGAGCGGCGATGGCGTAGAGCGATAGCTGCAGGCTCTCGTCCGCGTCTTCCTGGTCGCGGGCCTTGCCGGTCTTGTAATCGACGATGGCAACGGTGCCATCGGGACGGCTGTCGATGCGATCGATGCGGCCAACAACGATGGTCTCACCGATACGGATTTCGAACGATTCCTCAGTATGCAGGACTTGGGAAGCGGGGATCTGCTGAGCTTCAGATAGGAACTGGGCCAGTTGAGCGATACCGAGCTTCTCGTAGAGCTCGCGCTGGTAGACATCCTGAAGATTGGCGGCGGCGAGATCGAGGCGGAAGAGATCGATGAGCTCCTCGGTGGTTTTAGGACGATCCAGGCGCACGGAATCAAAATAGGTTTTGAGCACGCGATGAATAGCGGCGCCGTATTGCATGGCGGCGGCAGGCTTGGCGGGGATGCGCCAGTCGCGCTCGAGCTTGAATTGCAGGCCGCAGCGTTCGTAGGTGTCGACGGCGGAGGCGCTGAGGCGCTTATGCAATCCATGGAGTACAGGCAACTCGAACCAGGCAGTGGTCCGCGACTCGGCAGGGTATAGAGGAGACGCGGCGGCGGCAATATCGAGCGTGGCTTGCGCGCCCCTTGCAGGAACAGCGCGGAACCAGGGAGCAACGGCACGGTTGGCCATCAGTTCGCGCACGTAGCCGGGAGGAGTCTTGTCGTTCTTTCCGGTGCCCTCTTTCGCATAGATACGCAGGGAATCGCGGGCGCGGGTCATAGCGACGTAGAACAGACGGCGTTCCTCTTGTCCGTGCAGCGTCTTATCGTCGGCCTCGGTGAGTGAGTCGGCATCGCGCAATTCGCGCGGAAAGGCAACCAGTGTCTCTTTGTAGGGACACGGGAAGGAGTTCGAATTGGCGCGAAGGATGAACACGTGTGGAAATTCAAGGCCTTTCGCGCCATGCACGGTCATCAGGCGAACCGCATTTTCGTTTTCCGGCGTTTCCAGCGGGATCACTCCGTTGGCTTCGCGGAAATATCCGAGGTACTCGACCAATTCGTGCAGCTCTGTGGTGCGATTGATCTTCTTTTGCTCCCATGCCTGCACGAAATGCAGGGCCGCCTGAATGACGGGCGACGCCGAGTCAAGCGCGAACTGTTTGACGATGATGTCGAGGGCGGCGCGCGCCTTTGCATTGCGGCGCTCGATTTGTTCACGGGCATTGCGAATGGCGGCGAGCACCTCAGCGCCGCCTGCGACGCGGTCGAGAGCGGACGATAGCGGTACGACCTGGGCTTCGCGATTGTCGCGAGCAATGGCGCGCATGGTCTGGCGCAACTGATCGGGATCGACATGGAAGCACGGAAGTCCGGCGACACGAAACAGGCTGACATCGTCGCCGGCAGAGACAACGGCATTCAGGCAGGCAAAGAGATCGCGGGCCTCCGAGGTGTCGGAAATATCCATGCTTTCGATAACGAAGGGGATTTCGGCCTCGGCGAGTTCGTGCACGAGGTCGTCACGGTGCACGTGGGTGCGGTACAGGATGCCGAAGTCCGACCATTTGCAGCGCGACTTTCGTTGGGCGTCGCGAAGGTAGGCGACGAGATCAGGTCCCTCGGTGTCCCTGCTGTTGAGAACGATGGCTTCTACCGCCGGGCTGGGCAGCTGGATGCCTGATTTCGTGGCTTCCTCTTCGCGCGCGGATTGCAGCGGGGCACGATCGTATCTGAGCGAGCTGTGCGCCTGGTTGGCGAAGACGGGCGGGTTTTTGTCGATGAGAGCGAACGCCGTGCGCAAGATCGGGGTGGTCGAGCGGCGATTCTTCTCGAGGACCACGAGCTTGGCGGCGGGGAAATTTCGATGGAACAGTTCGAAAGCTGCGCTGGAGGCTCCGCGGAAGCGATAGATGGATTGATCGGGGTCGCCCACGGCAAAGATGTTTCCGCCGGGCCCGGCGAGACGGGCGAGGATCTTGATCTGTGCGAAATTGGCGTCTTGAAATTCGTCGGCCAGGATGAAACGTGCGCGGCTACGAGCTGCGGCGAGGACATTTTCATCGTGGGCGAGCAAATCGTGGGCGCGGGTGATCATGTGGCTGAAGGTGCCGAGATTCTCTTCCTGCAGCCAGCGTTCCATCGTGGAGAAGACCCGGGCAATTTCGCGGCAGCGGCCGAGAACTTCGGCATCGTCGAGTACGTTTTTGGACTTCGCTACGCGTGGGATGGGGACTTCGTTGCGTTCGAGGCGCTCGACATAATTCGAGTATTTTTCGGGCGTAACCAGCTCGTCGTGACAGCGGCTAACAAACTCCAACAGATCATTCAAGAACTGGGCGACGTTGGCGGCGCGCACGTAGTGCTCGAGGCGGAGTTCGCGGAGACGGCGGCGCAGGTAAATCCAAAGATCTTTTTCGTCGAGGACGTCGAATCCCTTATCTACGCCTTGCAGCAGTTTCAGACAGTAGTCGTGGAAAGTATGGGCCTGAATCGGCTTGCCGCCCAGCAATTTTTGCACGCGCTCGCGCATTTCGCGGGCTGCATTGACGGTGTACGTGAGGGCAAGGATCTCGTCGGGACGGGCGTGGCCTTCGCGGATCAGGTATTCGATGCGATGCGTGAGAACCGAGGTCTTGCCAGTGCCGGCTCCGGCGACGACCAGCAGCGGACCGTCCAGGTGTTCGATGGCGGCGCGCTGGCGATCGTCAGGAGTAAACGGCGTTGCACGGGAACTAAACTTCTGGGACGGCATTGCGGGTCAGGATATCACCTTGCGGGGGAGCAGGGGCGGGGAGCAGGGGTCAGGGGTCAGGGGTCAGGGGTCAGGGGTCA